>NZ_JBSWUR010000002.1:0-501856 GCF_056159165.1 Alteromonas sp. AWJ4_199
ATTTTTACTTTGATCTGGTTAACTTAACCCCATGTAGTAGAAAGGTAAGTACAAATACGACTATTTAATTACGCTTATGTTGAATAGGTAGTATGTAATTTTTATGACAGTTGGGTATAATCCGCACCCTTGTCGCAACAGAGATGTAGGTTAATGTCAGTAGCATTTCGAGTGGATCAGGTAGAGTACCCGTTCCCAGCAAAACCACAGCCATTATCAGAAGCACGTAAAGCTGAGTTAAAGGCAGAGATCAAAGCCTTACTAAAGGCTCGCAACGCTGTGCTTGTCGCACACTATTACACCGACCATGAAATTCAGGCGCTTGCTGAAGAAACTGGCGGTTGTGTAGCTGACTCTTTAGAAATGGCGCGATTTGGTAGAGATGTAGAAGAGCAAACATTAATTGTTGCTGGCGTTCGCTTCATGGGTGAAACGGCAAAAATTCTTAGCCCTGAAAAAACCGTACTAATGCCTACCCTTGAAGCGACCTGTTCGCTTGATATTGGTTGCCCGGTAAAAGAGTTCAGCGAGTTTTGTGATCAGCACCCTGACCACACCGTTGTGGTTTACGCTAATACTTCGGCCGCTGTGAAAGCGCGCGCTGATTGGGTAGTGACCTCAAGCATCGCGCTTGAAATCGTTGAGCACTTAGACAGCCAGGGCAAAAAGATCATTTGGGGCCCTGACAGACACTTAGGCTCTTACATTGCCAAGCAAACCGGTGCCGACATGCTAATGTGGCAGGGCGAGTGTATTGTTCACGATGAGTTCTCTGCGCAGAAGCTTGCAGACATGAAGGCGCTATACCCTAACGCTGCAGTACTGGTTCACCCTGAATCACCAGCCAGCGTGGTAGAGATGGCGGATGCAGTTGGCTCAACCAGTCAATTGATAAAAGCATCGCAAACCATGGGTAACGACACCTTCATTGTTGCCACTGACAAAGGCATCTTTTACAAGATGCAACAGCTTACGCCAGAGAAGACGTTTATAGAGGCTCCAACGGGCGGTAACGGCGCTACTTGTAAAAGCTGTGCTCACTGCCCTTGGATGGCAATGAACGGCTTAGAAGCGATTAAGGCCTCTTTAACAGGCGAAACTGATGGGCACGAAATCTTTGTTGATGATGAATTGCGTAAAGGTGCACTTATTCCACTTGATCGCATGCTTAACTTCTCAGCCGAGTTAAAAGCGAAAGGCGGGCTATAAGCGCACGTTTTATAAGCACTTGTTGAATATTTTCCAGCAAGTTCTTGATTAAGCGCGCGGCTTTACCTACTATACGCGCGCTCAAAGGTTTTCGTAGTTGAAATCTTCTTGATACAAAATTTGGAGAGATGGCTGAGTGGCTGAAGGCGCACGCCTGGAAAGTGTGTATACGTTTATAGCGTATCGAGGGTTCGAATCCCTCTCTCTCCGCCAAATACAAAAAACCGGCTTTAGGCCGGTTTTTTTGTGCGTATAAATTAGCGCTGATTACTTAGCAACCTGCTGGTAAACTTTTATTAGGTCAGGAAGCTTTTTCGCGTAAATCGCTTTCTTTGTACCCGGGTGAAGTAGTTGGCTCACGAAAGTGCGTAGGAAGCCAAGTACAAAGGTTTGTACACGGTCAGCGTCTGCTTCGCTTGGATTGGCGATAAGCTTTTCTGTTTCTTCCTGTACTTTATGTACAATTGGATCCATGGTGTCTTTTCCTGCAACAAGGTCGTTACCTGTCACTACGCCTTTGCCAAGTAAGTCGCGTACGGCATCGTAAAGGTCGGCAGAAACAGCATTAGTTTGGCCCCAATTTGCGATATTGTACTCTTCAGAAATTTTATCTAGCTCGGCAGTTGGATCGCTAGATTTCAATAAACCTTCAATAAGTTTGTGTGCTTCAGTTTGTTTTACAGGTGTTGATAATTCTGACATGTTTGACTTCGCTTTATACTAAAAACGCGCTTTATAATTTTTTTAATACCTTCTGTCAAGTTGGTTGATAAAAAGTCTGATTTAATCAATTACTTGTATTTTTATTGTTGATGTTAGTAAGCCGAAAAACGAAGGTAAACATTTAGCAATATTCACTTTCTTTAACGAAATCGGCGTTACCTAATCGATTTCAATGATTTCAATATATTAAAATATTAAATATCACCTTTTAATTCCTACTTGGTTCCTCTACATCCCTCTGTTTTCTTGCTTTAGACTAAATTGTAACCGTTTTACCCGTCATCACTCTTATTATCATGTTATATACATTCTGTTTACATTTCGAATGATGCGTAGTTATTGTAATTACGACTAAATTTTGAGCCATGTTGAATTCGCCGCGCAAGCAAAGGCTCTTTACAACAATAATTAGCAAGAGAATCGTAAAAGATGAGTAAACGCTTACCCGCCCGCTTTAACTTAAACCGCACTACTAAATTAATTGCGTTGTGCTTAGGCTTGCATTGCCACGCCGCTATGTCGCAGGAAATTAACGAACAAGCTGAAGACGAGTTGTATGAACAAATACTAATCACCGCTTCTAAGCGAAGTACGGGGCTTCAGGAAACGCCTATCGCTGTGTCTGTTACTAGCGGAGAAGCTATCGAGCAAACTCAAGTACTAGATATTCAGGATTTACAGGCGTTAGTGCCAACATTAAGAGTGAACCCTTTACAACGTTCAGCAAATACCAATTTCTCGATTCGCGGTTTTGGCAATGGTGCGAACAACACGGGAATTGAACCTTCTGTTGGGGTTTTTATTGACGGTGTATACCGTTCAAGAGCCGCCGCACAAATTGGTGACTTACCGCGCGTCCAGCAGGTTGAAGTATTAAGTGGCCCGCAAAGCACACTCTTTGGGAAAAACGCATCGGCTGGGGTAATAAGTGTACGAACGCAAGGACCCTCTTTTACCGAAGAGGGTAAATTGACGCTAGGAGTAGGCAATTATGATCAGCGATTGCTAAAAGGGTACTATACAAATGGTATAACCGATGAGCTTGCATTTAGTTTGTCTGGTGGAGTGAACAAACGTGATGGTTATACTGAAAGCGTTGTTGATGGTGTAGATACGCTAAATAATCGTGATAGGTGGAATATCAGAGGGCAGGCTTTATACGAACCTAGCACCGACGTTAAGTTTAGATTTATTGCTGACTATAGTGAGATAGACGAACGCTGTTGCACTGTCGCGGACGTTATTAATGGACCTACAACGGCTGTCGTACGTGCATTAGGCGGTACCGTGTTAGAGACTGATGATCCCTTTGCTTTTAAATCTGCGCTGAATTTTAATCCCAGTAATACGGTAGAAGATGGCGGAGTCTCTCTGCAAATCGACGTTGATTTTGATACATTCGCGTTAACCTCTATCACCGCTTACAGAAACAATAAATCTGACTATTTCGCGGATGTAGATTATACATCGCTCGATATTTTGTCAGAGGAAGGGCACACAGAGATAGATACCTTCACTCAGGAACTTCGTCTTACTTCCCTTGGTGAAAATACATTGGATTGGATGTTCGGGATGTTCTACTTCTCAGAAGAGGTAGACACAGGTGATACCTTATTCTACGGACAAAACATTCGGTCTTATTTCGACGTACTGTTGAATTCGGGGGTTGCACAAGCACTCGCTTCGTTACCCACACCGTTGCCATTTGATGCAGTTTTCCCAGATGGATTTCTTGGCGCGTTTGAACCTTTGTATGGTCAGCCGGCGGGCACTTTTTTTAATGAAAACCAGTTCGTGAACAGCGAGTTTCTACAAAAAAATGATGCATTATCTGTGTTCTTTAATCTTGATTATCATATTTCAGATAGGCTCACTACAACAGTGGGCGTCAGTTACACAGAAGACGAGAAAGACGTATCAGTAGAACAAAACAATAACGAAGTGTTGTCCTCTATCGACATCATAAATGATCCCACAGTTTTCGGTGTGCCGTTATCAACAGCGGTACCGGCTTTAGCTGGTTTTATTCCCACGCTTCAAGGCGTTCAGTTTTTGCCTCCGCAACTCGTTTTTCCTAATACTGTAGAAGACGGTAATACTAACGATGATAAAGTGACATGGAGTGCGCGTATCGCATACGAGATTAATCAAAACTTTAATGTATTCGCTACTGCTGCTACAGGCTTCAAAGCCTCTTCATGGAACCTTTCCCGCGACACACGGCCGTTTGCTTCTGACCAATCGGCACTGGAATCTGGCAATTTGGCGCGTGTTAATCAGACGTATGGAACCCGCTATGCTGGGCCGGAAGAGTCAACGGTTTATGAATTGGGGGTAAAAGCAAGGTTCAAACGGGGAGCATTTAACGTCACGCTGTTCGACCAAACAATCGAAGGCTTTCAATCGAGTACATTTGTAGGTACGGGGTACGTGTTGGCGAACGCCGGGAAACAGTCAACGCAGGGTCTTGAATTTGATTCAACTCTAGATGTAACAGAGAATTTAGTATTTAGCTTTGCTGGGACAATTTTAGACCCAGTTTACGACTCTTTTGTTGGTGCAAATGGCGTGAATGGGCCAATCGATCTTTCAGGTACGCAGCCCGCAGGCATACATGAACGAAGCTTCGTTGCAGGCCTCACTTATCACTTAGAATTCGAAAATGGCACTACTGGCTTTATTCGAAGTGATTATCTACATGAGAGTGAGACACAACTTGTAGAGAATGTTCCACCTGAACTCACTCGTGAAGTTAATATGCTAAATGCCAGTGCAGGATTAACCTTTACTAACGGAATTAGTGTTCAACTATGGGTGAGGAATTTAAACAATGATGAATACTATTTGTCAGCATTTCCACCGCCCATACAGGCTGGCAGCTTCAATGCTTACCCAAGTCAGCCAAGAACTTTCGGCGCAACAGTATCTTACATGTTTGACTAGTAACTCGTAATTTCACAACGCAAAGCCAGCTATGGCCGGAGCATAGCTGGCTTTTTATTATTTTACTGCATTGATCGTGTTGAAAACCTTTGTAACCGTTTTTTAGGCGCTAAGACCTATTGATGCAGCAACTTGCCTAGCAGGCTTGGGTTGTATAGGACGCATCGCCTTTGGCGATGTAGAGCGTATGTTTCTGCCATAAGCGATTGAAGGTATTTCAATCTTTTTCAAAAATGAAGACCCCGCCATTAATCCCAGTTTGTAGTCATGGCGAAGCTGCGCGTCGGTGCTACCTAAAAGCTTACTTTGTAGCTTATCTGAAGCAAAAATTTGAATTACCTCAACGCCTTCAGGTGGATTTTCTATAAACGCCAATTCTTTTTGATACGCATGTTCGTGCTGCAGTAAATAGTCGATAGTTTTTGGGCAGGTTCCCGTTGCACACATTACTGCGCTTAACTTTTGTAGCCAAGGTGATTGAGCTTGAAAACCTTTATCAACGGTTCTAATCACCACGATTTTTGTAGCGCCCCGGTTATAAGCTTCTGTTACGGGCAAAGGCGCGGCTAAACCACCATCTAAGTAAAAATCTGTATTGGCAGCTTGCTTGGCTTCAATTTCAGTGTGAAGCGGAACGCCTTGTTTGTAAAGTAAGGGGAGGGCGCTCGAAGCCTTGATAAGATCGACCCAATTGTGAGTACTTTTCATCGGGTCGAGAAAGTACGCCTGTCTGTCTCTGGAATTTGTGGCGGTAAATAAAATTTCTCTGTCCGCAACATTAGCCTTCGCAGTCTCAAGATCAAGTAAACGGTTCGCTTCTTGGGTTTTGTCGAAATACCAGTCTAAATCGACAATATGCTTGCCCATCAAACCGCGGCCCATCTGAAAGAAACGCTTGTGTCGTGTTAAGCCTCGAATAAGACGTTTTGCATAGCCTTTTTGACGTGCAACAAAGCTTGTTAAGTTTTGCGAGCCTGCCGATGTGCCAATAAGGATATCGAAGGGGTCATGCCCAGCATCTAACCATGTATCAAGTACACCTGCTGTGAAAATACCGCGTTGACCGCCACCTTCTGCAACCAAAGCAACTTTGCTTTTGGCAGAATTTTCAGCGTTACGAGCATTAGTTGACGCGAGTTGTTGACCGAACATGATGACCTCTATTTGACCATATATAATTTGACTACTTGGTCTAATTGTAAGGAGATCACGTCTTAGGAGAAAATTGAAAGATTGAATCACATTAATAGGAAATATCTGATACAAAACGTTTTTTGTTATTTGTGTGTGATTTTTATGTTTACATTTCGATCGTTACGAAGCAGTCTGAAGAAATAGCAAAAAGTTAGACATGATAGGAAAAGCATCAATGAATATCGTGGTGTTAGGCGCGGGTAGTATTGGTTGTTATGTTGCAGGTTGTTTGTTGGCGTCCGGCCGTGCATTCAACAGTTCAAATATGCTTACGCTTGTTGGGCGCCAGCGATTACACAACGACATCGTAGAAAATGGCTTGAAAGTGACTGACTGGCAGGGCCGCAATCAAATGACCGACGCTCACCACGTCAATTTTTCATTAAATAACGATAGCTTAGCTAATGCAGAGATCATTCTACTTTGTGTTAAAAGCCAAGATACCAAGAGTGCTGCCAGCATCATTAACCAGTGTGCAAAGCCTAACGCGCTTGTTATTAGTCTGCAAAACGGTGTGGGTAACACTGACTTATTACGACAACATTTAACACAGGTTATTATTGCGGGCATGGTGCCATTCAACGTTTTTTACAAAGGAAAAGGACACTTCCATTGTGGTACAGAAGGAAACATCGCCATAGAAGACCCCAATAATCACTGTGCCGAGTTGGTGAAGGCACTTGAGAACGCTTCCTTGCCGGTGACGGTTTATAGAGATATGGCAGCGGTGCAGTATGGCAAGCTCATTATGAACTTGAATAACGCGGTCAATGCATTGTCTGGTATACCGCTTAAATCTCAACTAGGGGATAGGCAATACAGGTTGGTTATGGCTAAAGTATTGTCTGAAGCATTGAGGGTATTAGAAGCGGAAGGAATTACTCCAGCAAGAACCGGTAAGGTCATTCCCAAGCTGATGCCAAAAATTATGAAGCTGCCTAACTTTTTGTTCAAGGCGATTGCTGCATCGACGCTTAAAATCGACCCCGAAGCACGCTCCTCCATGTATGAAGATTTGGTACTAGGAAGGCGTACTGAAATAGATTACTTAAACGGAGAGATAGTTAGGTTAGGCAATAAACATCATATTGCTACACCAGTAAATAGCCATGTTGTTGAACTAGTTAAACAGAATGAGCAAAAACAAAAAGGAAGCCCGTGTATGTCGGCAGGCGCTTTGCTACCTACTGAAAAGCATCAGTAAAACTTACCGTCTGCAAAAAACTGATTAGCTATTTATTTTTGTGCAGCAAAATTAATAGCGATTAATTGTGTAAAAGGAATTTTTGAAGTGTATTCACCAAGTGCACTTTATCAACCGGTTTACCAACGTGAGCATTCATGCCTGCGGCTAGGCATTCGTCGATATCCTGCTGCATTGCATTTGCAGTCAACGCCACGATCGGCGTATTTTTCTTAAGGATTTGGCGGATGTGTCGTGTCGCGCTTATGCCGTCCACCTGCGGCATCTGGACATCCATAAGAACTAAGTCGAATTCTTGTTTTGCCATTGCATCAATGGCCTCTTGTCCGTTAGACGCATAATGCAGATCCAATTTAAACTCTTCCAATAACGCCTTCATTACCTCTACATTAATATCATTGTCCTCGGCTAATAACACCCGCTTTCCAGCCAATAAACAGTGAGAATCCTCCTCATTAGCTGCAGGAGGCATACTGTCTTCGTCTGCGGCTAAAGCAAAGTTTACGTCAAATGAAAATGTGGTTCCCTTGCCAAGTTCGCTTTCTACGGTTAAAGAAGAGCCCATTAATTTAAGCAGGTTGTTGGTAATATTAAGCCCCAATCCTGTACCGCCGTATTTTCGTGCGATAGAACTTTCCGCTTGCGTAAAAGGCGTAAACAGCTTTGCCTGGTTTTCTTTAGATATGCCAATACCGTTGTCCTTGACCCAGCAATGAAGGGTGCAATGACTATCGCAAGCCTCAGTAACGCGAACACCTATCTCGACGATACCATCTTTAGAAAACTTGATGGCGTTACTGAGCAAATTAGCCATAATTTGCTTAAATCTGAGTTCATCGAACATCAGCTCATTTTTGAGGTTTTCATCAACATTTAGCACTAGGTTCAGAGCTTTGCGCTGCGCTTGGTCAGAAAAAATGTCAATTAATGCACTAATACTCGATTTTACGTGATGCGGTCCTATCGCTAACGTTAGTTTGCCGGCTTCTATTTTCGAAAAGTCCAATAGGTCATTAATAAGCTGTAGAAGCATTTCCGATGCAGTGACGATTTTCTTTGTTAAATCTTTCGTTTCTAAATCAGATGAACGTTTAGCTACGGTTTGACCAAAGCCAATTATGGCATTCAGAGGCGTGCGGATCTCATGGCTAATATTTGATATAAATTCTGACTTGATGCGGCTGTGTAGTTCGGCTTTGTCTTTTGCAGTCGAGTACAGTGCATTCGCCTGTTTTGATTTTTTTAGCAGAATTAAAATGATTACAATGGTAACCATCGTTAATGCGACCAACACAGAAAGTAGCATTGAGAATAACTCTTGTGTCTGTTGCGCTTCGTTTTTCAACTTTAACGCTTCTTCAAAAGCTTTGTTCTCATTCTCAAGTAAGTTCGCTCTCTCTTTTTCTTGGGTAATTTGTTGGACCAAGTTAGCGCTTTCAATTAGTTCTAAATCTTCGTACTTTTTCGCTTGTAAATATGCTTCGTGAAACACCTCAAACTGTTCGAACGCTAGTTTATAATCACCTTTTGCTGCGGTGATATAAGCCGCAGTTTTGTCTAACTGCGCACGCCATGTCGTTTGTTCATCCTCCCGATTTTCATCATAAAGTTCGCGTGCAAGTGCTAACGATTGATAGGCCTCATCTAACTCACCTAAAGTAAGATGTGCTTCTGCTTTCAAACGATAAATTTCACTATTGTAAAAAGATGAAGAAAGGGGGTGGGCTATTACTTTTTCAGATAGCGCTATTGCAGCTTTTAATTTTCCAGCACGATAGTAAGTGGTTGCTATCCCGTAGGTTGCTAAAAATTCTGAATAGTTAATATCAATATTTTTATCGTGCTCAACGGCGCGTTCGAAGTAGCCAATAGCGTTATCATAATCACCTAAATTTCGGTATAAAATACCAATGGCATAAAGGTTGTCGCTTTCTAAAATTCGTTGGTTGGCCGCTTGCGCGCCAGCTAGTGACTTCTCGTAATAGCGCAAGGCAAGCTCGTAAGCACTTACCGACTGATAGTAATCTGCCACGATAGAATCGTAGAGAGGCCTGAGGTAAGAAAGATCATGAGTGACAAGCAAATCATTAACCGTATTAATAAGCTCTGCATTAGGAGCAAAAACCTGCCCCTCACTGTAAGTAAGAATTTGGTAGATTAGGGCATAGGCTTTGACATCAGCGGGAAGGGATGGCGTAGAAATTAACGCGTCAAAACGTTTGTAAGCTTCTGTGTAGTCTGCACTTATGCCATACATTCTCGCTATTCCTGCTGCGATAATGAGGCCATCTCTGGATTTATCTTCTAGCTCTTTTAATTCGCGTAAAATATTGTCATTCGGTCGCTGATGGATTAACAATTGGTAGCGAGCGTATAAAGCGGCGACCGTTCTTTTTTCGTCTACTATCAATGTATCTGATAGCAAAAGCGTTTCTAACTCATCAATTGCAGCGCCTATTGGCGTGGGCGAGACAGTTTCTACTTGCCGACTGATTTCGTTAACCCGGTCAGCTATCGAAGCGTGAACATGAAACGCAGCAAAACTTATTGCAAACACACATAATAATTTAGAACAAAAAAAACGGGTCAAAGTCAGGCGCCTCCCATACGAATGCAGCTTTTATATTAAACGATTAAGGTAGTTTATAACTTAGTCAATAAGTCTAAACTATTCGAAGGTACAACAACATTTCAGGGAGAAGAGAAAATGAATGAGAGTATTAAACTCAACTACGTTGAGTTTGGGTCATTAAACTTAAACGCATCTAAAACGTTTTTTGAATCTGCGTTCGGCTGGTGCTTTACTGACTACGGTAATGAATACAGCGCGTTTAGCAATGCCGGTTTGGATGGTGGGATATTCGCAGCGGAACGGGTTTCAAAAGCAGAGAGCGGGGCGCCCTTGTTAGTACTTTATGCCGCTGACATTGCTAAAGCTCAGCTTAACGTAGAAAGCGCGGGCGGTATGATTACCAAATCCTTATTTGATTTTCCCGGTGGGTGCCGTTTTCATTTTGTAGAGCCTGGCGGCAATGAACTTGCTGTTTGGTCTGAGTTAGTTAACTAGCATCATACTCTTTTCTAATGTTTTACGTACATTGCGAGGAATACTAGAAATAAAAAACGCCTTACCAGTTAATGGTAAGGCGTTTTAGGTTTTACTGAGTAAAATTAAGTTTTAGTTTTGCTCAAGGACAATACGCAGCATTCTGCGAAGCGGCTCTGCAGCGCCCCATAAAAGCTGATCGCCAACGGTGAACGCTGAGATATACTCAGGGCCCATGTTAAGCTTGCGGATACGACCTACTGGAATAGATAGCGTACCGGTTACCTTGGCTGGCGTGAGTTCCTGCATAGTCACTTCACGATCATCAGGCACGACTTTTACCCAGTCATTGTGTTTCGCTAAGATTTCTTCAATCTCGCTAACTGGCAGATCTTTCTTCAATTTAAGCGTAATCGCTTGGCTGTGACAGCGCATGGCACCTACGCGTACGCAAATACCGTCGATAGGTACTTCGCCGCCTTTTATGCCTAGAATTTTGTTTGCTTCGGCTTGGGCTTTCCACTCTTCACGGCTTTGACCTGAAGGTAGTTGTGAGTCGATATACGGGATCAGGCTTCCTGCAAGAGGAACGCCGAATTGCTCACTTGGGTAATCTGCGCTTCGTATAAACTCGGACACTTGCTGATCGATATCTAAAATTGCGGTAGCCGGATCTTCTACTTTATCTTTTACATTGCTGTGAATAGCGCCCATTTGGCTAATAAGTTCACGCATATGCTTAGCACCTGAGCCTGAAGCCGCTTGGTAAGTCATTGGTGATGCCCACTCAACAAGGTCTTTTTCAAATAGACCTCCTAGCGCAAGCAGCATAAGGGAAACGGTACAGTTTCCACCCACGTAGGTGCGAATACCTTTTTCAATACCACTATCAATTTCTTTACGGTTTACTGGGTCTAGTACAATGACCGCATCATCTTTCATGCGAAGGGCTGACGCTGCGTCAATCCAATAGCCGTTCCAGCCTGTTGCACGAAGGTCATCATAAACGGCTTTCGTATAGTCACCGCCCTGACAGGTAATAATAATATCTTGTTTTGATAGCGCCTCGATGTCGTGCGCATCTTCTAAAACACCTGCATCTTTGCCAGCAAAGTTTGGCGCTGCAATACCCTTTTGAGAGGTGGTAAAAAAGGTGGGCTCAATGTGCGCGAAATCTTGCTCTTCTTGCATTCGCTGCATTAAAACTGAGCCAACCATACCGCGCCAGCCCACTAAACCTACTTTTTGTTGTGACATTAAACTGAGAACCCTTGTTACTAAAATGAAAAGTACCTCATCACTTATGTTTGTAGCAATTGGCCAATACCCAGACCTTTTCGTTCATTGGTGCGTATTGGAAAAACATAAAAGTGATGTCGAGCACCGCGTGCCTAGCGCACTGGCGCAATACCTGTCGTTTTTATTTTTATCTTCGCAGTCTAAGTGTTATTTAGCGCGCTGGCTAGATGGTTTTTATAAATAATCTATTGCTGATATAAGCATTTTAAACACGATGAAAATGTAAGCTGTTTATTATATAGATTACCTTGAAACTGCTTTAACGAAACCTGCGCTTATCTAGTTTAGGCATTATTGATAACTTAATGTTAGGCAATTAATTAAAAGAAAGATTGAGCCATAACTTTTTAATAAAATTAACGGGTAGAGAGCAATAATGAAAACAGTATTGATTACAGGTGCCACTGACGGCATTGGTCTAGAAACGGTAAAGATGTTGGGCAAAGAAGGTCACAACGTAATTTTACATGGTAGAAATAACGCGAAACTGGAGAATATAAAAGGTGCGCTAGAGGCTCAATTTCCAGGAAGTACGTTTGATACTGTTCAAGCCGATTTATCTTCGTTCGATGATGTAAGGCAACTCGTAATTGCAGTAAAAGCCAAAAACAAACATCTAGATGTATTAATAAACAATGCCGGCGTATTTACAATGGAAAACCCTGTTACAAACACAGGGCTAGATGCCAGATTTATGGTTAACACCATAGCGCCTTATATGATCACTTTAGGGTTAATCGATGTAATGGACGCACAAAGTAGAGTGATAAATGTGTCATCGGCTGCACAGGCTCCTATTAATTGGAGCGCGTTACGTGGTGAAGTTCAGCTCTCAGATGGTGCTGCCTACGCGCAAAGCAAGCTAGCGATTACCATGTGGACCATGAACTTGGGCAGTAAATACAAAAATAATGGCCCTAAAATGGTATCGGTAAATCCGAAGTCGCTTTTGGGCAGCAAAATGGTGAAAAGCGCTTACGGTATTGCTGGGGGCGACCTGAAGCTTGGCGCACAAATTTTTATGGATGCCGCTTTCTCTGACCGGTTTGCCGATGTTGCAGGAGATTACTTTGATAATGACCATAATACCTTTGCAGCACCACATCCGTTTGCTAATGATCCTTCTCATATTAAAATGTTAATTGCCGAATTAGACGTCATCATCGCGGCGCATTAACGTTTTTGATGCGCTGTAAAATTAGCTTCTCTATTTTACGCTCTGATTAAATAGACAAGACTTCAAACACCTTTGCTAGTGAAAAATAGGCCTACAAATTGCTTTAAACCTTATTAGTAATCCCTCACAATGTGTGAGGGATTATAAAATGTTGAGATACGTTAGACGAATAATGTAGTTCTTAACATGGACAAAAAGTGAGGAAAGCATGCAGTACGATAGCCACAACAAATTTGCTACGACAACCGTATTTTTACACTGGCTGGTGGGGTTAACCATTATCGGGTTACTCGCTACCGGCATTTACATGTCAGAAAATGGTGTTTATGCGCTTTATCCATGGCACAAGGCCATTGGTTTTATCATCTTATTTGTCGCGTTAGCCCGCGTAATATGGCGTATGAAGAACGGCTGGCCCAGTGCAGCTGCTAACTACAAACCCATTGAACACAAGTTAGCCACAGTGGTGCACTGGGTTCTGATTATTGCAACATTAATGATGCCTATATCAGGTTTAATGGCCTCGGTACTCGGAGGGCACGGCTTATCCGTATTCGGGGTGGAAGTGTTTGCCCAAAACTTTAGTGTAGAAGACCCAGAAAAAACACTGCCTATCAATTACGAACTGTCTAAGCTGGGTGGAGCGATTCACTTCTATTTAGGATACACGGTAATTGTCGCTTTATCGCTACACATTACTGGCGCGCTTAAGCATCACATCATTGATAAGGACGGTACGTTAAAGCGTATGCTGGGTAAAACAATTAGTGAATAAAGTGTGACGCACTTAAATACATCTATCTAGATGTACCATTGAGTGAGTAATAGCACTAAGATGAAAAAGAAAGCCGAGTTATCTAATAACTCGGCTTTTGTATATTAGAAAGGCGCAAAACTATCTTTTGGCGCGTTGGGAACCGTCCATCTCGATTTAGCATCAGCTTTTGACGTTGGTAAAACGCCCCGCGGAATTTGCATACTATCGCCATAAAGCCATAGCACCATGTTAGTTCTGCTGCCACCAGTAATTGGCTGGGCGGCGTGAGGTACACTGCCTCTGTGCAGCATAGCAACACCTGGTGCAAACACTGTACGTGTTACCTTGCCCGTTTCCTGATTAAAGAAGTCAACTTCCGACCCTTTAAAGGTTTCCCCTGGCACATTGAGGTTGATATTCATTGTCGCTGCCGACGCGTCAGTGTGCGGTCTAAGCGATGTATCCATGCCTTCCTGATATTGAATTGAAAACCCGAACGTCTGGCTATCGAACCCCATTACTTCAGGAAATAGCATACGTGAAATAGGGCGCATGTACTTGTCCATAATTAGGTTATAAAACGTTTGGAACGCAGGTGCGGCCAAGTAACCTTCAGAACGTGCATCCAACATGCCGCCGTTGCGATTTAGCGCAATACCGTAAGGAGGGCGAAGGGGTATGCCGGCATCGGCTACACCGTCTAAATAAGCGCGCAGAAGATGAAGTTTTTCAACATCAAATAGCTGTGCCTGATATACACCTGGCAGAACCTCTTCCCATAAATTTGCTACAGCTTGTTCTTTAGCTGGGTCTTCCCAAGCTAGCGTAACAGCATTGCGAAGCGGTTCACTTATCAAGTTTTCTGTTACCCACTCAGCTAATTGCTCGTTTTGCTCACCCCATTCCTGCCATGCGCTCTTTAGTAATAAGCGGTTGCTGTCCCAAAAGCGTTGAACCGAGGGCGCTCGTTTTAACATTTCATCGTGGCTAGGAAGGACTAGCGAGCGTGCTTGTTGCAAGGCTCCGTTTGTTTCTTCAACGTTATCTATAGTTGCTCTTTGCGTTATTGAAAGGGTCATAAATATTCTCCGTTTAAATGCACTGTATCGGTGCAGGTTACTCGTTTGCATTGATGACAGTGCGTCGATGGCAAAAGAATATTGCACTTTTTAAACTTTAAAAATGCGTTATTTATAGAGTCAGAATATAGATTTTGTTGAAAATGGAAGTGTGCCAATAAATTATCAATAAAAACTAAATACTGCTTCAGTACTTATGGGGTTTTCCATTCAAATTGCTGTAGGTATAGTTCTCGACCTATTTAACGCTTCGTCTTAAAAACGAATAGCGTGCAACTTTTTAATGGGGGGAGATAAGATGAATGCTTCAGTTAATTACCATGTAAGAAAGCCTTTTACACAGGCATTTGAGTTTGACGTAGATGGTATTGATGGCAATTTGATATCGCCTGAACTTTTCTCGACCAATGTTGATGTCTACGACATACGAAATAGCGACGCGAATATTGGTTTCAAAACCCATGGAATTACTTTTTTAGAGGGGCTTAAAGCGGTTCCTTACCCATTCAATGAAGATGTAGAAGCACTATATAATCGTAAAATAGTGGAAATGCTCCAAACGCAAATTGGTGCGAAAGAAGTCTTGGTATTTGATCACACTGTACGTATAGATGATGAAAACGCGTCGCGCAGACCTGCGAGAAACGTGCACAATGATTACAGTGAAAAAGGCATTCAAAAGCGTCTTATCGATTTAGTTGGAGAAGAAAAAGCCGCTGAATATCACAAAGGGCATTTTGGTTTCGTAAACCTGTGGAGACCCGTTGAAAACACTATCATGTCTTCTCCCTTAGGTTTTATCTGCCCTGACTCCATGGATGTCGAAGACTGGATAAACATTGAGCTTTGGTATCCAGACCGCAAAGGGGAGATTTTAGGCGTAGCACCTAACCCTCAACATCGCTGGTTCTATAAATCTAAAATGCGCGTGGATGAAGGTATTATTTTTAATATTTACGATAACAGTGGGATCCCCCACTTAGCGCACAGTGCATTAGACATGAGCGAAGAAGGCGCTAAAAGTACAACGCGTAAAAGTATTGAAAGTAGAATGCTGGTAAAATATTAGGTTGGCGTAAAGAGCGCTAACTCATATCTTCATCATCTAGCCTGCACTGGTTAGCAAAGATAAGGTAGTCGTCTGGCGCCGATACTTTATTTTGTTTCGCTTTATACATAGCAATATCGGCCAGCTTAATCAGTGCATGCAAATTTCGACTTGTTTGAGGGTAAAAGGCAACGCCGACGCTCATAGAAACCACCGTTGGCTTGCTATCGTTATTAAAATAAAAAGGTTGTTTAACACCAGCATTCACTTTATCTACCACTTTCTGAACCGACTCTTTATCGTCCGCTTGCAGTAACAACATAAATTCATCGCCGCCCCAACGTATCGCGACATCGTTTTTGCGTATTTTTTCTTTCAATTGCTCAGCAACAAAAATGAGAACCTCGTCACCCGCATCGTGACCGTAAATATCATTTACCGCTTTAAAACCGTTAAGGTCAATCAGTGCCAACGCGAACTGGTGTTCCTTTCTCATGAGTTTGGTTATGAGCTTTTCACCGCCATTTCGATTGTAGATACCCGTTAAAGCGTCAAAATCTGCTTGTAGCGCAAGCTTTTGTAACTCTTGTCTACGACTCGAAATGTCATTTAACGTAAGCTGGTAGTAACGTTCACCTTCTTCTGTCAATAATGGGCTAGCAATAAGTTGAACCCAAATGGCATTGTCATTTGCGCTACTTTTTAGCTTGTACTCTCCCGTCGCAAACTCGTTTCGCGCAAAGGCTTCTTGAAGTGCAGCTTTCATTGCTTCTGGTGTTTCGAATAGTTCGTCTAACAGTTCGCCATAGCCTTGCTTTATTCCTAGCTCCGTTTTCTCTACTAAATCATTAAACGCGTCGTTTCGAAGCGCTATAGTGCCATTCTCAGCCATCAAAACAGTTGCAGTTTTGGCGTTTTCAAACAGCATTCTAAATCGCTTTTCAAGAAACTCGATTTCTTCTCTTAATTGCCGTTCTTGTGTAAATTGCTCTTCAACTTTGTTCAGCAGCTGGTTGGTGTCGTAGACGAGTTTGCCTATTTCACTGCGCGAGTGATATTTAGGCGTTGGGATCCTCTGAGATGTTCCAGGCGTGATTTGGTGTAAAGAGCGGCCTACTCGTAACATAGGGGAAATAATAATGTAGTAGGTGATTATCAACGCCACTATACCAACTACCAAGGCTTCAGCGTACAGTGAGTAGCTGTTGTCGATACTGGTTTTTTCTGCTTGGTGAATAATGTATTCGAAATTAGGGTAGACATTCACCTCAGCAAGCGATTCTTCTGGCATAAAAGGGTGCCTAACCACAAATACCCGAGGTTCAATGCTTTTATTGATAGCTTCAGTTACATTCGTCTGGTAATAAAGGGCCTCGCTTTTTATAGAGGCCGCTAGAATTTTGTCAGTTTTAACCAAACCATTAATGGCTTCTTTTGCTAAGTCTTCATCTTCTAAAAAAGCCGCGATGGATGCGGTTGCACCAACGGTTTGATAAAGCTCTTCGATATCCCTGTTAGCTTCGTTTATTTCGTTTTCATAAGTCACGCGATAAAAGAATTCAGCGGTAGTAAGTACCACTAACATTGCCGCTGCGACTAAAAACAGTGAAAAACGAAAACCTAGACCTTGTACGTTAATCAAAACGATAAACTACCTTCATGTTGCTTGTGACCGTCGACTCATAAACATAGGCCAGTGCCGATTCGTCTTCTTCAAGCCGCACCTTAATATCGTCGATGGTTTGCTCTACCGCAGGAGGTTTAACGCGGCCTGAGAATTTTAGTCGCGACCAATAGGCATTAACCCTCGCAAGAGGAAGGCCCACTAAAGACTTGTAAAACTGA
This sequence comes from Alteromonas sp. AWJ4_199, assembly GCF_056159165.1. Classification (NCBI taxonomy): domain Bacteria; kingdom Pseudomonadati; phylum Pseudomonadota; class Gammaproteobacteria; order Alteromonadales; family Alteromonadaceae; genus Alteromonas; species Alteromonas sp. AWJ4_199. The sequence continues at coordinate 17,525 of NZ_JBSWUR010000002.1, forward strand.
CTTTTCAATTCGGAATCTAGTTCTACATCAATAGGCGTGGCTTCTTTGCCATTTGGAAACGCTGAGTACTTACCCATAAATAGGTCTATTAAGCCTTTTTTGTCCAATACCTGCACATCATTGTTAGGGTTAGTGACAACGACAATTTTTTCTTGCGCTTGCGCCATAGAAAACATGCTTAGCATTAGTAGTGTTATAACAGTTATCAAGGGGATGGGTTTTAATAAATACATACTCCCCCCTTAAAAGCTAAAACTTAAGGCGAGGAATAGGGTGTGTGCTATACCGCCTTCATCGTCAACGACTAAACCATCGCGGGCACGAAGGCCGGTACCTCTTGCTTTAACGTTGGTTCGTTCAACTTGTGCCTTAAACGCTAGGTTTTCTCGTAGGTCCCAGCGCCAGCCCACAGAGAATGTCTTCTGCCGGTGAGCCAGTGTGCTGGCCACCTCTTCTACAAACATAGCGAGTTCAGCTGTAGCAGGAATGATGGGAAATTCAGGCTGCTCTTCGCTAAGAAAGTAGGTATCGGTTTCTGCAAAAGAAAATAGACCGTAAAAGGTATGCGCACCATAAAGGTAACTAATATTTAGAAAGCCGTTAAAAGAAGGCCTTAGTGCGACAGATTCTGAATCAATATGCGAAAGCTCACCGGATACTTCCCAGTCACCTAAATAACGGTTGGCATAAAGAGAGGTATACTGAATAGTAGCGTCGCGAAGTTGCAGTGAATCCGAAAAGTCAGCCGCGCCGCTCCAAAAAGGTTGTAATAACTCTACAGCGGAGGTGACTTGTGCTATATCAAAATTATCATTTCCAGCTTCAGTGCGCGTGTGTTTTAACGCTACGCTCCAATCAAAAGCGGTTAATTCAATGCCAAGTGTGCGTAAATTTTCAAAGGTGATAGGTTCGAAATCCCTACTTGAAAAGTCGCTTTCTCCTTTACCCCAAAACCCCTTTACCGATAGGTTAAACTCTTCATAACGTTTCAAGTAACTAATATCAGCGCCATCAAGGCTTCTAGCCGGGACAATGCCGTAAACTTCTGTAGGCACTTTCACCCAAGGGTAGGCAATAGATACATCCCTCGTATCACTAAAATGGAAGATATCGGCTGCAAGTCTTCCGGCTCTAACCTGCCACGAAGGCGTTAGGTTATAGCGCAAAAAAGCCATTTGCGTTATTGAGTCTATGTCCTGCTCATCTTGCTCTCTATAAACAAATTGCCCTACGAAGTCGAGGTTGTTTGACAGACTGTAATCGAGCTGCACGCCAATAAGACTTAAAGGCTTTAATGCAAAGCCATCTTTTTTGGCAAATTCGGCTTGAGCCCGGTCGTTTCGAAATTGATACTTGTTGGTATCAGCGGTAGCGGTTGCTAAGGTGCCAAAACCGCTAATCTTAAGTTTGCTTTGTTCTGCTGCTGCAACGTTAGCTAGCAGCAGGCTTAAGATGGCCGTGAAGAACAAGTACGGCTTTTTTATCATTGTATTACCCAATTTGAAGTCTGCCTTAAATGTTGCCTAAAAAGCATTGTTCTGACAATTTTACTTTAGTACAAGCATAGTAGAGAAACCACGAAGCTACTGAAAAGTTGGTGGTTTGTTTTGAAAATAAAAAAAGTGAGAAAACCAGTTCTCTTAAATGAGATAAACTTAAATAACTACGCCGTTTAACTTTTCGTCCCAATACGGCGTGCCGCTAAAGCGCTCAGCTAAAAAATCAATAAACGCGCGAACCTTAGGGGCTAATAACCGGTTGCTAGGATACACTGCCCATAGTGCACAATCGGTAGCAAGAGGATAGTCAGGCAGTATTTGAACTAACTCGCCACTTTCTAGATTAGGGTAGCTGCACCATGTAGCAGTAAGGGTTATACCACAGCCTTGAATACAGGCGTCGCGTACCGCTTCACCATTGTCCATACGCAAGTGATTAGGCGTTTTAATTGAAGTGATACCTTGGCTGGCTTTAAAGTCCCACACTTCTAAGCCGGTAAGATTGACTATTTTGTGATTTTTGAGATCTGCTGGCGTTTCTGGCTTACCGTATTTTTCAATATAGTTTTTTGACGCCACAATAATGCGTTTATCATCAGCTAGCTTTTTGGCGTGTAAGTTAGAGTCTTTTAATTCTGCGTCGCGAATGGCGACATCGAACCCACCTTCTACTACATCTAAAATACTGTCGCTGAACCTGAAATCGATATTTAGCTGTGGGTATTGTTCTAAAAATTCAGGGATCGCAGGTACTAAATGCATTCGACCAAATGAAGCAGGGGCGGTGACGCGTAATGTTCCTTGTGGCGTTAACGCGCCGATCCCCACGGCTGCTTGCGCAGTTTCAATACTGTCTAACACTTCTTGCGCATGGGGCAGAAAAAGCTTTCCATCGTCGGTAAGCGATACTTTCCGCGTGGTTCTGTGAATTAAGCGAACACCTAGCGTTTCTTCAAGTTTACCAATATGCGCGCTCGCCACGGCAGGTGAAATGTTAAGTTCACGCCCCGCTAAGCTGATATTTGCTGTGCTCGCAATACGCACAAAAAGCTTGAGGTGTTCTATGTTCATTTGAATTATCAATAAAATCTAAAAACTGTTTGTCTTTATACACCAATTATCATCTGAAGTTCTAGTACTTATGATTAGTCCCGTACCCAAACAACAGGCTTTAAAGGAGCTTAATCATGAAAGCGATGGTAATAAACGAATTTGGCGGTTCTGAACAATTTACACAAAACGATATTCCAGAGCCAACCGTAAAGGCCGGGCATGTTGTTGTGCGTATTGCAGCAAGCAGCGTTAACACAATCGACATGATGATTCGCCAATCGGGTGCCGACTTACCCTTTGCTCCACAACTACCAGGCGTGTTAGGTATGGACTTCGCAGGCACTGTTGAAGCTGTTGGTGAAGGCGTTACAGACTATAAAGTAGGTGATGAAGTTTACGGCTGTGCCGGTGGTCTTGGCGATTTACAAGGCTCACTTGCAGAAAAAATGCTGGCCGATGTTCGCCTTATCGCCCACAAACCTTCGTCTCTTTCTATGAAAGAAGCGGCAGCCATTCCTCTTGTAGGTATTACCGCGTTTGAGGGGCTAACTCGCGCACTCACCAGTGAGGGGCAAAAAGTACTCGTTCATGGCGGTGCTGGTGGAGTAGGGCATATAGCAGTACAGCTTGCCAAGCATATGAAGGCTACCGTATTTGCGACGGGTGGCTCTGATGAGCAAAAAGAAATTATTGAATCTTTAGGTGCAACCTACATCGATTTCCGTAGTGAATCAGTTGAAGACTACGTAAGTAAATACACAGACGGTAACGGTTTTGACGTGATTTTCGATACGGTCGGCGGTAATAACCTTCAAAACTCGTTCGCTGCTGCCAAATTAAACGGTCAGGTTTCGACTACTTTATCTTTACTAGAAACCGACTTGTCGCCTGTTCACTTTAGCGGGCTAAGCCTGAACGTAGTCTTTATGTTGTTGCCTATGATCCACAACGTAGGCCGTGAAGCGCATGGCGAAATTCTAAACGAGCTGGCAAGTATTGTAGATGCAGGCGCACTAAAGCCAATTATTGATGCTGAAGACTATACATTCGAGCAAATCGCACAGGCTCACGATCGTTTAGCAAGCGGTAAAGCAGTAGGCAAAGTCGTCGTTACCGTAGACTAGTTTTTTCCTTTGAAGTTTAGGTAAACAAACTTCCCGTAGTGCTTCCCTTAGCACACCCTTCGCCGCAGTAATCTTTACTGCGGCTTTTTTATTTTTATCTTTTATATAAAAAAGCCGGTTCGCAAAAGTCAGTGCTATCTACATAGTTTAAATGCTTTATAATTCTTCTTGAAAAGGAGAAACATACGTGAACGAATATGCTCGGTATTTTAATGGCTACCCTTCAACTATTGTAGAGCAAGCCCTACAGCTAATTTCAGACAATCGGCTAAAAAGCTACTTGTTGAAGAAATATCCCAAGGCCCATGATGTAACTACAGATAAGCTGCTTTATCAATACGCGACGGAATTTAAAAAGCAGTACTTAAAAAATGCGCCACCATTTGGTCGGGCAGCATTTAAGAAGCAGGGGGATATGGTTACCAATGCGTTAGGTACGCATACCTACCGCATGCAAGGTAAAACGCGCAAACACGACTTAGCCATTAACAACGATTTGCTCTATGCACCAGAGCCTCTGTTAAAAGCACTGGTAGTTCACGAGCTTGCGCATTTTAAAGAAAAGGACCACAACAAAGCTTTCTATAAACTTTGTTGCTACATGGAGCCTGATTATCATCAGCTTGAGCTAGACTTGAGGTTATTCTGCGTTGCGGTGGCCATGGGCGAGAATCCGTACGTTTGAAGTATACGCAACCGATATTTATCTAAGAGTGTTTTATGTTAATGGGCCTAGCTAATACTATTAGTAGGCAGGATGGCTTAATTTACCAAGCTAGTATGCAGAATTGTGGTTGCGATCTACAGTTGTCGCGACACGTATTTAGCGACAGAATGTTGCAAGAGAAAAAAGCTGAGTGAATAAGGAGTATTGATGAGCATTGCTAAAATTATGTCTACACGTGTAGTTAGCGTGCATATGGACGATAGCTTGCAGTCGTTAAGAGAGTTATTTGCGGCAACAGGGTTTCATCATTTGGTTGTGGTTCACGATAATAAACTTCAGGGCATTATATCCGACAGAGACTTAATGAAATCGGTTAGCCCTTTCGTCGACACGTTAAGTGAGCGTATGCTAGATCGCGCGACGCTTGATAAACGAGCCCATCAAATTATGACCCGTGAAGTGATAACGCTAAATCCCACTGATTCAGTATTCGCGGCCATTGAGCTTTTCAATACGCATAAAATTTCCTGCATTCCCATCATTGATAAAGATAAGCACCCAGTTGGCATGGTGTCGTGGCGAGATGTAATGAAGTTTATGCAAAGTCGGGTGGAGGCTAAGCGCTAGTCTGGCGCGTTTGCGTTAATATCTGAACGCTTGTATTAATGGTGTAAGCATGGCTAAAAAAGAACGTGGTCTCTCTACCAGCGTTTGTGAATATTCTGGTAAAGAGACCATTAGTTTTTAAGCCTTAGCTTTTGCGGTAACTTACTTTAAACAGCAGGCTATAAAGCACGGGTACAGCGATAAGCGTAAGCACTGTGGCAAACGCTAATCCGCCCATAATCGTCACAGCCATGTCAGCAAAGAAGGCGTCGAATAGCAGCGGTGCCATACCTAGTATGGTAGTAACTGCCGCCAATGACACAGGACGTACACGGCTTATTGTGGCATCGACTATCGCTTGTCGAATGGCCAACCCTTCTTCTATCTGAAGGTCAATTTCTTCAATAAGCACTATGGCATTCTTAATAAGCATTCCAAACAAGCTTAAGAAGCCGAGGAGCGACATAAAGCCAAAAGGCATATCTGTACTAAGAAGGCCTGTGACAACACCTACAACCGCCATAGGTACCACAAGCCAAATGATAAGTGGCTGGCGTGCATGACCAAACAGCAATACCGAGATAATAAACATAACTAAAAAGCCTGCGGGTAAGCCTGCGCCCAGCGCTTTTTGTGCATCGCTAGAGCTTTCAAATTCGCCGCCCCATTCCAGGGAATACCCTGATGGCAGGTCAATGTCTTCAATGAGTGGGCGTATTCTAGCCAAGGCTTTAGCCGCGGTTTCATCATCACCCGGCTCCGCTTCTACGGTAATGGTGCGCACACGGTCGCGACGATGAATACGCATTTCTTCGGTCATTAACTCTAAGCCTTGCGATACCTGAGTGAAAGGCACGTACTGTCGCTGCTGCGTAGACCATACCTGCGATTCGCGTATCGACTGCAGCTCGGTATCTTCTGCTTTGCCCATTTTCGCAACGATGTTGTAGGCATAGTCGCCGTCTTGTACTGTACCTAGCTGAACGCCGCTACTTGCATACTGTATGGTTTGGCTAAAGTCGCTATGCGATACGCCAGCAATACCTGCATTGTAGTTATCAAACTGCGTGTTGATGGCAAAGCCTTTTTCACGCCAATTATGGCGTACGTCTTTTACTTCTCCGTCAGCAAAGAGCAAAGCCTTAGCTTTTTCCGCTAATTCACGAAGCACTTCAGTATCTGGGCCAGAAAACCTTGCTTCCAGTTTTGCACCAGAACCGGGCCCAAACTGCATGCGTTCCATATAGAAATTGGCGTCGAAATCTAAGCCCGTGAGCTTACTTCTAAGCTCCTCTTGAATAGCAGGGATGTTATCCAGTTCATTCGCCCGAACCATGAAAAAAGCATAGTTTTCGTTAGCGCTTTTAGGTGCATAAGTAAGGGTAAAGCGATCTGCACCCTGGCCAATAAAAGTAGTTACAGCCGTCACGTTTTCCATTGCTAAAATGCGTGATTCAGCTTCTTTTGCAATGATTTCAGTTGCACGAATGTCTCTGTCTTGCGGGCCCCAATAGTGCACAAAGAATAGCGGGGCATTTGATGGTGGGAAGAAACCTTGCTTTACCATACCAAAGCTTCCATAAGCCACGATAGTAATAATAAACAATGCACCAATAGTTACCCAACGAAGTTTAAGTGCGCCTAACAACGTGCGCTTGAACCAGCGCTGCGATGCTGAGAGTTCGTTGCCTGCAGTTTGACCCATGCCTTTGCGGTAGAAATAAGCGCCGAGAACAGGCACTAACGTTACTGCTAATACCCAGCTGATCATTAGTGAAACTAAGACTACGGCAAATAACGAGTAAAGAAACTCGCCGGTGGCATCGTTTGAAAGACCTATGCCTGAAAACGCCGCAATGCCAATAACGGTTGCGCCAAGTAGCGGCCACTGTGTGCGCTTAACAATAAAGCTGGCAGACTCTTTAGCGGTTGAGCCAGTGGCCATGCGAAGCATCATACCTTCAGCAACCACAATAGCGTTATCTACTAGCATACCCATGGCGATAACCATAGCACCTAGCGAAATTCGCTGAAGCTGAATATCCATGAGCCACATAACAAGAATAGTACCTAGCACGGTAACAAGAAGGACTGAGCCAACTACCACACCTGAGCGCCATCCCATGAACAAACACAGGGTTAAAGTAACCACAGCGACTGACATGACAAGGTTGTTAATAAAGCCGGTTACCGACTCATCAACTACTGAAGCTTGGTCGTATATGGGCGTAAGCGTAATACCAACAGGCAACTCTTGGAGTAGCTTCTCCACTTTTGCGTTAACGCGCTCGCCTACATCAACAATATTTACGTCAGTTAAGGCTGAGACAGAAAGTGTTAACGCTTCTTCGCCATTGTAGCGCACATGAACTGGCTGTATGTCCGCGGGCTCTAATTTCAATGTGGCAATATCGGCAACTCTAAGTGAACGGTTAGTGCCCGGCACTACCACAGAAAGGTTTGAGATTTCTTCAAGCCTATCTGGTGCGCGCTCTACAATTAAGCGTACATTCTTCTCGTCTACTTTAATTCGGCCACCGTTAAAGGGCCTTAAGTTATCTTCAAAAAGGGCGGCGAGATCAGGAAAGGAAATGCCTAAGCCCGCTAGTTGGTAGGGGTTGATATACGCTACAATCTGTTCTTTTTGAACGCCTGTCACATTAACTTTAGCTACGCCTTCTGTCGTAAGCAGGTCGCGGCGTATAATGCGGGCAAACTCGCGAAGTTCACGCGTATCAAAATCCGGCGCACTTAACGCATAGTAAAGACCGTATACATCACCAAAATCGTCGAACACAATGGGGTCTTGTGCGCCGGTGGGTAGTGAACTGGCAGTGTCTCGAAGGCGCTTTCTTAATTCATCCCAAATTTGTGGCAGCAGGTTACTATCGTACGTGCTTTTCACTTCAACCGTAATTTCAGACAATCCCGGCGATGAAACTGACGTTACTTTTTTTAATTGTGGCATTTGCTGAATCGCAATTTCCAAGCGCTCGGTAACTTCACGCTCCACTTTTTCAGCGCTGGCGCCAGGATAGCTGGTGTATACCTTTACTTGTTTGATGGTAAACGCAGGGTCTTCCAAGCGACCAATTTTGCTCATGGCCAAAATGCCGCCTAAAAGCAGGATGACTACCATTAGCCAAATGTTGACGGGCTTATCAATTGAATAGCGTGCGATATCCATAAATTACTTCTCTCCTTGGTAAGGAAGCACTTTCATGTCTGCACGCATTTGTGTTGCTCCAGCAGCAACTACTTGCTGGCCAAGTGTGATTTCGCTTTGGCTATTACTCTCGATAATTGCTAGCTCGTTTTCAATATGCTTTACGTCAACAGGTGTTTTTGTCACCGAACTCGTTTCGTCGTTATATACCCATACCGCAAACCCTGAGCTTTTGTTACCAACAAGGGATTTTACTGGCACAACAAAGCCTTCAGGATACATGCTACCTTGTAAGCTTACTTTAACCACAGCGCGGGCACCGGGTGTAAGCGGGAGTTCTTCACGAGGCTCCATAGCAAATACCACTTCATAGGTTTGCGAAACCGGGTCGGGTTGTGTGGAGTGCTCTACGTAATTCACTGGATACCACTGACTGCGATTAGTGGCTAACGTGGCGCTTGCCTGTTTGATACCACGGCCAATATTGGCGGTGAGCAAACGCTCGGGTACGTTAATGTTGAAGTAAATCTTGGAAACATCTTGAAGGCGAGCAATAGGAGTGCCCGCAGCAACAAAGCTGTTGTTTTCAACAAGGCGTTGTGACACCTTTGCGTCGAACGGGGCATAGAGCTGAGTGTAACTTAAATCCTGCTCGGCATTCTTTAAGTCAATAACCGCTAATTCGTAAGATGTTTTTGCACTATCAAGCGAGCTTTGTGCGACTAACTTTTGGGCGAACATCTTCTGAATTCTATCTAGTTCGCGTTTTGCTTGGTCTAGGCGTGTCTTCGATTCTTCAACACGACGCTCAAATGGTTTACGGTCGATAGTGGCCAGCAACTTTCCTTTTTCTATATCGCTACCTGTCACTAAGTCAGTTTGAATAAGGCGACCAGACACTTCAAAGCTTAAATCCACAGTCTTAACCGCCGAAACAACGGCGGGGAAGGTAAACTCGTCAAAATCTGGAATGTTGCTTACCGTAGCAAGCTTCACGTAGCGAGGAGTTGCGCTAGATTGTTGTTCAGCGGGCTCTTCTTGAGAACATGCAGTCAGGGTTGAAACCGATAAAACGCTTAAAAATAGAATGTGAGAAAATTGCATTATGGACATAGGTGTGTGTAATCCATTGTCAGGGTAAATAAAGTATAGACATGAGAACGTTAAGTAATAATGCTTCAGCACAAGAGCGAATAAGCAGTTAATACCTAAAGTAAACTGGTGAGTGCATTTTAGTGCGGTTGCATTGAAAAGTAAACTGTTCGGTGTAAAATGGAAACCAAGCGAGTTCGCGAAATGACGGGCAAAGCATAGGGGATTTATTTTGAGACTTTCAACATGGTAGGCAATACAAGAACGCGTAGTGATATAAAACGCGAAGCCATCATTCAGGCGGCTACACAGGCGTTCCAAGAGTTTGGTGTTAACGGCACCAGTATGGATAAGCTGGCTGAATTGGCGAACGTGTCAAAGCGCACCGTGTATAACCACTTTTCTACTAAGGAAGAGTTGGTGATGCACTTGGTTACCAAGCAATTTGAAGACGCCAAACTAAGTATAACGGTGGAATACGACTCGTCTCGTGATTTATCCGAACAGCTATGTGAGTTAATTCTTCAAGACATTGAATTTACCGTTACTGAAGAACATTTAGATATTGCAAGGGTCGCAATAGGGCACTTTTTTTATGACCCTGACAAGCTGAAAGACGAAGTTGCTCAATTAAAAGCGCAAGAGACAGCATTGCATCGCTGGTTAAAAGCCGCGAAAGCAGATAATAAAATTGAGTTTGATGATCTAAGTCGAGTTGTTGATGAAATTGAGAGTCTTGTAAAAGGTCAGTGCTTTTGGCCACAGCTTTTTAAAATTGAAGACACCCTGAGCGGTAATGACAAAAAAAATGTAGCGAAGAATACGGTTGCGCTAATCCTAAGCCGTTATGCTGCGGCATAGCGGCTAGTTCTTATTCTAAACTAAGTAAAAATTAGTTCGGGTTCTGAATGCGAACTTAATACATTACCCTAATGTGCCTCCAATCTATTACCTGCACATTTTAATATCTGTACAACTGACTTCCCTTACATCTAATACTCAATTAGACCATACCTCAAAAGCGTCATATCACTATCCTTTTACGTGCGCAGTGTCCCATTATTTCAACGCCCCCCTTAACTGGCGTCATCAGTACATCAGGCTCGAGAGATTTTATGTCAGTCATTTAGTTGACTAGATAAACAACTTTGAATAAGCGTTGGAAGGACAACCTGTTTTTGTAACACAGCAGTTGCTCTTAGATTTAAATACTGGAAGGTAGTGAAGCTCAAATCGCAGCTAAAAATGCCGAACCGTAAACTACACGAAGCGGGCTTTTAACATTTCTCCTAATTAACTTTTTCTTAAACATTTTGAGAAAAAAACGATAATTTTTAGTTCTTGTGTTCGAAAAGTGTACTGGCAGACGTTTTTTTAAACTAAGGATTAAGGAAATTTATAAAGAGTTTTTAAATTTTGATGTATTTGCTCTCGTCATCTTGACATTTTTTCTATATTATCCAGACCACAAATAGCAACTATTATTATTTGCAATTGCAAAACGAATGAAAAGTTAAGCGGTTTGGAAATGCTAGCGACTTAAAAAAGTATTGCCGAATAATAAGGTTCTTGGTTGCCAACAAACACACAACACTTTGAAGAACATTTGGAGAGCAATTTTGAAATTCAAACTTACGAGCATTGCTACTGCGATCATGTTAAGCCCTGCTGTATTTGCTGCCGATATGGAAGATATTGAGAGACTCACAGTGGAAGGTAAGTACCTTTCTGTTAATCAGTCGAACTCTATCAAGAGCCCCACACCCATCATTGATGTTCCGCAAAGCTTGTCGATCATTACCGCTGAAGAAATTACGGCTCGCGGTATTACTAGCGTTGGTCAAATTATTGATTACACGCCAGGTGTTAATACGTCTCAAGGTGAAGGTCACCGCGATGCAGTGGTATTTCGTGGCGTACGTTCAACAGCCGACTTTTACTTAGATGGCAATCGTGATGACGTTCAATACTATCGTGCACTTTACAACGTTGAACAGGTAGAGATTCTTCGTGGACCGAATGCATTGCTATTCGGCCGAGGCGGTACTGGCGGTATTTTAAACCGTGTATCTAAAAAGGCGAAAACGGGCGAACAATTCGTAAATTATAACGTTTCTGCTAACACCTTTGGTGCTTACAACCTTCAATTAGACACAAACGTTGATACAGGTGACAAGTCGGCGCTTCGTATCAACGCTATGTACGAAAGCTTAGATAACCATCGTGACTTCTACTACGGCGACCGCTATGGCTTTAACCCAACGGCACGCTTTGAAGTAAGCGACGATACTAATGTTGATGTGTCATACGAATACATCGATCACGAGCGCTTCATCGACCGTGGTGTGCCAACGGCAAACGGCGAACCAGTAGAAGCATTTGAAGAAATCGTATTTGGCGACCCAGAAAATAACTATCAAACTCTTGGTGCCGACGTATTTCGTGCAAACGTTGAACACAGTTTCTCTGACAACCTAAAAGGTAACTTCAACGCCTTTTACGGTGACTACGACAAAGTTTACTCAAACTTTTACGCAGCGGCATACGACGCCGACACTGAAGTAGTAACCCTTGACGGTTATGTAGATACCACGCAGCGTGAAAACCTTATCTTGTCTTCTAACTTAGTGGGCGAGTTTGCAACGGGCAACATTGAGCATACGGTTATCTTTGGTGGTGAGGTTATTAATACCAAGTCGAATCAAGACCGTTATAACCCAGAGTTCGATTCTCGTGTAGGTGCAAATGATCCTGAAGATACACTGCGAAACGATCAGGAGATGTTTAATGTTTCTCGTCCTCTTAATTTTAGAGGACTGAGCGGTGTGAACAGTGCCGGTAATGCAGTTACTGCTACATTCTACAATGGCGTGGATAGCACATTAAACGATGACACCCATGTAGACTTGGACGTTTACTCTTTCTACGTGCAAGACGAAATTGCACTATCAGGAAACTTCGACCTAGTGCTGGGCGCGCGTTTTGATAGTTTCGATATTGAAGTGTTTAACGTTAAAGCAGCTGAAACGCGCAGCAGAAAAGACGAAGAAGTATCGCCGCGAGCGGGCCTTGTTTATAAGCCACAAGAGAATATCTCAATTTATGCAAGCTACAGCGAGTCATTCTTACCTCGCAGTGGCGAGCAGTATGCGAATATCAATGGTGATGCTGACGCACTTGACCCAGATACCTTCACTAACCAAGAAATTGGTATTAAGTGGGATTTCAATGACAGCATGAGCTTCACGGCTGCTATCTTTGAAAATGAGCAAACGTCATTGGACAACGACCCTAACGATGCAGAAAGCTTCGTGGAAGTAGATTCAGATGTATCCGGTTTTGAACTTCAGTTGCAAGGCTATATAACTGACAAGTGGTACGTTACGGCTAACTACAGCAACCTTGATGGCGAAAATGCAAGCGGTGTGGAGCTTCGTGAGCTACCTGAAAACACCATGTCGGTATGGACAACTTATGAAGTGAATGAAGTATTTGGCTTCGGCATTGGCGCAACATACCAAGACGAAAGCAAGGTATCGACAAGTGCTACGTCACCTGCACTGCCAAGCTATACCCGTATTGATGCATCAGCGTACTACACACTTAGCGACAAGACTCGCCTTCAGCTAAACGTCGAAAACTTAACTGATACGCTTTACTTCCCTAATGCACACTCTACGCATCAGGTTACAGTTGGCGCACCAATCAACGCGCGTTTATCTTTGGTTGGTTCTTTCTAAGTAAAACGGAAAGATTATCCATAGAATTTAAAAGCCATTCGTGAAAGCGAATGGCTTTTTTATTTTGCAGAAAAGTTGTTCCAAGTGGCGTTGGAGTTATAAGCGTATTTGCAGCTAATATTGTTGTACCTTCATACTGACTAAGTCAGCAAGTCAGCAAGTCAGCAAATCAGCAAATCAGCAAATCAGCAAATCAGCAAATCAGCAAGTCAGCAAGTCAGCAAGTCAGCGTTAAGCCTGTTTTGCGAAGTCGATAAGTGTCTGTCCATCCATGCGATAGCCTAGCCATTCACTCTTTGGTTTAGCGCCAAGGGACTCATAAAAATCGATAGCTGGCTTATTCCAATCTAAAACACTCCACTCAAAACGGCCGCAGTCGTTTTCTACCGCTGTTTTTGCTAAATGTTGCAGCAGCGCTTTACCCGCACCTAGGCCACGAGATTTCGGCGAAACATAAAGGTCTTCAAGATAAAGCCCGTTGCGACCTTGCCAGGTTGAATAATTAAAGAAGTACACGGCAAAGCCAATAGGAGCACTGTTATTCTCGCAAATAACGCAATGAGCAGTGGCACCTTCGCCAAATAGAGTCTTTAGAAGCGCCTCTTCAGAGGCCTCTACTTCATGCTCAGCTTTTTCATAAATGGCTAGTTCCAGGATGAACTGGCGAATTTGTGAAATATCGCTAGGCGTTGCTGGTCTTATTGAAATTGCATTGTTCATAGTGTTTTCCTTTCAATAGGCTTGAAAAAAAATGAGCCTCGAAGGCTCATTTTTTAAAGTAAAGTGCGTTTATAACACTAACTTTGAACGGCTACATAGTGAGTACTGGCCGCTATTCAGCAGAGCCCGAAGCCTCAATGGTTAATGTTTCATTCGCACTGCTGCTTACCACGCCGTTGCTTGACTTTTTGCGTGTAATCAAACTTTTAATGTACGAGAAAGGGCCTCGTAAATCGAGCAATATCAGGTATAAACAAGGTACTAAGATTAAAGTCACCAAAGTGGCATAAAGTACAGCAAAGCCGAGCGCAGCAGCCATAGGTACTACAAACGCTGCTTGCAGGCTGGTTTCAAACATAATTGGCAGTACGCCCACAAACGTAGTAATTGAAGTTAACGTAATTGCTCTAAAGCGCGCAGTGCCGGCCTCAGTCACGGCTTCTTTAATGCTGTAACCTTGTGCACGGCGCTGATTCACAAAATCAGTCATAACCAGCGAGTCGTTAATTACCACCCCGGCAGCTGCGATAAGGCCAAAGTTAGACATCATCGATAAATCTAGGCCTAATACAAAGTGGCCGAACACTGCACCTGTAAAGCTAAATGGAATAACCGACATGATGATAAGTGGCTGTCCATAACTTTTTAGCGGAACAGCTAAAAGGATATACACCATGATCATGGCCGCTAGGAAAAAGAGTATTTGCTCGTTTTGTTGTGCTTGCTGCTCTTCAATATCACCGCCAAGCTCTGTCATTACCGAAGGAAATGACTCTTTAAGTTGAGGCAGTAGCTTGTCCTGAATTTCAGTAACGACCTCATTAGGTTCAACTTTTTCTTCATCAATGTTGCCCCAGATATAAACACTGCGGTAACCACCTTCTCGGCGAATGTAGCTAATACCTGGCTTCTCTTCTAATGCAACCACATCACCAAGCATCACTTCTTGGCCGTTAAGTGTTTTGATTAAAGAGTACTTCAAGTCAGCAAAGCGTTCACGGGTGAGTTCAGGGTAGCGAACCATGACCCTAACTTCTTCACCGTTGCGGATAACACGCTGTGCTTCGCCGCCGTAAAAGCCCGCGCCAACCTGAGAGGCGATATTAGAAAGGGTAAGCCCTAGATCGTAGGCAACTGGAAGTAACGTCATTTGCACTTCTTTGCTCGGCGGGTCAATAGTTGAGCTTACGTCAAACAGGCCTTCTTGCTGCTGCAGCATTTCAATGAACTTAAGGCCAGCCGCGTTTAAGGTGTCAATGTCTGGGCCAAAAAGTAGATAACCGAACTCACCGTCGTCACCGTCACCGTTTACATCATCAACCACGGTAAAAGACTTCATACCGGTAATTTCTGGAATGGCTTCGCGCCAGCGTCGTGCAAGCTCAAAGGTGTCGATAGGGCGATCTTCTTCATTAACCAGTGGTGTGAGTATGCGCCCTTCAGTTCTATCTTCGTTAAAAGCAAGACGATCGCGTATCATGCCCTGGCCAAATTCATCTATGATCTGCTCTTCAACGTCCAGAATCGTTTGTTCCACCACTTTAAGCGCATTAATAGTAGCCATATCAGAGACGTTTTCGTTCATCTCTATTTTTACGCTAGGAAAGTCGTGTGGCACTTTAGGATTTGGCACCATGCGTACATAGTTTGCGCCAATCAGGCCCATGCTTAGCATTAGCATAGCCACGAACATCATAAGTACTGCCCAGCGCCATTCAATCGCTTTTGTAACAGTACGCTTGTAAGGGCCATTTACGAACGCAAAGAATCCTCGGTTAAAGCGTGCACGCCAGCTGTCCTGTCGCACCGGAGAGAACTTGGTGTGGGCTAAATGCGCGGGTAAGATTAATTTTGACTCAATTAAACTAAACGCCAAACACAAAATAACTACTACAGCGATGTTATAGAAAAATGCACCTTCAGGGCCGCTGCTCAGTGTAAATGGAGCAAATACCGCGATAGTAGTTAATACACCAAAGGTAGCAGGAGTTGCCACGCGTTTAGCGCCGCGAACCACGTTGTCAACGCCGCCGCCCTTGCTTTCAATTTCGGTATAGGCGCTTTCTCCAATAACAATGGCGTCGTCAACTACAATGCCCAGTACCATGATAAACGCGAAGAGCGAGAGAATATTAATGCTCACCCCGAAAACCGGCATAAGCATCATTGCACCTAAGAAACACACCGGTAAGCCGACCATAACCCATAGCGCCAAACGAAAGCGCAAGAAAAGGGTAAGCATAAACGCGACGAGTACAGACCCTTGAACAAGATTCGATAACATCATGTCTAGGCGTGCATTAAGGTAGTAGGTCATATCCACCAAAACTTCTAGACTGACGCCCTGAGGAAGGGTCTCATTTCTCTGGTCGATATAGGCTTTTACAGTTTCAGCTACAGGAATGGTGTTTTGGGTTTTAGTGGCTTTTACAGCAATGTAGATGGCGTTCATGCCGTTGTACTTAAAGTAACGTTCGCCCTCAACAAATCCATCATTGATATAGGCAACATCACCTAACGTTACTTTCGCGCCACCAGTGCCAATTTTAATTGGTATTTGTTTGAACTCGTCGCCGCTGTAGTATTGATTTTCAACGCGAACTGACACTATCCCTGAATTAGTTCTTAGCTGGCCGGCCGAAATATTTGCTGAATAACTATTAATAGCTTGAGTAACATCGGCAATGGTTAAACCGTATTTTCTTAGCGTATCGGGCTTAATTTCAATAGCAATTTCATCATCGGGTGTATTGGCTTCCACCAGAGAAATGGAGCCAAGCTGAAGTAGTTCATCTTCTATTTCTTTAGCCAGCACTTTTAGCTCTGATAAAGGCAAGTCGCCAACAATAGGCATTTCGATAACTTGCTGCTGAAACTCTACTTGCGAAACGTTGACAGGCTCCATACCCGCAGGAAAAGTAGCAATGCTGTCTACGCGAAGTTTGACCTTGTCTAGAACGTCAGTCAGTTCAGCTTTAGTATCAATTTCTAAGGTGACTGCACCGCCACCGCGAAATGCTCTGGATACGGTGCGCTTAATTTCAGTGATGTCTTTTACCGCTTCTTCAACTTTGATGAAGATACTTTCTTCAATCTCTTGTGGAGACGCGCCGGGGTAGTTGGCTTCAACAGTAATGTAATTAATTTCGATGTTAGGAAACATCTGGCGCTGAATAGTAAAATAGCTGGCAATACCCATGACAATAATGAAAAACATTAAAAGGTTAGCCGCTACAGAGTTTCTTGCAAACCAAGAAATAATGCCGCTTTGTGTATCGTTGTGATTTTCCATGACAGCTCCTTAGTTAGCTTGTGCTGTCACGATTTCAGCCGTAGTCTCAATAACTTTTACCGGCATGCCGTTTTGCGGGTATTCAGGAAGACTCATCACTACTTTATTCGCATTGAAGTCGCCCTGAATGAGGAAGTCGCCATTTTCCTCACGCACCACTTTCACTTTCTGAGATTTCAATCTGTCTTCACCGTCAAGGGTCCACAGCAAGCGGTTAGTTACCAACTCCTGAGGTACTCGGTACACGTCACTTAACGTTTTACCTTCAAAAGCTATCGTGCTGTAAGAGCCAAATTTAACGATAGGTTTTGACGAGTTAATTGCATAGGGGTCTTCAATGCGTGCCACGAAATAACTCATGCGCGTGGTGTTGTCCACAACGCCGGTATCTCGGTGGATGGTGCCTTTTACCGTAGCGCCCTGAATGTCATCGACTTCGATGGCAATTTCACTTCCTATTGTACTATCTGAAAGAAAAACGCGGTCGAACCCGGCAATAGGGAAAGTGACTTCGGCATACTCTATGTTATTAAGGACTGCGACAGGTGAACCCTGAGTCACATAGTCACCTGTGCTGATGTCTCTTGAGACAATAAGCGCATCGTATGGGGCTTTTACTTTACAGTTATCTAAATCGCGCTTTGCTATTTTAAGTTGAGCTTCTGCAGATTTAAGCGCTGCCTTTGCGCTCATTACTTGTGGTTTGCGCAGGTACAAATCGGTAACCCGTGCATTAGGCATTGTTTTCGCTTCCTTTGCCGCCACATCTGCTTGCGCTTCTTCTTGGATTAACTGAGCTTGTGCACTAGCTAAGTTTGCTTCTGCCAATAGAAGCGCTGCCTCATACGCATCAGCTTCTATTTCAAAAAGGACTTCGCCACGCCTTATTAAGCCACCGCTTACAAATTTAGGGTTCCACCTCTCAACTTCACCCGATACTTGCGCAGCAAGATTTGTGGTTTCAAGAGGCTTGATTTCGCCGTAGGAAGTGAGTTGAACACGCACATCTTCGGGCGATAACGCTTCAATAGTGACGGTTGGGCGAGTATCAACTTCCTCTGTTATAGCGTTGTCAGAAGCAGACGCTTCGATTCCTTTCATTCCTAAATAACCTACCAGTAAGACACCAATAGGTAACGCAACTTTCATCCATTTCATGGCTAGATCTACTTTTATAGCGAATACTAAACATAGTGTAGCGCTAAAGTGTTTCAGTAATACAGCGCAAATGTAACTAAACGTGAGTCAATTTTGTGTAAAGGACACAAACTTTTTTTGATTACTGAACTTTTAAAGACGTTGTGTTAGAAGTAGGTGATGAGATTATAGAAGAAGAGGTGCAGATACGATTGCGCCCATTATCTTTCGCAAAATAGAGCGCCTTATCTGCAAGGCGTATAGCACTTGAAACATCGGTGTCACCGCTGACCTCACTTACGCCAAAGCTACTGGTAACGTGGATCTTTTTACCGTCTATATTTAGCGGATCTTTGCTGAGTACTTCTTTTACACTTTCTAATGCCCTCACCGCATCGGATTCCTTAGTTTCGGCAAAGATAAACATAAATTCTTCACCACCCCATCGCGCGAGTATATCTTGACCACGAAGCCGAGAACTAAATATCTTACTGATTTGTCGAAGCACCTCGTCACCTTTTTCATGGCCGAGGGTATCGTTTATGCTTTTAAATCTATCTACATCGGCGATGGCAACAGAGAACGCTCGTTTACTACGTAGCATTCTTGCGTACTCCCTGTCTAAACACTGCTGGGCACCACGTCGATTCAACAAACTCGTTAAATGGTCGTGCTTCGCTTGTCTCTCAAATTGTTCACTGAGATAAAGTGCAGTGTCGTAACTTTTCTGTCTGCTATATTCGTAAAAAGCAGATAAAAAAGATACGGTTAGAAATGAGTAGAGTAAGCGAGTTTTAAACGCATATGTGTAGTTGGCAATAAAGGCTATATCATTAAACCCAAAGAGTACGATTGCGCAGGTAATCGTAAAGGCGATGAGCGCCAGTAGGCCTCGAATAAACCCAGCAAAAAACATGGTTACAGGCGGAACGAGATAAATCCAAAGTGGGCCAGTGTTATCCTTACCACCAGTGATAATCAATAGTAATGTTAGTATCATCAAGCAGCTGATCAGCAGTGTGATAGACCAGGTGCGAGCAAGGGCTGATGCGAAGCGTACTTGCAATTGCTGAGATACTGCAAAGGCAATACTTGCTATAAAAAGCGTTGTAGAGAGTGAATATTCCGCCTCAATAAAAGCGCGAGCACCAAGCAAAAACGTAATAGACATACCCACGGCTGCAAACAGGTTAACCACGATAATGCGCCTGTTAGTTTCGTCTTTATGGTAGCTTTTTACACCACTAAAAATGTATTGCTTGAATCTACTAATCATAATCAAATCGGCTGGTGAACCGCATTGCTGATGTCCTTAGCTAACGTTTCAATAGTCGCTCTCATTGCAATTATGCTAGATGCAAAACCATCGTTGTTGAGCGGAGCTTTGTACATAAATGGGTGGAAACTGGCTTCTTGAGGTGTTCCCGTTACTACATATTCTCCTGAAAATATAACTTCGCCTTCGTAAGTACTGACTAAGTCGTTTATATATAGAGATATGTGCAACGACTCTTCACTTGCATAATAGTCAGGGCGAACCAGTGCAACATTGTGTGACACTAATGCGCTGCCGAGCGCTTTTATAAGGCCTTCATCTACAGGCTCTGCCCATAAATGGCTGGTAGAAATGTGAAGATTTGTGTCGCTCGTTTGATATACCAAGCCTCTGTGCTTTAGGTATTCTGGTAAGTTTACGTTATCTAAAACCACCGTTTGCTTTGCGTCGCGGTGCGACATTGATGCATTATCAGTGGAATGGAGAAGGTAATAAGTCAGCGCGTTTGGTGTGCTTCCGCATGCAGATAAAAAAGAAAACACTACAGCTAAAGTAATGATTTTAAGCCATTTGTTGTCCTTATTGAAAGAAAAAGTCTTAGCCTGCATTATCATATAATTTAATCCTTTCTTCCCTATTTACGGGTTCGCTGCCTCGAGTATCGGGTAGGTTTTGCAATCTTTCCAAAAATAAAGTTTAGGGTATATGCCCAATTAGTCGAATTAGGGCATATCTTGTCTATCTTCAGACTTATTCATTTTACTATTCATCTCACCATTCATTTTTTGCGCCAAACTAAATGTTTTCTATACAGTTTTGTAAGGCCGTATCTTAAATAGTCACATCAATTTTTTGCCTTGGGCTGAATATCCGACTCGTCATCTTTGGAAAATATCAAACTGTTCGGAGATTGATTTAATTTCAATAGCAACGGCTGAATATTGCGCATGGTTTCTTGCAAGGCATCGACGGTTTCTTTAATTTCAGATTGATTGAAGCCTCCCTCACTGTAATTCTTCAATAGGCTATCTAGGCTCACAAGAACCTGGTTAAGGTTACTGTTGAGGGCTTTGGCATCAATGTCAGCAATAAGTAAGTCGAAGTCGTCACTCGCAGTTTCTACTGATTCAGCTGCAAGGCGCATATCCTCAACAGCTAACTGTACATTTTCTACCATTTCCTTTAACGGTAGCTGATTAATTTTGTCTAAGATAGCGTCAGCTTTTTGCGTTAGCTGGGTAAACTCGTTACTTACGGTAGGAATAACCTCATATCCGTTAATGATAGCAATTTCATTCTTGGCATCTACATCAGGAAAATGCTGTAAATCAACGTAAAGGCCGCCCGTCAATATATTACCCATGCGAAGAGAAGCCCTAAGATCTCGGTGCAGCCAATTTCTAATGGTCTGCTTAATGGCACTCAAGCCTTCTTCAGTATCGGGTTGACGAGCTTTACCCGGGTAGATGTTAATGAGAACAGGAATAGGATAGTCCCGCTCAAGAATGTTTCCCTCTATAGCAGGAAAGGAGTTAATTGCGGTAACATTTCCAATTTCAATTCCACGGTACTCGACAGGAGCGCCGACAGTTAGTCCTCTAACACTTTCGTCGATGAGCAATAAATATTCCGCAGCCACTTTATAACGAGCATCTGAGGCAGATGTACTGTCGCCATAAATAGTGAAAAAGGCGTTGTCTAATACTTGTTCACCCTTTGGTACGCCTTCAGGAATGCCAAAGGTAATGCCATTGGCTAATAAGGTTTCTAAGCTTCCGGTTTCTACACTGACCCCATTTGATTCAAGTAGAAGCTTTACGCCACTGACGTCCCAAAAGCGGGTCGTGTTAGTAATTAGCTTGTGATAGGGCGCTTCAATGAAGGCATCGTAATACACTACACGTTCTTCAATGTTGAACGTGGCATCTTCAAACTCACCAACTTTAAAGCCCTTGTAAATGATGGGGTCGCCAGGTTTGTAGGCAAATTCGTCGTCGCTTTTTAGCATGACGTGGAGGCCAGGGGTACCAGGTGGCGTTACTGGTGGGCGCTCAAGCGCAGTGAAATGTAGCTGTTCTTTTCCTTTGTCGTCGGCCGACATGGCTATATAGCTGCCAGATAATAGGGTATTGAGTCCAGATACTTCTGAAAAGCTAATACGAGGGGCTACCACCCAAAACTTTGCGTTCTCGTTAAGCAAATGAGCTGCACTAGCGTCTATTCTTGCCGTAACCAGTACACCGTTTAGATCTGGCTTTAGGGTTATTTTTTTGACCTGACCAATATCCAAGTCGCGCACTTTTATCGGGGTTTTGTTTACTTCAATACCTGTAGCTGACTGAATCTCTATCGTTATAAGTGGGCCTTGGTTTTTCCATTGGTAATAGACCATCCATCCGCCAATAATGATAACGAGGATCGGAATAATCCAAATGCGAGAAATGGATGAGGTGGGTTTTACCTTTGCCTCGTTAATGTTCGGATCGTTTGTGGTCATGGTAATTGCTTCCACTGCTGCCAAATAAGCCTAGAGTCAAACGTCATCGCGGCTATCATTGTTACAAATACTACGGCACAAAAGGCAAGTGCCGCTTGGCCCGGGTAAATAGACATGGTGTTGCCCATTTGAATAAGAGACACCAACACTGCTACAACAAAAACGTCTATCATAGACCAGCGTCCTATTGCTTCGGTGACGCGGTAATAACGTATACGTAATTGTTTTGATGTGGTTTTCTCTCGTTGTACGGAAAAATTAAGCCAAGCAAGAATTAAAATTTTCGCGACCGGAACAACCACACTGGCAACCAAGATGATTATCGCAACCGGATACGAGCCAGATTCCCAAAGTGATATCACACCGCCAATAATGGTATTGGGTGTTTCTTGGCCAAAGAATTCAGTATACATAATTGGCAGTACATTAGCAGGAATATATAAAATACAAGCGGTTAACAATAATGCCCACGTGTGCTGAATACTAATTTGCGCTTGTTTTTCGCATAGCGGTTTGGGTTGAGGGGGCTGACCTTGTGACATCCATAAGGCATAACTTGTCGTGTCGAATTGATAAATACAAAGGGCTGTAAATGCTGAAAAGCCGACAAACGCATAAAACGACAGCCCTATAGATACGTCGGCTAACTCTGTAATCTTGATAAGACTTACCAAGGTGCCCACCAGAAATATTTCAGCCATGCTCCAAGGCAAAAGCGCTTTAACCAACTTATACAGCCTAGCTAAGTAAAAAGGGCGACGGTTTTGAATTTGCGCTAATGAAAGCAATAACAGTCCAGCGAGGACCATTCCGGGTAGCAAAAGCGTGGCTAAACTAGTTATTATCGCAAGAGATAAGTAATCATTTTCAATGAGCACGGTAATGCCCGTTGGCAGGTCGATACTGTGCTTTTGCCCGCTCGCTTTAAATGTCAGGAAGTTAAAGGGCAGTGAGAGCAATAAAAAAATCAAAGCACTGAAAGCGTAAGCGAGTAACTTTTCGCTTGCTCCATTGCGATGAGACAGTAGCGTGTGGTTGCATACCGGACATACGGCCCGTTGCCTATGCGCGAGAACGGGTATGTGTACCTGAGTATGGCACTGCTCACAAACTATAGATAACGTATTTGATTCAGCCATATGCTTTTGTACGACACTTTTTGTATGCTCGTTGTAAGATAAATAGTAGCCTAGAGGTATAACCCGTTGATTTTTAGCATCAACAGCATAGCTTATTGCGAGCATGTCGGGAAGTATAGCTAGCCTTATTTAAAAGTATAACAACAATAATTGACGACTAAGTGATGGAAACAGCAAACGAAATTCGCAGCGTGTATGGAAAAGTAAAGAAGCAGTTAAACCGTTTACTTCTAAAAAGGCGTATTGGCTTTTTACGTTTTTGGGTAAGTATTACCTTCGCTCAGCGTTGCTATTTCTTGGCAACGACCATGCTCTTGTTGCAACTATTTTTCGATATCGAAAGTGGCTTGTTTGAAGCAATCATGTTTGGTCTAGCACTGGCTGGCATTGTCAGCGAGACATGGCCTAGGTTCATGGTGCTGTGGAACAGCTTACCAGGGAAAGCTATAATTTTATTTGTATACGCAATTATCGCGAATTTCGCATTAGCGTCGGCTAGTGGGCTAGTGAATAGCATAACCGGCGTTTCTGCTGTCGCGCTGCCCTACAGTCACAATTTCGCGCTCATACTTATGGTGCCAAGCTGGTTCTTCGTCACCACGCTAATGGCGCTCGTAGGCGGAATGCTAGTTATCTTTGTTTATGTGTTCTTCTTATTATTACTAAAGCCCTTTGGTGTACAAAGGCTATGGCATCAACCCGGCTACCGTTATGTATTATCCACCGCTGTAGCAAGGTTTGTGTGGACCCTTGGCGTGGCACTGCAGCTAGGGGTTTTAGCAGGACAGGTGGGGCTACTTTCTGAATTCAGTAATGAAAGCGCCAATGCGCTAATAACAATAGAAGATGAGATTAAAACTCAGCCTGAAGATAGTGAGCGGAAATCCACCGAGGGGCAAACAGAAGAGGTTTCAGAGTTAGAAGCAGATTTAACCGCGCTTTTAACCGATGCAAAGCAAAAAAGTATTCGCTATAAAAAAACACAGCGCCAGGCGCTAGCTAGTTTTATTTATGAGTTTGAAGCAGACTCTCGCTCCCGCTGTGCTCATCCGGAAGGGACGCGGGTGATTGAGCTTAACGACTACGAAATTTTACAAATAGTGCCAACACAGGAAGATGAGATTGGCTATGCTTACACTGTAGTCCCATGTCGTTCAGCTGCCATTGGGCTCGATTAAAGAGACGGCTTCTGAAGAATATGCTTAGTAATGCCTATACTAATAAACTAAGAGACTCTCTATTAGAAAGTCTCTTAGTATTAAAAGTCTAACGCGAACTTTCTACAGTTTTTGTTGCTACTTTATATCTCGCACACAACGGACGCTAAACATATAGTCCTTGTTTAGCTTAGCTCTTCTAATTTCGCCTTTATGCGAGTTCCACCAAGAATAGGCGAGGGTGCGGGCGTACGCCTCTTTTTCAGTGGCGCTTGTACTGGTCCAAAATTCAGTATACATCCCTTGAGTTATATACCAGTTACCTACTTTTACACCTGCTGCAGTAGCACCAAAATGGTTTTGGTTAACACGAGTTTGGTCGAACTTTTTGAATAGTGTGTCTGGCTCTTCAGCTTTAAGGGTGATAGCAATATCGTTTTCGCCTCGCCAGCCTTCTTTGGAAAGTTCACTTTCAGCTATGCCAATAGCGCGTTCCATATCTTGCCAATCTTCATCGGTAGCTATTCGCCACCCTGCAGGGCATAGCTTTCGCTCGTCACTTACGTCTTGCCAGTGATAAAGCCTGCCGTGTTTAAGTAGGTTCTTCTCGTCGTCTTTTGGAATAAACCCCGAATTAACAGGGCTACCATCTTGAAACTGGGTAGCGCGCAAGTTTTCAGCAAACCATTCAAGCTTACCGAGCTTAACAGTTTTATAACGGTTACCTTCTACGTCTGTAAAAGCGCCAACGATGTTGCCTGTGGCGATAACTTTGTGTGTGGAAACCGTGTTCGCGTACGTTGATGACATTGCTAATATTCCTAATAAAAAAAGGGCGCTTTTCATTTCATTACACTCTCAATACGTCCAAACCAGTTAATCAAAATTGCCAAGAAAAGCCCGTTTTCTCTTCTGACAGCGCCCATAGTTTCGTCAATACCTGTTTATCTACTGCAAAGTCTTCTAGCTTGCATTCTCCAACTGGACCGCCAAAATTCATTAGCCCTGTTGGTCCGTAGTAGGCACGTTGTTTGAGGTTTTCTGCCGTTGCACACATCACTTCAGGGTAAGCGCCTTTTTCTGCAGACTGGGCTAGCCCAATTTTCACCATAAAAGACCAAGAGATACGGGTTAAGAAGCTAGCACTTTCTCGTATAAGGGTAGTATTCGACGCACCGGGGTGACAAACAAACACATTCACATGTTTATTATGTGCTTTTACTTTGTCTTGCAGTTCGTATGCAAACATCATTTGAGCAAGCTTACTTTGGCTGTATACCTTATTCGGGTTGTAATTTTTGTCCCAGTTCATGTCGTCAAACTGCATGGTTCTAAGACCCATTTTGTGACCTTCACTGGCAACCACTACAATGCGCCCTTTCGATTCATTAATGCGATCAAACAACAGTCCACAAAGCAAAAAGTGCCCGTAGTGGTTAACACCCAGTTGGCTTTCAAAGCCGTCTTCGGTAAGTTGTTGAGTAGAAATTTGTGCGATAGCGGCATTACAAATTAGCGCGTCGATAACAAGTACTTGTTCTAATATTTCTTTAGATGATTGTCGCACAGAAGCAAGGCTGCCAAGATCTAAACGGATATAGCTGACATTAGCGGTTTCACCAAACTCTTGTTTTAACTTAGCAATAGCGTCATGGGATTTGCTCGGGCTTCGGTTCAACATGACTACTTTGGCGCCTTTGGATAGCAAAATGCGCGTCGCTTCAAAGCCTGCCCCTGTATTCGCCCCGGTTATTAAAAACGTTTTGCTTTCAGCGTTTTCTATTTGTGCTGGTGTCCAGCCGTCTTTTCCAAACTGATTAGTGTTGGCCATGTTCGCTTACCTTTTAATTACTAAAAAAATTATATTTGTAATATAGTAACTATGAAGTTGTGAAAGTAGGCGAAATGCTCTTTAAAAGTTGCCTATTTGTATCACTTTGTTGTTAAAGAGGTGGTTGGGTGCTAATTTAAGTAAACTTGAAAAGTTGACTTTGACTAGGCTTATTGTGCTGTGCAGTATTGAAAAGTCGACAGTTTCTAAAAGCCAACATTGACTGGACGATGTTAATTTAGAAATGAGTAAATCATTAATTAAACAACTTATTGAGGACAAGGTGACGCAAAGCGGGCTTTACGACACCGGAATAGAAGGTGTTCAGCTTTTTAAAATAACAGCACCTATCGATTGCGCCCCCGTGGTGTATGAACCGTCTCTTACCGCCATTGTTTATGGCGGGAAAGAGGCAATCTTAAACGGTGAAAAACACACGTTTAGTTCAAGTAAATATACGTGTTGCACTATGTCTATGCCGGTTGAGGCAGGAATTCCCGACGCTTCAGAGGCTAATCCGTTACTTGGCGTTTATATCTCTTTAAACAGCAGGATGATGACTGACTTAGCAATTGAGTTTGAAAGTGTGTCAGGAAGTTTAAAAACGTCGTCAGCAGAAAGTGCAGTTTCTGGTATTGCTTCAGCACAGTGGAGCGCTGACTTTGAAGATGCCCTATATCGCTTACTTTTGCTAACTGACAGAACAACAGATATTGCAATGTTGGCAAGTAATCGATTACGCGAAGTGTATTACGCTGTTCTAAAAGGCGAGGCGGGTGGGGCCGTGCGCCGAAGCTTTTATGTGGGTAACGGTATTGTGCGAGCTATCGAGTACTTGGCTTCTCACGTCAATGAAAGTATTACCATTGACGATATGGCAAACAAAGTAGGCATGAGTCGGGCCGTATTTCATCGTAAATTTAAGCAAGCCACTAATATGTCGCCTATTCAGTTCGTTAAAGCGATGCGGTTGAACCACGCAGCAAAACGCATAGCAGAAGGTACAAATGTAAGTGTTGCTGCTATGGATGTTGGGTATATCAGCTCATCCCAATTTAGCCGAGATTTTAAGCGAATGTATGGCTTATCGCCAAAGCAGTGGGAAAAAGAAAACAAAGCTAAAGTAACGACTATGTTGCAGTAGGTGACAATTTAGTCTCTAGAGAAGGAAGATAGTACGTTTGTCAACTGTAAATGTACATTGCAGTACTGAGATCATAGCCTTTAAAAATATATTTTTATCCAATGATAGAACAGCTTATATAAATACTTTCTATAATTTCTTTCGCTCAATATTAGGATGTACCTCAATCTAAGAATAACGAATCAATATTTACACTTTATAAACTTGCATTGTCTATGGCAAACGGGCTTATCACCGTTGCCTTAAAGCTTAGCCATAGAAGTAAAAATACCTAACCACGACATCTAACTATCGCTACTACCTCCGCTATTTCGTCAAAATTAAAAGTGCACCTGGGCTTTCTTTTTCTTTAGTCCAAACTGGATATTTCATTTTCTAGTGGTTGATTTTTAATCACTTGGTGAGGTAGTCTGCATATTATGTCGATGAACGACATGTATAGGACCTCTTTTCAAAAGTGAAAACATGGATTTGTTAGTTATGAAAATAAAACCTGCTTTGCCATTCCTACTACTTTTTTTGCCGCTTATTTGTGCCGCAGATAACCTGGCTCCTGAAGTACTTTCTGTAACCATTTTAGATAATGAAGACTCTGAAGAGTGTGCTATAAGTGGCCCCACCTCTGCATTTATTGAGTACGACCTTAAAGGTGAGCGTTATGCAAATCTTTTGATTCAGGTTATGTACGAAAACGATGTTATTTATGACACAAGCTACAGCCTCTATAGTGAAGATAATTCGTTCATAGTCGAACTCCCATATATCGACTGTGCAACTGATTTAATCACATCCTTCGATTAAAAACTAAAAAGGGAAGATTTTATGAAAGTTTTACAGTCATTTTTGGCCATATTGTTGACTATATTTTCTACTTTTACCTTTGCAGAAAAAGTTGGTCTTACGCCCGGTAATTTTCGAGTAGATGAAAGTGGCGCCGCAACTTTCTCTATACCAATAGCGGCGCCCGCAGGTCGAGCCGGTGTTAAGCCACAGATAGAGTTATCTTATTCGTCTTCTAACTTAATCGAAGGCCCCTTAGGAGTTGGCTGGAATATTAGCGGTTTGTCTGCAATATCGCGCTGTCCTAAAAACCTTTCTCAAGACGGTAGAATAGAAGGTGTTAATATAAATAAAAACGATCGGTTCTGCCTTGATGGTCAGAAGATGAAAGTTAAAAGTGGTACTTACGGGGCGCCAAACACTAACTACTACCTGGAAAACGATGATTTTAGTCACGCCAAAGCTCTAGGGGGCGATACAGAGAATGGGCCGCGTTGGTTTGTAGTTTGGAAAAAATCTGGTGAGCTATTCTATTATGGCGATACGCGAAACGATTCGACCGTAGGCAGTATTACCCCTGGGACTGATGCTTTTATTACCGCAGCAGGTGCCACTAGCGCTAGAGCAAATACATGGATGCTAAAAGCTATTAGAGACCGCAAGGGTAACTACATTCGCTTTTCTTATCTAAAAGATTATGGCTCTGTATATATAAGTAAGGTGGAATATACAGGCCATATAGGACAAAGGTTATCACCTTTTGCTTCAATCAATTTCAACTATACAAATAAAAACTTCTACACATCGGGCTTTAACTTCAAAGGCTATTCAATGCGTCGCAAGGTATTAAGTAGCGTGGTATCTAAAGTTGATGACGTTGAATATCGTGCATACAAACTGGCCTATAGTGAAAGTAAGCGAAGAATGCTTACATCTGTTCAAGAATGTCCAAGATTATCTTCTTCTGTTTCTGACTGTTTAAAGCCAACTTCCTTTACTTGGACTCATCCAAATAGTTCGACAGCGGTAGATTATACTAACTCATATTCTTACATCACTGGAGATGAAAACAATCGCTATGAAGCTCAAGTTTTCGACATAACTGGTGATGGGAAGTCTGACCTTATGTATGTAAAAAGCGGTTACTGGCGCTTAAAGTCAGCTACATCTGCTTCCACTACCACGTTAACCAATATAGGTGATAGTAGCTCACAACGACAATATGCACTGAACATTGATTATAATGGCGATGGCGTGCGCGACCTATTAGTAGCTGATGGTGAAAATAAGAACTGGTACATAGTGTACTATGAAAATAATAGGTCGGCACCATCACGATGTGAAGGAACAAACAAATGCCCTGGGCATAGCGTTACCCGCAGTTTGAAAAAAGGATATATCAAAAGCTCTTCTGGGGCTTACTTGCGAGCTTGGGGGTTCGAAGGGGGCGCGGCCGTCATGGATGTGAATGGTGATGGGTATGAGGATATTGTTTACCGGAAAGGAAAGGAAGTTCGAGCTTATCTCAACACCGGTAACAAATCGTTTACTGATAATCATCTTTTCACTTTTAGTTCAGAGTTGAGCGGCGATGCACTTTTTGGACATGCTCAGATGTATCGCGCTACAATAAAATCTGCAAGTGCCATAGACATCAACGGCGACGGTTTATCAGACGTCATTTTACAGGTGACTTCAACTGACGGTTACTGTACAAATTCGCGAGGCGACCGCTTATTTGCTCAAACTCGCCGAGAATGTGAAGGAGATTTGAGGGGCACCTGGCATGAGAATTCGACGTCAAATAGACAGGTATTTATCTCCAAAATTAACGGTGCGAATGATCCCTATTTCAGCAAAGTACAAACGCTCAGCGCATCTTACAAAGATATACGTTACGCAGACTTAAACGGTGATGGTTTAACGGATATTATTTATTCCTATGCCGGCAAATGGCGTTATCGTTTATCAAATGGAAAAACTTTCGGCACCGAACAAGTACTGCCACAGCACTACGATAGTGACAGTGCAAACTACTCTCACTTTGTTGATGTAAATTATGATGGCAAAGCTGATATGCTTTACGCGACAAACGACTCTTCATGGAGTATTTACTTAAGTAGCTTAACTACATCATCTAGCAAAATAAATTTTTCTTATGTGAGATCAAGGAGTTTTGGCAGGAAAAACTCAGTACGTTTTGGGGACGGAAATGGAGATGGAAATCTTGATTTATACATTGGCTCATCGAGTGACTGGCGGCGTTACTCTATACGTGCGAATCAAAACGAATATACAGTGAATAAGATCACCAATGGATTTGGTGTTGAGACAACTATCAAATATTCGCCGATGACAAATACGGCGCTATATTTCCGCCAAAACTCTTCCTATAACACGCACAGCAATGTCTTTTCACCCTTAAACGGTCAAAAACTGGTATCTGAAGTGCGTACCGATGTTACAAATAGCAACGATCTCGTGGTGAAGTACCAGTATGGTGGTCTTTTACTTCATAGAAAAGGTCGTGGAAGTTTAGGCTTTGAAGTACTTAGAACCACTGACCAACAGAGCGGAGTCGTCACAGAAACATATAATCACCAATATCATGGCAATACTAATTTTGTCATGACAGGAATTCCCCGGATCACCGCACAGTTTATTGGTAATAATGTGCTGTCTTGGGCTAAAAATAATCTGAAAGCAATGAAGACTGCGCAGGGAGGTTATCATGCATATGTTTATGATTCTTTTGAAAAAAAATATGTGTATGACGGCTTTGATACACAATTTGTCAGTCAGACAAATACTAGAACCGTAAAGGACACGTGGGGTAACGTAGATAATATTAGCGTCACAATCTACGACAAAGATAGTAACGATTTCAGCGGAACATATGGTAACAGCCAGAAAACTTATACTGTAAACACGTATAAGGATAGGCGCTGGGGTAGGTTAGAAACTACAAAAGTAGAAAAAACGCTCAATGGTGGAGGGAAAATTACGCGTAACAGTAAATTTACGTATAATAGTAGCAATTATCTTCATCAGGCAATCGTCTCACCAAGTAACGACAAATACAAAACAACCACCACTTACTCATACGACACCTACGGTAATAAAACCCAGGTTTCAGTTACGGGGTATTCAACGGATACAGGAAGTTCGGAGACTCGCACTTCAAAAACTGAATATCAAGGTAATGGGCGTTTTATTCATCGTAAACATGACGCTATGGGTAACTACGTTACCTACCAATATAACGGTGTGTATGGAAACTCTGCAACAGGCCTAATTAAAAACTCAACGGTATACTCAGTTAATTCAAGGCCAACTAAGACATTTTACGATGACTTTGGAAGAGCTTACAAAATTGACCATCCTGATAGCCGCATTACCTTAATATCTCGTAACTGGTGTTTAAATTGTGTCTCTGGGTCATATTATTACGAGTCAAAAACAGAATCTGGCAAACCTGCTGTTAAGGCATATTACGATAAGTGGGGCCGTGAAGTTGCTAAGTTTGTACGAAGCGCAGAAGAAGACTGGGACAAAGTTTACACCTATTACGATGACCTAGGACAAGTAGATTATGTTACGGAACCATCGTCAAGTAGTTATCGCACAACTTACTCGTATAATAAGTTGGGGCAGGTTGAGCAGGTAACCAAGCCCAACGGAGAAACAGTAAGCTACTTCGTCAATGGGTTGGAGCAAACTACGGTCGATGAACGTGGAAATTCCTATTTCAAATACACTAATGGGTTTGGACAGATAACTAAAACCATTGATCCACTAGGCGGAGAGGTGCATTTTGTCTACGACGCGTATGGCAGCCTGAAAGAAACTATCACTAAAGCCGACGGGAAGAGTAGTAAAGTTCAAAGCTGGTACGATTCATATGGCCGCAAAACAAAGACGACCGACCCTGATAAAGGTACTTGGACCTATACATATAATGCTTTCGGGGAGCTATATAAACAGAAAACTGCTCGCGGACACACCTTCACTCTCAATTACGATAAACTAGGTAGGAAAGTTCGTAGTTACGAAGCGAACGAAGGGACACTTTGTTGGTATTATGCAACAAACAATACAGATAACAGAAATGCTTATAAAGCAGGCAAACTATTTGCGACCGCAAAATATGATGGTAAAAACCAGTCTTGCGGTACATCTCCAACCTCTTCGGCAACAATTCGTAAGTACTACAAATATGACAGTGCAGAGCGCCTTACTGAAACACGCAGTTATGTAGGCGGAAAGACTTATTATCAAAATACTACTTTTGATGGTTATAGCCGTCCTTCTTTAAAAACCTTCCCAGCAGACAGTCAAGGTAATCGACTGCAAGTAAAAATGCATTACACGAGATCGTCTGGGGCTCTTTACAAGATTACAAATAATGCTAATGGAGCTTTGCTCAAAGAGGTTAAAGAATTCAACAGACGCCGCCAAGCCGTCGAAATCCTATATGGCAACAATATTCGCTCATACTTTGGATATCGAGGAGATACCGGTTGGCATACAAGTACGCGTGTTATGCGCGCATCATCGGAGATTTTTTATTCAGGAGTTACACACGATGAAATGGGTAACATTAAAACTCGAACTACTGATTACGGTGCCAATCCAGGTGTAGGCACAAATTTTACAGAAAATTACAGTTATGATGACTTGAACCGTCTTGACTACCGTTCAGTGAGTGTAATTGATAGGGGCACTAGCATGCCTTCAAGTTTTGACGATAGTATTGATTATCAATATGACGGTTTCGGTAATCTAAAAAAGAAAAATGGTGTTGGTAGCTATAGATACAGTGATGCAAAACGTGTTCATCGCCTCACTTCAGCAGCTGGTTTTGGTTCGTTTGCATACGACAATAACGGCAACATCCGCAGTGACGGAATTGGACGCACGTTCAATTACGGCTCGTACGATAAGCCTACTAGAATCACCAAAGGTAGTTTATACGCAGATATGAAGTACGGTGTAGACCGTGAACTTTATTTCAAAAAAGAGAAACGTGTAGAAGCCGGAAAAACAAACTTATATCAAACTATCTACTTAGGTAGTTATGAAGAAGTGAGAAGGACTGGTGGAAGTGGCTCTTCAACTGAACACAAGTACTACGTAGGTGGAGATATTGTAATTTCACATCGAAGTAACGGCACAAAGGAGTACTCCTATTTACATAAAGATCATCAGGGATCTATTACTACAGTAACAAACAAAAATGGTACGGTGATACAGCAGGCATTATTCGACCCATTTGGAAAGCGTACACAAATTCATCAGGCGTCTGTCTTCGCTAATGCTAGTTACATGCAGCCAACCGACCGAGGTTACACTGGTCATAATATGATGGATGGACTAGGTATTATCCATATGAACGGTCGGATCTACGATCCAACCTTGGGTAGATTTTTGCAGGCTGATCCGCATATTCAGGCTCCGATGAATAGCCAGAATTACAATCGTTATAGCTATGTGCTGAATAACCCGTTGAGTTATACCGATCCGAGTGGCTATTTCTTTAAGAAACTCTTTAAAGGGATTAAGAAATATTGGCGACAAATTGCATCTATAGGAATGATGTTTATACCTGGAATGCAAGCATTTGCTATGAAGTCATGGATAAATGCTGCGATGGTCGGTTTTGCTTCTGGAGGTATAGCTACAGGAAGTTTACGAGGCGCATTAGTCGGAGCGTTCTCAGGTGCGGCGCTACAACAAATCGGAGCTAGTGCAACATGGGGGAAAGCTGGGAGTCCCGAAAATATTATTGCAAATGCAGCAGTTGGTGGAGTTGCAGCAGACTTAAATGGTGGTAAATTTGGTCATGGCTTCTTTGCCGCAGGCTTTACTGCATCTCTAAAACCACAAATCAATCAGATAGGAGATGGCGCTGCAAGCTATGCACCTGGTCGAATCACTGCTGCTGCGGTTGTTGGTGGTACAGCATCTGTAATATCTGGTGGGAAATTTGCAAACGGAGCAGTTACAGGGGCCTTTATTCAAATGTTTAATGCTGAAACTCGTTTAGCTAAAGAGAATAAAATGGAAGCTGAATATGGTGTTGCAGTAAATAAAGCAATAAAGAAATTAGGTAAGTTAGTTGGTAATATTGGGGTTGATGAAGATGGTGGTTTTCATGGTGCAGCAGGAGGGAAGTTACTCGAAGGTGTCACCGTTGTTGTTGATGATTCACAAAAAGTAACAGTCTTAGGTGGACCAGTTGGCTTTTCCGAAACTTTTCAAGGGGTTTTAACGGATAGTATAATCGCTTTGTCACCTGGGGTTTTAACATTTGGGTATGCCCCCGCATCTCATATGACTACCTGGAGTGCAACCGTTCAGTTTCCAGGAGCGATAGGACCTTACGTTAAGCTTTCAGGACAGTTTAACTTACAGCAGGCTATGGATTGGCACCCTTACGTAAGGCGAACAATAAGAACGGATAACTATATTTGTAATTCTGCTTACAAGCAGGTTTGTGGTGGATAGTGACATGTTAAAGCTAATATTATTCCCATTTCTAATAGCACATTTAGCTAGTGCGACTGACTCTTTTGATAAGTGTCAGCCGCTATATGAAAGTTCAGAGCAATTGTTAGATAGTTTCTACATTGAAGATTCCTTTGAGCAGGGTGATTTAGGTTCGCTTGAAAATCACTTAGCATCAACAAAGAATTGTGCTGATAAAATTTGGAATCTGCGACTTCAAACCATGGAGCTATATATTGTTTTACTTAGTCAGAAGACAGAGGGGAAAGTTATGATAGATCCTTTAAATAATAACTGGAGCCTTTATTTATCAGAGCAAAATTTTCTCCTAAATAATATGAGTGTACTTGAGGGGTTTTCAGAGTTTTTAAATGGTATTAGGTTGCAATATAAAATACTTGATAGTGGTCAAAGAGCAAAGAAAGGTAAGGCGCTTCAGGAGTTACAGCTACACTACTCTCAGAAAGTTATTGATGCAAATAATGGTAATAAATGGGTCCTTTATAACCAGCATCTAAATAGCCAACTAAATCATCTTTCTCATATCGACTCATATGAAGATCAGGATAGCTACTGTGAAGCGTATAATAACCTGAAAAGCTTCATGAGAAAAAACCAGCAATACTTTACTCCACCTCAAATAGAGGCTATTGAAGATAGGTATAGTGAAAAATATTTAAAAATATGCAATTGAGTCTTTCATTGCGCTCAACTTAAGTTAAGAGCAACTAATCAAGCAAACGAAAACCAGCGAAAGCTGGTTTTCTTTTATGTAATTGTGTATTTATTAAATCAAAATTTTTCTGTACATCTGAACTCCATTTTAAAAAGTAGCGAGAGGTAAAATCTTTGAACCCATTCGATCATCTTATAAAAGAATGACAAGAAGCTGAGCAAGAATTGCAAGGATTAATATCATCGGTCAATGCTGAAGCGTTGCTCTCATCCATGATTGCTCAACTTATTTTTTTTCCGACTGGTTCAAGCTTTGGCGACAGGTATGGTAATCACCATGCTATGTTGGAAATATTAGCTAAACATTGTATTCCTAAATTTAGTGATAACAATGAGACAACGCACCTGTACCCATCACACAAAATTATAAAGCAATTAACTGTCTAGAGAAGTCTGGTCGATTCAGATTTATAGTTAATTTATAAATCGAAGGTGTCGCTATCAATTAACTGATATTGTGACATAAAAAAGCTCGCGACAGCATACTGTAGCGAGCTTTCATTTCATTAGTACAGCAACACTGCCTAGAAGCTAGCGTTACCCGGTGTACGTGGGAATGGGATAACGTCACGTACGTTTTGCATGCCGGTTACGTATGCAACAAGACGTTCGAAACCTAGACCGAAACCTGAGTGAGGTACAGTGCCGTAGCGGCGTAGGTCGCGATACCATGCGTAGTCTTCTTTCGATAGTCCCATTTCTTCAAGACGAGCATCGAAAACATCTAATCGTTCTTCACGCTGAGAGCCACCGATAATTTCACCGATGCCAGGCGCTAGTACGTCCATTGCTGCAACGGTTTTGCCGTCGTCGTTAATGCGCATGTAGAAGGCTTTAATATCTTTCGGGTAGTTCTGCATGATAATTGGCGCACCAACGTGCTCTTCGGCAAGGTAACGCTCATGTTCAGAAGACAAATCGATACCCCATTCAACAGGGAACTCGAACTCTTTGCCACAGTTTTGCAGAATTTCGATAGCGTCAGTGTAGTCCATGCGAACAAAGTCAGAGCTAACTAGCTTCTCTAAACGCTCAACCGCATCTTTCTTAATGCGCTGAGCGAAGAATGCCATATCATCAGGTAGCTCTTCTAGCACCGCTTTACACACATACTTCAGCATGTCTTCAGCAAGCTGTGCAACGTCTTTCAATTCAGCAAACGCCACTTCAGGCTCAATCATCCAAAACTCGGCAAGGTGGCGAGATGTGTTTGAGTTCTCTGCACGGAACGTAGGGCCGAAGGTGTACACCTTAGACATAGCTGTACAGTAAGTTTCAACGTTAAGCTGACCTGATACCGTAAGGTAGGTTTCTTTTCCGAAGAAATCTTCTGAATAGTCAACATTACCTTTGTCGTCTAGCGGAAGGTTCATCATATCAAGGGTTGATACGCGGAACATTTCACCTGCACCTTCTGTATCGCTAGCCGTTAGGATTGGCGTAGAAATCCAATAGTAACCCTTTTCGTGGAAGAAACGGTGTATAGCCTGAGACAAACAGTTACGTACACGAGTAACCGCACCAATAACATTGGTACGTGGGCGCAGGTGTGCGTATTCACGAAGGTATTCAATACTATGGCGCTTTGCCGCCATTGGGTAGGTATCAGGGTTTTCAACCAAACCTACGATTTCTACCTCGGTAGCATCAATTTCTAGTGATTGCCCTTGGCCTTGCGATTCTTTCACTGTACCGGTTACCGACAATGAACAACCAGCAGTAAGGCGCTGGATATCGGCGTAATTTGACAGAGAATTTAGCGCAATAACTTGTACAGGATCGAAGCAACTACCATCGTGTAGTGCAATAAATGATAACCCCGCTTTAGAGTCGCGGCGTGTTCTTACCCAACCCTTAACGGTTACCGATTCGCCAACGGCGTACTTACCTTTAAGTACGTCAACTACGGGCGCATGCGTCATGTTAATTTCTCCGTCTTACTGATCTTATGTTGTTGCTCGAATACGCATCGAGTGTATCAACCCAGTGCAATAAACTATGTATGAAAAATTGCACTAAAATTTGCTTTATGGTCAATGTTTTGGATTGTTGTGCCGATAAGTCTTTAATGTCGGTAAAATGCAATTTGAAGCTGTGGTTAACTTCTATCTGTCATTTAAGTATCACGAATTATAGAAAAAAGTATAAATAACGAGATACACCGAACGGAATTTGCTTCGGCGGTGTAAAAATAACCAATGAAATACAATCCAATAGCACGCTAGTATACCCAACATAAAGCGGGATGCCAGAGAACAGAGTGACAAATGGGAAATAAAAATGATTCAGGCACGTCGGTACATAGCCCACAGCAAACGGAGGGGGAATCGCAACGTGCGTCACAATCTTCTGCAACAGGCGATATTGACAGGCGCTCTATGACTTATGAGCAACTAGCTGAACGGCGTTCGACACCGCGCTCAAAAACACCATTTTATAAGGTAATGCTTGGCCTCAATGTGTTCGGCTGGGTGGGAATGGTGGTGGTACTTATATTGTTTCACTACGCTAGGCCCGACTTCATTAGTGGGGTTCAGCAGTATTGGGGAATAGAAGGGGACTCGTCTTGGTCTGAAAGTCATTTGTCTGCCATGACTATTATGCTGCAGGTATGCTTAATAGTAAGCCTTGTTAGTATTGTCATGCGTGCAAGACGAAACCGTCGACGCACAGACTCTTTCGGCGTAAACCTTATTATTTTGTTTGCTATAGCGGCAATTAGTTTAATTACCCTTGCTACTACGTTGGGTTTATAGCAACGGACAGTAATAAAACTAGAAACCGATGTAACGGCGGGAAAAACAAAAAAAGCTTGGCACTTACGTCAGTAGAACAGCCAAGCTTTTAGTTGTTACCTTCAAATTTTGCTTATACTTTAAAAGTCGCACCTACTTATATAAACGCTGCCTGAATTAGCCAATAGGTATAAGCAGCATAAGCAAGCACAAATGCCCCACCTTCTAAGCGATTAAGGCGACCTTGACGTTTAATACCAATACAGAAAATAAAGAGTGCGACGGTAGAGGCAAACATAACCATAGCGTCACGGTATAAGAACTCAGCCCCTACTGTCATAGGCTGTATCGTCCCTGCAATACCCACAACGGCTAGGGTATTAAACATATTAGAGCCAATAACATTGCCAATTGCTAAATCATGCTCGCCTTTTTTAACTGCCATTAATGACGACGCGAGTTCAGGTAGTGATGTACCAATAGCGATAACGGTAAGGCCGATTATCGTATCGCTTACACCAAAGAAGGTGGCGTATTCAACCGCGCCCCAAACCAGCATCCGAGAGCTTGCAACAAGTAACAGTAAACCTGCAATTAACCACATAACGTGGGTTTTAACGGTGCCCTCGTTACTATTGATTTCCTCATCGTATTCATCGGCAAGGGCGTCTTTATCGCCTTTCATTGCGTGATAGATACTCCATGAAATCAACAGTACAAATAGCCCCAGCAAAGAAAACGCGTCATCTTTGGAAACCGTCAAGTCCCATACCTGCCACACAGCAAAAAAGGTGATGCCCAGTAATACGGGCAATTCTTTTTTGATAATTTCCGATCTAACCGCAATAGGGCTAATGACGGCGGTCAAACCTAAAATTAACAAAATGTTGGCGATATTCGAGCCGTAGGCGTTACCTAACGCAATGCCCGAGTTACCCTGGTACGCGGCGAAAATAGAAACGATAATTTCAGGAGCGGACGTACCAAACCCAATAATAAGCATACCTATTAGGAGGGGCGATACACCATAGTGATTAGCGACTGATGCGGCACCACCTACAAACTTTCCTGCACTCCAAAGCAGTACGGGTAACCCGATCAAAATAGCCACACTGGCTAATAACATACTTACTCCTCAAACCGTTTGTGTCGTTCTGTCTATCTCTATTTATAGACAAAATTAATAAACTAAAGCTGTATCAATAGATTTAATTGTACATCAGTTTTTATTGTCATTTCGATGAAAAAAAGCCGTGCAGATTGTGCTATGCAAATTTGAAGTTAGGCGTAAACTTCGCGACTAAATAACTGTGTATGCTATTTGAGCACCGCAGTTTACGTTTTAACTTACCTACCATCTTTTAGAAGCGACATTAATGCACAAAACCTTGATTGTTACTGACGATGTTATCCCTTTTCGTAACTCTTCATTAACTGTACTTACTTTTCAAGAATACCTTGCTGAGTTCCCAAAGCTAAACGAACCCAAAACCCGGGTTATTAATATTTGCGATACCACGCGATATTTAAGCGAGGGCTATTACTGTTCGCTGTTGGCTCAGGCTCGTAACCATTCTGTGTTGCCTTCAGTAAATACCATCAATGATTTGCGTATGGCTGAAGAGAAAAGTATCGATCGCATCGCTTTTTCCTTGTCGGTATCTCACGATAATACGGAAATTACCGATGAGCCTTTATTAGTACTTTTCGGTGAAGTGAAAGATCAGCGCTTTAAGCGCTTGGCCCGCCAAGCGTTTGAAAAATATTCGTATCCGGTATTGGTACTAAGCCTCATGGTTACCGATACCAACGAATTGCCCAAAGCTACGAATAAAGTACAAATTGAAGGTTTTGCAACGTTGCAAGCTAAAGCGTTTAAAGACTTAGATGCAGCGCAACAATCACGCTTTATTGAGCAACTTGAGAAACAGACAAAAATACAATGGAAAGCGAGTAAAACGAGCAAGCGCACGCGCTGGGATATGGCGATTTTGGTTAACCCAGAAGAAAGTACGCCTCCCAGTGATGAGCGAGCCATTAAAAACTTTGTAAAAGCGGCTGAAAAAGTAGGTTTTCGAGCTAATGTGGTCAGTCGCTTGTCGCAAGAAGAGCTAGGTCACTATGACGCACTGTTTATTCGTGAAACGACAGCAATTGACCACCATACCTATCGTTTAGCCCGAGCCGCAGAGCGCGAAGGTATTGTGGTAATGGACGACACGCAGTCAATTTTGCGCTGCTGTAACAAGGTGTACTTGCAAGATGCGTTTGCATACCAAAAAGTACCTGCGCCAAAAGCGACCTTTGTATCGAGTGCATCCGATGAAGTATGCGAAAAACTCATTGCCGATTTTGGTTTGCCACTAGTTTTAAAGCTGCCAGAAAGCTCGTTTTCTCGCGGTGTGCACAAAGCTGAAAATAAAGAGGCGTTAAAAACGCGGTTAGAACAAATGCTAACTGAATCGGCGCTTGTTTTGGTTCAGGAGTATATCTTCACTGAGTTCGACTGGCGAATCGGTGTGTTAGGTGGCAAACCGATCTACGCTTGTCAGTACTTTATGGTGCGCAACCACTGGCAGATATACAACCACCAGGGCGATCGATTCTCTTCGGGTGGGTTTGCCACAATGCCAACGTTTGAAGTACCTAAGCCGGTGCTACAAGCCGCTATCAAGGCCGCTAGAGCAGTGGGTGATGGCTTGTACGGTGTAGATATTAAGCAAACCGGTAACGCGGTTTATGTTATTGAAGTGAACGACAACCCAAGTATCGACTCGGGCGTCGAAGATAAATATTTAGGCAAAGAACTGTACGAACTGATTATGCAGGAATTTGCTGACAGGTTGGAGCAAAGAGGGCGATGATCACATCGGCTGAGCGAGTCATTGAAGTGAATAATGCAAGTCCACATGAAAGCGCAAATCGTGCATATGGCTTAGCAGAAGGCGCGTCGAATACTAAGTCGGCCAAAGGCGCCAATGCGCCTTCAACGCAGTCGAGAGTAGTGCTGCGTGTGGCGACATTACACGACCTTGCTTCGCTTCAGCATATTGAGCAAACCTGCTTTACAACCGACAGGCTAAGCAAGAGCCGTTTCAAGTTTTATATAGATGCCCAGCACGCAGAGCTAATCGTGGCCGAGCGTGCGCCGTTAAATTCAGGCTTGAAGCTCGATAATAAGCCGGGTTCAATTAACATAGTAGGCTACGGACTGTTACTGCTGCGACGCGGAACACAACTTACCAGACTGTATTCTATTGCGGTGCTGCCCGAAGCGCGAGGGCTTGGCGTTGCTGAAAAGCTTATACATAGCTTGGGGGAGCGGGCGCTGCTGCGGGGAAAGCGATTTATGCGCCTGGAGGTAGCAGTAGGTAATGCTGGCGCCATTGCTTTATATAAAAAGTTAGGGTTTAGTCAGTTCGGTATGTATACCGATTACTACGACGATCACACTGACGCATTACGTATGCAGAAAGTATTGGTGCCGAGCAAGTCGGTTAAGCCAGAGATTTACCCGTGGTACCAACAAACAACAGATTTTACCTGCGGTCCGTCAGCATTAATGATGGCAATGTGTGCATTGAACAATCGCTATGAAATGACACAGGAAAAAGAACTATCATTGTGGCGTACTGCTACCACGATATTCATGATGTCAGGGCATGGTGGCTGTCACCCGGTGGGGTTAGCACTAGCTGCAGTAAATGAAGGTTATGCGGCGAAAGTGGTTATTAACCAAGACGTCCCGCTTTTTGTTGATGGCGTTAGAGATGCTAATAAGAAAGCGATCGTTGAAAACGTTGAATCTCAGTTTATGGAAGAAGCACGGAAAAAAGGCATTTCCGTTGAAATTTCTGACTGGCGGACTGACGTAATCGACCAAACACTAAAAGCTGGTGGAGCAGTACTATGTCTAATCAGTACATACGCGTTCGATAAGAAAAAAGTACCCCATTGGGTAGCGGTAACTAGCTGCGATCCTCACTGCTACTATCTGCACGACCCAGATGCGAGTGAGGGACAGCCTGTTGAGTATCAACACATTCCGGTCGCTCGCGAAGATTTTCTAAGGCTTGCGAGTTATGGCACGCGTAAAGTAAGAACATTAGTCCTCCTTAAAAAGAAAAAGTAATACAAGTTTTGAGTTAGGGCCTAGGGCATAAATCAATGCCTAAGGCCTTAATGGTGTACTTGTATAACGTTTACCTTTTTATTTAATGTTTTAAGCTGCTTTACTAATTGAGACAGCTCTTTCACCGAACCTGAATAATCAATATGCTTATTCATTTCTTGGCCTTTCACTGCACTCTTATAGAGCGCTTCACTTTCAAAACATGCAGTTTGCCTATTTAGCGTGTTCCATTCCGCTTCTAAGTCGCTTGGAATACAATGGCGTTTTGCAATAATTTTGTCTTTTATTTGCAACACTTTCCCGATTAATAATTGTGCATCTGTAGGCATTGTCGTATCTCTGTTCAATAACTCTGTCTTAAGTGTTTGATAGTTTTGGCTTATTGGCTTCCCTTGTTCTAAAAAAATACAATAAACGAATCTTTCTCACTTAACTTCACTATAGATGCTGCATTATTGATGCCACGTTCAATAAAAAGTTGAGGATGGGTATTGGAAGATTTATGACTAAAAGCGGGGGAGTAGGAATTGTTATATACGTGAATTGCAGTGGTAATTGAGGCTGAGTTGAAAAGGCGATGAGGGTACGATTCTAATTAATTACATGAGATAAAGAAGAGAGAATACGAGGTTCGTGTTCCTTGTACTAGGGGAATAGTGAAGTCTCTTTGCGAGCCTGCTCTAACGC
Source organism: Alteromonas sp. AWJ4_199 (assembly GCF_056159165.1). Taxonomy (NCBI): domain Bacteria; kingdom Pseudomonadati; phylum Pseudomonadota; class Gammaproteobacteria; order Alteromonadales; family Alteromonadaceae; genus Alteromonas; species Alteromonas sp. AWJ4_199. Next base: position 60,241 of record NZ_JBSWUR010000002.1, read on the forward strand.
TGTAATGGTGTTGTGCATATCGCCATTTACAATAAACTCATCAAGAATAGGCATTACGGCGGCGGCAAACGCTTCGTCAGCGTCACGATCGAAAAATTGTGAAAAGCCATCAGCAGAAGAAAGCGCCATATAGGCCTCTTGAGTAAGTGGAGCCGTTTGCTTCTGCGCTAATTTATGTGGAGATATAACACCTAGTTTTTCATTTAATTTGGTTTGAACTGAGTGGCTTGCCGCAAAAGCTAAAAACTTTCTGGCTAATGAAATGTTCTCCGCGCGCTTGGGAATAATCAGCACGTCAGTTGGTGCTTCTTCATATTTAGGGATAGTTTGGCTTATTTCAGGGAAAGGAAAAAAGCCGATGCGCGAGCGCATATCTGGCCTTATTTCTTGAGTGACATAATTTCCGATAAGCGACATACCCACTAAGCCTCTTGATAACAGAGGTAGGCTTACTCTCCACTCCAAAGTATCGTGGTCTTCGATGAAGTATCCATTTTTTCTTAAATCATTCAAGAAACTCAGGGTGGATCTAACACGTTCATCACTAAACGCTATCTCTCCTTTTGTTAGCTTCTTTTGAAAATCAAGACCGTGCAATCGCAGATTTAAATAGTCAAACCACGCCGTGGCGGGCCAATTACTTTTGGTTCCAATGAAAATGGGAGGTAGGCCATTCGCCTTTATAATTTCACAAGCGTTTATAAACTCCCGCCACGTTGTGGGCTCGGGTAATGATAAGCGCTCGAACACGTTTTTTGAATAATAAAAGCCGATTTGATAATAGGAAATGGGCACTGCAAAGTAGCGACCATTGTAACTGAGGTTTTGCATTACGTTTTTGTCAAACGCGGCGTCTAAGTTGCTTTCTAGCCACAAATCATCGATGGGTAACACTAAGTCTTTTTCGATGAAATTAAACAGGCGTTGACCAGCATGCCAGTATAAAACATCAAAGCGCTTCTCATCTAACAGCATATTAGGAAAAGCGCGCTTATATTCTTCGCTGCTTAAGGCCGTAAATTTCACTTCGGCAGTTGGGTAACGCAACTCAAAATCGTGCGCTAAGGTATAGAAGGCTTCTCGTTGTGCGCTTGTTGATACGGATACGCCTACATTAAGCTGCTCAGCACAACTCACTGCAATTACTCCGCAGTAAGCTAATAAACCCCAAAAGCGCTTAATCATAATGTTCCCTATTCTACACGTACAATTTCGTGTCGGTGTTCAACGACAAAAAATTGCAACACCTAAAAAACATTATAACGAGTTTTGTTTTGTCACTATTAAACTTTAGTCTCTACAATTCGAGACTATATGTATACAACATACTATTTATAAGCGTAGCGCTTGGGTTTATTTTTAATTTTCTTAACCTGACAGTAGCAGAAGTGTGGCGTCCAAATTAACAGGTTCAACAAAATAGCGGTAACAAGGCTAAACACAATTGACGAAGGCGTTAGTGGGACAGAGGGGCTGAAATTATCTAACACGCGCTTCAGCGTACCATATTGAGAAGGCGAAGCCATAAACACAAGCTTTTCGAAGTAATGACCGTGCTCTAGCTTCCTCATGCCTTGCTCTAAAGTGGTGATCTGTGCGAAACGTGTAGCTTTCATCGAGGCATTCTCTCGCACAACTCGCTCACTGTTTTTCTGTAAGCTTTCAAGCATGGCTTCAACCGAAGAAAAACCATGCTGCTTAGCGAGCGCCGACGAACTAGAAACTTCATCTCTCAGTGCATCATAATAACCATTGAGGTATTGACGATAATGATCCGCCAAGATGGGGACTTGAAGTGTAACGATAAACAAAACTGCAAATACAACTTTATCTAAAACACGTACTATCATTCAAATCTCGCTATAAACACTCTGCATTAATGATCTAATTAGTGACCCGCTTTAAAGTTGAATGTTCACTCTATAGCAAAACTAACATCAACCCTCGGGCCATCTGACGTCAACTGGTCGTTCAAAACTCATATTTCACCCAAGAAGGAGATAGTTAGCGTAACAATCTCACACACTATTTCAATGCGGTGTAAATTGCGTGGGTTAGCTTACTTAACTGCTCGGAAGATATAATGTAAGGAGGCATAATGTATACCAATTTCCCGAATGGCCGTATCCACACGCCATGTTTCACAAAATGGCGTTGAATTTCGGCAACATTGACGGGGTTTACCGTCTCGACTACACCTATAGCACCTAACACCCTTACGTCAGCGACTCGCGGCAAGTCTGCACATTTTGCCAACTCGGCTTGTAATTGTTTCTCAATAGCAGGAACTTGTTGCTGCCATTGATTTTTGTTAATTAGCGACAGACTAGCATTGGCCACCGCGCAAGCTAGCGGGTTCCCCATGTAGGTTGGACCGTGCATAAATACGCCAGGCTCCCCTTGGCAAACTCCTAGCGCGACATCTTCGGTACACAAAGTAGCGGCAAGGGTCATATAGCCACCGGTGATCGCCTTGCCTAAACACAAAATATCAGGCGAGATACCCGCATGTTCACAAGCGAAGAGCTTACCTGTACGACCGAAGCCTGTTGCAATTTCATCGCAAATTAAAAGTACGTCGTAGGTATCGCAAAGCTGTCGGCAGCGCTTTAAGTATTCGGGGTGATAAAAACGCATTCCCCCTGCGCCTTGAACAATAGGCTCTAGGATAAGGGCAGCCATGGTGTGGTGATGCTTTTCAAAAATCTCTTCAAGTGGAAGAATGTCATCTTCGCTAAACGTTTGGCCAAAGCGAGTTTGAGGGGCAGGCGCAAAAATTTGTTTGCTTAATACACCTTCAAACAAACTGTGCATACCGTTTACTGGATCGCATACGCTCATTGCGGCAAAGGTGTCGCCATGATAGCCATTGCGCGGCGCGACAATGCGCGACTTCTCTGAGCGCCCTTGACACGCCCAGTATTGAATCGCCATCTTTATCGCTACTTCAACAGACACTGAGCCAGAGTCAGCCAAAAATACTCGCTCTAAACCTGCCGGCACCATGTTAAGTAACGATTTACACAAATCTACCGCCGGCTGGTGGGTAATACCGCCAAACATAACGTGAGAAAATTCGTCAATTTGCTTGTGCGCAGCATCGTTGAGCACAGGATGGTTGTAGCCATGTATAGCTGCCCACCAGCTCGACATTCCGTCGACTAATACTTCACCGGTGGCTAAGGTAAGCTCAGCACCTTTTGCACTAACTACTTCATAGCAGGGAAGGGGGGTTACCGCCGAGGTATACGGGTGCCAAATGTGTTGTTTATCAAATTCAATATTGTTCACAAAATAACCGTTAGTAAATGTTTGGAATTGGTCAGAGTTGACAACTCGATATTGGGGCATAGACTAAGCCAGCAATAATAATTAGTAAAGGACAGTCAATGACGCTGGCTAGTGCGCCTTCTGCGCAAACGACAACTATTCGAAACGATTGGAGCAAAGCCGAAGTCGAAGCTTTGTTTGCCATGCCATTTAACGATTTACTGTTTAATGCCCAAGTGGTGCATAGACAGCATTTTAATCCGAATGAAGTGCAGGTCAGCACGCTTTTGTCGATTAAAACCGGTGCTTGCCCTGAAGACTGTAAGTACTGCCCGCAAAGTGCTCGGTATGATACGGGCCTTGAAAAAGAACGATTACTGGAAATTGAAAAAGTCATCCAGCGTGCGAAAGAAGCAAAGCAAGTGGGCTCAACCCGTTTTTGTATGGGGGCTGCTTGGCGAAATCCACGCGACAGAGACATGCCTTACATTTTAAAAATGGTTGAAGAGGTGAAAAGCTTAGGCTTAGAAACCTGCATGACGCTGGGTATGCTAACCCGCGATCAAGCTGTGGCCTTAAAGCAAGCGGGCCTTGACTATTATAATCACAACCTTGATACATCACCGGAATACTACGGCGACATTATCACGACCCGTACTTACCAAGACCGATTGAATACGTTAGAGAACGTGCGTGCTGCAGGTATGAATGTTTGCTCTGGGGGAATTGTTGGCATGGGAGAAACGGTGAGCGATCGCGCTAGTATGTTAGTGCAATTAGCAAACCTTCCTGAGCAGCCTCAAAGTGTACCTATTAACATGCTGGTTAAAGTAAAAGGTACGCCACTCGATAGTGTAGAAGACTTGGACTATTTTGAGTTTATCCGCACTATTGCCGTTGCTCGTATCATGATGCCTAAGTCACATGTGCGCTTGTCGGCAGGCCGTGAAGCCATGAATGAACAAATGCAGGCCCTTTGTTTTATGGCAGGCGCGAATTCCATTTTCTATGGCTGCAAGCTATTAACCACGTCAAACCCAGATACCCATGAAGACGTAATGTTGTTCAAAAAGCTTGGTATTAATACTGAGCGTACAAGGGATTACTCAGACGAAGCACATCAACAAGTGTTAGAAGAAGAAATTGCCCAGCAACAAGAACAAGCCGACGACAGTAACGACTTGTTTATTGATGCAACCAAGCCTAAGGTAGCGCCAAAGAAACAGCATTTAACGGAGGCGTAATGGCCTTTCACTGGTTAGACGATTCGCTGAGCGCGCGTGCCGAGCAAGGTTTGCTGCGCCAGCGCCACTGCCAACAATACGAAAAAGACAGCATTATTTGTATTAACGGTGAGCACTATCTTAACTTTTCAAGCAATGACTACTTAGGCATGCGCCAGCATGAGGGTGTATTGCAAAGTTGGGTTGAGGGACTAGCGCAATTTGGTGGTGGCAGCGGTGCATCGCCTTTGGTAACTGGGCACACACAGGCTCATTTAGCGCTAGAAGCCTACATTGCCGATGGTTTAAACCGAGAAGCTGCGCTGTTGTTTAACTCTGGCTTTGCGGCCAATCAGGCACTGTGCATGGCACTTTTTCCTCACATGTCTCGCCCTAATAAAAGCGCTAGTGCTGGTCATATTATTACCGACAAGCTCATGCACGCTTCGTTTCTAGAGGGGGCACAGTGTGTATCTGACAGCGCTAAGCTTCGCCGTTTCAAGCATAACGATCTAAGTCATTTAGAGAGCATGCTATCAAACGTTTGTCACAGCCAGTTATCCGATGCGGTTGGTAATTCTGATGTAAACCAGCAAGACATTCTGATTGCTAGCGAAGGTGTGTTTAGTATGGACGGTGACGTAGCGCCTTGCAAAGGTATCGCCGAACTGGCCGCTAAATATAATGCATGGTTCATGTTAGATGATGCACATGGTATGGGTGTATTGGGTGAAAACGGCTTCGGCACAGCAGAAGCACTAAACTTAAACCAGCAACAAGCGCCTATTGTTATGGGAACATTTGGCAAAGCAGTGGGCACGGCCGGCGCCTTTATTGCGGGAAGCCAAACCCTAATTGATTATCTGGTGAATTTTTCGAAGCACTACGTGTATTCCACTGCCATGCCGCCAGCACAAGCGGTGGCTACTTTGTACTCCCTCACTCATATCGCCAGTGATACTGCCCGCCGCGAAACGCTACATACCAATATCGCCTATTTCAGAGAGTTGTTTCAAAAACGTTTTGGACAGACACTCAATTCAAGCGAGAAAGACAAAGCACCGATTGAAATCACTTTGGGGCAATCGCAAAGCGCGATTCAGCCTATTATCGTTGGTAGCCCAGAACGTGCAATTGCACTAAGTGATGGGCTAAAACAGCGCGGCATTTGGGCAACGGCTATCAGGCAGCCTACTGTACCGAAAAAACAAGACAGGCTGCGCATAACGCTTACGTCAAATCATACATCACAAGATATTGACGTATTGCTTGATGCCCTAGAGCTTTCACTTAATAACTTTCTGTTAAGTGAGACTACAGTAGAAAAAGAATCAGACAGCGCTGTGAATACTCCTGACTCTGTAAGTAAAAAAGAGATGTAACGATGTCACTAAGTCCCGCTATAAAAGCTGCTATGTCGGCAGAATCGAGAAGTCTCTTCGACGGTAAGCTGTCGCGTGACGCGGCGCAGGCGACTTTCAAGGCAAACGGGGCTTTTTCGTCCGAGACATCTTTTGAATCTGAGAGAGCGACCAACGCTAAAGGGACTCTCACAGTTAAAACTGCTTACCCTTCTGATTGCTCTTCCAAAGCTGCGGCACATTTGAATGCTGAGGAAAACGCTAAGACTGAGAGCTATATTACAGCTGAAGGCTCTATAACAACTAAAGGTGCTGCAAAAGCTGAACGCAATGATTCTGCTTCAGCAATTAACGAGCAGGACGTGGCACATCGCTTTTCAAAAGCGGCTGCGCAGTACAACAGTATTGCGAGTGTTCAGCGCATTATTGCTAAGCAGGCATTAGCGAACTTACCGATAGACTTACAGGGTACGGTTCTTGATATCGGCTGTGGTACTGGCATTCATACCCAAACCCTTGCAAATAAAGGTGCAGCTGCAACTGGCGTAGACATTGCCGGGGGCATGTTGGCTCAGGCCAGCAAAATGTACTCTGACCCCATTTTCGTAGAAGGTAGTGCTGTTGATTTGCCTTTCTCTGATAGCCAATTTTCAACCGTATTTTCATCTATGGCGCTTCAGTGGGTTAGCGATACTGGGCTTGTTGCTAATGAGATAGCGCGAGTGCTTGAAAAGAGTGGTATTGCCGAGCTGGCGATTATGGTGGCGGGTTCATTTAGTGAGCTTAAAACGGCGCGCAAAGTAGCGCAGCTTCCACAGGCTGAAACCTATATGCCAACAACCGCACAATGGGTAAATGGCTTTAAGCAGTCGGGTCTTTCTTTGCAACGGGTGATTACTAAGGACTATGTCGATACTCACTGCGATATTATGTCGCTATTACGCTCTGTGAAGGGAGTTGGGGCAGGAGAGACCGGCCGAAGACAACCGCCGCTCACCCGTCGAGATATTAAAAAATTAGCCATGGCTTACAGCAATATGAGCGGTGTAGAAAGTCAGTTACCGCTTACCTACCGCGTAAGTCATTTTAGATTGGAAAAACGATGAAGCAGTATTTCATTACCGGTACCGACACCGAAGTAGGTAAAACCTATGTTACCTGCCAACTACTACAAGCTGCGCAAAAATCCTCGTTAAGCGCCATTGGCTACAAGCCTATTGCAGCCGGATGCGAACAGATAAACGGCGAGTGGGTTAACGAAGATGCGCTAACTATTCAGAACGCGTGCTCCAAAATACGCGCAAATAAAGCCATTAAAATTACAGACAATAACGAGCTAAAAAGCGCAAATGAAAACAACGAAGAAAGTGGACAGACACTTCCTTTGCATCAAATAAACCCAATTGCACTAAAGCCGGCTATTGCACCACATATTGCAGCCCTTGAAGAAGGTGTTGCGTTAACGTTTGACGAGATTGCAAAAGGGCTTGACGAACTGCACGCCTATCAACCCGATCTTCTGTTAATGGAAGGTGCAGGTGGGTGGCGTTTACCGCTAACGGTAGGTGATGAGTATACGCCCACTTACTATCTTTCTGATGTTGTGAAAACACTCAAAATGGATGTGATTTTAGTTGTAGGCATGCGTTTGGGTTGCTTAAATCATGCGTTATTAACTGCAGAAGCAATTCGCGCCGATGGACTTACCATTAAAGGATGGGTTGCGAACGACATCACAGGTAACATGACGCGATACCAAGAGAATCTGCATTCTCTTAAAGCCATGTTACCCGAGCCGCTACTGGCAGAAATTCCCTACCAGATAGCGCCTAGCGATGAGGCGCTATTCGCCGCTATCAAGCAAATAAGTTAAATCATCACCTGAATGAATTGGCGTTTTTTCTTCACCTAGAAAGATAAAGCCGTCTTTTTCACCCACTAGGGTAAGTTGATTATTAGTAAGGCGCAGCGCTGTGCCCTCGCGAATAGCAACGACTGGCGTGGTTGGATTAAGCGTGGTGAACTCAGCCAAACGTTGGTCGCGGGTTTCACCATTGTGGCCCGGCGGCTGATAATCGGTATAGTGCGGGTTCAACTGAAACGGCACGATATCTAGTGCATCAAAACTCGGCGGCTCGATAATGGGCATGTCGTTAGTGGTTCTAATTGATTGACCACAAATATTCGAACCTGCACTCCAGCCAATATAAGGCGTGCAATCGGCGATGGCGTGCTTTATTGGCACAATAAGCGCGTTTGCATAAAGGGTAGAAAGCAGGTGAAAGGTGTTTCCACCGCCTACAACAATGGCTTGGCCGTTTTTCTTTGCGTTATTTACCGCGGCAACCGGGTCTTCAACGGAATGTAGCCCAGTAATCTTGCACTCTGGCAGGGCGGTAGCAACGGCGTCTACATAGCTATCGTACGTTTGAGTTATGGCGGCATAAGGAACAAATAGAAGGTCGCGAATTTCGCCCAAGTGTGCAAAAATAAGTGCTCTAGCGTGCTCTAAGTAAGCCTCGTCGCCTTGGCGTGAGCTACTTAGCATAAGTACATGTGCGGTCATACTAACTCCACAATTTTTCTGACGGCGTATCATACGTGAAACTAGGCTGAAAGTTTAGTCGCGCTCCGTCACTGTGTTGAAATAGGAATTTGAATGAAACAATCTACATCGGTGTTGTTCGTGTGTTTGGGTAATATTTGTCGTTCTCCAACCGCAGAAGCCGTGTTCAAACACAAGGCTGCACAAGCCGGATTAAATATTGAAATTGACTCAGCGGGAACCCACGGCTATCACATTGGTAACCCGCCCGATAAGCGTTCGCAAGCCGCAGGCGTAGAACGAGGCTACAGTTTCAAAGGGCTAAAATGCCGACGTGTGGATGAAAGCGACTTTGAACGATTCGATTTCATTCTTGCCATGGATAACAGCAACCTTGCTAATTTGCACGGTATGTCGCCAAGCCAATATCACGATAAAATTAAGTTGTTTCTTGATTTTGCAAATGCAGACGATAAGGAAGTTCCTGATCCTTATTATGGCGGCAAGCGCGGCTTTGAGCTGGTGTTGGATCTTATCGAAGAAGCGTCGGACGGTTTGATTGCGCATATTAAACAAACCCAACAACAATAAACGCAAGTCATATTGATAAATCATCTCGAAAGCCCACGTTGAGAACCCATATTGACAATGACAGGAACTAAACGCACCGCCGTCACTTTGGTTGTAATAACAGTACTTTTGTCACTCATCATTGGTGTGGTAGGTATTGTTAGCGTGACAGGGCTGTCTGATACGGCGGCTGAACTAAAACAGCATATTATTGTTCAGCTTCAAATACCGCTTATTCTTACTGCGTGTTTAGTAGGAGCTGCACTGTCTGCAAGTGGCGCTACCTTGCAAGTAGTGCTGCGAAACCCTTTGGCAGACCCGGGAATTATCGGCATTACGAGTGGCGCAAGCTTGGTTGCTGCGCTTTTGCTACTGCTAACCCCACAATGGGCTGCAGCGTACCTACACTATTTGCTTCCTATGGGATGTTTTATTGGTGCGTTGTTATCTACATTTATTATCTACCGCTTAGCAAGAAAACTGCTGGGCTCCTCTACGGCTGTTATTCTAGCAGGTATTGCGATCTCTACTCTTAGCGGCGCCGTTATAGCGTGGCTTTACATGTTCAGCGACGCTAATGCCCTGCGCAATCTTACTTTCTGGTTAATGGGTAGTTTGTACCAAACTAACTGGTTAATTTTGTCAGTGGGCGGCCCATTAATCGCTGTTGCTGTCGCATTACAGCTTTATTTCGCTGGCGATTTAAACAAACTCTATGCCGGTGAACTTGCAGCAAAAAGCAGTGGTGTGGATGTGGAAAAACTCACTGAGCGCGCACTCATTGCCTGCGCTATTGCTGTAGGCACTGCGGTTTCCATGGCGGGCTCTATTGCTTTTGTGGGTTTATTAGTACCGCATATTTTGCGCTTGATCATCGGGCATAATAATCGCTATTTGTTGCCACTAAGTGCGTTAAGTGGGGCAAGTCTATTGATGCTGGTTGCGTTAAGTTCTGAAATGACCCGTGCCATAACGCTTCCGGTTTCAATGGTGACGGCTACCTTAGGCGGTCCATTACTAATTTGGGCATTAGCAAAAGGTCAAATAAAAGGGTAGTGGAGGGGCAAATGAAATGACGACAAAAAATTTTAGTACCCAGCAACGCCCTGATTCTGGCATTAATGAACAAATAGATGAACGAATAAATGCTAGTGAGCAAGACACCATAATTAGTTACCCTAAGCAAAACGTTAGCGTTAAAGATGACGTTGCTGATAGCAATAGCCCAGCGAATAGCCATAACCTAGCAGATAGCCATACCGTTTTAAGCTTACAGAATGTAAAAGTGGCATCGCGACTTTCGGTGGAAGGTTTACGTGCAAAAAAAGGCGAGTGCGTTCACATTATAGGGCCAAATGGGGCAGGGAAATCAACACTGCTGCTTACTCTTGCGGGCCTTATTGGCGCTGATGAGGGCACAGTCATGCTGCTAGGTAAACCAATGAACGATTGGTCGCTGGCAACACTTGCGAGTGTGCGCACCTTATTGGCGCAACAAAGCGAAAGTGGTTTTCACTTGTCGGTAAAAGAATACCTAAGCTTTTATGCAACAGCACAGCAAGATGAACTAATTCCTCCGGTTTTAGAAAAAGCACTCGAAATATCGGGTTTCTTGAACCAAATTGTCACCCAGCTTTCTGGCGGTGAGCGTCAGCGAGTAGAAATTTGTCGTTCGCTTTTGCAAATATGGCGGCAGTTAGAGCGCGGAGAGGGGGTTGTGCTTTTAGACGAACCATTGCAAGGACTTGATATAAGGCATCAATATGCACTGGCTAGTTTGGTAAAATTCCTTTGCGATAAAGGGAATACCCTACTTATGACGTCTCACGATATCGCGCTTAGTGCCAACTACTGCGATAGTTTATGGCTTATGCAAAAAGGTCGCATGGTAGCGTTCGGTAAGCCACAAGAGGTGGCCACGCAAACAAACTTAGAAAGTGTGTTTGAATGCCATTTTGCTATAAGCAAGCACGATAACTTTCTAGAAATTCAAGTTTGCGCACCTATTTCCCTAGAATAAATGTGGTAAAGTGCTCCCAGCATTATTTTTGATTCACATTTTCACATTAGACTGATTAGAAAAAAGCGCTACAGACGCACTGTTAAGCGCGTTACAGTCTTTTTATTCGAAGCATCTAGCTTGAATGTATATTTTCAGTAAAACGTTTGCCCTACGTTTTTTATTCAGGAGAACACCGTTGAGTAATTGGCAAGTAGACAGTTGGAGAGATAAACCTATTCTTCAGCAACCAGAGTACGACGACAAAGTACGTTTAAAAGAAGTAGAGCAAACATTAAGTTCTTATCCACCGCTTGTATTTGCTGCTGAAGCCCGTGAGCTTAGACGCCAGCTAGGAGAAGTGAGCTTGGGTAAAGGCTTTCTTTTACAAGGCGGCGACTGTGCTGAGTCGTTTGACGAATTTAATGCGCCTAAAATTCGCGATACCTTTAAAGTTATTCTTCAAATGGCCATTGTGCTTACCTTTGCTGGTCGTTGTCCGGTAACTAAGGTTGCCCGTATGGCAGGCCAGTACGCCAAGCCGCGCTCATCAGATTTCGAAACCCGCGGTGGCGTGACTTTGCCAAGCTATCGTGGTGATATCATCAATAACTTCGAATTTACCGAAGCGGCCCGTCGACCAGATCCTGACCGTTTGTTGGAAGCCTACCATCGCAGTGCATCAACACTTAATTTACTTCGCGCGTTCGCACAAGGTGGTTTGGCCGACCTTCATGAAGTTAACCGCTGGAACATGGCGTTCGTTGAAAACAATCCGCTTAAAGAGCGTTATTCTGATATGGCCAACCGTATTCAAGATACCCTTGAGTTTATGGATGTTATTGGTATTAACGCACAAACCAGTTCTACGCTGCACGAGACTTCACTGTTTACGTCGCATGAAGCATTGCTGTTGAACTATGAGCAGGCGCTAACACGCATCGATACCCTTACCGGCAAGCCTTACGATTGTTCGGCTCACATGGTGTGGATTGGCGAGCGTACCCGTCAACTTGACCATGCGCACGTTGAGTTTTTCCGTGGTATTCACAATCCAATTGGTGTGAAAGTGGGGCCAAGCATGCAAGAAGACGAGCTTATCCGTTTGATTGATGCGCTTAACCCGCTAAACGATCCAGGTCGTTTAACGCTAATTACACGTATGGGCGCCGATAATTTAGCCGACAATTTGCCACGCTTATTGCGTAAAGTGAAAGCTGAAGGCAGACATGTAGTGTGGAGCTCTGACCCGATGCACGGCAACACGTTCTCGGCATCTAGCGGTTATAAAACCCGTAATTTCGATGCGATTTTGAAAGAAATTAAACAGTTCTTCCAAGCGCATGAAGCAGAAGGCACACACGCAGGTGGTATTCACCTTGAAATGACCGGTCAGCACGTAACTGAATGTACTGGCGGTGCTTATGAAATTAGCGATGAAGACTTAGCGCAAGCCTACAAAACGCAATGCGACCCGCGCTTAAATGCAGACCAAGTACTTGAAATGGCATTCTTGGTGGCTGATCATTTGCGTAATGCGTAATGCGTAATGCGTAATGCGTAATGCGTAATGCGTAATAGATAGTACCAATCCCTAAACGCACATCGTACTGGTATCAAAAATGGGCAGCGAAATAAACGCTGCCCGTTTTTTTACAGCAGTTGTTCTCTTTCTTGCTCGCTCAATATACCCGTGAAAATAGTTTCTCGCCTTAAGTTAGCGGTGCGCTCATCATCGGCTAATAACAGGGCTTTAAATACGTCAGGCTCATTGCGGGCTTCTATAATCCCCTTCCAAAGCAGGTAGCTACCGTAACGCATCATTTTGTTTTGATAACGCATTTCCAAGGTTTGTTCAACTTGCTCAAAAAGTTCGGGATGAGACATCAGCTTGTCTGCTATCGCACTGTGAATAGTTTTAATACGTTGGTTCACGTCACTTCGACGTTGCTTTCTGGGTCTTGCAAACATAAATCTTCTGGCGTTTTTACTATTATTAATAAAGTGTATAGGCTTGTTGAAAGAGAAATTTCGCAATCTGCGACGTTCTCGCACTTTTTTACACTATCTCTTAATGTAGCGAGATGGCGTCGTTTGAACGAAAAAGGTAGTTAATCAAGTTCTAGTTTTGAGAGCATGAAGCGAAATAAAATCAATCTTCATTTAACAGGGGCTCTACAACAGACTCTAAGCCGTTTAGCTTAATCTCATACATTAAAGCAAGCTGCTCGCCAAGCTTGTTTTCTGGAAAGCCTTGCTTGTGAAACCAGACTAAATAGGGCTCAGGTAAATGAAATAGACGTCTTCCCGCGTATTTGCCAAAGGGCATGACTTGATTAATAGCGGCTTTGATAAGCGTTGGATCCATTTACTGGTTACCTTTTGTCTGGGTATTTTCGTTATGCTTTTCATCTTCACGCAGTTGCGCTTGCCATAGTGCTGCGTATTCACCACCTTGCTCAAGTAAATAAGCGTGTGTCCCTTCCTCTACTATGGTACCGTTTTTGAGTACAAGGATCTTGTCGGCATCCACAATGGTGGACAGTCTATGGGCGATGACTAAACTGGTGTGTCCCTTGGCCGCGTCTCGAAGGGCCGCTAATATTGCACGCTCTGACGTACTGTCTAACGAGCTGGTGGCTTCATCAAAAATCATGATTGGCGCGCCTTTAAGTAAGGCCCTTGCGATAGATACGCGCTGCTTTTCGCCGCCAGAAAGTTTCAGGCCTCGCTCACCTACCGTTGTGTCTAGCTTTTCAGGTAAGCTTTCTACAAATGCTTCAAGGTGCGCTAGTTTGATGACGTGTTTAATGTCTTCATCGCTGGCGTCAGGGTTACCGTAGCGAATGTTCTCAAGCAAGGTAGTGTTAAACAGCACCGTATCCTGAGGGACAATACCGATATGTGAACGCAGACTTTGTTGCGTAACCGATGCGATGTCTTTTCCATTTATCGTGATGTCGCCCTGTTGAGGCTCATAAAACCGAAAGAGTAGTTTCATCAGCGTTGATTTTCCCGCGCCGCTTTCACCCACTACCGCTACTTTTGAGCCTGGCGGTACATTAAAGCTTAAGCCGTTAAGTATCTGTCGATTATCAGTGTATGCAAAATGAACATTGTTAAATCGCAGTGCGGGGTTCGCACAGGTTAATTCTGTAGCGTCGTGGGCATCTTTTATGGCCGGAGTTTGGGCGAGAAGGTCAAACAACTTATCGATATTCGCAAGGCTCCCTCGAATTTCACGGTACACAAACCCCAAGAAATTTAAGGGCATAAAAATTTGCATAGTGAACGCGTTTATCAAAACAAAGTCACCTATGGTCATCTCGCCATTCATGACGCCAAAGGCGGCGTTTGCCATCATAGATGTCATAGCGATAGCGATGATGGCGGCTTGCCCACCGTTTAGTGCAAATAGCGACAAGCGGTTTTTCCTTCGCGCCTTTTCCCATGTTGCTAAATCCGTGTCGTAGCGATTGGCTTCAAACGATTCGTTGTTAAAGTATTTTACGGTTTCAAAATTAAGTAGACTGTCTACAGCTCGGGAGTTAGTGGTTGAATCTGCTTCATTCATTTGTGTGACAAAGCGAGTGCGCCAATCCGTCGCTTTCATTGAAAAACCAATATAGGCCACAACGCTGAGCACAATTATCAGCGCGAAAGATACGCCAAACTGAAATAAGAGCAAGCCGACTACAAGGGCGATCTCTAGCAGGGTAGGGACAATATTAAACACCATAAAACGCATGAGAAAACTAACGCCGTTGGTACCGCGCTCGATATCACGCGACAATCCGCCTGTGCGTCGATTTAAATGAAAACCTAAATCTAAGTTGTGCAAATGTTTGAAGACTTTGAGCCCTAAACGGCGCATGGCGCGCTCAGTCACCCTACCAAATAGCGTATCACGCACTTCGCCAAGTAACACATTCAATAAGCGCAGCGTTCCGTAGGCCACGATCAAACTAATAGGAACCGCCAAAGCTAACGTGGTTACATCGCCATTTAAGCTATCAACAGTGTACTTCAGCACGTAGGGCAGGCCAATACTTGCAAGCTTCGCTGCTACTAGGCACAGCAGGGCTAAAAATACGCGTTGCTTAAACTCGAGAAGATAAGGCCATAGCTGTGAGAGAACGTGCCATTTAACAGGTTCGTCGACATTAGTAGGAAAACGGTTTTTTCTCATTTTATAGTGTGCTTTATTGTTTGGTTTACTGTACTAAGAGCGGAAAGATATAGAAAATAATTCGGTGTAAACACTTTTTTAGAATTTGAACAAGCTTGCCCATACTTATTTATTTTCGCCTTTTGTAATACGTTTTGAAATAGGCTAGAGATTAAAATGGTCTTATTTATAGCAACGAATGTGTTTAATTTTAATTTCACCCCGCGTACACTAAGGTAGTTTAATTTAGTTACCTTGTTATTTACTCAATAATTTGCTGGTTTTTGTAACGTCTAAAAATCTCTGTAGCGATTCATGAAGCAGCAAAGGATTAAGGAGTTGGTTTGTTAGAAGATAGTTTCGGTAGGCAGTTTCATTATTTACGTTTGTCAGTGACCGAAGCGTGCAACTTTCGTTGTCAGTACTGTTTGCCTGACGGGTATGAAGGCCCAACGAGCGATCAATTTATGACATTAAATGAAATTGATACCTTGCTTCAAGCGTTCGCTAAGCTAGGTACGTCGAAAGTACGTCTAACAGGCGGCGAACCAACGCTGCGAAGAGACTTTCTTGATATTTTACAGCTAACCAGCAATACACCGGGTATAGAGCGTGTAGCGATGACAACACACGGAGCGCGAATGGAAAAGTTTGCGCATCAGTGGAAAGAAGCAGGGTTACATCAAGTAAATGTCAGTATTGACAGTTTAGATCCCCGTCAGTTTGCTGCTATAACAGGACAAGACAAGCTTAAAGCTGTACTGCGAGGGTTAGATGCAGCAATTGATGCCGGCTTAGACGTGAAAGTGAACTCTGTCTTACTCAACGATTTTTCCGATAGCCGCCTACATAGGTTTCTTGCTTGGCTTAAAGATATGCCGGTGACGCTCCGTTTTATTGAGTTAATGGAAACAGGCGATTTAAATCAATTTTTCAATAAGCAACATCAAAGTGGTACGCCGCTAAAGAATACGTTGTTAGAAATGGGCTGGCAGCCTTTGTTACGTAGGAAAGATGCGGGGCCAGCGCAAGAGTTTTACCACCCAGACTATGCTGGTAAAATTGGCTTAATCATGCCCTACAGCAAAGATTTTTGTAAAACCTGTAATCGGCTACGTGTTTCGGCCCCAGGAAAGTTACATCTATGTTTGTTTAGCGAAAATGGGATCGACATGAGACATCTACTTGCTAATGGTAATGTGGATGATGTGGTCGCTTTTTTACAAGATGTGTTGGGTCAAAAGCACGAAACCCATTATCTACATGAAGGAAAAACAGGGGCCACTAAGCATCTAGCTATGCTAGGAGGCTAGCAAACTATTCCTACGTTAAGGGAAGATGTAGGCCAGAATAAAAAGCATCGAATAAGTTTGGTTTGTTGTAAAAATAAGCTATATTCTGCGATGTAAGTATATTAAAAATAATAATGACAAAGGAAGTATATGCATATCAAGGACAGTGCGCGCCTTTCCTACCACTATATCACCGAAAAAGACGCCGACTTTTTATGGGAGCTCGACCAAGACGAGCTTGTTATGAAGTTTATCAACGGTGGTAAGAGGTCTTCAAAAGAAGATATCCGTGATATTTTTGTCCCTCGTTTTCAAGCCTACTCTAACCAAGCTCTAGGGTGGGGACTGTGGCGAGTAGAAACGTTAGCTGAAAAAGAAAGCATTGGTTGGATTTTAGTTCGTCCCTTCGGTTTTTTCACACAAAACCCTGAAAGTGACAATATGGAATTAGGGTGGCGTTTTAAGCGCCATACGTGGGGCAAGGGCTACGCAACAGAGGCTGCGGAGTCTGTTAAAGAAGCGCTGTATGATATTGGTGTTGAAAAATTCTCTGCTATTGCAAACCCGCAAAATAGTGCGTCTATCAATATTATGAAAAAGCTGGGAATGACGTTTAGTCACGAGCTTGAGTATAAAGACAAAATCTATCACGAAACGGTTGTCGTCTACTGCAATTAATTAATCGTGTAAAACAGTGTAGTGTATAACAGTCGTTATCATTCGCTTTTTAGAATGCTTTTTACGTTCTCGTAGCGAACATACTGCTCTTCAGACAAAGCTGCCGACTCAAGTGTTTCTCTGCATTTTTTGATGGCCGAGACAGTATTGGGAAGCATAGGCGCGTTTGCTTTTCTGGCCCTCACTATTGCTTGAAGGTAATTAAGCGCGATAGAAGGGTTTTTGGGCATAACTTGAAATGCTTGAGCGAAAGTTGTGTAAGACTGCTCTAAATTACCTCGTTTATACTGTGTAACGGCGGTGTTATTGAGCACTTTAGGGCTGAGTGAAATGGTTTCTTTTTCTTTTTTCTCTTGTTTTAAATAGGTCGCCACAAGATTGAGTTCGTCATTCGCCTCATGGTGCCTTGATGAAATGGCGTCCAAAATTGCTAGAGACTCTTTTTTCATCCCCACTTCGTGAAGGGCTTTTGCTCTATCAAGCAGCGCTTCGGTAGAGTGGTGTTGTGCATGATCGGTATGAAAGTCTGACAAGAGCATCTGTGCCTTTACTGTATCGTCTTTCAAATAGTGGAGGCGTGCGTCGATGACCGTTAGTTCATCGTTCAATAGCGCTTTAGGATGAGCCCTCTTCAACTGCCGCAAGAATTCACTGGTTTGTTTGACTATGCTATTTACGTGCTCGGGCTCAGATGTCATGGCAAAATCAACGCCTGCTCTCGCTGCAGTTAGATAAATATCTGGTTTATCGTGGATTGAGTTTTTTGCGTAGCGCACGACTTTCTTCGCACTGTTAAACTGACTCTCGTAATCGTGAGTGATACGCGCAAGGTTTATTGCGATCTGATGCCTAGGGATGTTCTGAGGAGAAATGTTGCATGCAAGTGTTGTGCATTCAAGAGCATCATCAAACGATGATTGTTTAATCTGAAGTTTGGTGAGTAAGTCGTATGCTTCTAATGCAGAGTCAGGGCGTGTGGCCAGTTGGATGATTTCTCTCTCGGCATCGTCCAGTTCATCGAGTGCAAGCAGACATTTTGCTATCCCCATTTTTGCCCAGCTAAAATCTTGTATGTTGATTATTGATTCAAAGAAGGGAATAGCTTCTTGGAATCTCTCTGTGATAATAAACAAATCACCTTTAATCTTCATTGCAAGAGGAAAGTGCTCGGCATTCTCGGGTTGCAGTAAGAAATACTCAACCTCGGCTAGCGCCTTTTCATAGTCTTGTTTGTCCATGAACGAATAAACATTTTTGAAGGCTTTTTTTCTCGCTAGAACGCGAGAAAGTCGACGGTCTAATTCGTTAACGGAAAATGGCTTGGCAATGAATTCGTCTGGCTGCAGTTCAATGATTGCATGAACAGTATCTGCTGACGTGTCTGCACTAGTGAAGATAAATGCGCTGGTGAGGGGAAGCGAGTGAGACTCATTGAGTTGCTCGAGTAAAAAATAACCGCCTTGTTCCGAGCGTAAATTATAGGAACAAATGATGGCGTCATAAGTGTGTTCTTGTAACGCTGACAGGGCATTAGAGGGCCTATCAACATAGTCCATGTTTCTGAAACCTAGCTGCTCAAGGGCGTAGTGCATGTGGCTTTTAGCCAGCACCTGATCTTCAGCAATTAACAACTTAGTATTTTTAGCTAAGTGCAATTTCATTAAAGGATAGCCTTTAGAACGTTATGGTCATTACCATACCACGTTAATTATCTCTAAAGTATAGCTTGTCAGCGAGCTAACGCACAGTTGAGGTTATTCGTAGCCATATGGCTATTTGAGTATCGTGGCGACTAGGGTGGTTAAGCGCTTGGTGCGATTTTGGAAGTGAAGCTTGGCAGAGCTAAGTAGTAACCAACCGCGCAGCTTGAGTAGCGTGTTTTTCAAGAGGTTTGATTGGTACTGAGTATGAGTTGCTTTGTGAAATTTCGAGATAAAGATAAGGTGAAACTGTCGTTAATAAAAAATATAGATGTTGATTCTAAAAAGACTTGAAAGGGATGGTGGACGCTACTGGGCTTGAACCAGTGACCCTCGCCTTGTAAGGGCGATGCTCTCCCAACTGAGCTAAGCGTCCATCTTTATGATTTCACTGTTTAACCACGGTGAAGAAGTGGTGGAC
This sequence comes from Alteromonas sp. AWJ4_199, assembly GCF_056159165.1. Classification (NCBI taxonomy): domain Bacteria; kingdom Pseudomonadati; phylum Pseudomonadota; class Gammaproteobacteria; order Alteromonadales; family Alteromonadaceae; genus Alteromonas; species Alteromonas sp. AWJ4_199. The sequence continues at coordinate 79,468 of NZ_JBSWUR010000002.1, forward strand.
GCTACTGGGCTTGAACCAGTGACCCTCGCCTTGTAAGGGCGATGCTCTCCCAACTGAGCTAAGCGTCCATCTTTATGATTTCACTGTTTAACCACGGTGAAGAAGTGGTGGACGCTACTGGGCTTGAACCAGTGACCCTCGCCTTGTAAGGGCGATGCTCTCCCAACTGAGCTAAGCGTCCATATTTTGACTTCACTATTTAGCCACTGTGAAGAAGTGGTGGACGCTACTGGGCTTGAACCAGTGACCCTCGCCTTGTAAGGGCGATGCTCTCCCAACTGAGCTAAGCGTCCGTATTTTCTATAACCTTGCCTAAGCAAGTGGGGCGGTATTATAGAGTCGGTTCCGTTAGTGTCAACAATAAAATTAAAGAAAAATGACTGTGTGCCCGAAATTTAGCCACTCTGACCGTATCTTAACTAAATTGATGAAAAGAACAGCGTTTTAAGTGCTCAAAATGCTCAAAATGGACAGACACTTATTCGTGAATGCTCAAAATGGACAGACACTTATTCGTGAAAGTGGATAGTTTAAATTGGACACACACTCATAATTTAGCAAAGTTCAAAGTAAATAGGCACTCGCTTGTCTCATGCAAGGAAGCGCACAAAAAAACAGAAAAGAAAACAGTAAAGGGACAGACACTAGTTCGAATATAGTGTGGACTAGATATCCTTACCTAGATCAAGTCTGCAGCCAGTAATTATGTTATTTCTTCGTATCTACGAAGTCATGCCGGACAGACACTTATATAAAGAAAGTTCAGAAAGTTAAATTGGACACACACTAACTTGTTTTGGACTGAATGTGTCAGTGCCCCCAAAGCACATCTACTTTACTCATTGGACACCCACCCATTAAGTAAACACAGTATCAAAAAAAGTGTCTGTCCCTTTTCTGTTTTTCAAGTAGTAAATGGATATTAGTTGTGCCCATATCAGTTGAAAAAGCTGTTGGATAATTAATAAACGAAAATAAGTGTCTGTCCACTTTCTTATCCATCTATTCTTATCTTACTTTTGAAGTCGCGCGGACACTGGTAGAATGCCCCCAACTTTAGAAATACATTAACAATAGAGAGTGACCATGTCGGTTGTTACACGATTTGCACCCAGCCCAACAGGCTATCTTCACGTTGGCGGCGCACGAACTGCGCTTTATTCTTGGCTTCTTGCTAAAAGCAAAGGCGGCGAGTTTGTTCTTCGCATTGAAGATACAGATATCGAGCGTTCAACAGAAGAAGCTAAGCAGGCCATTCTAGACGGAATGCAATGGCTAGGTTTAACGTGGGATACGGGGCCAATTTATCAAACTGAGCGTTTCGATAGATATAAAGAACTTATTCAGCAGCTTTTGGATGAAGGCAAAGCGTATAAATGCTTTATGAGCTCTGAAGAGTTAGATGCGATTCGTGAAGCGCAAAAAGAACGTGGTGAGAAGCCTCGCTACCCAGGTACGTGGAGAGACAGAACGGATCACCCAGAAGGTCAGCCTTTTGTTATCCGCTTCAAAAACCCTCTAGAAGGCAAAGTGGTAATTAATGATCACGTGCGTGGAAAAATTGAGATTAGCAATACTGAGCTAGACGATCTTATTATTCAGCGCTCTGACGGTACCCCTACTTACAACTTCTGCGTAGTTGTTGATGATTGGGATATGGGTATTACTCACGTAGTTCGTGGTGAAGACCATATTAATAACACGCCACGCCAAATCAATATTCTTGAAGCGCTTGGTGCACCTGTTCCAGAATATGCTCACGTTTCTATGATTTTGGGTGATGACGGCAAGAAGTTATCTAAGCGTCATGGCGCTGTAAGCGTGATGCAATATCGCGATGATGGATTCCTACCGCAAGCTGTGCTTAATTACCTTGTTAGGTTGGGGTGGTCTCACGGTGATCAAGAAATTTTCTCAGTTGATGAAATGATTGAGAAATTCAGCCTTGATGCCATTGGGCAATCTGCATCGGCATTTAACACAGAAAAGCTAATCTGGTTGAATCAACACTACATTAAGACATTACCAGCCAGTGAAGTTGCTTCACATGCTAAATGGCATTTTGAAGAGTTGAATGTTGATTTAACGACAGGCCCAGCACTTGAATCTATAATTGCTATTCAGGCTGATAGAGTAAAAACGCTAAAAGAGTTGGCTGAGATTTCTACTTACTTTTATCAAGACTATGAAGATTTCGATGCGAACGCTGCAAAAAAACATCTTCGTCCAGTCGCTCGCGGCCCACTAGAGCTTGCTAAAGATAAATTAATGGCAATTGAAGAGTGGAACCCAGAAAACATTCAGGCTGCTATAAACAGTACAGCCGAAGAATTGGAAGTGGGCATGGGTAAAGTAGGTATGCCGCTGCGTGTAGCTGTGACAGGTGGTGGTAATTCACCGTCGTTAGATATCACGTTGAATCTTATCTCAAAAGAGAAAATTGGCGAGAGAATCGACAAAGCGCTTACTTTTATAGCAAACAGAGAAAATTCATAAAAAAAGCGTTGACATGACAGGGGCGGATGCCTAGAATGCGCCCCGCTGTCACGGAACAGTCACACAAAATGACTGGTACCATGATGGGGCCATAGCTCAGCTGGGAGAGCGCCTGCATGGCATGCAGGAGGTCGGCGGTTCGATCCCGCCTGGCTCCACCAAGTCACATTGAGATTTGGTTTGATATAGGCTGAAGTTGTTAACGCAGCTTCGGACTGAAAATTCGAAAACTTAGTTTCGAAGAAAGAATTCAGTCCCCTTCGTCTAGAGGCCTAGGACACCGCCCTTTCACGGCGGTAACAGGGGTTCGAATCCCCTAGGGGACGCCATTTTATCGCGTCACAGTCGATTAAAACTGTGAAATAGGCTGGAGTTGAGCATTCAACTTCTGACTGAAAGTTTCGGTAAGGAAAAGTCGCGCAGTTCGCTAGCTCACTTCTCCTAACTGAAATCTCGAAAGCGGTGCTTTCGACAGAAAATTTTCAGTCCCCTTCGTCTAGAGGCCTAGGACACCGCCCTTTCACGGCGGTAACAGGGGTTCGAATCCCCTAGGGGACGCCATTTTATCGCGTCACAGTCGATTAAAACTGTGAAATAGGCTGGAGTTGACTCTTCAACTTCTGACTGAAAGTTTCGGTAAGGAATAAGATTGTTTATTTCATTCTTAAGCTTACAGAAATTTAGTGAAGTGTGTCTTCACTGGCAAAATTTCAGTCCCCTTCGTCTAGAGGCCTAGGACACCGCCCTTTCACGGCGGTAACAGGGGTTCGAATCCCCTAGGGGACGCCATATCGAAAAAACCAGCCATTCGGCTGGTTTTTTTGTTTTTGTCTCCGGAAGCTCTGTGGACAGACACTTCTATACTCCCTCAACCACCAGCCGCATTTAATTGCCAATGGACAGTCACTTACATTTTCTTCCTTAACAAATAACTATCCAAGTGTAACTAACTCAACCTTTCATGCTTATTCTAGGGAACTAATCCTTTGCAAAGCTAAGCCAACATACAGTTGAACAACTAACTTTTTAGGATACGAAGCGTAAAGATCTTATGGCACAACTGTCGATTAATCTCTTGTAGAGTAGATACGTTAGCTTGCTGAGCTGTTATGATCTTTTAAATACAAAAGAGGTGTTATATGCAGAATTATCCAATTGGAACTCCGGGTGAGCCTTGGAACGAGAAAGAGAAATCGCAGTGGAAATCTCAACAGACTGTGAAAAGAAGTTACCAAGAAGAAGTACTCGATAAACTTTTCAATATTATTCCTGAAGGCTTTGAACTAAAGCAGTATGGTTCTCTCCCATACGATTCTGAACGCTATCCGTTATATGCAGTAGTTCCAAATAACTTTGATACTAAAAAGCCTACAGCGCTTGTTACGGGTGGAGTTCACGGTTATGAAACGAGTGGAGTGCAGGGTGCACTTCAGTTTATTAACACAAAGCTGTCTCAGTACGCAGAGCAAATAAACATTGTAGTTGTGCCATGTGTAAGCCCTTGGGGTTACGAGACGATAAATCGATGGAATCCAATGGCACTAGATCCAAATCGCTCGTTTTACAGCGACTCTCCGGCACCAGAATCCGCTCAGCTTATGCAGTTAGTGTCTGATCTAGCGTTGTCGTTAACGCTTCATATCGATTTACACGAAACTACCGATACAGATAACACTGAATTCAGACCTGCGCTGGCCGCACGGGATGGCGTAACCCATGATAATTGGAATATACCTGACGGTTTCTATACGGTCGCAAACACGCCAAATCCACAAATAGAGTTTCAAAAAGCTGTAATCGATGCGGTGAAGAAAGTGACGCATATCGCTCCTGCAGACGAGAGCGGCAAGATTATTGGAGCAGATGTAGTGAGTGAAGGTGTTGTCTGCTATGACAAAAAGGCTTTGTATTTATGTGGCGGTATGACAGATGCCAAATACGTTACAACAACGGAAGTTTATCCCGATAGTGATAACGCGACACCTGAAAACTGTAACGACGCTCAGGTCGCTGCCATCTGCGCAGCACTCGATTATTCTAAATGGACGCTTGAACGTTTAGACGTCTAGATGTATATTTAAGCCTCTTTCAAAGGAGGCTTTTTGTGTTCACTTATTCTGCGGTTATTTATGACGGTAAAAAACAAAATTTAGTGCGATATGAATGTGGGACAGACACTGAGTTTGCTTCATACCTTGAATCGCGTTTTGGTTGCCATGTTTGTTTATGGTCAAATAAAGAACTGTCGGAAAACACAATGGCAGCTATTGCTGCTTCGCATGCTCAAAGTAAAAATGAAGGTTTAGATAAAACAGAAGCTTTATGAACTCAACATCTCCGTGTATCGCCTTGTGTAAATTGAATGAAGATGAAATTTGCGTTGGATGCAAACGTACTATTGATGAAATCGTAAAATGGCGGACATACACCGATAACCAAAAGCTGGCCGTTATAGCTCGTCTAGAGAGCATAAGGAAGGATACTACTTCCCAATAGTATGATAATGAAAAACTATAAGTTGACGTTGTAATTCAAATAAGAAACCGCTTTATAACAGCCCTTTTTTTAGTGGACAGACACTCAAGCTTTAACTCAGCACTTTAGCCGAAAATCCCCACGACTTAGATAGTTTCGTAGATAGACACTTACTCATCAATAGCACAATCCATTCAACAGTGTTCTTAGTCCAATAAAACGGTCCAATAAAACGGACAGTCACAAAGTTGATAAACTGAGCCCCAAATCCTGGCTGAAATTAACGCTTTTTGCTACACTCCCGCGCCAATTTTATGTTCTAGTAACACGAGACGTTTATAATGAAAGTAATGCTTGCCCCTATGGAGGGCGTTGTCGATCACTTAATGAGAGATATGCTCACTCGAGTTGGTGGCTTCGACCAGTGTGTTACTGAGTTCGTAAGAGTTGTTGATCAAAAACTGCCGAAGAAAACGTTTTATAGACTTTGCCCGGAGCTACACAACGGTGGCAAAACGCCCTCAGGCGTACCAGTAAGAGTTCAATTGCTAGGGCAACATCCACAATGGCTCGCAGAGAATGCACAAACTGCAATAGAGCTGGGCTCCCCAGGAGTTGATCTGAACTTCGGTTGCCCTGCTAAGACCGTCAACAAAAGTAAGGGCGGGGCTGTGTTGTTGAAAGAGACGCAAACCCTTTACGATATTGTGAAAGCGGTTAGGGAGGCCGTTCCTGTTGATATCCCGGTTTCAGCCAAAATAAGACTGGGCTTTGAGGATAAGTCTTTAGCTATCGAAAACGCTATCGCTATTACTGAAGCAGGAGCCTCTGAGCTCGTTGTTCATGCAAGAACAAAAACGGAAGGCTATAAGCCACCGGCTTACTGGGAGTGGATAGCGAAAATTAAGCAGCACACTGATATTCCCATTGTAGCAAATGGCGAAATTTGGAACGCTGACGATGCTAAGCGCTGTCAAAGCCAATCAGAGTGTACCAATCTAATGATAGGACGAGGTGCATTGGCAATGCCTAATTTGGCGCTGAGTATTAAAGAGGGCGTAGCACCTATGCCATGGTCTGAACTGGCTGCGTTGTTGATACAGTACTCTGGCTACGAAATTTTTGGGGACAAGGGTAAATATTACCCCAACCGAATTAAGCAATGGTGCGGCTATCTGAAAAGACAATACCCTGAAGCTGAAATACTGTTTAATGACATAAGACGTCTCACGAACTCTCAAGACATCGTCGACGTCCTTGCTCGTCAAGCGGATATTTAGCCAAATAATGTCGTTACGTTACCGACTCAAGATAAATATTTCTGAGCATTAGAAACATTGGGGCGACATGCTCTTTGACAACACTTAGCAAAATTCTCCATCATTTCTGGGCAGCCAACAGGGCCGGTAAAGAGGGTTTCGAAGTTACTGGTCACTAATTGCCAGTTTTCTTTTGTCATCCCAAGTTTATTGAGCAACTTGTTTGGAAGCTTAGGAACTCTGCAGGCGTTGCTATTCCGCTCTACGTTCAACGTATCAGTAATAAGCTGCAAGTAATCTGTAAAAGCAAAAGGCAAACTCTCAGCTAGCTTTTTCTCACTGTCATTAAAGGGCATCAAAAACTTAGGTATTTTGTTCGAGCGCTTAGCATTTAAGCGGTATTGAATACTGGTGTAATGGGAGTTGCTGAGTGTCTTCGCTATTTTCGCCCTAATGGGGTTCAAATCAACATACGCCATTACACTTGCTAGCGCTTTTTCATCTAATATTGCTTGAGATCTAAACCTTCTTTCCCAGAAATAGCCTTTACACTCATCTTCTTTATTAGCTTTGCGCGCTATGTATTCATTTAACATGCGCATAAACCAGCTTATGCTTTGAAGTCGCTCTCGATATAAGACAGATAGCGACTTCAATTCTTCCCGCTCTTCTGCTGTTACTGAATCGAAGTTTTCTAGGTATCGCTGTACTAGGGGAGGGCATTTGTAAAACATTCTCCATCTAAGCAATACTTCGTCCATAGTCCAACCATCAGCTCTACCCTTCGCTATATGGAGTACAACATGAATATGGTTATGCATTACAGCGTAAGCGCATAAATCAATGGCAAATGCTTGCGATAGCTTGTGAAGTCTATCTTGAATCCATTTTCTCCTATGTTCGTAATTTATGCCTGTGCGTGAATCACGACCACACAAATAAGATTGCCTTACGCAGCGCGAAATACAATGGTAGTAAGGGGTGACATCGGTGTTAATTTGTTTGTAACGAGGTAAAGGCATATCCGTATCCCATAGCTATTTATAAGTATTATGAGATTTATAGCGCTAATTTTAAGTGGTCTTTGGAACAGTTTTGTTGGTGTTAGCGATTAGTTGACTCCAAAAAGGACTTCCTGGATTATTTTGTCGAACGGAAGTTATGTATTAGTTGAGAAGGATGGTTATGGACAGACACTTAAATTTAATAGTGTGTGAGAAAAAGGACAGACACTCTTTGGCTAGCAAGTGTCTATCCTTTCATATTCAACTTCCAAGCAAACTAAACGTGGACAAAAACAAGTGTCTGCCCTTTATGAGCCTTTTTAGGAGAGCTATACAAATACATCCACTCTTGAACCTACTCGTCCATCATTAGTATTTGATGTCTGCTGCGTACTTTGAGGCTGAGCCTCGCGACTTTCTTGCACACTACGTGACTCCGCTTGCTGAGATGGTCGCTCAGGCGATTCCAAAATAGTGGAAACAGGTGTCGAATTAACAGATGAAATATCCATAAACAAACCTCTTATTGAAGCAAATTATCATTTAAAGGTAGCACATTTATTGAGCATTAAGAATTAAACTTCTTAAGTGTCTGTCCATTAAGTTAGCGATCAACGGCTGTGCCTCAGCATTTGGATGAATACCATCGTTTTGCATTAAGTCCTTATTTAGCGCTATGTCTTCAAGAAAAAAGGGAATCTTTTCAACGTCCTGAGCTTCCGCTACTTTATTGTAGTTCTGAGTAAACATTTGGGTGTAGCGCTTACCGTAATTAGAAGGAATTTGCATTTCTTGCAGAAACACGACGGCATTACTCTCCTTCGCAACACTTACCAGCGAATCTAAATTATCCCTAATCTTACCGATATTATGGCCCTGGAGGCCGTCATTACCGCCCAGTTCAATCAATACATGGGTAGGGTTGTGTTGCTCTAATAAACGGGGAAATCGCGCTAAACCACCGTCAGTGGTCTCTCCGCTTACCGCAGCATTTATAATATCAATCGGAATGTTGTCGTCTTGCCACATCTTTTGTAACAAACTGACCCATCCCTCATGTTGCTGTAATCCATAAGCCGCGGATAAACTGTCACCTAAGATAAGTAAAACCGCATTTTCGCTTGTGTCGCTCTGCTTGGCTTGATCTGATAGCGCTTGAAAGGGTATTAAAAGAATAAGTAAAAAAGCAAACAAATAACGAAATTTAACAAACACGAATTGATGACCTCTTATGATAAAAGCTAATGCTGTAACCAAAGTAGTGGATACGAGTGAAGGTTCACTGCAGATCCTTCGTCCTATTTCTTTTGAAGTCAAGTCTGGTGAGTCCGTTGCCATTATTGGCGCGTCAGGCTCGGGTAAGTCAACCCTTTTGGGCTTGTTAGCTGGGCTTGACCAAGTTACAGAAGGGGAAATTTTCTTAGATGGTGAGGCACTTCACAGTATGGATGAAGAAGAGCGCGCAATTTTAAGAGGAAATAAAGTAGGCTTCATTTTCCAAAGCTTTATGTTAGTTCAAAGCTTAACAGCCTTGGAAAACGTGATGCTACCGGCAGAAATTGCAGGGCTTGATAACCCAAAGGCACTAGCTTTGGATATTCTAGAGCAAGTCGGATTAAAGCATCGCGCACATCACTTCCCTAATCAGTTGTCCGGGGGCGAGCAACAGCGCGTTGCCATAGCGCGAGCATTTATTACCTCTCCCAAAATACTTTTCGCCGATGAGCCTACCGGCAACCTAGACGCCAAAAATAGTGAAAAAATCGAAGCGCTGTTGTTCGAGATGAATAGAGAAAAAGGCACAACTCTCGTACTTGTAACTCATGATAACGAGCTAGCGGAACATTGTGACAGGCAACTCACTATGAATGCTGGCGAATTAGTTGAAACAACTGGCGCGAACACAATGAATAAGAAAGAGGCGGTTTAGATGTCGACGTCTTTTAATTTAGCTTGGCGGCTTTTTAAGCATGAGGCTAGGCGCGGCGAACTTACCATTATATTGCTGGCTATTGTGTTATCTGTAGCAGCCGTGTTGTCGCTGTCGCTTTTTAGTGAGCGCTTGCAAAGTGCACTTAAGTCTCGCTCTGCTGCGTTTATTGCAGCAGATGCTCAGCTTCGCTCAGACGATCCTATAAACGAAGATTGGTTAGCTAGAGCCCAAGAAGAGGGCCTTGCGACGGCAAAACAGGTGGCAACACGTTCAATGGTGTTTAAAGGCGACGAGATGTCGCTTGTCGATTTGCGAGCAGTGAACAACGCTTATCCCCTTAAAGGGACAGTCAATATCACCAATCAGCCTTTCGGAGAAAAACGCGCAACCGCAGCATTACCACAGCCGGGTGAAGCCTGGGTACAGTCTCGGCTTTTCCAGAGTTTAGGGCTTTCTATTGGCGATAATATCGAAATTGGCGATGGCACTTTTACCGTAACGCATGTGTTGGTAGATATTCCAGATGCAGGCTTCAGCGTATTTAACACCGACCCAATCGCACTAATCAATTTAAGAGATTTAGATAAAACCTCCATTACTGGTCCGGGAAGTCGCGCTCGTTATGTTGGCTTTTTTGCGGGCGACACAGGTGATATCGAAAGTTTCAACAATTGGTTATTGCCTCAATTAAATGACGACTTACACTCGTGGCGGACAGTCGAAGATGACGAGTCAGCTATAGGGCGTTCTGTCGCAAGTGCTGAGCGCTATTTTTTGTTGGCAAGTTTGTTAGCAATAGTATTAGCGGCCGTTTCCATTGCCGTTGCTGCTCAGCGTTATGCTCAGCGTCATTTTGACCCCGTGGCAATAATGAAGACCCTAGGTGCAACAAGTAGCACAATCCGAAAAGTGTACTTGTTTCAAATCTTATTTATTACCGCACTTGGTATTTTAATTGGTCTCATTATTGGTTTTATCGGTCAGCAAATGGTGGTTTCTCTGGTAGCTGATAGAGTGGATGTGTCTCTTGACGTATGGCATTGGCGCCCGCTTTTAATTGCCGTTGCTACGGGTGCTACATGCGCTTTGCTCTTTTCTTTGTATCCTCTATTACAGTTATTTTCAGTACCCCCGCTTCGCGTATTGAGAAAAGATATCTCGGCGAATCTACGTTCCAGAAGCATTCAGTTTGTCGCTTCTGGCGGCGCGATATTCTTATTGATGTGGATGTACAGCCGCGACCTCAAAATTAGCGCAATTTTATTCGTGTCTGGTGCAGCGCTTGTTCTTGGGCTACTTGGAGCAACGTATATATTGATAGCTATTGGCCGCAAGCTGGGCAGTGGCAGAATGGGGGCGTGGCAGTTGGCATGGGCTCGTATCAAGCGCCGTGCGATGGACAACAGTGTGCAGCTAATTAGCTTTTCCGTCACCATTATGTTGCTTTTAGTGGTGCTGGTAATGCGCAACGATATGGTTTCGCAATGGCGCTCGCAATTGCCCGAAGGTACACCGAATTACTTCTTAATTAACATTACGCCGGATATTCAACCCGAGTTGGACAGACACTTCGCTGACAATGGCGTAAAGATTGAAGAGTTTTATCCTGTCATTCGAGGCCGATTTGTTTCGGTAAATGGAGAAGGGGTAAATACCGAGGTTTCTAAAGAAGATGAGCCGAATCGAGAAGGCCGAAGAGGTTTAGGCAGAGAAGCAAACCTGACGTGGAGTAATTCGTTACAAAAAGAAAACGAGATTATTGAAGGGAATTGGCATGGAAATGTGGAGACACAATACAGCGAAGGGTGGTTCCCAGTTTCTGTTGAAGAAGGTGTTGCTGAAAGATTAAATATTGAAATGGGTGATAGGCTTACTTTTAATGTGGGAAGCGAAATTGTTGAAACGAAAGTAACGAGTATTCGTACCGTTAACTGGCAGACCATGCAGCCCAATTTCTTTTTTGTTATTCATCCAGACGCGATGGCTGCGTTTAGCCCAACGTATATCACTAGTTTTTATCTGCCCACTGATAGGAAGGCTGAGTTAACGAACCTATTAAAGCCGTTTGCGTCGATCACAATGTTTGATGTAGACGCTCGAATAAACCAGCTTCGAGAGATTGTGGACCAGGTTTCTGTCGCCGTTGAATTTATTTTGGTACTGGTTTTAATGGCGGGAAGTCTAGTATTGATTGCTCAGGTACAGGCGAGTATGGATGAACGTAAACAGGAAATAGCCATACTTCGCACACTTGGTGCTAAGGGTGGTTTAATAAGGAAAAGCGTGATTTTCGAGTTTGTTATTATTGGTGTAGTCGCAGGCTTCATGGCTGCTATGGCCAACGAATTAAGTCTGTACTTACTGCAAACCACAGTTTTTCAAATGGAAGCGAGTTTGCATCCTGAGTACTGGGCTATAGCACCGAGCGTCGGCGCCATTGTTGTGGGCATACTAGGAGCGTTTGGTTGCTATCGACTGCTTACACTTAATACTGGTCAGATGCTAAGAAATATGGTTTGAGTCTACATTTATGGTTTGGACAGTCACTTTATTAAATAAAGTAAGGCGAGTGGACAAAGGCGGTTGGACAGACACTCTCTTTTTAAATTGAGTGTCTGTCCACAATCCCCGAGAACTATTGGCTATAAAATCAGTCGCTGTAGATCTCGTTCAACGCCTCGTCGATAGAAGGGTGCTCAAATTTGAAGCCGGCGGTGGTGAGATTTTTAGGAATGACCCGTTGTCCTTCTAATATCATCTTTGATGACTCGCCCATTGCTATTTTCATAACGAAGCTAGGTACGTTAAAAAGGCAAGGGCGACCCAGCACTTTCGCAAGAGTTTTAGAGAACACCTTGTTCGTAACAGGCTCCGGAGCGGTTAAATTAAACGCACCGGTACAAGCACTATCATCTAACAAAAAAGAGATAGCACGAACCATGTCCTGTAAGTGGATCCAAGCCAAGTACTGAGTTCCGCTACCTAGTGTTCCTCCGGCCCCTAATTTAAACGGTAGTGCCATTTTTCCAAGCGCTCCGCCTTTCGCAGTAAGCACCACGCCAGTACGAAGCGTAACCACACGAGTTTTCGTTTGATCTACGCCTTGAGCAATAGCTTCCCATTTTGCGCATAAATCATGGGTGAACTCATTGTGAGGAGAAGTATCTTCGGTAATAAGCCTGTCACCTTGGCTGCCGTAGTAACCAATTGCAGAACCAGATAGGAAAACTGATGGTGGTGTTTCACAGCTGTTTATTTTAGATACTAATTCAGCAGTAATATCCCAACGGCTGTCGCAAATCCTTTTCTTTTGAGTGTCTGTCCAGCGTTTGTCGGCGATAGGTTCACCGGCTAAATTAATAACAGCATCGAAGTTCTCGAAGTTTTTTATCGAAGCGATGCTTTCTACAATATCAACGCGATTACCTAATTTATCCTTTGCCTTTGTAATATCGCGAGAAATCACAGTGAATGAGTGCTTATCTGAATATTGGCGAATAAATTCACCGCCAATCAGCCCCGTACCACCAGTCAAAAGAATGTTCACAGTTGGCTCCTTGAGGTATGACCTATCCCGACTTATTGCAAGACAGCGTCAGCGACACTGAATCAGAAAATCTAAGAGCGTGTGGTTTATCAACTTCAACCTCGGCGTAACGTACCGAAGAGTGTTCCGACGCAATACTTAACACATCAGCGGTAAGCTTTTCTAAAAGGGAGAAACGGTTGTCTTCGACGAGTTTGATAATTGCCTTAGTAATCGTTTTATAGTTTAACGCGTCACTCATATCGTCAGTGTTTGTCGCCTTTTCAGCGTCATAATCAATTTTCACGTTAACAACAACGTCCTGCTTGTTTTTTATTTCATCTTCATTGATGCCAATGTATGTGCGTAGTCTTAAGTTTTTAATTTTAATAGTGGCAAGATTAAAGTTCATTGAAGTCTCTTGTTTGTAGTTGTTTATAAGTCGTTGTAAAGTGTTGTCGTTTCAGTCAGGAATGTAGCACAAAATGTCAATGGAACTACGCTCGCCAACAGCAAAAATTCTAATCGTTTTAGCATGTTTAGTAGTGGTAATGGCTGGTATCAAAGCCGCCAGTACTATAATGGTACCGTTTTTTCTTTCTATTTTTATAGCGATCGCGTGTAGCCCAATAATACGCTGGACCTCTAATTTCGGCGTCCCCAAATGGCTCTCCATCACTTTTGTTATACTGCTTATCGTTGTTTTTGGTTTTCTTTTAGCTGGCTTAGTAGGCCAGTCTATGACCGAGTTTCGAGAAAATTTGCCAGAATATAGAAGTAAGCTTGATACAGAGTTTGCCTGGGTTGTGTCCAAGTTGGCTGAATTTAACATTCACATCAATAGAGAGCTGATTGCTTCTCACCTTGACCCAGCAACGGCTATGTCCGTGGCTACAAATTTTATCAGCGGAATGGGTGGCGTGCTTTCTAACTTATTCCTAATTCTTTTGACTGTCATTTTTATGCTCTTTGAAGCAGATAGCATTCCTCGCCGTTTCCATATCGCACTCGCAGACCCTGGCATGAAGCTAAAGCATATCGACAAATTTATACGTTCTGTAAATAGCTACTTAGCGATAAAAACGGTGGTTAGTTTAGGTACGGGTTTGATAATTGGCGTTTGGCTTTACGTGCTAGGAGTAGACCACTTCATGTTATGGGCCGTCTTGGCCTTCATGCTCAACTTTATTCCAAACATTGGTTCTATTATTGCGGCAGTGCCAGCAGTATTAATCGCGTTTGTTCAACTTGGCCCGGCCTCAGCAGGCTTCGCGGCCCTCGGTTTTGTGCTTGTAAATACCATCATGGGTAATATGGTCGAACCAAGATTAATGGGTAAAGGCATGGGACTCTCTACACTTGTGGTATTCTTATCATTGATATTTTGGGGTTGGTTACTGGGCACCGTTGGAATGCTACTATCGGTACCGTTAACCATGGTAGTAAAAATAGCGCTTGAATCTCGCGAAGAAAGTAAGTGGCTTGCGGTGTTGTTATCAAGTGAAGGTGAAAAGTCTACTTCGTAAAACAGGGGTGATATAGCGCATCAATAGATAGTGGACAGACACTTGCTCGGATTTGCGCAAAGTACTTTAGAGCAATAGGTAGTGGACAGACACTCGCTTGGACTTGTGCAAAGTACTGTAGAGGACAGACACTTTTTTAAAGAAAGTGACGGTCCGTTACAAGCTATTGGCCCATAAAGCTTTAAAGAGAAAGCTTTAAAAGGGACAGACACTCAAATGTTTTTAGCAACCTTAATGCCGAATAGCTAAACGATAAATTTAAAAAGTGTCTGCCCGATATCAGGCTCTTTGAGAAAAATAAAGTGTGTGTCCACTTTTAGGCTCGCTTTTAGTCATTAAAGGCTCACTGATTTACGAGTTAGCCTGTGGGCCTTTATACTATTAATCGTGATTTGGAAACTGAATAACGATACGAGCGCCGCCAAGCGCGCTGTCTTTGATAAGCATTCTACCTTCGTAGATAGAAACTAGGTCTGTGGCCAAGGCCATTCCAATTCCGTGGCCTTCAGTGTAGGTGTCAAGACGAGTTCCTCGCTCTAGTAAAAGTACTTTTTTGTCGTCAGGAATACCTGGCCCGTCGTCTTCAACATTGATTGTAAGCCAACCCTCACTTGTTTCTGCAGATATAACTATTCTATCTTGAGCCGCTTTGCATGCGTTATCTAACAGATTACCGCAAAGCTCCATCAAATCTGTTTCGTCCCCTTTGAACTGGATATTGTCATCCATATCAAATTCAATGGTTAGGGCTTTGTCTTGATAAACTTTGTCCATAGCATCGGCAAGTTTGTGCAATACTGGCAAAACATCAATAGCTTGTTGCCAACCAGATTTTCCTGCACTCGCTCTTTTCAGTTGGCGTTTAATAATTTTGTCAATTTGTTGAAGCGACTCCTTTACTTCGGTTGGCAAATTACTGTTCCCCGAAGCTACTGCAAGTGGTGTTTTCAAGCTATGTGCTAGGTCACCTAAGCTGTTTTTGTATCTTGCTCTTTGTGCCGCTTCAGTTTGAAGCAATCCGTTAATAGACTCTTTTAAAGAATCGAATTCGACTGGGTATCGCGATTCTAACTCGCGCTTGTTACCGCTAGACGTTTGTGAAATTTCGTCAATTAGCTTTCTAACAGGTAGAAGAACTAAGCTTATGCCTATGATAATAAAAACTAAAAGCGCAATACAGAGGGTGACTATCCATTGCCACGTCGTGCTCAAGAAAGTATTCCGCTCAGCTTCAAACAGTGCTTTGTTATTAAATATATAAAACCTTACCGGCTCAAAATCTCTGCTTGATGCAAACTCAGCAGTAAAGGCATATACAAAAAATTGGGACTCTTCCTCAAATGCGGGTGTATAGGACTCCAAGAACAACTCGTTGCCTACGGCGACGTTTATTGCGGGAGGAGAAAAGGTATACTCAAGGGCGGAAGCTGATTGCCAAATCACTTCATCTCGAAATACGATAACGCCAAGATAACCAGAGCCAGGCAGATTAAGCTGTTCTTCGTATAAAATTTCAGGCATGTAAGGCATGTCGCCGTCTAACTCAAAAGCAGATAACAGCCCTAAGTTCATCAACCTAAGTTCGCTCATCTTAGCTTGTGTAAGGCTATCGGTATAAGCCTCGTCCAAAATGACAACAGTGAAAGGTGCAAAAAATGCAAGTAGAACTATCGCTAGAAAAATACTTCGCAAACGAAGCGACAACTGCCTCATAGACTTCTATTTATCCTGTAACCTCTACCCCGAAGTGTTTCGATCGGCTTCAATTCACCTGATGGGTCTAATTTTTTGCGCAGTCTTCCTACAAAAACTTCAATGACATTGCTGTCTAAATCAAAATCTTGGTCGTAAATATGTTCGGTTAACTCTGTTTTGGAGATGACCTTTTGCGGATTAAGCATAAGGTACTCCATAACTTTGTATTCATACGCGGTTAAGTCTAGGGCCTCACCGTTTAACGATAGTTCTTCGCTTACTGTATCTAGCGAAATAGGACCGAACTGAATGGTAGGGTTTGCTTGACCTGAAGCTCGTCGAATGAGGGCTTTTGTCCGAGCAAGTAGTTCTTCGTTGTGAAAAGGCTTAGTGAGGTAGTCATCAGCACCTGCATCAAGCCCTTCTACTTTTTCTTGCCAACGATCTCTCGCTGTTAGAATGAGTATGGGACATGCAATGTCAGCTTGGCGAGCTTTTCTTATAACCTCAAAGCCGTCAAGTTTTGGCATACCAATGTCGACGATAGCCAAGTCATAGCTATATTCTTTAATAAGAAAAAGCGCGTGTTCGCCGTTATCAGCTAAATCTACGCTGTAACCGTTTTGTTGAAGCAGTGCATCAAGTTGAGTTAATAATCTGCTGTCGTCTTCCGCTACCAAAATGCGCATGTTAGTCCTTATCTTTGCTTGTTTTTACCTTGCCGGAACGTTTGTCTACATCTACCGATACTACTCGTCCAGACTTTTTGAGGACTTTAACACGGTAATTTTTTGAGGTTTTTTCAACTTTTAAAACGCGTCCATTTGCGGCAGTGCGTGCTCGCTCTGCAGCTTCGCTTTTTGATATATCGCTCCCAGAGCCTTGCAACGCCCAAGCCGGCGCTATGCTAGACGTGGCTAACACTAAACAAACTACTGCAACACGAAGCGATGATGCCATACAACCTCACAATTATTATCCCACTAAGGCGAAACTAAAGATAAGTATAACTTGGTTAACTGAACCCATTCTGAATTGAGTTTAGTCTACCTTGAGGATTAAAAACTGTATATAAGCCTTAAGTAAATAGCATTTACAAAAGAGGGTTTAGCGTCTGATATATAGTGGACAGACACTCTAATTATGAATGTGCATAAGTAGCAGGTTTGTAATTAGAGTGTCTGTCCACCAGGGACTATTTAGTAAATAAGTGTCTGTCCATAATTGGCTTCATAATTGGCTTCACATCAGTCAGTAGACTAGCAAATGAGTGTCTGTCCAAAGTTAGCTTCAAGAGCTAGCTTTATTACTGTTAAAGCAAAAAAAGCCCCTTAAAACCGGAGCTATTCGGTCTTAAGGGGCTTCGTTATTTATCGCTGTTTACTACATAGCGTTTAGCTAAAAACTAAGGCAGAACCTTTTTGTAAGGTTTAACCACAACATTTTCATAAACACCTGCTTCGATGTACGGGTCAGCGTCTGCCCATGCTTGAGCAGCTTCTAGTGAATCAAACTCTGCTACTACTAGCGAACCAGTGAAGCCGGCTGGGCCAGGATCTGGGCTATCAACAGCAGGGAAGGGGCCTGCGATGACTAAACGGCCTGCATCTTTTAACGCATTTAAACGTTCAAGGTGAGCAGGGCGTGCAGCAAGGCGTTTTTCTAGACTGTCCACTACATCGGTTGCACAAATCATATATAGCATACGTTTATCCTTTTGCCGTAGCTGCTTTCATGCTCTCAACAAAGCTGCCGAGCTCGCTTAGCATTTTGTGACTGTCCGATAAATTGGCTGCGATAATATTCACTGTCGCCGAGCCTGAAATTGCGCCAGCGGCTCCAGCGTCAATAGCAGATTTAACCTGTTCCGGTGTAGAAATACCAAAGCCTAACAATGCTGGTGCTGCTTTATGTTTATTCAAGCGCTCAATAAGCTCTGAAGCAGGAACATTTGCCGCCGTTTCTGCGCCAGTAACGCCCGCACGACCCAGCAAATACGTGTAACCTTTCGAGTATTCCCCAATTTTTTCCATGGTTTCATCGGTTGCATTAGGTGGCGCAATCAGAATTTGTGAAATGCCAGTGGCTTCGGCTACTTTTTGAAAAGGTGCCGCTTCGCGAATAGGAACGTCGGCAACCAAAATTGAGTCAACGCCTGCATCCTGCGCCTTGTTGTAAAAGTTCTCGATACCCTGGGCCATTACCAAGTTGCTATAAAGTAGCAAGCCGATAGGCACATTAGGATATTTTGCGCGAACACGTGCAATAACACCCAAGCAATCGGCTACCGTCACCTTATTACCTAAAGCGCGAATGGCTGAAGCTTGGATAGTAGGGCCATCAGCAATGGGGTCAGAGTAAGGTATACCTAACTCAAGTGCGTCAGCACCGCTTTCAATTAACTTACAAATAATGGCTTCAGATTGCGCTAAATCAGGGTCGCCAACCATAACGAACGGTACGAATGCGCCCTGGTTTTTCTCATTAAGGCCCGCAAACATTTGTGCATATCTATCCATTATAAATCGTCCCCTAAAATATTGATAACGTGCGCTAAATCTTTGTCGCCACGACCTGATAAGTTAACTACGATGATGGTTTCTTCTTCCGCTTCATCAGCCATATTAAGTGCGTGCGCTAAAGCATGCGACGATTCAAGGGCTGGAATAATACCTTCTTTTCTTGCAAGCAATTGGAATGCATTCAGCGCTTCTTCGTCGGTAGCGGCAACGTATTCCGCTCGGCCAATGTCGTGAAGATAAGCATGCTGAGGGCCAACAGCAGGGTAGTCGAGACCAGCAGATACTGAGTAGCTTTCTTCAATCTGGCCTTCTTTGTCTTGCATGATGAAGGTGTACGCGCCGTGAAGAATACCTTTTGTACCCGTCACGATAGTGGCGCCGTGCTCTTTGGTGTGCACACCTTTACCCGCAGGCTCAACGCCCACTAAGCGTACAGATGGCTCATCGATAAAGTCTGCAAACATACCGATAGCATTTGAGCCTCCGCCCACACATGCCACTACGGCGTCAGGTAAGCGACCTTCTTTTTCCATAATTTGTGCACGAGTTTCTTCACCAATCATACGGTGATATTCACGAACAATAGTAGGGAACGGGTGTGGGCCCGCGGCTGTGCCTAACAAATAGTGCGCTTTATCATAGTTCGCTGACCAGTCGCGCATGGCTTCGTTTACGGCGTCTTTAAGGGTACCTGAGCCTGCGTTTACAGGAATAACCTCTGCGCCCATAAGCTTCATACGGAACACGTTAGGCGCTTGACGTTCAACGTCTTTCGCACCCATATAAATACGTGCTTTTAGCCCCAATAGTGCACATGCTAACGCGGTGGCAACACCGTGTTGGCCTGCTCCAGTTTCGGCGATAACTTCTTTTTTACCCATGCGCTTGGTAAGTAGCGCTTGGCCCAACACCTGGTTAGTTTTGTGTGCGCCACCGTGAAGCAAGTCTTCACGCTTTAGGTATAATTTTACCTTCGGGTTACTTACTAGATTGCGAGTTAACGTCATTGATGTGGGGCGACCGGCATAATCTTTTAACAGAGATAAAAACTCTTCGTTAAATGTTGGGTCGTCCTTGGCATCTAAAAATGCTTTTTCCAGTTGGTCTAGTGCTGGAATAAGTAGCTCGGGCACGTACATGCCACCAAATTCGCCAAATTTTGTATCTAACTGGTTCATTACGTTGTCCTGTATTTAAATTAGTAACGGCGGCAAATGGCAAAAAGCGCATCGAGTTTTTCTTCACTTTTCACGCCGGGTGCGGTTTCTACACCTGAATTTACATCAATAGCACCACAGCCGGTTGCAATAGCTTCTGCAACATTCTGGGCGTTAATACCGCCAGCAAGCACTAACTTATGCTTCGCTTCGATATCATTTAATAACTGCCAATTGAAGGCTTCGCCTGTACCGCCTTTTGCATCGCCTACTTGGCAATCCAGAAGAACACGGCTTACAAGGCTATTTTTTAAGTGTCTGTCCACTGCGTCTGGTAGTGCGTCAGAAGAGGTTGCTTTTACACCTTCGACTTTCCAAATTTCACAACCTTCTGGAAGCTTGGCAGCAAGCGCTGAAATGTAAGCGTCATCTTCGCTACCGTGTAGCTGTACGGCAAAAAGGTTAAGCGAGGCGGCGAGTGAAGCCACTTCATCAATGTCGTGATTAACAAACACGCCTACAAATGCACCGTCAACGCCTTGCGTTATGGTCAAAGCCTGTGCTTCGCTCACACAGCGAGGCGATTTTTCGGCGAAGATAAGCCCGCAAAAGCTTGCGCCTTTATCAAACGCCATTTGCGCTTGTTCGGGGTTGGTAAGTCCGCACACTTTAACTGCGCCATTCACTAACGTTTTCACTGCGCGCGGAAGGTCAGCCTCGGCCATTAACGCACTGCCCACCAAAAAGCCTTGGGATACAGGCGCTAAACGAAGCACATCTTGGTGTGTGTAAATGCCCGACTCTGAAATAACCACGTAGTCGTGCGTGGCTTTTTCAAGCATGG
The DNA here is from genome assembly GCF_056159165.1 of Alteromonas sp. AWJ4_199. NCBI lineage: Bacteria > Pseudomonadati > Pseudomonadota > Gammaproteobacteria > Alteromonadales > Alteromonadaceae > Alteromonas > Alteromonas sp. AWJ4_199. Next base: position 99,905 of record NZ_JBSWUR010000002.1, read on the forward strand.
GCACAAGGCGTTCTGTGGTGGCTAAATCGGTAGAAAGGTCGCGTAAGTTGCGATTATTGATACCAATGATGTTGGCTTCAAGGGCAATAGCGCGCTCCATTTCTTCTTCATTACTTACTTCGGTAAGAATGTCTAATGACAGAGCATTGGCAACGCTTGCCAACTCGCGATATTCGCCATCATTTAGCACACTAAGCATTAATAGCACTGCGTCAGCATTGTAGTGACGGGCTAAATACACTTGATAGGTATCAACTAAGAAATCTTTGTTAAGCACAGGCTGAGCAACACGCTCAGTGACATAAGCTAAGTACTCAAATTTACCTTGGAAGTACTTCTCGTCTGTCAGCACAGAAATACCGGCAGCATAAGGCGTGTAAGCTGCTAAGATCTCGTCTAAATCGAAATTCTCTCGAATAAGGCCTTTTGAAGGCGATGCTTTTTTGCATTCGAAGATAAAGCCTGCGTTTGGCTCACTAAGTGCGGCAAATAAACTCTTTTCGGAAGGAACTAGATTCGCCTTGAAGCTTTCTAGCGGCAGTGCTTCTTTGCGTGCGGCCACTTCTTCTCGTTTGTCTGCAACAATTTTCTCAAGCACATTAGCCATTCGTGCTTACCTCCTGAGTAATTTTGGCAACCTTCGTTAATAACTGCATGGGTAACCCTTCGGCCATAGCGTTCATCGCAATTTCAGCCCCTTCTTTGAAGGTTGAGGCTTTGCCGGTTACTTTCAACAGTGCCCCGCAGTTCATAGCGATAGCGGCACGGTGCGCCTCTTTACCTTCGCCGTTTAGCGCTGCTTCAACAAATTGTCTGTTTTCTTCAGGTTCACCGCCTTCAATCGCAGAAAGAGGATAATGAGGTAAACCGAAGTCTTCGGCGGTAACGGTAAGCTTGCGAATATCGCCATGCTCAAGGTCGTAAATAATTGATTCGCCGTGAAGCGCTAGTTCATCCAAGCCATCGCCATGCACTATCATTGCGCGGTGTTGGCCAAGCAGCATAAGGGTTTTTGCGTAAGGTTCAAGCAGTTCAGGCGAGTATACGCCGAAAACGCCGTGAGTTGGACCCGCCGGGTTTGCCAGCGGCCCCAGTATATTAAACAAGGTCCTGGTCTTCATCGCAGCGCGCACGGGGGCTGCGTGGCGCATACCGGCGTGATAAACCGGTGCAAAAAGAAATGTGAAATTTGCTTCATCTAAGCACTTGCGGGAAGTTTCTGGGCTTATTTCTAAATTAAGACCAAACTGGCGAAACAAATCAGCAGAGCCAGACTTACTCGATACACTGCGATTACCGTGTTTCGCCACCTTCACGCCACAAGATGCGGCAACTACACCGGCTGCACTGGAAATATTAATGGTGTTGTGGCCATCTCCGCCTGTACCAACGATATCTGCAAACTCATAAGACGGTGTGGGGAAGGGCAGTGCGTTGGCAACCATGGCACTCGCTGCACCCGCAATCTCGCCAGGTGATTCTTTTTTCATTTTTAGCGCAGTCAGCACTGAAGCAATCATCACCTCGCTTTGCTCACCGTGCATGATGCTGTTAAACAAGCTGTATGCCTCGGTTTGCGACAGTGATTCTCGCAACATAATTTGTTCTAGTAGAGGGCCTGCATTAAGCATGGTTCGCTCCCTGTAACGTTAAATAGTCAATACTTTGCTTTAACAGCAAACTGCCGTGGGCTGTTAAAATAGATTCTGGGTGAAACTGAAAACCCAACATGCGATCTTCGCTATTGTAAACTGCCATTACGGCCTCACTGCCGTCATCGTTTATTGTAGATGCGCAAACAGTAAGGTTTTCAGGCAATGAATGTGCCACTAAAGAGTGGTATCGTGCTACATGTAAGGGCTGCTGTAGGCCTTTGAACATAGCGTCTTCAGAATGGGTGATTGCTGATGACTTACCGTGCATAACCTGAGTTGCACGGCCTACATTACCGCCGTAATGCTCAACAATAGCTTGATGGCCTAAACAAATACCAATTACGGGGAACACACCGTGTACTTTTTTAAGTAGCTCAGGCATACAGCCGGCTTCACTTGGTGCGCCTGGACCTGGTGACAACATAAGAAGCACTGGGCCTTTCGTTGCTTGTTCCTGCATTCTTTCAAACAGAGCATTTGCTGAAACCGTGTTGCGATACACCTTGATATCTAAGTTTAAGGTACGCAGTTCATCCACAAGGTTGTAGGTAAATGAGTCTACATTATCGAGCAAAAATAGGGTGGTCACTTGTTGATTCATGCGTTGCCTCCTTCATTTAACGCAACGCCAATACTTTTAGCTTCTTCTTGAAGTGCAGCTTTTACTGCACCAATCACCGCTTGTGCCTTAGCGCGGGTTTCATCAGCTTCAGCTTGTGGAACCGAGTCATAGACCACGCCTGCACCCGCTTGAATATAAGCCGTGCCGTTTTTCACAAACGCTGAGCGAATGACTATACAAGTATCCATATCGCCTTGACCGTTCAAGTAGCCAACCGCGCCGCCATAACTGCCGCGGCGTTTTTTCTCTACTTCGCGAATTAACGTCGCTGCGCTTACTTTCGGTGCGCCAACTAGGGTGCCCATATTCATGCAGGCTTGATAAGCGTGCAGTGGGTCTAAGTCGTCTCGTAGCTGGCCAACAACGCGCGACACCAAGTGCATCACGTGAGAGTAACGGTCAACTTTTAGCAAGTCTTTCACGTAGCGCGTACCCGGGCGACTCACCTTTGCCACATCGTTTCGGGCAAGGTCAACCAGCATAATGTGCTCAGACTTTTCTTTGGTGTCTTCGCGAAGGTTAAGCTCAATACGGCTGTCTAAATCTCTGTCGATACTGCCATCAGGGCGCTTGCCGCGCGGACGGGTACCCGCAATCGGGTAAATCTCTACCTGATTGCTTTCTCTTTCGTATTTAAGCGCTGATTCAGGAGAGGCACCAAATATGCTGAAAGCGGCATCTTGCATGTAAAACATGTAAGGGCTTGGGTTTGATTCTTTAAGCTTAGCGTATGCAAGTAGTGGCGACGGGCAGGGGAGAGAAAATGTGCGCGAGGGCACAACCTGAAAAATGTCGCCGGCTAAAATGTGCTGCTTTAAGTCCAGCACATGGTTGCAAAACTGTTCATCACTTAAATCAACACTCACTTCAACGCTTGGGTCAAAAGAAGAAAGTGACTGTCCGTTTTGAGTTTCGTTTGAGTTTTCTGAGTCGGAAACGAGTGACTGTCCGTTTTGTGCTTCACTTTCTACATCAGCAATCTTTGCTGTATTTGCACCTACTAGCACTGGCTCAGCGGGCATATCGTGTAGCTGCTGATGAATGGCTTCTAAGCGCTGAGCAATGGCAAAGTATTGCTGGGCAACGTCTTGTCCACTAAAAACACTGCCAATTAAATGTGTCTCGCGGGTTTGGTGGTCAACGGTAATTAAGGTCTCTGCCAAGTAAAACACAAAGTCTGGGCAGTCATTTTCACCTTCTGCAACATCGGGTAATTTTTCAAAGCCTGCTAGCATGTCGTAGGCAAATACACCGCCTAAGAAAACCGCGTGGGGATGTTGGCGAATTGGCGTTATCTTATTGATAACAATGCGAAGCGCGTCCATTACGCTTGCGGCCTTTAAGCGGCTGTCTTCGTCAAGTTCACCGTCGGCTTCATCGCATATTAAGGTGATTGAAGTGTCTGTCCTTTCTTTGATGTGTAGGCCGTCAGGGGCGTGGTCAACAAATAAAGGTAACACTGAAGCGCCGTTGCCTGTCAGTGCTTTCACTTCAACGCGGTTGCCCCGGCATTCCATGCGCAGTGCTGCGTCAACCATTAACAAGCTTTGTAAATCGTCTTTAGAATCAATTTCTGCCGACTCTAAAAGCAATGCGTTATTTTTATTGCCACAAAGGTGGGCAAACGCGGCAAGTGGATCATCGACATAGTGTCCCACCTGCTCAATTGTCTCTACCTTACCTGGGGAAATCCCCAGTTCCGCTAAACTCATTTTTGCTACTCTCCAACTGCAAAAAGACAAAAAAAAGGCCCGTATAAACGGGCCTTTATGTGTATTCATTCACGCACTACAGTGCACACCGCCCGTTAAGTTAGGGAGTGCCACCACCAAGCTGCAACTGTCATTGCTGTTGAAATATTGTATGAATGCATGAATTACTCGTTGTTTTTCCAAACTTCAATAGGATTTGAAGCCGTTAGTACGTATACTTTGTGTGTATAGAAGAAAACAAATTGCCGTTTGTGTCAACCTAAAATTTGCATAAGACATTGAAAATAGATCTACATAGTCATACAAAATTCTCTGATGGCCACTTAACGCCAGAAGAATTAATCCTTCGCGCACACACCATGCAGGTGGATGCGCTTGCCGTTACCGACCACGATACCGTCGCTGGTTTAGAAGAAGCACATGCTACCCAATCGAAGCAAAAACGTGCATTAACTATTATTGATGGTGTTGAAATTTCCACCACTTGGCACAGTTTCGATATCCATGTAGTTGGATTAAATGTGGACAGACACTGCCCAACGTTTCTTGAGCGGCTGCAAGGCCAGTCTCAAACCCGAGAAGCCCGAGCTGAAAAAATTGCTGATAAGCTCGAAAAGTGTGGGTTTGAAGGTGTTCTAACGCGAGCAAAAGCGCTAGCGGGCGTTGGCCAGGTGACACGGGCGCACTTTGCGCGCGTATTAGTAAACAACTACGGTGTGCCAAGTATGGACGCCGCGTTTAAGAAGTATCTTGGCAAAGGCAAACGAGCTGCAGTTAAAGCAGAGTGGCCAAGTATCGAAACGGCTATCGAGTGGATACACGATGCAGGTGGACAAGCAGTACTGGCTCATCCTGCTCATTATGATATGACAGCGAAGTGGCTACGGCGTTTGGTGGCCTTGTTCGAACAAGCTGGTGGCGATGCCATTGAAACTGCATTTCCAGGTATCAATAAAACCAAACAAGAGCTTATTAATGAGCTTGCACAAACCCATCAGTTACTAGCATCGGCGGGCTCTGATTTTCACTTTCCGTCTCGTTGGACTGAGCTTGGTAAGAACCTCGGCATTAGCAGTAAGCTCACACCCGTATGGCATAATTGGAAACAATTTGAAGGGCAGATGGCCGAGAGCTAAGGAAATCTAATTTGCAACGCTCTCGGTATAAATGGGCAAGGTAAGGCAAATGGTTCGCGTACGGTTAATGAGCGCTAAAGCTAATTAAAATGCCGAGATTTGGTTAGTAAAAAGCCCAAAAGCTAATTTAACCAGCGAGTTTTACCAACGAGCTCCAACCAGCAAGCTTAATAAGTGGACAGACACTTATCCCGTAGGCAAAGTAGTATCGTTATGCGCGTTTAAGAAAAGGAAGCAATTATGAGTCAATTTTTCTATGTGCACCCCGACAACCCGCAAAAACGCCTAATTAGTCAGGCTTGTGAGTTAATTCGAGAGGGTGCAGTGGTGGTGTATCCGACAGACTCAGGCTACGCCATAGGTTGCCAAATGGAAGATAAAAAGGCGCTTGAGCAGCTATGTCGTATTCGTCAAATCGATAAAGATCACAACTTTACCTTAATGTGTCGAGACATGTCTGAGCTATCAATTTACGCGAAGGTAGACAATACGGCGTTCAGGCAAATTAAAAACAACACACCAGGGCGTTACACCTTCGTGTTGAAAGCGACCCGCGAAGTACCAAAGCGTTTGCAAAACCCTAAACGTAAAACCATTGGAATTCGCGTGCCCGATAACGCCATTGCACTTGCATTATTGGAAGAGCTGGGAGAGCCGTTGATGTCTACGTCTTTGATTTTGCCAGGTAACACCATGGCTGAATCAGACCCAGATGTCATTCGCGACAACTTAGAAAAGCAAGTAGGGCTTATTATTCACGGTGGTTACATTGGTGAGCAGCCCACTACCGTGGTTGATTTGTCGGAAGACACGCCAGTAATTGTGCGACATGGCACGGGCGATCCGTCTCCCTTTGAGTAACTTTTTTGACTGTTTTTTGAACAGGTTGTTCTAAATAGCCTATTTTAAATAGTTTCTTTTGCTTGTTGTAGGTGAAAGTTATAGTAGGAAACCGTAAGCTAAGTTTCTAAGGCCTGTTGTGCGTTGGTGTACAGCAACGCACAACAGGCTCCTGCATGAACGCGTAAATAATAATATCAATAATCGCCGCTTTGTTAGCGCGTAAAAACGGTTGTGGAACTGTGTCAGAGCTTGTTGAAGAAAATAATAACAATAACGAGGTCTCAGTTGAGAAGGGGCTTTCGACACCTGTTCAGCAGCCGTTGCCACTTGCGTTTATTAATGGCGAAGCGCTAATTGAAAAGCCTGAAGATCTCTTCATTCCCCCCGATGCGCTAGAGGTCATATTAGAAACCTTCGAAGGGCCGCTCGACTTACTGCTTTATCTGATTAGAAAACAAAAGTTTGATATCACTACACTGCCCATCGCTGATGTTACCAAGCAGTATATGGAATATGTGGATGCCATGATGTCGCTAAAATTAGAGCTGGCGGCAGAGTACTTGCTGATGGCAGCCATATTGGCAGAAATTAAGTCCAGGCTTCTATTGCCTAAACGCAGTGACGATTCCGACGAAGAAGAAGACCCGCGCGCAGAGCTTATTCGCCGATTAAAAGAATACGAGCTAGTAAAGCAAGCGGCAGAAGATTTAGATATTCAGCCTAGACTTGAACGGGATATTTTCACCACTCACGTTGAACTAAGTGAGAATGTGGCGCCAATTCGCATTGAGCCCGACGTGTCTTTAGCCGAAATTGTATTGGCGTTCAGTGCGGCCATGAAACGCGCCGAAGCGTTTGAACACCATACCATTGCAAGGGAAGCACTGAGTACGCGAGAGCGTATGTCACTCATCTTATCGTTACTCACAACAACAGAATATACGCCGCTTGAACGCCTATTTACGGTTGAAGAAGGTAAAGCTGGCGTGGTGGTTTGCTTCTTAGCAATTTTAGAATTAGTAAAAGAACAGCTAATTTTATGCATTCAGGCAGGTCCTTATGCAAAAATTCATGTAAAATTAGGTGCCCATGAAGAAAATTAACACGGCGCAGCTTAAACAATTGGTAGAGGCAGCAATATTTGTTGCTGATAAACCTATTTCAAAGCAGCATTTAAAAGAAACGGTACTTAATGAGTTTACCGTCGCTGATAGAACCTTGAGTAAGGTGATTAACGAACTAAAGTTAGACTATCAGCCAAGAGGCATTCAATTGGTGGAAGTAGCAAGTGGCTATCGCTTTCAATCGTTAGATGCGTTAAGCCCGTGGTTAAGCAAATTGTGGCAGGAAAATGCGCCAAAGTATTCTAGAGCAATGCTCGAAACCTTGGCACTCATTGCCTATCGTCAACCTATAACCCGCGGAGAAATAGAGCAGGTCAGGGGCGTGGCGGTAAGCAGTAATATTATAAAGACACTCACAGAACGAGACTGGGTAAAGGTAGTGGGTCACAAAGAAGTACCTGGGCGACCAGCACTTTATGCAACTACCAAAGGCTTCTTAGACTATTTTTCGATGACGTCGTTGAGCGATTTGCCCAATGCTGATGTTTTCGAAAACATGGCTGAAAGCGTTGCGTCAGACTCGCCGCTTAAGGTGTTAAATGAGGCACCGTCTGAATAGACCGTGCGACCGTAAACAAGCAATTAAAGAGTGAAAACCCATGACTGAAAAGTTGCAAAAAGTACTGGCTAACCAAGGGCTAGGCTCGCGACGAGAAATGGAACGTTGGATTGAAGAAGGCCGAGTATCGGTCGATGGCACCAAAGCAACATTAGGAGATAGAGTCGATCATACTGCGCAAATTCGTGTGGATGGTCATTTGTTATCTCGCCAGACAGAACAGCCAATTTGCCGTGTGTTGATGTACAACAAACCCGAAGGTGAATTGTGTAGCCGTCACGACCCTGAAGGTCGCGATACGGTATTTGACCGCCTTCCCGCCATTCGATTAGGGCGCTGGATCACCGTTGGTCGTCTAGACATGAACACCAGTGGCCTGCTGTTATTCACCAACGATGGTGAACTGGCCAACCGCTTAATGCACCCTAAGTGCGAAGTAGAACGCGAGTACGCAGTGCGTGTATTCGGTGAGGTAACGGGCAAAACGCTACATACCCTTCAAAAAGGTGTAGAGCTGGAAGACGGCGAAGCAAAGTTCCTGACAATTTCAGGAGCGCCTACGCCGCAGCATGCTGAAGATGAAAGCATGAACCGTTGGTACAATGTGACGTTGAAAGAAGGGCGTAACCGAGAAGTTCGTCGTCTTTGGGAATCGCAAGGCGTTCAAGTCAGCCGTTTGATCCGCGTGAAGTATGGTCCAATCGAACTGCAAAAGCGCCTACCGCAAGGGGCGTGGGTAGAGCTAGGTCTAGAAGATGTGAATGCCCTTCGTAGCCATGTTCAATTGCCGGATGAAACGCAGACGATGGTCAATGTGCGCCAAGGTAAACTGGATCACGCCCGCTTAAGTCGTATGCGTCGCTCGGTTAAAAAGCACAAAGTACGCAAGCAGCAAGGCTTGAATAAACGTGCTGGACGTCCAGGCAAACGTAAATAGTATTTATCGATATCTATGTGAATACTTAAGGCCGCGAGCAAATGCTAGCGGCTTTTTTATACCAGTGTTTGATACAAGTCCAATAACAACCAGAGTTGTTTAATTAACCCTATTAATCATTAAGCGCGTTTCGATCTTCTTTTCAAACAGTGGCGTAGGAAATTACGAATCAGCTACGTCAAGTAGTTAAAGGCACACGGAATAGGAGATTGTTATGAAAGACATGCCTCAACTAGGAATGGGAACGTTTCGGTTAAAAGGTGATGAGGCCCGTGAATCAGTAAGTAAAGCCCTAAAAGTAGGGTTTAGGCACATCGATACCGCACAAATCTATGATAACGAAGCTGAAGTTGGCGATGCCATAAAAACAAGCGGGCTAGATAGAAGCGAATTATTCGTTACCACTAAAGTGTGGCACGAATCTTTGGGCGACGGTCACTTTATACCCAGTGTTCACGAAAGCTTAGAAAAGCTGAAGCTAGAGTATGTAGATTTACTTCTCATTCATTGGCCGTATCCAGGAAATGATATTTCACTAGAGAGTTACTTAGGCAATCTTGCCAAGGCGAAAGAGCTAGGACTTACGCGTCATATAGGGGTATCTAATTTCACTATCGATTTGTTAAACAAGGCTGAAGAAATTTTAGGTGAAGGCGAAATTTACACCAATCAAATTGAAATTCATCCTTTCATGCAAAACAAAAAAGTTGTGGAAGCTGGCAAGGAAAAAGGCATTAGAGCTACCGCGTATATGCCGTTTGCTGTTGGAAAAGTAATGAAAGACGGAACGCTTTTAAACATTGCTCAAGACCATAATGCTACGCCGGCGCAAGTGGTATTGGCGTGGATGGAAAAACGTCACATTTACGCGATTCCTTCATCAACCAGTGAATTACACCTAGCGGAAAATTTAGCTTATGGTGGTGTTAAACTTAGTGAAGAAGAGCTTATTCTTATTGACGACCTGGATAATGGCGAACGTATTGTTAACCCCGATTTTGCGCCCAGCTGGGATTAAGGCTTAACAAAGCTAGCATTTTGTTAGGGTGTATATAATACGGTGAATAAGGCTAGCGTAAGTTTACTAACCTTGTCTTGTTTCGTTGTATTCGACATCAATTTAAGGCCGCTTTATTGGTTACATCCGCGGCCTTTTAACACTTCTTATTTCAGCAAATAAAATTGACTCAGTGATTAGAAGGAATGGTGAGTTCGTTGAAAAAGGCCTTTTTCAGAAAAGCTTTGTTCAAAAAAATGCCGTCTACATAAGCTTAATTTATAAAGCTTTCATTCTTAAAGGCATCGGCTAAATCGTTAAACATTTTGAGCGACGGGTTCAATCTCTTTGATTACTTTGGCTGGGTTACCGCCTATGACTAGGTTATCTCCAAAAGATTTGGTTACCACCGCGCCAGAAGCCACAACCACATTATCACCCAATGTCACGCCAGGGTTTATTACCGCCATCCCACCAATCCAGCAGTTATTGCCGAGAGTAATAGGCTTGGCGAACTCTATACCTGTTGCTCTTTGCGCGGGATCTATAGGGTGGGTGGCTGTATAAAGCCCTACTTGAGGCGCAATCATACAGTTGTCACCAATCGTCACCTTTGCCGCATCCAAAATGACACAATTAAAATTGGCATAAAAGTTTTCGCCAACGTGGATATTTTCGCCGTAATCGCATTTAAACGAAGACTCGATGTATAGTCTTTTTCCTGTGCTGCCAAACAATTGTTTTAGCAATCTAGTACGCTTTTTGTGGTCACTTTGACAAGTTGCATTAAGCTCGTCTAATTGAATATGGCATTGCTTACGCAACGCCGTTAAAGTTTTGTCTGACGGGTAATATAAATCGCCAGCGAGCATTTTTTCTTGTTCAGTCATGTATTTCCGAAACATTAAGCTTTGTTGTTAAAGCGGCTACGTTACTTTGCACCGCCGTAGCTTACAACGACTTTTTGCTTTAGTTCATCGCTCTCAATATCTAAATTTACAGGTCGATGTAAAATGATGTTGCCATCTACAGTAACAGAGGCACTAATCGATAGGGTAGGTTTGTTGTCTGATTTCTTGCCCCAAGAGCTTTCACTTTCCTTATATACGATATCGCCTAAAACGTGAGAAGAGCCAGTTAACGTAATATCACCATTTAATGTTTTGATGTGTTTCTCAATGGTTGTATCAACAGCGGTGATATCACCGTTTACAGTTTCAACGCTAGCGCCAATCATGCTTTGTGTAGGAAGCGTAACATTTCCATTTACGGTCTCTACACTCTTAAGCACACTGAGGTGTGAAGCTGCACTTACATCGCCATTTACAATGTCGATATTTCGGACAGACACATGGCTACCCATTTCAAGATTGCCGTTAACGATGCTGACTTCATCCGCGCCACCATGATCGCTAATTTCCACATTGCCATTAACAGAAGAAATATCGCCAGCGTGTTTCCCTTCAGCTATGTCAATATTGCCTAGAATAGAACTGAAATCGCTGCCTTCTAATGCGCTAGCGTCGCCAACATGAATAACGCAGCCAGTAAGCAAAGAGGCTGAAAGCAACATAGCTGCACTAGCAATAATAGACTTTTTCATATTCTTATATCCTTGATTGTTTCATAACTACTTAATAACACGCTTTAACGGTTTTGATATCAAACACAAATTTTTTTGTGTATTTATAAAATACAAATCACGTATCATGCCACTCTTAAAAAGCATTTCAAATCAGAAGGTTAGTTAAATATGCTAAAGGGGGAAACTGGCTCAATGGTGTAATAACTAATTTTATAGTTTCATCTGCCACCGGATGGCGAATTTGACCATTCTCCACCACATGGCCCTAAGCTCAGAAGGGGACAGACACTCGCTTGAAGAAATTATTTAGAGGAATGGACAGACACTCAATGTGAATACATCTTTTTGGTTACAAGCTGCTTTTTTGAGTGTGTGTCCAAGAAGTACAGGTAGGAATTTGAGTGTATGTCCAAGAAGTACAGGTAGGAATTTGAGTGTGTGTCCAGTGAGGACAGGGTGGGTTTTAGCCTATGTGATTGTCCGTCCTCGAATTGTATTTGGCCACAAGCCGTTTTTTAAGTGTGTGTCTAAGAAGTACAGGTAGCTATTTGAGTGTGTGTCCAACGAGTACAGGTATTTTAAGTGTGTGTCTAAGAAGTACAGGTAGCTATTTGAGTGTGTGTCCAACGAGTACAGGCAAGGTATTAGCCTTTGCGAGTGTCTGTCCTCGAATTTTAATAGTATGTTGGTATATATGGTTTTTACTTTTTAGTGAGGTTAGGTGGCGATGATAAAGATTTATCACAACCCAGAGTGCGGCACGTCTAGGAATGTACTGGCGGTGATCAAGGCCGCTGGGTATGAGGTGCAGGTTATTGAGTATTTACGTGTTGGGTGGGAACGTGAACAACTAACTTATTTATTGAATGCAGCTAACCTTAACCCTCGACAAGCGCTTCGCACAACAAAGTCGCCTGCTGCTGAATTAGGGTTACTTGATGAAACAGTGAGTAACGAAATCATCTTTGAATTGATGCTGGAACATCCCATCTTAGTGAATAGGCCTATTGTTTGCATTCCCAAAGATGAACACGAAAAAGCAGTTTCTTTACCTCTTGGGATAGTTGAAGGTAATTCCTATTCTGATAACGCGAAAGAAACAGTGAAGTTATGCCGTCCAAGTGAAGCTGTACTGGATATTTTGCCTGTATGGCCACAAGGCCCTTTTGCTAAAGAAGACGGAACACCACTTATAGACCAAGATGGTAAACGAGTAATTTAAACGGAGTAGTTTATGCAGGACAAGTACACGCAATTGAATAAGGCTAAAAGGCTTGCATTGGCCTGTTTGATCTTTGCCGCAAGTGTATTTGTTTTAACAGTTTTACTTCCTAAGTTTTATCCAAACTTGCAAGGAGCATGGTGGTTGGGGCTTATTAAGATGGCTAGTGAGGCGGCGCTCATCGGTGGTCTAGCTGACTGGTTTGCAGTGACGGCATTATTTAAGCCAATTCCAGCGAAGTACCCCATTCCGCACACCAATATCGTGGCTAGTAACAAGTCTGTTATTGCTAATAATCTGTCATTGTTCGTTAAAGAAAAGTTCTTTCATCCCGAAGCAATAGAAAAGCTAATTCGGGACAGTGACCCTGCAAAGGGCGCGGGAAGGTGGTTGTCACAAGATAGGAACGCTACTCGTTTAAGTCGCTTTCTATGCGATGCTTTTGCAGGCGTTCTTCGCGTGCTCGATGACAAACCTGTGAAAGCGTTTATCGCTAAAACCGCACAGAAGGGCATTAACCAACTTGATCTTAGGCAATTGATGGCAACCTCGTTAAGCGCCGTTACGAAAGATCGCCAGCATCAGGTAGTGCTTGATAGGGTGTTAGGGAAATTGGCCTCACTGCTTGCAGAGCCAGAAACCCAAATCTACATAGCAGATACGTTAGTAGTCTGGCTAAAAACCGAATACAGTCGTATTGAAAAGCTATTGCCGTCTAGTTGGCTAAGCGAGCAGGGGGCACTCATTGCTGTTAAAGCGGTTTCAAGTATTTTGGAAGATGTATACGAAGATGAGCATCACCCCATTCGCCATGCATTTGATGAGCAAGTACACGAATTTCTTTACGAACTACAGCACAGCCCGTTAATGGAGAAAAAGGTAAACAGCTATCGGGAAAAAATTATTAGTGACCCAGCGTTAAACGCGTATGTTCAGCAATCATGGGCCAAGTTTCATCAATGGCTTTTAAGGTCTCTTGAAGAGCAAAATGGTAAAGCAGAAACAAAAGCGTCAGGTCTTCTAAAAGATTTGGGCACCACGTTGACGCAAGATAGTGAATTAGCAAAGGCTTTCAATAAACATATCGGGGAAGCGGCTAAATACATGGCGCCTGAGTTGGCTGAATTTCTAACCCGTCACATTCGCGACACCATCAATAGTTGGGATGAACGTGAAATGGCTGAGCAGGTAGAGTTGAATATTGGCCGCGATCTTCAAAAAGTTCGCATAAACGGCACGATTGTAGGCGGGTTGATAGGTGCAATATTGTTTGGCATAGAGGCACTGCTTGGCCTCTAGTCATTTATTTAAGCAAGTCGCATTAGCAGGTGTGGGTATGAATAGCTTAAGTGTCTCTGGTAATCAGCGCTAAAACGCAAACAATAAAGCAACCATTTAAACGCTTTGTATTGGAAACGAATCTAAAAAAAGTCTACTTCGCCGTTAGTGCAAATACCAAATTATCAGCGTCTACTTTGCCTTTCAAACCGCCTTCAAGCACAGAGCGCTCTAACCTTTTAATGTCGTAGTCGCCAGCGTAGAGTGAATCAACGGTTTTTTCGTTTACGCTAAAGGGAGGGCCGGCCATTTCATTCTGGTCATACTCGAAAGAAATGATTAGCTGGGGGGCACATTGAGTAATGGCCGTTAAATGCGCAGCATATTGCTCGCGAAGCGGGCTAGGCAGCGCAACCAAGGCTGCTCTATCGTAAACGCCTGTAACGTCACCTAAGTCGCTTGATGTAAGTTTAAAGATATCACCTACGTAAATGGTTAAACCGTCTTTAGCGTAAATTTTACCGTTGGAAGTAGTGGTAACGGTAGGCTCTACACCTAACTCTTCAAACAGCTGTATAATAGCCACTTCGCTTAGCTCAGCACCAACCACTTCACAACCCTTGGAGAGTAACCAACCAATATCACGGGTCTTTCCACATAATGGTACAAAAATGCGCTTTAAAGATGTGCTAGGACTATCGTCGCCAAACAGAAAAGACGCATACTTTACCAGAAGTGCATTCCCTTCAGGTTCGTGAAATCCAATCTCGTTCTTTTGCCATTTACTGTGCCAAAAACTATGTTCCATATAAACCTCAAGTAGGTAAGCGATATATCTAAAAAACAGGCGTTTTTATGAAGGGTATTAGAAACAAAAAAGGTAGCGAGAAACGCTACCTTTTAAACAAAATTAGTCATCAAGCGGTGTATTGAAGTCTTCAGATAACTCGAAGTCACCTTCAACCGTTGTCACTTTGTTGTCTACAAAGTTAATCACCATTTGCTTTTGAAAATCTTCACCACGCTTTTTCATACCGCGCTTCATATCGTAAACGTAGTACCAAGTATCATCGTCGAATGAGTCTTGAACAACAGGGTTACCTAGTACATAAATAACTTGTTCTTTTGTCATTCCAACGCGCAGCTTTTCCACATCTCTTTGATCAAGGAAGTTTCCTTGAGGAACGTCGATTCGATAAATCCAGTTCGAGCAAGCGGTTGATGTTAGTGTGATACCAAGAATTACTAATAGGTGTTGCAACTTCATGCGTTAATTTGTCCAGTATTGCCTTTGTTAGTGTCAATGAACTTCGCTAAAGCGAATTTCGAGACTGTTTTATTGCAAGCGCGAAGGCATGCTACATTGACAACTATGACCAATCAACTGCATTTTAGTTCGATGCTGCGCTTTTAAGCAGTTCTTTTGCATTCGCTAGCGCCGATTTGGTTACTTTATCACCGGCTAACAGTCTTGCAAGCTCATCGATCCTGTCTTGCTTAGTCAGCGCCAACATCTGGGTTTCAGTACTTTCCCCGTCGGTAAGCTTGGTAACAAACAATTGATTATGTGCCTGTGCCGCTACTTGAGGTAGATGGGTAACACACATTACTTGCGATTGTTTACCTAATTTACGTAAAAGCCCGCCAACGATTGATGCTGTTGGGCCGCTAATGCCCGTATCGACTTCATCGAAAATCATAGTAGGGGTAGCGTGATGGCCGCTCGCGATAACCTGAATAGCCAGTCCTATACGAGAAAGTTCACCACCTGATACGACTTTTTCTAATTTGTCTGCATCTTGACCAGGGTTGGTAGACACTTTAAATTCTACGGTATCTAGACCTGTGCTCACCGGCTTCTTAAGTTCGTCGTATTGAATCTGAATATCCACTTTTGCGTGGGGCATATTCATCTGGCGAATTTGCACTTCAATATCTTCGCTTAGCTTACCAGCAGCACGTTGCCTGCTCTCAGAAAGCGCTTTGGTCGCGGTTAAATACGTTGCTCGTGCTTCTTCTACTTCGCCTTCAAGCGTACCTAACAGTGTTTCCTGTTCCGATAAAGCATTGAATTCGGCGGCTAGCTCTTGGTGATGCTGATAAAGTCCTTCTGGCATCACAGTATGTTTACGGGCAAGTTCCATCGCCTTCGCATAGCGCGCCTCAACTTGCTGTAAGCGAAGTGGGTCAATCTCTAAGTGATCGCAGTAGCTACGTAGTTCTCCTGCCGCTTCTTCTACTTGAATTGCTGCATCATTAAGCATTGTAATGATTGGCGTTAAACTAGCGTCGTGCGCCTCTAATTCGCCTAAACGTTCAATACTGCTTTGTATAACTGACAGTGCGTTGCCTTCATCGCTTTCATATAAGTTATATACGCTGGTCTGTGCTTGCTCTAAAAGGCTTTGCCCGTTACTAAGGCGTTTGTGCTCTATTTCTAACTCCTCAAATTCACCCTCTTCAATGGCGAATTCATCAAGTTCTTGAACCTGATAAGTTAGTAGCTGAATTCTGTCTTCGCGCTGCTGGGCTTGTTCTTGAAGCGCCTTTAATGTGCGTTGCTTATCACGCCAAAGAGAGTAGGTTTCTCTAACTTGCACTAATATGTCGTTGTGCTTAGCGTAACCATCAACTAATTCTCTTTGATGGTCTTCTTTCAGCAGCTGTAGGTGAGTATTTTGACCGTGAATGGCCAACAAAAACTGGCCTAAACCTTTTAACTGCTGAAGTGAGGCGGGAATACCGTTGATAAAAGCTTTTGAACGGCCTTCCTTTGAAATAACTCTGCGAATAAAGCAGCTATTCTCATCTTCATCTGAGGTGAGCTCATGTTCATCGAGGAAGGCTTTAGCTAATACATTGCCGTTTAAAGAAAAGTGAGCAATGATTTCCGCTTTTGCACTACCTTTTCGCACCGCATTTGCGTCGGCACGCTCGCCTAAGCACAAGCTTAAAGCATCAATAGCAATTGATTTACCTGCACCGGTTTCACCGGTTATAGCAGTTAAGCCGTTTTCCAGTTGAACCGATAATTGTTTTACAACAGCAAAATTAGAAATAGAAAGATGCGCTAACATAACCACACTCGAAAAAGTTGAACATGATGATATATACAGGAACTGATAATATATACAGTATTTTGACTGTGTAAAGTTAAGTCGGGAAAAAATTGCGTTAAAATGGAGGGGGATGCTAACAAAACTCATAAAATCAATATCATAAGTTTAGCGACTTTTGTGATGTTATGAGTAACCTGAAGATGTGAAACAATGGAAATGCGTGCTTTACAAAAATTTATACAGTACTAGGTTTAGTAAGGGTTCAGTGGCGAAAAGCCCGATTACAAAAAAAAGTTAGTAGCCAGATACGTTAACCTATTTTAGAGTTTATTGAAAACCAAACAGCAAAAAGGAGAGCCTAAGCTCTCCTTTGAAATTCTAACTATAGATAGTTAGATTAGTGTATAAAATTCAATGATTAGAGGCTATTGCTGCAATTCACCGCTGCCAGACTCAATGTGTGCGCGCACAAACCACTGAAACTGTTCTAAGTCTGCCAGTTGGCCAGTAATCATATCTTCTGATACTGGGTCAATTTCACCTAAAAGCTCTAACGCTTTTCTATGGTCACCATTTACACCGTCATATACGGCATCCAGCGCCTTAAGGTGGTCAAGTACTAAACCTTTACCCAACTCATAATCGTTCCAGCTGCGACCTTCAACAATGGCTTTCGGTGTACCTTTTGGTACGCCACCTAACGTGGCAATTCGCTCTGCAATTGTGTCGGTCATTTCGCGTACCGCATCTACCTGCGGATCCAACATCTCATGCACGCCAATAAAATTTGGTCCTACTACATTCCAATGAATGTGCTTCAACGTTAACTGTAAATCTAATAGTGCAACCAATCGCTGATCCAATACCTTGATTGTTTTGGCAGCAGCATCGTTATCCATTCCTGGGGCTGTAAATTTGATATTGGTGTTACTCATGATATCTCCTATTGAATGCAAATAAATCGGCATGATGTGGAACATCAATAGGGCTAAAGTCTCGCTAACCCTGTGCCAACAACTTACCTAGGCAGTTGCAACGGGTATGCCGAAATTTGAGATTTTTATAAGTACGCGTTTTCATTGGAGAAATCAGGGGGAGATTAAAAAATCTTTATTTTTCAAGCCTGTAGCGATCAAGAAAATGCTACAGGCTTATGTAATAAATGCACATGGAATCAACTAAATGGAGCAGGGAGGTTAGTAAAGCTTACTACCCCAACCTAACTTTTTACGAAGTACATTGAAGTAGCTGTAGCCCTTAGGGTGAACAAGATGGAGTTTGTCTACGCTTTTGTTTATTCGAATTTCATCGCCAGGTAGCACCGGCAGAACAATATGGCTATCGCAACTCACTTGTAGCGAGTCACTATTAACCTTTGATACTTTCATCGATACCTGACTGTCAGCATCAACAACGATTGGACGGCTGCTAAGTGTGTGAGGAAACATGGGTACCAACGTAAGTGCATCTAGCTTGGGCATAATAATAGGGCCGCCCGCTGATAAAGAGTAAGCCGTTGAACCTGTAGGTGTGGCTACTATTAATCCGTCGCTGCGCTGACTGAATACAAATTGCTCATCGATGTAAATTTCAAATTCCATCATATGGGCAACTTTTCCGTGGTGAAGTACCACTTCGTTTACAGCAGAGTTGTTACTTTTAAGTTTTTCGTGTCGATAAACTTCTACTTCAAGTAAGAAGCGCTCTTCTACTACGCATTCACCGTTAAAGATAAGGTCAAGTTGTTGAACAATATCATCGGGGTGGATATCAGTTAAAAAGCCGAGATTTCCGCGGTTTACACCGACAACGTGAATGTCAAAGCGAGCGAGCACACGTGCTGCACCAAGCATGCTGCCGTCACCGCCTACCACAACGGCGAGGTCAGCCTCTTTGCCAATAGTGACAAGGTTACAGCTTTTGAAGTTTTCGGTTTCAAGTTCTTCAGCAATACTTTCCTCAACCAATAATTTACAGCCTTTTGCCAATAAATATTCGGCAAGAATGTTCAGGCTGTCGTGGGTTGCAGCGTGCTGAGGTTTTCCAATTAAAGCAACGGTTTGATAGGGCATGGAATGCTAATGTCCTTTCATTTCCAATGGTTGGACATTAGCACAGGTTTTTTGCAAAAGAAAAGCGTTAAACGGCACACAGCGCAAGGTTTAGCGATCTTCTAACCGATTATAGTCGAGAAGACCGCCTTCAATAGGATAGAGCTCGCTAGACCATTGGATTAGTTTATCACTAAACGCCCAAAAGTTAGGGTTGGTTCGGCGCATGCCAACATCGTCGAGCAGGGCTTTGTAATCGGCTTCGCTTTTAATGGACTTAAGCTTCTCAATCGAAGACGTTATTTCTGAGGCATTGATATACCAGAATGCGTCAGGGTAACTGCCCAACAAACCATGAACTAGCGTGATTGAATCTTTAGAAGGCTCCCGGTTTTCCTCTTCTTCAAATAGGCTATTTACATTGTAATGCGCGCTATTTCTAAGGGCAGTGAACACATCAATGTTGTCTGGGTTCTTGTCGTCTTGAATCACAATCATGGTAGTTTCAGGCATCAACGTCGCTTGTTGAGCAGGAAGCGAATCTAAGCGCTTTAATGCTTCGAACTGTTCAGCTGATAGCAAACGTTCATTGTAGGTTGAGGCATTCGGTTGAACTTTAGCCAAGTATTGCGATAACAATTGATAAAGTTCTTGTTGAGGATTATCTGTTTCGAACGCTATGCCAGAAGGTTGTTCGAAACTGTTGATATCACCTTCTAAATAATCGGTAAGTTCAGGGCTTGCGTTTTGATACCAATCGTCGAGAAGGTCATGGCGGGTAGTTGGAGGAAGTAGATTAAGGAAGTTCGATTCACCTTCCATGCGCAAGAAATCCATGTACAAACGGGTCAATAACTGATGGCCATAATTGCCGTAAACATCAAAGCCAGCCACAAGCAAATAGTGAATGCGCTCTAACAAGGCATAGTCAATCACCCATGCTGTTTTAGTGGGCTGGCCAACCATCCCCTTAACAACTGTGGCATTATCGAAATGACGAAATACGGTCAAGCTGGCATTGGTATTACCGCCGTCGCCATCCCATATACTCGACACACTCAAATGCTCTTCATTTTTGAATTCATTGTTCAAAAAGGTGGTTCTTGCACGCATATATTCGCCTTGGCGCTTTGCGTATTTAACCCAGTTTACCGCAAGGGCTGAGCTATCTTTTTCAGCGGGAAGGTGAAGGTTTTCTTTTTGAGAAGCGTAAAAAGCATTCACTTTCTCAGATGCTGCAATGTCTGGGTCGACAAAGAACACCCAGAATCGATCGTTAATGACGTTAAGCGCGACTTGGCCTCTGCACACGGGACCTTTGATATAACCCATGATGGTGTTTTGCGCACGCTCAAGCATAAATCGATAACGACTTTCTACTGGCAATAAGGTAAAGGCCGTTAATGGGTTGGCCGCCACTTGGGGTTTGTATGATGGCAATGTTTCTACAGAAAATTCTGCGTCGACAAACCACCATTGCCATTTATCCATCAGTGTTTTATTAATGGCGTAAGCTTGATGTGTTTTACTCACGATAGTTGAATGCACTGGCTGTAGACGATAGTAAACGCGCTCGACCTCTGGATCGTCGAAGGGTCTGCGAGTAGCAATAATATCTAACGCTTGTCCGGGGGGGGTACGTGAGCGCACTAGATTAAAAAACTGAGGCGTTTTACCTTTTTCTGAAATATCTTCGAAATAGAGGTGAGACGTAAACAAGTGTTCGTAAATATAGCGTGCGGAAAGCTGCATCTCATTGCTATCCCCATTAAGCCACACTTCCAAATCAGTTATGTTCTCATTCAGCTCTTGTGAGAGCGCTTTGGGTAAAGGTAACGGCGCACCATGGTTTAACCACTGAATGAGTGTAGTGTGCTCTGCATCCGACAGGGCTGGCAGTGCGTAGGGCATGCCTCCCAGGGGCTGGCCTGCTATGTACCCGCCCATTTCATCTATTGTTGGGCATTGGTTTTGTCGATTTAAGCTTATATCGAAACTGTCACCTAAATGAGCGGTGTTGGGCAAAGGGTGCTGTTTTTTTAGCAAAAGCATTTGTGCTAGCACCGAAGATTGGGTCGGCGAAGTGTTAGGTTTTTCTTTCGATTCTAGCACGTCGAAAAAGCCACGCTCTCGCCATGCGTCTACGTTGTGGGCGTCGAGAAACATTCTATTGGGTTGGGCAGCGGTGAGTCGTGTTCCTTCATAGACTTTTTCTTTGTTAGCACCTCTGGCTATACCTTCTGGAGATGACATTTTTAGTTGGCATGGCGCATCGTAGCAGGCGTGGCAGACAACACAGCGCTGCGTTAGTACTGGGTTTACTTGTGTATCAAAGAAATTGTCGGGCAAATTCTCCATGGCGGGCATGACGTTGTTTGATGAAAGTAAAGGAGCGTCAGGTTTCGGCCATTGCCATATCGCTATAGCGATAATTGCTATAAGCAACGAAATCATACCGAGTTTCTTCATAATCGTAGTCCACAGAAAAGTTCTAATCAGTCTATCACTCAATTCACGTACGGTGATGTTAATAATTAACCATTAACTCTTGGCAATGGAAACAACCACGTATTTGTAAGTATTTGGAGGAAAGCTGGAGAGGTAGTGGGGCGGTAACATTATTTTTACATTGTCATTGCTTTGGGCGTTGTACTAGGTATGCTGATGAAAAGAATTCGCAGCGAGGGAAACATGTCTCATCAAATTATTCTGCCAAGAGTGATGCACATAGGGAAAGGGGCGAGTCAGCGGGTTGCTGAAACGCTAAAAGGACTCAACTGCCATAAACCTTTACTGGTTACCGATAAAGTTATGGTCGAGTTGGGATATAGTGCTGCCATAGTGCAAATGCTGGAAGAGGCAGGAATAAGCGCCGATGTATTTTCAGATACGGTGCCAGAGCCCACGGTGAGGTCTATTTATCGCGGTGTGGATGCGTTCAAAACCCACGCTTATGACAGCATCATTGCTTTAGGTGGTGGAAGCCCCATCGATAGCGCAAAAGCCATCGCTATTTTGGGTAAGTACGGCGGCGAAATGCGAGATTACAAATTCCCGCGGGTTGTAGATGAAGCGGGACTGCCGATCATTGCTATTCCCACAACAGCGGGAACGGGCTCAGAAGCAACGCGATTTACCATTATCACCGATGAAGATACCACAGAAAAAATGTTGTGTGTTGGTTTAGGGTTTATGCCAACGGCAGCCTTGGTCGATTATTCATTAACGCAAAGTTTGCCTGCCCGCGTGACAGCCGATACAGGCATTGATGCGCTTACTCACGCTATTGAAGCGTTTGTTAGCCGCAAAGCCAATCTTTACAGTGATGCACAGGCGTTATCAGCCATGGCGTTAATTGCGCCTAATCTACGCACTGTATTTGCAGACCCATCAAATGAAATGGCGAGAGAATCAATGATGCTGGGCTCAACGCTCGCGGGCATTGCTTTTTCAAACGCCTCAGTGGCCCTTGTTCATGGAATGAGCCGACCCATTGGCGCAGCTTTTCATGTGCCCCACGGCTTGTCTAACGCCATGTTGTTGCCCGCGGTTACCGCCTTTTCTATTCCTAGTGCCTCTGTGCGTTATGCACAATGTGCTCGAGCTATGGGTGTTGCTACGCAAAGTGACTCAGATGAGGTGGCGAATCAAAAACTTATCGACGAACTAAAAGCACTGAATGCAGATTTGCAGGTACCTACGCCTGCCGACTTCGGTATTGATAAAGAGGCATTTCTTGCAGCAACGTCAACAATGGCAGAACAAGCTCTGGCATCAGGTTCTCCCGGTAATAATCCACGTGTACCTACCATTGAAGAAATGGTTGCCATCTACGTATCGCTTTGGGAATAACGCTTTTGCGAAAACATTAAACGAAAAAAGAAATATTGTGTAAAAAGCTAAGCGTTAAAAAGCTTGCGGGTTATCGAGCCGTCCAGCCCCCATCAAGTACCATGGTTTGCCCTGTTATATTGCGAGCACTGGGCGACATTAAGAAGCTTGCGGTATCGGCAAGTTCTTCAACGCTAACAAATTGCTTTTTAGGCATGGGTTCTAACATTATTTTTGTTATTACCTCTTCCTCGGTGAGGTTATTCTCTTTCGCCTGTGCTGTAATTTGTTGTTCTACCAAGGGCGTTTTAACATACGCAGGGCAGAGAGTGTTAATTGTTACATCACAGTCACCCGTTTCAAGAGCGATGGTTTTTGCAAACCCTAACAGCCCATGCTTCGCCGCTACATAAGCAGATTTATAGGGCGAGGCTACCAACGAGTGAATAGAGCCTACATTAATAATGCGCCCGTAATTTTGCTTACGCATGGCAGATAAAAACGCTTGGGTTAACAGAGCAGGGCCAACCAGCATAATGTTTATAAGTTGCTGCCACTTATCTGCAGGGAAGTCCTCGATGCGTGAAACGTGCTGAATACCGGCATTGTTTATAAGCACATCAACGGTATGTTTCCCTAGTACCTCAGGTAGCGCTGCGACTTGTTCTGCATTGCATACGTCTACCGCTACTGCACTGGCCGATCCGTCTAAATGAGCAAGTCGAGTCACAGCCTCTTTTGCTGCCTGTTCGTTTATGTCGGCGATGATCACATGGTGCCCTTGTTTCATCATTGACTCAGCAATGCCAAAACCAATGCCGCTTGCTCCACCCGTGATAAATATTGTGCGCTTAGTCATTGTTACTTCCGTTTGATTTATTTAATGAAGGTGCACTATTTAATGAAAACAGCAGCTGTTTCACTGCGTTTATTTGTGCGCCGTTCCTGTTGGCGTAATCGCCAGAGGCATAGCCCCACCAATCCCAACAGCCTTGTGGATTTAACGGCATGAATAACGACTTCTTAGTTTGCGGATAAAGCACAACAATATTGTTGTCATCAGCCCATTCATTAAGCCCTGTTTGGGTAGTGTAGGCATCGCCAACGGCATCGGCATACTGGTTACACCCGTGGAAACTAATATGGGCTCTGCACGGCTCGCCTTGTGCACAGCTTTCAGGCACATACACAAAGCCTTCACTTGCTAATGTCTTTGCATCGCCACCCGCTATTTTTTGCTGATCAATTGAATGAATTTGCCCTGACAGTGACTCGTCGGGTGTCGAAACATCTTCAACGAGATGAGAGAGCATGGCACCTGCTGCATCGTAATCACAGTTTCCAATGAAGGGGCTCTCTGATTTCATGCAGTTAACCCCATTGTTTTTGGTGGGAAAGAGGTGTGCCATGGGTTTGTCATTGATATAGGCAATATTTTGTGTGTCTGTCCACAATTTGTATTGCTCAAATAATAAATCGCTCACTGGTGCAATCACTCTGGTATCTTGCGTACCGTGAAAAAGCCAGACTTTTGCGTCTTTCATATTGGAAAGCGACGCAATTTTTCCCTCAGTTTCATACTGTTTGGCTTTTTCATTCAACGCTTCAAGGTTAATTTCTCCCTCTACCTTGTTCACGCACTGTGCCAGGGCAGTGGTTATATCACCTTGTGCACAGAAGTACGGGCCACCAGCAATAACGCCAACGCCTTTTACCCAGTTGCTGTGTGCTAATTGAAATTGTGTTGCCATGTAACCGCCTGACGATAAGCCAGATACGGTAACGTTCGTTAAATCAATGGTGAGTGAAGGGAGCGCGTCTTGCGCAGGTGACTCGTTACCGAATACCGGTACACTAACGGCAAGTGCGCTTAATACAGACAGACAAAGCGCGTGGCGTAAAAAGGGGGTAGATTTCATCATTGCATTGCTGCCTTATCATTTTCTAAAAATTGGCGAATAGCCTGAGCCTGAGCGGATACATTCGTCACGCCTTCCAAATGACCTAATTTGCCATTTAGCGTAACCAATGTGCTGTCGATATCAGTTGAAATAAGCTCTTGGTGTGCACTTTGAGATAAGTAGGGCATAAGAAGCAAATCAGTTTGGGCTGGAATAAATAGCGTTTTGGCCTTTATCGACGCCAACCCTTGCTCCAGACCATCTTGGTGCCCAGCAACAAAAAGCTGGCAAGCGCGAACCAAATATAAAAGGTGATTAGCATCCATTTTCTTAGCGCGAGCTTTTGCTCGTTCGCGAAGCCAGCTTACAATACTGTGTGACTGACGTATGTCACTAAGCGGCGCTGACTCAACATTTTTAAAATCCAACGTTTTGCCGGTTTGGTTGAAAAACGAAGGAGTAAGAGCATTTTGCGTAATAAGCATAAGCGAGGCCGCTAAGCCATCAAGGGGTGCTTGCTCAATGGAATAAGCGCCGTTGTTCCAGTTTTTATCAAGAGTAATTGGCGTTGCCCAGTGTTCCAGTGCTGCGGTGGTCCATGCATCGCTTTGACCTGCGCCGATAACTGAAATCATACGTTCAACCCAGTCTGGGTAAGCGCTCGCCCAATCGATAGCCTGCATAGAGCCCATAGAAGGCCCAACAACCGCGTGCAATTTGCCAATACCTAAGCTTTCAAGAAGTGCTTTTTGAACGTTTACAAAGTCACGTATGGTGACGACGGGAAAGTCCAGTCCATAAGGTTTTCCTGTATCTGGATTAATTGATGCTGGTCCTGTGGTGATTACGTTCGGGTCGTACGCATTTAAGTTGACCAGCGTATCAACGCTAATTACATAAAAGCGGTCTGTATCAATGGCCTTGCCGGGGCCGATAATACTATCCCAGTAGCCTGGCGCTGAATCGTATTCATCGTACTTTCCTGCGGCATGAGAAGATCCAGAAAAATAGTGGGTAATCAGTATAACGTTACTCTTAGCATCATTTAGTGTTCCGTATGCCTCCCAGCCTACCTTTACATTTTTTATTTGTTTGCCGCCAAAGGTTGTGAAATGAGCAATTTCGAACGTCTGCTTTTCTACCAGAAGCGAACCCTTTTGCTCTATTTCACTCGCCATTACCTGAAAATGTAACGTTATGAGAAGCAACGCAAGCATCCTTAATAGGGCGCGTAACTTCCTAGCAGTTTGTAAGGCTACTAGTTTGGGTGAAGTCATAAATTTTTGTGACTTCAAAGCGCGTGGCATTTTTAATCGCAGGCTGTTGCGCTTGCTTCCTCTCCACATTTGTTTTGGAACACACTTAGTTTTCCGGCTCATTGTCTTTATTCCTTTTTCGCTGTGCTGCCTTTTTCCAGCAGAGTCTTTATATAAAGTGACTCTAGCTTCGGCTTTATAAGCGCTTACCCTTAACGCAATTTCGTTTTTATCAGCTGGGCTCATGCTACATAAAGCTAAACAAGCCAATTGCCATCGCCAAACCAATAACTGGCACCACAACAGTTAGCGCACCAACCGCCCAGTAGGCAGCCTGATGGGTTTCGTTACAAATAGCGCGTATGGTAGTGACCACGTAACCATTGTGAGGTAATGAATCTAGTGCGCCTGAAGATATAGATACAATTCTATGCAGCTGCTCTGGTTCTACGCCTTGGTCAAGATAATGCGGAGCTACCAAGGGTAAGGCAATGGCTTGTCCGCCAGATGCACTTCCTGTTAACCCTGCAATCACGCTTACGGCAATGGCAGCACCAATAAGCTCGTTACCAGGAATTTGGGTCATAAGCGCTACTGTTGTTTGAAACGCTTCGGTGTTTTTTGCTATAGAGCCAAAACCTACAACAGCGGCGGTGTTACCTATGGCGATCAATGCGCCGGTGGTACCTGCATTTATGGCAACAGGTAAACTGTGAAAATGTTTGTAGTTAATAGCCAGCAAACACAGTACGCCGCCGCCTAACGCCAGAATAAGCGCAAGCTGAGCGAGTTCTTCATGGAATAAAAACGAAATGACTAACACCACGACCAAGGGCAAAATACCGGTAAGCGGGTGGGGTAACGCTCTGTCTCGTACTTCAGGGTCGCTTGCTCTGGCTTCGAAGACCTCGCCATTATTAACGGCTTTTCTGATCATCTTAGCCAGCCACCAGTAACCGAAGCATGCCATGAATATGGCGACGATAAGGCTAACTTCCCATGCTGCAAAAGGTGAGGTGCCTAAATACTTTATAGGGATCCAGTTTTGGATTTCTGGCGAGCCCGCCGAGGTCATCGTAAATGTTACCGACCCGAATGCCATGGCAGCAGGTATGAAGCGACGGGGTAAATTGGCATCTTTAAACAAACTTACCGCCATTGGGTAAACAGAAAACGCTACCACAAAAACGCTAACACCACCGTAGGTCAAAATAGCGCAAGCTAGCACAACAGCTAATACTGCGCGTTTGTAACCGATTTTGGTGATGATCCAGCGAGAAACAGCATCTGCTGCCCCTGTGTCTTCCATGAATTTACCGAATAACGCACCAAGTAAAAACATAAAAAACCAAGAGGCGATAAAGCCAGAGAACCCGCTCATATAGGTTTGAACGAAATTCACGTCGCCAGTGAACACGCCGATATTATTGGTGATGGCAACCACAAGGGCACACAAAGGTGCAGCAATAAAGAGGTTCATTCCGCGTATTGTCAAAACAATAAGCAACAACAGACCGCCTACTAAGCCAATCATACTTAACATAGTTATTATTCCTTAAAAAATCTGTGACCGCAGATGATCCGAAACAGTTAAGTCGATTTAAGATTTGCTTACACTCAAAACCACAAAGTGTATACAAATCAGATAAAAAGCGTTCATAACAGACATAAAGTTTGACGTTACTTTTATCAAAATCCCATAGTACGATGGTACTACATACTATTAACAATTAATTAACTAAAGTGATTTTGACCGTAGGCAATACATCCGGCAGTGACCAGAACTTAGAACAACAAGGACTCACTATGTCTCAATCAATACACACAAATGGCTTGGTTTCCCCCTACCAATCACATTCAGCTGCTGTTAGCACAGTAGAACACAAAAGCGCTTCAGTTAAGCTCCCCATGCGCAGCCTTTGTGCCCTAGCGGTGGCTAGCGTTTTAAGCACCGCGCCAGTATTTGCTCAGGATAGTCAAGCTGATGCCGATGCCGAAGCGCAAAAAGGAAAATTAGAACGCATTGAGGTGACAGCGCGAAAAACTGTAGAGTCGCTACAGGAGACGCCGGTAGCTATCACGTCTATTGGTGCGGTTGAACTTGGCGAAAAAGGGATTAGCGTGCTGACTGAAGTGCAGCAGTTTTCGCCCAACACTACGCTACAAACCAGTCGTGGTACCAATTCCACTTTGACGGCATTTATTCGCGGATTGGGTCAGCAAGACCCGCTTTGGGGCTATGAGCCAGGCGTGGGTATTTATGTTGATGATGTTTATATTGCTCGCCCACAAGGGGCCGTGCTTGATTTACTAGACGTGCAGCGTATTGAGGTGTTACGCGGTCCGCAGGGGACGCTTTACGGAAAGAATACGATTGGTGGCGCGGTTAAATACGTCACTAAGGAAATGACCGGCGATACGCAGATGAACGTTGAAGCTACGGTAGGTAGCTACAGCCAGCGGGATATCAAAGTGACAGGTCAAATACCATTGATTGAAGACACTGTGTATCTAGGCGTGGGTTATTCCAACTTAAACCGCGACGGCTTCGGCGAATATCTGGTAAGCGCGTTGCCCAATCAAGATAAAGAGAACTATAACAAAGATCTTTGGGCAGCCCGTGTAACGCTAGAGGTTCATCCGAGTGAAGATTTGTTTTTCCGTATTGGCTGGGATAAGACCGAAGATACGTCAAATGCGAAAGGTGGCTACCGTCTAATTCCGAGTATTTTAACAGATGCACCTGTGCCTGATTCGGTTTTCGATTCTTACACCAGCTTACCTACATGGAACAAAGTCGAGTTAGAAGGCTATAACTGGCTGGCACGATACAGAGTGAATGATGATTTAGAGCTAAAATATATTGGTTCACACAGAGAAAGTTATTCACCTACCAACATTGATTTCGACAACACGCCTCTGCCTATTTTTGATGTGCCGGCAGAATATGATGACAGTAATGATACTCACGAGATTCAAGCGAACTATACCGGGAACGCATTTAGCTTAGTATCAGGGCTTTATTTTTACGATGGTGAGAGCTGCGGTAATTTTGATGCAATTTTGGGTGTGTTAGGGCAAGCGCTTGGAGCTTCTGGATTGACGCGAGAAGTGACAGGCTGCAATAACTCAGAAAGCTGGGCTGCTTACGCACAAATGAACTATGACGTTACCGACAAGCTATCGCTTTCGCTTGGTGCCCGATACACCGATGAAGAAAAGACCGCGTTTGTAAATAACGGTCTGGTATTCGCCAATGTTTATCCTTATACCGACTGGATTGATGGGTACGTGCGTCCCGACGGACAATTAGTGCCTCAAGTACTTGGGACAGACACCGATGGCGATGAAGTGTTAGATGCGCCAGCGGTAGAGAGTTGGTCGCGCTTTACCCCGCGAGTGGGCGTGGAGTATCAAATGGACCGCGATACCATGTTCTTCGCGAGCTACTCACAAGGCTTCAAATCGGGTACGTTTAACCCTCGTGCTCAGACTAACGAGCCTGGTGTTGAACCAGAAGTCGTTGACAGCTTCGAAGTGGGTGTGAAGAGTGACTTAACCGACGCACTTCGTATGAATATCACATTGTTCTCATACGACCACAAAGATCGTCAGTATATTGGTGTAGAAGGGGATTTGTCTGATCCAACAGCCCTAGATCAGCGACTGCGCAACGCAGCAGAAACGGCCGCAAAAGGCGCCGAGTTGGAAATGACGTGGGTAGCCACAGATAACCTTCAGTTTGACGCTGCTTACGGCTATATTGATTTTGAAATTAAGAAAAACAATGCCATTCCACCGTTGATTGGCCTAGCGAGTACACCTGAGAACACCTTTAATCTTAATGCTAACTACCTACTAGAAACGAGTTTTGGGGATATTACGTTCAACGCCAACTACTACTATCGCGATGATTACCTTATCTTTGAAACCAGCGATCTTATTCAACAAGATGCCTATGGTATGGTGAACTTAAGCGCGCGCTGGGAAAGCGTTGAAGGCGACTGGTATGCTGGACTACACGTCAAAAACCTGACCGATGAAGAGTATCTGGTTGGTGGTTATGACTTTGTTACGCAAGACGATGAAGGTAACTTTGGTCCGGGCCTTGGTGGCGATACTACACTTATTGGTTATTACGGTGACCCACGTACAGTTCACCTTACGGTAGGTTATCGATTCTAAACGGTATGTTCTGAAGAAGACCGGCAACACGTTCACGCCTAGGCCATTGCGCTTAGGCGTTCTCACGTTTGCTCGACCTCTTTCGATTGTGTTGGCCGGCGGATATGTCGAGCAGTGAAGGGCGTGGTGCGGAGCCTTACTCAATAACAAATGCGCCAATAACAGATACGCCAATAAGATTAACCTTTTCTTACCGGCGTGGTAGTATGTTGATTAACAAGGTAGTTACAAGTTGATAGCATTATGTCTGTGAAAATTTTGATTGCTGACGATCATCCTTTGTTCAGGGCTGCTATGTGCCACGCGTTAGCTAGTGTGGAGCATATCGAACTTGTAGAAACTTCCACATTCCCCGATACGCTCATTAGTCTTGAAGAAAATGACGACATCGATCTGCTTTTTTTAGATCTCACTATGCCAGGCAATGAAGGGTTAAATGGCCTTGCTGAGGTACATGCGCTCTATCCTGATGTACTTGTTGTTGTTATTACCGCACAAGAAGAGCCTGATGTTATGGCAAAATCGTTTGCGTTAGGCGCAAGCGGTTTTATACCCAAATCAGCTTCGGTCGATTGCATTATTGAAGCGGTAAATACGGTGTTAGACGGTGAGACTTGGATACCGCCTACTGTTACCATAGCATCGTCGACGATGCCAAATTCCTCTGCATCCAACGTGAATAGTCGCTCTGACCAAGATGATTTCACAAACCGACTAAAGCAACTTACCCCTCACCAACTTAAAGTGTTGCGAATGGTATCAGACGGCTTGCTTAACAAGCAGATTGCTTACGAACTGGCCATTTCTGAGTCCACCGTTAAACAGCATGTATCTGCAGTATTGAGGAAACTTGGCGTTATTAACAGGACCAAGGCTGGCATCGCATTCAAAAATGCTATGCACTTAAGTTAGTTTGACTCTAGATAGTTAATTACCTAAATCGGTGTATTTCACTAGAGATATTTCCACAATATAGCGAGCATTTTTGCCGAATATTGACTAAAAAACCTCATCCATTAACATGTGTTCAACTTTTTACGCAGCGATTTGCCTCACAGAGTCGGGCTTTCTTTGATTTGTGCTCGCGTAACAGTTTAGGAAAATTTTAATAAAACAAAAGGGATACTCATGAAGCGCTTTTCATTTTTAATTTTTCTTCTGCTTTCTTCTTGCCAAGCTTCTGGAGCAGTTACTCAGTGGGCTGATTTCACATTAGATAACGGCCATGTTTTTCTTCCAGTCACCATTGACGGCATCGAATCTCGGGTAATGCTAGATTCAGGCGCACAAATAAATAGCATCAATCGTGCCTTTATAAGAAAGCATAACTTAGAGTTCAGTAAAGGCAGGCCGGTAAACGTGAAGGGGGTCTACGGGGTCGAAAAAAGAACGGCTTACAATAATGTGAACGTCGAAATTTTTGGAACCACATTTGAATTAGACTCATTGGTTGAGATCAACCTCGGCCATCATTCTAACGGCATGCTGTTAGGAGCGGGATTCTTCAATAGTTTTGTTGTGCAATTAGACTACCCTAAGAAGAAAATTCGCCTTGTAACTCGAGACTCTGTCGATATGACGGAAGCAGCTAACGTTCCGGCGACAACACAAAAAGGCAGCGGTATGCCTATCGCACAAATTGAAATTAACGGCGTACCACTATGGCTTCGCATAGACACCGGCAATGCTGGCACAATACTAGTTGATCGCCGCGCTGCATCTAAAGCGGGGTTACTTGAAAAAGTGGAGGGCACAAGCATGTCATTTGGTGCCAATAGCTCAGGCGTAAATGAATTTGCCACATCTGATTTAGTAAAGTTCGGACCCTTTGAAATTAGCGACGTTAAGGTGAGCTTTCCAGCAGAAGGGCAAACCACTAACTTAGAAAGTCAGTACGAGAGAACGGGCAGCCGTATAGGTGGAAAAAGAGTCGTGGGGCTTATCGGTTACGACCTGCTAAAAGATTTTGTTGTTACATTAGATTATCGATATGGCAGGCTTCATATCGATTTACCTCAATAACAAAAATATACCTATGGCTTCTTAAGAAAAGTGAAACGTATACATACTTCATCAACTACTTTTTAAGTAGTCAATGTTGGGAGTTAAAACCGACGTATGCGACGCGTCCTCTGCGCTATTGGGTTAGCGGAGGGTTAATGGTGAAGAGAAAATGACTGTTTAAGAAGCCGCTTAAATGCTGCTGGCTTTAAAGGTTTTGGCAGATAGCTAAATTGCTGCTCTGCCGCTTCTTCTCTTATGTCATTACTTCTGTTGGCTGTGACCAAAACCTTCAAGGTAAAACTCACTTTGTTTTCAGAAAGTATTGCTGAAACGTCAAAACCGGTTTCACCATAATTTAGGTGATAATCGGCAATGAGCACATCAAAGTGTTGGTGCGAAATACTTGATGCCTCTGTTCCGCTCGCTATCAATGTCGTACTTCCTCCCCAGTCTTGAAGTAGAGTGCACATTGCATTTGCTACTTGCTCGTCATTTTCTACAAGCAGAAAACGCGTGTTCTTCAAAAATGCGTTATTATTCTTACTCATTGAATTTAGCGGTGATGTATGATGGGGGCGCGAATTGATAGGAGGCGATTTGCTACTAAAGGCACGCTCTACAACATTTGCGGGATTATTTGGCCTATTTGCTGAGTCAACTGGTAACACCGAGTTTTTTGTTAGGGTATCAGCATAAGTAGTGCTACTTGGACGCACAGTAGATAACAAGCATTCGCTTTGATTTACTCTGGAAATCGCCACACTAAAACAGCTTCCTTGATTCGGCGATGAAGCCAGTCCGACTTTATGACCTAGTAGTCGGCATATCTTATCCACAATAGTTAGGCCTAAACCAATCCCTTCGCCTTTGTTATTGCTTTCAAGTTGGTGAAATTCGCTAAAAATCTCATGTTGTTGATTAGGGGCAATACCAGAACCTGTATCATATACGCAAAGCTTTATGGTTGGTTCTGCGTCTGAGTGAGCGCGTCTAACGCCTACTAGTATGCTGCCCTTTGATGTGTAACGCACTGCGTTGGACAGCAAGTTTTGAATCACCCGGCGCAATAGAACTTTGTCTGAATAGATTATCACTGCGCTCGGTATATACCTCAGCTCAATACCTTTCTGCTTGGCAATGACACCGAACTCTTGTACCAGCGATGACAGCATTTCATCGATGGGAAACGCGGTCTTTTGCGGTGTTAATACGCCAGCATCTAATTTGGTAATATCAAGCAGCATCGAAAGTAAACTTTGCGCATTATCCAGCGAATTTACGACGCCCTCTGATAGCACAGCCAGCTCGCTGCCCTGTGTTTTTTTACTTAGCATACTGGCAAACAGTGTCGCGGCATTGAAGGGCTGCATGAGGTCGTGCCCGGCGGCTGCCAAAAATTTGGTTTTACTCTCATTAGCTTTATCAGCTTGGCGTTTTGCGTCTTCTAATTCGGCAGTGCGTAGCGCAACCCTTTCTTCTAAGTCTTCTTTTGCGCTTTCTAGTTCTTTTTGTATTGCCATGTACTCAGTAATATCGCTATAAGTGGTTACATAGCCGCCGCCAGGGAGCGGGGCACCATTTAGCTCTATAACTTTTCCGTCAGGCTGCTTGCGAATATGCTTGTGGCGGGTACCCTCACGCATATAGCTCACTCGCTTATCAATTGATGAGGGGCTAAATAGGCCTCGTTTGGCGTTGAAATTGAGTATTTCGGTAATAGACATGCCTGCTTTCAAAAAGCCTTTGGGGTAGGCGAAAAGTTCCACATAGCGCTCGTTCCATGCCAATAGCTGCAGTTTGTCATCAAGTACACTAATACCCTGTTCGATATTTTGTACCGATGACTGAAGTACTTCGTGGTTGAATTGAAATGATTGGGACGCTTCTTCTACCCAATCAACCAATTCGGGCAAGCTATCACTGCCGGTATCTGCAATGGCGCCCAATAAAATTCGCGCACTCGGTGCTCCTACTTGGGCGGCAAGCAGCTTATTCACTCTGTCAATAAGAGCCTGACTGGCATATCCGCTACTCGAGGCGCGGTTAACATCCACAGAAAGCTGCTGCACAAGTTGACTGTGAGTACTGGTATCAAGAACACGTTCGGTAAGCGCTATTAAATCACGGACTTTTACCAGTAGATGAGGAGCACCGTCATGTGGTGTTTCTACATTATTCTCGTTAGCACCACGTTTTGATGTGATCAGCGCTACTGCAATAAAGGTTATGCAGTTGGCCATTAATGAATAAGCAAATCCAAGGCCTAAAGCTTGGTCAGTAGGTACTGGGTCAAAATAGTAGCTAGACATTAAACTGGGGTAGAGTAGAAATACAGCCCAACAAATAAAGCCCACTAGCAATGCGCAAATAGCTGCAGTTTTCGTACTCCGTTGCCAGTAAATACCAAACATAAGTGCAGGCATAGATTGCCCCAATAAAGCAATGGCAATTACGCCGCTTTTCACCAAAGGCGCAGCTTGGCTAACATTTAAGTGATACCACAG
Organism: Alteromonas sp. AWJ4_199; assembly: GCF_056159165.1. Classification (NCBI taxonomy): domain Bacteria; kingdom Pseudomonadati; phylum Pseudomonadota; class Gammaproteobacteria; order Alteromonadales; family Alteromonadaceae; genus Alteromonas; species Alteromonas sp. AWJ4_199. Next base: position 134,366 of record NZ_JBSWUR010000002.1, read on the forward strand.
TGCGATGCTAAGTACGATTAAAACGGTAAGCCGCCGGATTGAAAGAATGTTGCTCGGCTCCATTGAGCGGTTAGGTGAGGTTTTCAGTCGCGCCTTTAGCCAGAGGGGCGTGACCACATTATTGGAAATCATGATCCCGAGGGCTAAGGTAGCTACAATTACCATGCTGGTGGTAGCCGATAACCCCCCAATAAAAGCAAAGCCGGAAAGGGCGATGTTTTCGGTCGATAAGGGCAGGGCGAGTACGTAGGCATCTGAACTTGTTGTTGATGGAAGCAGCATTTTGCCGGCAAGGGCGATGGGGATAACAAACAACGTCATACCGAGTAGATAGAGTGGGAACAACCACCTTGCAGTACGAAGTTCGCTCTCACCATTTTGCTCGACAAAATTCATATGAAATTGCCTAGGTAGTACGAACATGGAACAAACGCCAAGAACTACATGTGATGCATAAACCCAGGGTGCGCTATCAGCGTAAATGACATCCCTGGCACTGTCATTTGACGAGGCGTTAGAAACTAAATCTAAGACGCCATCGAATAAAAAGAAGCAAACAAAAACACCTACTGCCAAAAGCGCCACAAGCTTAATCACCGACTCGAAAGCAATGGTTAGAAGTAACCCAGGGTGTTTTTCGGTCAAGTTTAGCGTGCGCGTGCCGAAGGTTATGGCAAAGATGGCCAGTAAACTTGCTACGTAAATGCTCAACCAAGGTGTGCTTGATTGTGGCTCTGCGGTGAGCAAATTTATGGATTTCGTAATGGCGTCTAACTGCAAAGCTATATAGGGCACAACGCCAAAAAAGCATAGCAAAGTGATAAGAGCGGCAATTAAATGAGAGTGTTGGTACTTGAGTGAGATGAGGTCAGCTAGCGAACTAATGTTGTGCTGCTGGCATAATCGACTTATATGAAGCACTACAGGAAAGGCAAATGCCATGGTGAGCATAATGCCTAAATAGGTGGGAATAACTGCCCAGCCATATTGGGCAGCCTGCGACGTGGTGCCGAAGAAAGCCCAAGATGTACAGTGTACGCCAAGTCCTAGGCTATAAAGCACAGGGTGCTGCCGATTATCGCGTAAATGCCTGTCGCCCCAAAATGCCAAGGCAAAAAGCGCAAGAAGGTAGAAACCGACGATAGCGCCAACCGTCCATATACTTAGCATAGGTATTCCGTGTGATTGAACGTATTTAATAGCATATTGAAAGCGCGTTTTTTTGTTTATTTACATTAACATAGTTTTCACATGCGAGGTATCTTCTGTTACTACACAACCACTATCACAGGATTAATTGTTTGCAATTTGAACCATAAGTGGTACGTTTTTTATGCAAGGTCGCCGTCTTTTTGAGTAATAGGATGCAAACATAAGCGGTTTTAGCCAGTCACCGAAATAATAAAAGGGAATTTAATGAAACAAAATTCAGCAAGCACGCGTTTTCTGCGAATCACACTACTAATTTCAACTATGTTATCTGCATCTGTATGGGCTATCCCGAATCAGCCTGAATGTGCAGACGAAGATTGTTCACTTGCTAAACTGAATACACTTCGAGCTTTGTCTTCCAGAGGTCATGAGCAAACCAGCTTCTCTCTTGGCCACATCTTTATGAATCCTGAATCTGGGGTAAAAACAGATTTGGAAAACGCCTATTATTATTTTGATAAATCTGCCAAACAGGGCTTCCTGCCAGCTTACCGACAAGCTGCGGGGATGGCTGCACAGGGCATTGGTACACAGAAGAATATGGCCGAAGCTAAGCGAATGATGAAGTTTGCTGCAGATCAAGGCGTTAATAGAACCGCAGAGGAGTATGCCGTTCTCGTCTTTTCTGATAAAGCATCGACGCAAAAAGAAAAAGAGACCGCAATCAAATTCCTAGAAGCGGAAGTTAGAGAGGGAATGAGTTACCTTGCCAACTACTTACTAGCGATCCTTCATATCACTGGAGAGTTTGTAGAAAAGGATATGGTGAAAGCGAAAACGTTATTAGCATTTCCAGCGTCGGGTAAATACGCCAATTCTGTAGAGCTACTACAACAGTTAAATGGGCAACCCGTTGTTGAACAAATTAGTGATAATTCACAGCAAAACTCCGGCCTTGATAGCGATATCGAAACCATCACGGTTACTGGAATTAGTACCAATATGGTTGATATTCATGCTTTGATGTTGGCGGAACTAAGACGAAACCACGGACAAACGGGAAGCCGGATAAAAGGTAACGGTTGCAAAGCGGGCGAACCTAGCTGCGTGATAATGGACAGTGGCGCTATCCGAAGCAAAACGTTTTGGTCGATAGGTGCTAGGTAAGCCAGTTTAACTATTTAATGTAGTCAGCAGTGCCGTTAATCCAATCCTGACGTGCAGGCACGAAAAAATCGATATCTATTGCGTCTTCTGTAAAGTGAAATTCATGAGGTACGTTTGCTGGAAAGACCATGATATCACCCGCTTTCATCATGTATTTTTTTCCATCGGAAAATACCGTCGCTTTTCCTTGCAAAAGCCAGGTGACTTGTTCGTTAGGATGTTTGTGAAGCGGAACTTTAGCGCCTTTTTTGACATCCCAGCGAACAAATGTAGATTCGTTACCGTGAAAATACTGACGGGTTAATTTGTCGGTCACACTTTCTTTAGGTTGCTCTGCTAAATTGAATAAAACTGCTTGAGATACCAAGTGGCTATTTACATCATTTATCACACCTTTGCCGGGCGCTGCCGATATTTGCTTATCCTCTGTTGTTAATGGTTTTTCGATTACTGCGGTGGCAGAAAGAGAGACTAGCAAGCTAAGAGGTAAAAGGGTTACAAGACCAAACGCTCTTTTCATTATTTCCTCACATAAATTCAGTTATTAGTAAAAGTGAGGGGCTGATTGCCCCCCCTCCGAGATGATTAGGTGTGATTAGGGATGATTAGGGATGATTAGGGATAAATAGGGAGAATAGGTTTTATTCTCTATCTATATTTATTGCTCAAAGCGGAAGCGATAAAGCACATAGGGTGGCTTGGCATTACCTAGCCCTTGGCTGAAAGCTGGGTGCTGATGCAGCTGATCTTGAGTGACGTAAACATAACCGTTGCTTGTTGCAAGGCTATCGGGCCAAGACAGGCGCTTATCTTGAATAAGCGTTTGATACTTTCCTTTAGTTGTTATCCCAACCGCGTTATTTTCTAAATCGGTGGCTAACACACCAGCTCCTGGCGCTAGTGCAATACCGTCACTCGGGTTTTTGGGGCCAAATACCTGGATAGATTCCTCTAGTTCATTGTCTGATAGTGACGTGTCGCTAATAGTGGATGTTGATATTTGATAAATTTTGGTGCCGGTGAACGCGCCAAAATAAAGCGTGTCAGAGGCTGGGTCTAAGGCTATTGGATTTAAACCAAATTTAAGCGGGTTTGGCTTACCATCATCGGTTTTAGAGGCAAGTAGCGATGCTTCAATAACAAGTTCTCTATCTTCAGGCATAAGATAAGAAGCGCTTTCTAATACGCGCTTAGATTCGCCCGTCTCGGTGTCTACGACAATAATTGCCGGCTTTGTTGCACCAGCAAAGTTGCCAAATGTCATGTCTGCTATATAAATTTTGTTGTGCTTTTCATCAATAACAAAGTCTTGAACAAACGAATTTGCTTTAAGTGCTTTGCTATCAAGTTCAATGGTTTTAAGCAGAGCATTTTCATTGCTATCCCACGCAACGAGTTTGGCTGGTGAGGTTTCACTTCCCATGTCTAGCATCCATACAATGCCTTGACTATCGCTGTGTATACCAATAACGGCACTAAAGCCCACATCACCAGTTTCTGGGCCATCTGCCCAATCTAAATTAGGGAAGGGTTGTTTAGATCCATTAGCCATTACCTCAACAATCTTTAGCTTTGGATTATCAAGCGGGTGCATGCTAATGAGTAATCGGCCAGACGGAGTAATGGTAATACCTGCGCCTCTCGCGTCTTCAAATGTGGTGACAGGCTCTAATGGGCCTACTTCAGTAGCAGCGGAGGCCACGCCGTTTAACATGCTTAGCCCAACAGTGGTAGCGATAACAAGTTGCTTTAATTTGATCATCTCTCTTCTCCAATTTTTGGTACGGGGTAAAAAAGTCGGTACAGCTCAATTGCGACTGGCAGGAGAAGTGTAGAGATATAATTTGCAAACAGTAACAGGCTTGTTTTTGAATCTTTGTCAAAAATTATTTGATAATGAAGGTGGGAAGCGAGAATTCAGGACGCTTCGTTTTAAACACATCACTTAGAGTCCGAAGTAGTTTTTATATTAAAACTAAAATTTCTCAGTATTTTTAAAATCGTCCACAAAATTATTGTGGATACCCTTGATCACCTTAAAACTAGCCCCATAACTAAGCGCAACGAAGTTATTCCCAGTAATTTTAGTGTTATTGGGCATCGCCTAATTAAGAAAAACGTTTGGAGGTAGGCATGAGCGATAATCGCGACGTGCAGGCAGAACAAGAAAATACAGTAGATGAGACTGTAATTAATGCTGATGAAGCGCAGGTAGAAGCATCAGAAGCAGAAGGTGTAGAGCTAGACGAAAATGCGCAGCGCATTTACGAACTAGAAACCGCACTTTCTGAGGCGCAATCAACCATTAAAGAACAGCAGGATGGTGTACTTCGAGCGCGCGCAGATGCTGATAACGCACGTCGTCGTGCTGAAGGCGAAGTAGAAAAAGCGCGTAAATTTGCGCTTGAACGTTTTGCTGGCGAATTGCTTCCGGTTATCGACAACTTAGAGCGCGCTATCGAAATGACCGACGGTGACAATGAAGCTGTGAAGCCGCTTTTAGAAGGTGTGGAAATGACCCACAAAACTTTCTTAAGCACTATTGAGAAATTTGGATTAAGCCTTATTGATCCGCAGGGTGAAACCTTTAACCCTGATTTGCATCAAGCTATGTCGATGCAAGAAAGTGCAGACCACGAGCCAAATACAGTAATGGCTGTGATGCAGAAAGGTTATCAAATTAATGGTCGTTTGCTACGCCCTGCCATGGTTATGGTATCGCGTGCACCAAGCGGCGGTGTGGATACGCAGGCCTAAGACGCTTTTTGCGACGAACACACAAAAATGTCAGTTTTTTTACTGGCATCTATTGAAAAGGCGGGGAATAACCCCACTAAAAGTACAGTATTAAGAAAATCATTCGGAGACACGAAATGGGTAGAATCATTGGTATCGACTTAGGTACAACGAATTCATGTGTCGCAGTTCTAGACGGCGACAAACCTCGCGTAATTGAAAACGCGGAAGGCGATCGTACAACACCTTCAATCATCGCTTACACAAACGATGGTGAAACACTTGTAGGTCAATCAGCGAAGCGTCAGGCGGTAACTAACCCTGAAAACACCTTATTCGCTATTAAGCGTCTAATTGGTCGTCGCTTCCAAGATAAAGAAGTACAGCGCGACATCGACATCATGCCTTTCAAAATCGTAGGTGCTGATAACGGTGATGCGTGGGTAGAAGCTAAAGGCGAAAAAATGGCGCCTCCTCAGGTTTCTGCTGAAGTACTTAAGAAAATGAAGAAGACCGCTGAAGACTACCTTGGCGAAGAAGTAACTGGCGCAGTAATTACTGTTCCTGCTTACTTTAACGATTCTCAGCGTCAAGCAACTAAAGATGCGGGTCGCATCGCAGGTCTTGAAGTTAAGCGTATCATTAACGAGCCGACAGCTGCTGCTCTTGCCTACGGCATGGACAAAAAGCAAGGCGACAACGTTGTTGCAGTTTACGACTTAGGTGGTGGTACCTTCGATATCTCTATCATCGAAATCGATGAGGTAGACGGCGAGCACACGTTTGAAGTACTAGCGACTAACGGTGACACACACCTTGGTGGTGAAGACTTCGATAACCGTGTTATTAACTACCTAGTTGAAGAGTTTAAGAAAGATCAAGGAATCGACCTACGTAAAGACCCGCTTGCAATGCAGCGTCTTAAAGAAGCCGGTGAAAAAGCGAAAATCGAACTTTCTTCTTCACAACAGACTGAAGTTAACCTGCCTTACATCACGGCTGATGCAACAGGTCCTAAGCACTTAGCGATTAAGCTAACTCGTGCGAAACTTGAGTCTTTGGTTGAAGACCTAGTGAAAAACTCGCTTAATCCACTTAAGCAAGCACTAGCTGACTCGGATCTATCTGTAGGCGACATCAACGATATCATCCTTGTTGGTGGTCAAACGCGTATGCCGCTAGTACAGAAGTATGTAACTGAGTTCTTCGGCAAAGAGCCACGTAAAGACGTTAACCCTGATGAAGCAGTAGCGGTAGGTGCGGCAATTCAAGGTGGTGTACTTTCTGGTGACGTTAAAGACGTACTACTTCTAGACGTAACACCTCTGTCTCTAGGTATCGAGACAATGGGTGGTGTAATGACTGCGCTTATCGAGAAAAACACGACTATCCCTACTAAGAAGTCGCAAACCTTCTCTACAGCGGAAGACAACCAGTCTGCGGTAACAGTACACGTACTACAAGGTGAGCGTAAGCAATCAAGCGGCAACAAGTCTCTTGGTCAGTTCAACCTTGAAGGCATTCGTCCAGCAGCGCGCGGTGTGCCGCAAATCGAAGTTACTTTCGACCTAGATGCTGACGGTATCCTACACGTGTCTGCGAAAGATAAAGACACAGGTAAAGAGCAGAAGATCACTATAAAAGCTTCTTCAGGCCTAAGCGATGAAGAAGTGGAAAAAATGGTAGCAGACGCAGAAGCGAACAAAGAAGCGGATGCGAAGTTTGAAGAGCTAATTCAAGCGCGCAACCAAGCTGATGGCATGGTCCACGCTACACGTAAGCAGCTTGAAGAAGTTGGCGATGCACTAAGTGCAGAAGACAAAGCGCCAATTGAAGAAGCCCTTACTGCGCTAGAAACAGCGTCTAAAGGCGAAGACAAAGCGGAAATCGAAGCGAAAACGCAAGAACTTATTCAGGCGTCTAGCAAGCTGATGGAAGCGGCGCAAGCTCAACAAGCAGCAGCTGGTGGCGCAGAAGGCGCTGAGCAGCAAGCTTCTTCTGGTCAAGCAAACGATGACGTTGTTGACGCAGAATTTGAAGAAGTGAAAGAAGACGATAAAAAGTAAACTGTTGTGATTAGCCCGGCGCGCCGGGCTGTGTAAGCAGTTCAGGCGCAACAGGATATTCTTGTTGCGCCTTTGTTGTGTAAATAACTTGGTGTAAGTGAATTGGCGTTATTGAGCAGCCAATCAGGTTATTTTCACAACAGTCAGATGTAGATTCGATAAGCATTACATGCTTGTCGACAAAAAAGTAGGATATGTAAACGATATGTCGAAACGAGACTACTACGAGGTACTCGGGGTAGATAAAAGCGCGGGCGAACGTGAAATTAAAAAAGCGTATAAAAAGCTTGCGATGAAATATCACCCTGACCGTACGCAAGGCGATAAAGGCCTGGAAGATAAGTTTAAAGAAATCCAGGAAGCCTACGAAATTCTGTCAGATTCGCAGAAGCGTGCAGCATACGACCAATACGGCCACGCAGGTGTTGATCCAAACCGCGGTGGCGGCGGCTTCGGTGGTGGTGCCGACTTCGGCGATATCTTTGGCGATGTTTTTGGTGATATCTTTGGCGGCGGTGGTCGCGGTGGACGTCAGTCGCGTGCTCGTCAAGGTTCAGACTTACGTTACAACCTAGAGCTAAGTTTAGAAGAAGCAGTTCGCGGTAAGAGCGTTGATATTCGCGTACCTACGCTGGTCGAATGTGACGTGTGCGACGGCTCAGGCGCGAAAAAAGGTTCTTCACCTAAAACCTGTCCAACCTGCCACGGCAACGGTCAGGTTCAAATGCGCCAAGGTTTCTTTGCTGTACAGCAAACCTGTCCGACTTGTTCAGGCAAGGGCAAGATTATTGAAGATCCTTGTAACAGCTGTCACGGTCATGGTCGCAAAGAAAAGACTAAGACTCTTAATGTTAAGATCCCAGCAGGCGTAGACACAGGCGATCGTATTCGTCTTTCTGGCGAAGGCGAAGCGGGTGAAAACGGTGCGCCAGCAGGTGACCTGTACGTTCAAGTACACGTTCGTGAACACGACATCTTCCAACGCGACGGCAACAACCTGTATTGCGAAGTACCGCTAAGCTTTACTACAGCTGCACTCGGCGGCGAACTTGAAGTACCAACGTTAGATGGTAAGGTGAAGCTGAAGATTAGCGCCGAAACGCAGACTGGTCGTATGTTCCGATTACGCGGCAAAGGCGTTAAGTCTGTTCGAAGCGGCGCTATGGGCGACTTGATGTGTAAGGTTGTGGTTGAGACACCAGTTAACTTATCATCACGCCAAAAAGAGCTACTTCAAGAGCTAGAAGAGTCTATGGGTAAAGCTTCAAGCAAGCACAGCCCCAAAGCGCAAGGCTTCTTCGATGGCGTGAAAAAATTCTTTGACGACTTAACCAACTAGTTTCTTTGCTTCAATCAAAGTTCAAACGCCCTCATTTATGAGGGCGTTTTTGTATCTGAGTGCCTCTTTCCCCGAACCTACAGTTTGTTCGGATGGCTTTAATCTGTAAACGAGATAATATTGAGTGTCTGTCCGAAACTGTACTTTGCTTTGTGAGAGTAGGGCGAGTGACTGTCCGAAACTGTACTTTGTAAGAGTAGGGCGAGTGTCTGTCCGAATCTGTACTTTGTGAAGGTGAAGTAAGTGGGTGTCCCTTTGTAGTTCGTCTATTCGTTAAAACCAAATTTACGCGCGGCTAATCCCTTGAAAGCGTTTGTTCACCGTTAAATTTCTTGCGCTAAAACGAACTATTCGTCACGATAGGCTTATAAGTAAAAGGTAAAATATCTGCAAACGTAAAAGTAGATAACCAGTAATTAAAAAAAGGGAACAGGCATGAGACTATTCAATAAAGCGATGATTGTAGCAGCTACCGTTAGCGCAGTAATTTCAGGTTCAGCGTTAGCTGAAGTAACTGAAGCTTCTTCTGAAAAGCACGCTAAAGCAGCAACTCAGTACCGCCAAGCGGTTTTTCAGTTAGTTCGTAGTAACATGGGCCCATTGGGCGGTATGGCAAAAGGTGCGCTACCTTTTGACGAAAGCGTAATGCAGACTAACGCTGTGCGTCTTGAGCAACTTGCCGATATGATGGGTGACTATCTTGCTGTCGACACGCGTAAGTTTGACGTAGAGACCGGTGCGAAGGATGAAATTTGGGAAAACTTCTCAGATGTAGAAAAGAAAGTGATGGCACTTAAAACGGCCGCACAAGGTCTACAGGCTGCAGTGGATGCAGGTGACGAGAGCGCGTATCGCGGTGCTATAGGTAAAATCGGTGCAAGCTGTAAGTCTTGCCACGATGACTACAAAAAAGACTAAATTTTAGGTGCTGTTGACGTCAGTGTTCTATCACTGCTCAACAGCACTTGTTCTCTCAGCATCTATTCTGTTAACACCTACTTTTTCAACCTCTAACCTTTCGATAGGCGTGCTGAGGCTTGAAAATATTCTAATAATTGTTTTATAAATCTTCGGCAAGTAGCAAACGTTAACTTCCTCACTCTTTATTTCGCCTCTTCGGCTTAATCTTTTTTACCTCCCTATAGCTACAAAATGCTGGAAATTTGTACAATTTTTGTCTATGTTTGTGAATGAAAAACCAACATATTAATAACTCATATTCATGATAAATATCTTACCTACAAATGTATTAAAACAGCATTTACTAATAAGGTAACGTGTCACTGTTGGAAAATAACGAAGCGCAAAAGCGCAAACAACACTCTACCCATCTGGTTAAATCAATGGGGGAGGTGCTTTTGTATGCGAGTATTATTGTTCTCGAGGACCTAGTTAGATGGATTTACGCAGTGAGCGCATGCTTTCCACAATGCGCACAACGCAGAATAGTATTTCTGCGTTATTAACTGAAAATAGGGATAAAATAGAGTCACCTTGTATATTATTGGTTTCGATAAACCCAAACAGTGGCCGCGCCACCGTTATAGCAAGCGATAGTGAGCACTCAGAAATTGAATCACATCACATCGTTTTCCCGCCCCATACACTACTCATGCTGCCTTTAACACCGATGAGCGCACCATTACCGGCAAGAGAATTCACCTTACCCCAATCACTTAAGCATTTTCGTGAACAATATGTCGTTGTGGCGTCGGTAAGAGATATGCAAAATGACGTGTTGGGGGTTGTGCTTACATTTGTGAGAAACAGCAACTTAAATGCACACCAACATACTTACGTGGATATTCTGCGCCAGAAGGTCGAATTAAACTACCTCTATGAACTTGCTAGGCACCCTTATTCAGATAAGTTGTCAGAGCAATTGTCACTCCTTGAAGAGGTAAGCGCTATTTCAAAAGTAGGGGCGTGGCAAATAGACAGGTTCACCGGCGCGTTTTCTTCAACTCAAATAATGAAAAGCCTGCTGGGACTGCTACATTCAAAAAGCGTTAACCTACAAGATGTGCTCGAAGTTATTTCATTTGAAGACAGAGATAACCTTAAACAACGAATTCTCAAAGCGATTAAGAAACAAAGGCACTTTGCAAAGCATCTCACTATTTCCGATAAACAAGGGCGAACTAGAAATATAAAGCTAACCGTATTTTTACAGGTTGAGCGTCAGACTAATTTGGGCTTAAAACTTACTCGCTTATATGGTGTCGTGCAGGATGAAACAGAAACTCAGAGACTTTCTGATTCACAACATAATTATACAGACTATCTAACAAGTATCTTAAATGCTGTTGATAGCGTGGTTCTCAGCATTGATAAGAATGGCACCATACTGTCGGCAAACGAACAGGTTATCTATGTATTGGGGTTTCAGCCGGAAGAGTTAATAGGGCAAGATATCAAGCTTCTAGCGACGAAGGTTCAAAATAGTGACGGGCCTTCCTACTTGTTAAATTTAGACGAAGGCGTTGCACGTTGCTGTAAGGTTGAGACCATAAACGAGTGCATACGTCACAAAAACGGTAAGAGAATAGCGTGCGATGTAAGCTTAAAAGCATGCACGGTACATAACCAAGACTTGGTTATTATAAGCATTCGCACCGTTTCAAACTTGCATTTTGAAGTAGACCGCTTTAAACAATTAGCGTTAACAGACCCTTTGACGGGACTTTCTAACTTTTATCATTTCGAGCAATACCTTTTAGATAAAGCTGCATTAGCATCGTCTGAGAAAGCGCTATCTGTGTTTATTCGGGTTAGCATTGTCAATGTTAAAGAGTATGAAGACGCGTTTGGAGAACCCACAGTTGACTACATTCTGCGTATATTAGCTAGTCGCTTTGTGCGTGCTTTTGACGTCAATAGGCAGCTTGAAGTGAGAGTATTTAAATACGATCGCGGCAACTTTGTTCTTCACTTAGAAAATTATTTTAAGGACGACCATACAGCGAAAAATGTGGCTAAGCAGTGTGCCCATTATCTCAGAGATAACGTGTTGGCCCCTATCACTCTACACAACAGTTCACTGGCTATCGAAACCAAGACAGTGAGCTGTGCTATCCCCATAAAGTACTTTTCCTTCAAAAAAATAAAAGAGCTATTGTCTAGAAAGGCCTTCAATGAAGATATTGTTTATTTAGACGATGAGAGAGAGCACACTTATTTACATATCGATGGTAGCGACATAGACCGCTATAACTATATAAAGCATTCCTTAAATAGAGCTATTGCCAACAATGAGTTATTCGTTGAGCTTCAGCCTCAATATTGTAGTAGTGGAAACTTAGTAAGCTCTGAAGTGTTGCTTAGATGGAACCATCCTCACCTTGGCGTTGTTACGCCGGCGGAGTTTATCCCCATTGCTGAGCAGAACGATTTTATTGCCGACATTGGATTATGGGTTTGTAATGAAGCTTGTAAATTATTAAGCGAATGCCACGAGAAGAGTATAAACACTAAGCTATCAATCAATATAAGTGCGAAGCATTTAGCGCGGGCTGACTTTGTCAGCAAATTTGTAGCAATAGTGAATAGGTGGAGGGTGCCACACAAGGGTCTAAAACTTGAATTGACAGAAGGCGCTTTGATAAAAGGCGTTAACATAATACAGCGCCGAGTTAGAGATTTAGCCCAACAAGGTTTTAGTTTATCTATTGATGATTTTGGTATTGGTGACTCAAATCTTAGCTCACTTCAAGCGCTTCCGATTAATGAGCTCAAATTTGATAAAGTTTTTATTGAAGCAATAGAAGATTCGAAAGAGAAAAACGTGCTCGTTACAAATATTTGCAACATGGCAAGAGCGCTAAAACTCGATACTGTGGCAGAAGGTATAGAAACCACAGGGCAATTAAACGAAGCAAAGGCGTGTGGATGTAGCGCTTTTCAGGGTTATTACTTAGATAAGCCGATGAGCATAGGTGATTGGCGCGATAAATTCGTCGATGCTCAGAACTAGTTGCTAGTGGGGAAAAATATTAAATACGTTTAAATCAGCGCTCGTTTGGCTACTCACTAGAAATTTTACGCTATTTGAAAATGTTTCTTTAAGTTTAAATTAATGTAAATCAAATTGTTAGTTGGCCTACGCCATAAGTCTTATAAGCAGGTCTGATTGAACTGAAGTAGGGTAGATATACACCCTAATCAGGACATGGATATGACTTATAAAAACGAATACATTGCCTCTACCAAACATCCAGATAATTTTTGGTTGGAACAAGCTCGCAAAATAGCGTGGTTTCAACCGCCAGAGAAGGGATGCCAAAAAACAGATAGTGGTTACTATGACTGGTTTAGAGGAGGGCAGCTCAACACCAGTTACCTAGCACTGGACCATCACGTTAATAATGGCCGTGGTGATAAAACCGCACTTATCTACGACTCACCTGTTACTCAAACTACCCAGCACTTTACCTACAACGAATTACTTACTGATGTTGCACAGTTTGCCGGGGGCTTGTCTCGCCTAGGTGTTAAGAAAGGCGATCGCGTTATTATCTATATGCCAATGATCCCTCAGGCGGCAATCGCAATGCTTGCATGTGCTCGATTAGGGGCGGTGCATTCAGTGGTATTTGGCGGTTTTGCAGCAAATGAACTTGCTGTACGAATAGATGATGCGAAGCCAGTGGCTATTGTTACAGCGTCCTGCGGCATAGAGGGCAGTAAAGTTTTGCCCTATAAGCCCCTTGTAGATGAGGCGGTAGATATATCAGAGCATAAGCCTACGGCATGCGTTTTGTTTCAGCGAGAACAGTTAACTGCAGAGCTAAACAAAGAAACTGATTACGACTGGCATACTCTGGTTGAAAATAGCGAGCCTGCCTCTCCCGTCGCCGTTGATGCAACTGACCCTCTTTACATTCTTTATACTTCAGGCACAACTGGTAAGCCTAAAGGTGTGGTTCGAGATAACGGCGGTCATGCGGTCGCATTACACTATTCAATGGGCGCCGTATACGGTACGAGCGAAGACGACGTATTCTGGGCTGCCTCTGATGTAGGTTGGGTGGTGGGCCATTCCTATATTGTCTACGCCCCTCTCATCAAAGGCGCTACAACCGTAATGTACGAGGGTAAGCCGATTGGCACCCCTGATGCAGGATCGTTTTGGCGAATGATAGAATCGCACAAGATAAATGTACTTTTTGCTGCACCCACTGCGTTTCGAGCAATTAGAAAAGCCGACCCCGAAGGCACGTTTTTATCCAAATACGACACGTCGAGTTTACGTACCTTATTTATGGCGGGTGAGCGACTTGACCCTCCAACTTATTACTGGGCGAGCGAGAAAGTGGGTGTACCCGTTATTGATCACTGGTGGCAAACCGAGACTGGCTGGCCTATCTGCTCAAACCCTATGGGGCTTGAACCAATGCAGACAAAACCGGGTTCGTCCAGTGTGCCAACACCAGGCTTTAACGTTAAGGTGTTAAAAGGGCTCGATATACAGCAAACAACAGGTGATAAAGGCGCTATTGCCATTCAACTACCACTTCCCCCAGGTTGCTTAACAACGATATGGCAAGACCATCAACGGTTCGTAGATGGCTACTTACGCGAATTTGAGGGGTACTATAGTACTGGCGACAACGGATATGTAGATGAAGAAGGTTACGTATTTATTATGGGTCGCACCGATGATGTTATAAATGTTGCCGGTCACCGCTTGTCTACCGGTGAAATGGAAGAAGTGCTTGCGGCGCATCCAGATATTGCCGAGTGCAGTGTGATAGGGATTAATGATGCACTGAAAGGACAACTACCGGTCGGGCTAGTTCTACTAAAAGATGGTGTGAATGTGGATGAAAAAACGCTAGAGCAGGACTTGATTCAGCGAGTTCGCGATAAAATTGGCCCAGTAGCCTGTTTTAAGCGAGCGATAGTCGTGAATCGTTTACCGAAAACCCGGTCAGGTAAAATACTTCGAAAACTACTGCGTCAGATCGCCGCCAACGAAACTGTCGCCGTCCCTTCAACTATCGATGACCCGTCAAGCGTAGAAGAAATAGAATCGATAATGCGAGATAAAGGGTTAGTTCGTGAACCGGCTGCCATATGATGTTACAGCAAGCGTCAAAAAGGCGTGAGGGCTATAAGCGAGAATGCTAGAGAAGACCAAAAGCGGATAACGTTAAACGCAGTTTCCTATGGCATTTTCTTTCATCAATAAAGGGGCGATTGCCCCTTTATGGTTTTAAATGGCGCGCTCGTTATAGACCTGCCAATCGTTAAGCGATGATTGAAAAAGATCGCTGTGTAGCTCAGTAATAATATTCGTTTACTTGTGGCTCTGGTGGATAGACTTCAATTGCCACATAAACGAAGGCCGCAGCAATAATCGCCACAACAAGTGCGCGCAACAGTCGAGAGTCCGCGATACCTGCAGTTTTTGATTCATTTATCGAGTCTTTACTACCGTGCACCATGGCGGGAACCAATTTTTGCTTTTTATATACGCTGTAAAAAATAACTGCGCCTATATGCAATGCAATGACATAAAGTAATGCATCAAACGCAAGGTGGTGTAGGGTGTTCATCAAACTCAATGTTTCTTCACTGGCTAACTGTCGATAAGGACCGTCTAAGAAAATATCGTCTGTCATAAATAGTCCAGATACGGCTTGTATAGCCAATAGCACCAGCATAACAATAACAAACCAGCCGCCTAGTGGGTTGTGCCCAATAGCAGGCTCTGACTGTCTGTTAAAAAGCGTTTTTACATAGCTAAAAACCTTTTTAGGGCCAGTAACGAAGCTGCTAAACCTAGCGTGGCGCGTGCCAACCACTCCCCATATAAGGCGGAACACAATAAGAAATAAGGTGAAATACCCTATGTAGAAATGCCACTGCACTTTGTTTTCAAGCCATTCAACGGTGGCATATTGGGCTAATAGGCTCGCGACAATCAGCCAATGAAAAAGGCGGGTGGGTAGGTCCCAAACAAGGGTTTTCTGCATCGTCATTTTATTTCACGCTTTGTGTAGGTCTGTTTAGCTTAAGTACACGTCAAAAAGTGTTTAGAAAGTTGAATAGACCTAGGTCATTAAATCTAGGCCATAGCGTCGCCCAATTTGCCGGTTAACACAAGAAAGCCCAACTACATAATATTAGGTTTTATCTTAAAAGCTATCGAGCAATGGCTCGCAGATAATTAGCCTATTGCTGAGCAGATGAGGTTTGAACCAATATTTTCGTACATAGTATTTCGAGTAAATTAGTTAAGCGAAAGGGGAGTGGGGGCGATTGGTTTCTAATTATGCGTATTTAATATGAATCTCACATTGCAATAGTACCTGCATTTGGCAAAATGCCTGATAGTTGAAGGTTAATAAAAGTGTAAAGCTATAAAATGAAAGTAGGATTATTTGGCGCCAACGGGCGTATGGGGCGCGTATTAGTTGAAGCGTTGGATTTAAATGAAAATGCTGAGCTTAGCGTTGCTACAGTACGCGATGATTCGCCTTGGATTGGCCTAAATGTAGGTGAGCTGGCCGGAATTGGTAAAAAAGACATCGATTGCACTGCACTTTCGAATTTGAGTGGCAACGACGCCGATGTGATGATCGACTTTACTTTGCCATCGGTGATTGAAAGTAATTTGGCGTGGTGTGTAAAAAACAATATGCCTGTTGTAATCGGTACTACCGGTTTGAACGATGCACAGTTAGCGGCTTTAGATGAAGCGGCAAAGCACATTCCTATTGTATTCGCTGCTAATTATAGTGTGGGCGTGAACTTAATGCTTTCGCTAGTTCGCCAGGCTGCAAGTGTATTAGGTGAAACCGCTGATATCGAAATTACCGAAGCCCACCATAGATTTAAACAAGACGCGCCTTCGGGCACAGCTATGGCTATTGGTGAAGCTATTGCCGACGAATTAGGCCGCGATTTAAAAGCCTGCGCTGTATACGGAAGGGAAGGGAAAGAGCCTGAACGCGACCAAGGTACCATCGGCTTTGCCACAGTTCGCGCAGGAGACATTGTTGGTGAACATACCGCACTGTTTGCAGACATTGGTGAGCGTTTAGAGATCACGCATAAAGCGTCGAGTCGCCTTACATTCGCAAAAGGTGCAGTGCATGCAGCAAAGTGGTTGTATGGAAAACAACCTGGTCTATACTCCATGGTTGATGTACTTGATTTAAAGCTGTAGGCGTTTTGGGATACTAGCGTGCTAAAGCTTAAAAGCATGCAAACTCCAAGGCGTTATTAAAGTGTTAAACTAAAGTTGCACTTTAAATGAGCAATAAGCCGCACTTTCGGTGGTTCTGCGCAAAAAAGGTGGTAAAAGCGTTATTTTAGTAAATTATTACAAATAAATTTGCCATTTTCGGTCAGTGATGTATACTCGCCGGAATTTGCCAGAATTTCGTATTCTGAAGCCACTAAAATGGCTGAAGAGTGCGGTTTTATTAGCTGCAAAGATCGTAAAACGGGATGTATTGTTTTCAATAACTCCCGTTTTTTGTGGGGTTTGTGTAGAAAACTGCACAAACACATAGTTATCCTTAATCTGGAGGTTGACTTGGCTAATTCTGCCCTTTTGGTGTTAGAGGATGGTTCTGTTTTTAAAGGTACGGCGATAGGCGCTACAGGCTCCGCCGTTGGGGAAGTTGTTTTTAATACTTCCATGACCGGCTATCAAGAAATTCTCACCGACCCATCCTACGCTGAACAACTCATCACCCTTACTTATCCACACATTGGCAACACCGGCACTAACGAAGAAGACGTCGAAGCAGATAAAATCTGGTCGAAAGGTCTAATCATCCGTGACCTACCTCTTGTTGCTAGTAACTTTCGTCAACAGCAAACTTTGTCTGAATACCTTAAAGCGAAAGGCGTTGTGGGTATTGCCGATATTGATACACGTCGCTTAACGCGTATCTTGCGAGACAAAGGTGCACAAAATGGCTGCATTATTTGCTCTGATGAATTAGACGAGTCTAGCGCACTAGCGCAAGCAAAAGCTTTCCCTGGCCTTAAAGGTATGGATTTGGCAAAAGTAGTGAGCATTACTGAGCCTAAAACATGGACAGAAGGCAGTTGGGAACTTGGCAAAGGCTATGTAACACCAAGTGAGTTCAAATATCACGTTGTTGCTTACGACTACGGTGTTAAAAATAATATTCTTCGCATGCTTGCTGACCGCGGTTGTAAAGTTACGTTAGTACCAGCGCAAACGCCTGCTGAAGACGTACTAGCCATGAATCCTGACGGTGTATTTTTGTCAAATGGCCCGGGAGACCCAGAGCCATGTGACTATGCAGTAACCGCAATCAAAACTATCGTCGAAACCGGTACGCCAGTATTTGGTATTTGTCTTGGTCACCAGCTGCTTGCTATCGCAAGTGGTGCGAAGACAGTTAAGATGAAGTTTGGTCACCACGGGGCAAACCACCCGGTTAAAGACCTTAAGCGCAATGTAGTTATGATCACTAGCCAAAACCACGGTTTTGCTGTTGATGAGTCTAGCTTGCCAGATAACCTAGAAGTAACTCACATTTCGTTGTTCGACAAGTCGTTGCAAGGTATTCATCGCACCGACAAGCCTGCGTTTAGCTTCCAGGGTCACCCTGAAGCCAGTCCAGGTCCTCATGAAGCGGCGCCGTTATTCGACCACTTCATCGAACTTATTGAACAACACAAGCAGTAGGAATTAGCCAACTATGCCAAAACGTACCGACATAAAAAGTATTCTTATCATTGGTGCTGGCCCTATTGTCATCGGCCAGGCTTGTGAATTCGATTATTCAGGCGCGCAAGCGTGTAAAGCCCTTCGAGAAGAAGGCTACCGTGTTATTTTGGTTAACTCTAACCCAGCAACCATTATGACCGACCCAGAAATGGCAGATGCGACTTACATCGAGCCTATTCACTGGGAAGTGGTTCGCAAGATCATCGAAAAAGAACGTCCAGATGCCATCTTACCTACAATGGGTGGACAAACTGCGCTTAACTGTGCGCTAGAGCTAGACAAGCACGGCGTACTTGAAGAGTTCGGCTGCGAGCTTATCGGTGCTACGGCAGACGCTATCGATAAAGCAGAAAACCGCGAACGTTTCGATAAAGCGATGAAAAACATTGGCCTTGAGTGTCCACGTGCGGAAATTGCGCACACTATGGATGAAGCGCACGATGTGTTAAGCCGAATCGGCTTCCCTTGTATTATTCGTCCGTCTTTCACCATGGGTGGAACCGGCGGCGGTATCGCGTATAACATTGACGAGTTCAATGAAATTTGTCACCGCGGCCTTGATCTTTCTCCTACCAACGAGCTTCTTATCGATGAATCCTTGCTTGGCTGGAAAGAGTACGAAATGGAAGTAGTACGAGATAAAGCGGACAACTGCATTATTGTATGTACTATCGAAAACTTCGACCCTATGGGCGTGCACACGGGTGACTCCATCACCGTTGCTCCAGCGCAAACCCTGACTGACAAAGAATTCCAACTGATGCGTAATGCCGCTATGGCTGTACTGCGTGAGATTGGTGTTGAAACCGGTGGTTCAAACGTACAGTTCGGTGTAGACCCGAAAACAGGTCGTGTAGTTATCATCGAAATGAATCCTCGCGTATCGCGTTCATCTGCGCTTGCTTCTAAAGCAACGGGCTTCCCAATTGCGAAAGTAGCGGCAAAACTTGCGGTAGGTTACACGCTAGACGAATTAGCAAATGATATTACAGGTGGCTTAACGCCAGCGTCGTTCGAGCCGTCTATCGACTACGTAGTGACTAAGATCCCACGCTTCAACTTTGAAAAGTTTGCCGGTGCTAACGACCGTCTAACTACCCAGATGAAGTCGGTAGGTGAGGTAATGGCTATTGGTCGTAACCAGCAGGAATCACTTCAAAAAGCCCTTCGCGGTCTTGAAGTAGGCGCTTCAGGTTTGAACCCTATGGTCGACCTTGAAGACCCTGAATCACGCAATAAAGTGGTTTACGAACTTCGTCAACCTGGCGCAGAGCGAATTTGGTACATCGGTGATGCATTCCGTATGGGCATGACGGTTGAAGAAGTATTCAACCTTACCAACATCGACCGTTGGTACTTAGTGCAGCTTGAAGACCTTATCCTTCTTGAAGCAAAAGTGGCTGAGCTTGGCTTACCGGGTATTGATGCTGACTTTATGCGTGCACTCAAGCGTAAAGGTTTCTCTGATGCACGTCTTGCTGAACTAACCAAAGTGGCAGAAAGCGATATTCGTGATACTCGTCGCGGGTTTGGTATTTCTCCTGTCTACAAGCGTGTAGATACTTGTGCAGCAGAATTTTCTACCAGCACAGCTTACATGTACTCAACGTATGACGAAGAGTGTGAAGCAGCGCCTACAGACAAAGACAAGATCATGGTATTGGGCGGCGGTCCAAACCGTATTGGTCAAGGTATCGAGTTCGACTACTGCTGTGTTCACGCGGCGCTTTCAATGCGCGAAGACGGTTACGAGACTATTATGGTTAACTGTAACCCTGAAACGGTTTCAACCGACTACGACACGTCAGATCGTTTGTACTTCGAACCAGTAACGCTGGAAGATGTACTTGAAATCGTTGCTAAAGAGCAGCCAAAAGGCGTTATCGTGCAGTATGGTGGTCAAACGCCACTTAAACTTGCTCGTGCTTTAGAGGCGGCTGGTGTTCCGGTTATCGGTACCTCACCAGAAGCGATTGACCGTGCTGAAGACCGTGAGCGCTTCCAGCAAATGGTAAACAAGCTTAATCTTAAGCAGCCTGCAAATGCCACGGTAACTAACGTTGAGCAAGCGCTAACTATGGCTGAAGAGATTGGCTTCCCGCTAGTGGTTCGCCCAAGCTATGTGCTAGGTGGTCGTGCGATGGAAATCGTGTATGACATCAAAGACCTTAAGCGTTACCTAAACGAAGCGGTTAAAGTGTCTAACGACGCGCCAGTACTGCTAGACCGTTTCCTAGACGATGCTATTGAAGTTGATATCGACGCTATCTGCGATGGCAAAGACGTAGTCATTGGCGGCATCATGGAACACATCGAGCAGGCCGGGGTCCACTCAGGTGACTCAGCGTGTTCACTGCCTCCGCACTCGCTACCAAAAGACATTCAGGATGTCATGCGCGAGCAAGTTAAAGCCATGGCGCTTGAACTTGGCGTAGTCGGTCTAATGAATACACAGTTTGCGATTAAAGACGGTGAAGTATACCTCATCGAGGTCAACCCTCGTGCAGCACGTACCGTGCCGTTTGTATCTAAAGCAACGGGTATTCCACTTGCTAAAGTAGCAGCACGTGCAATGGCTGGCGTCAGCCTAGCCGAACAGGGGGTAACAGAAGAAGTGATTCCTCCGTTCTACTCTGTGAAAGAAGTGGTGCTTCCTTTCGCTAAGTTCCAAGGTGTTGACCCACTTCTAGGCCCAGAAATGCGCTCTACGGGTGAAGTCATGGGCGTTGGTGATACCTTCGAAGAAGCCTATGCGAAGGCTAACTTAGGTGCTGGTGCGCCACTACCTAAGCAAGGTAAAGCGCTTATATCAGTACGCGATACCGACAAGCCTCGTATGATTGCTCTGGCAAAAGCGTTGGTTGAAGCGGGCTTTAGCATTGAAGCTACCCGCGGTACGGCTACCGAGCTTTACGATGCGGGCATCATGAGCACAGTAGTAAACAAGATGTCTGAAGGTCGTCCTAACATTGTTGATGCTATCAAGAACGGCGAATACGCTTACTTGATCAACACAACAGAAGGTCGCCAAGCCATCACAGACTCAGTATACATTCGTCGTGAAGCCTTGGTGAATAAGGTGACTTACACCACGACAATGAACGCTGCGTTTGCAACTATCCGTGCTAAGTCTGCCGATGACCGCAATAAAGTGGCATCAGTTCAAGAACTACACGCTAGACTCAAACACTAATGACATACGCTAGGATACGAGGTATCCTAGCAATATTACATTTGTGTGAACCAATAAAAAGTGCGCCTTCGCGGCGCACTTTTCTGTTTAAATTACTAGCTAAGTGAGACGGTATTCATGAGTCAGTATCCAATGACAGCGCGCGGCGCTCAAATGCTGCGTGACGAATTAAATGAGCTAAAAACAAAAACACGCCCACGTATTATCGAGTCTATTGCCGAAGCACGTGAGCATGGTGATTTGAAAGAAAACGCTGAATATCACGCTGCCCGTGAACAGCAAAGCTTCTGTGAAGGCCGCATTCAAGATATTGAAGGCAAGCTTTCAAACGCACAGATCATCGACGTTACTAAAATGGAAAATACCGGTAAGGTTATTTTCGGTACTACCGTAACCATTCTTAACGTTGTTACCGATGAAGAAACCACTTATCGTATTGTTGGTGACGACGAAGCTGATATTAAGAATAACTTGATTTCAGTTAACTCTCCTATTGCTCGCGGTCTTATCGGCAAAGAGCTTGATGATACCGTAACTATTCAAACGCCAGCGGGCGCAGTTGAAGTTGAAATCATCGAAGTTGAGTATATTTAATTACTATCGGTCAGTGGTGCAATGCCGCTGACCTTATTTAAACGCATATTTTAAACACTCAAAGTCTTTTTCTTTCTCTTTTAATTTGTAAATTCTCAACAAGTCATTGCCCAATCTACTTACTCTAAGTATGCTTTTTCCTTTTGTTTTCGAAAGGATGCATCATGGCATATGATTTTGGTTCTCAAACGCTAGGTATAAAGAACCCGTTTAAGACAGAAGGGACGCTTAGAACACTTGGTGGTGTGTTGACGCTATTGCTAGCGGTTTACGTTGTGTTCTCAGTGCCAGCAATATTTGAAGCTAATAAGGTAAAAGGGTATACCTTGTTAGCAGTGGGCTTCTTTTTAGTGGTATCGGGAATACGCCATACTGCGGTTGGAATATTACAGCTCATGCGCTTTTTCGTAGGTAGAACGGTTCCTACTTCTCTTGCGTATAATTTCTCAAAATCTGAACAAGACGCTGCCCAAGCAGAGAAAAAAGCACTACTCTACTCAAAAGAGTCACTTCACTCTATGCTTATGGGTAGAAGGAACACGACTTTTGAAGAGCCAAAAGGCTGGTTAGCTCGATTAGTTCACAGTATTTTCCCGAAGCTAGTTTTCTTACCTTATCCATTACGCCATCTTGCCCAAGAAATTCTCGCGATGGGTGCAACACTTATCGTGGGCTTAGTCACCTATGCTATCGTTTATTTTCTTGTAAGTAATGGATTTGCAGGCGAAGTAGCAAAAGTGGTCGTTATGCCCATTCTTTCTCTGATACTGCTTATCTATTTCGTTGCCAATTGGACATCCACTGCGAAAGGGATCCATAACGAAGGAAACTCTCAACTCGCTAAAGCGGGTGGGTTATCCATTGGCGTAATCATTGGTCTAGCTCTCGTCGTTCCCCTAGGAGCGGGTGTGTTCCTTGACGGCATAGTGGGGAGCAACATCAATGAACTTAAAACTTGGTCAGAAGAACATGCCTTTTTTAGCGCTTGGCTAAATTTCGTCTATCTATTTATTAGTATTGGTGTGGTGATAGGTCTTGTATTTCCATTGCTTAAAAAGCGCATGGATTTAGTCACTCCTCAAACTGAAGTCAGTGAATTTAGAGCAAATATGCAAGAGTCTGTTCACCCCAACGAGATCTTCATTAATATTGAAAATATTGTTCTGGCCAACCGTCGCTACAAAGAAGTTCCAAACAGAATATATGCTGACTTTGTTCCTAAGCTTAAAGAACAGGCTGAAGGGAAAGGGAGTTTCGAAGGAGAACTATTGATTGAAACTCAACCAACCCTAAGCGAAGGATTGGCGTTGCCGAAAAGTGCGAAAGTCGCGTTAAGTGCTATGGCGCAAGTCGCAGTTGTTGTTTCAGCAGTATTATTTTACTCATCGGGTGTGCAGCTTGCTGAATTGCTTCATTTGGTTATCAATATAGGCGTAGATAATAGCGCATTACTAAATAATGCTTTTTCGATGGTAAACAATTTGCTCATGCTTGTATTTGCATGGCTTACTTTCAGAGCAGCAGGCAGTATTTTAAATAACGCCTCTCACATGTTTTGGGGTGAGTTAAATTTTAATTCTTTACTCATGTACATGAAAACAGAAGGTACATATACCGAATCAAGAGTCTCAACAGGGATGGCTATTCACGATTCTACGCGTTCTGAAAACGTTGTAGTAAGAAGTAGTATTACGCCTTGGATTATTACTAGTCGAATTAATACATCAATATTTGCCACTAGTGGTATGAATAACCTGGAAGCTCCGCGTTTTGTTATGGGAATGAACAAAAACGACGGTGAACTGAATGAAATTGTTGATGAAATTAAAGCCTTTTTACGCGGTAGAGAAACCATCGCGTCCATCACAAATGAATCAGATTTAGCTAACGCGAGCACCATTCACCAAGTCAATCAGCAGACCCGCGCATTCAATCAAAATTCAGAGGAGCGTTTAACGCTTAAAGACACGGAAGAAAGCGCAGGCTTCCTTCGAAACGAGAAAGACAGCGAGTGAGGGGGAATTGTGTCAGA
The DNA here is from genome assembly GCF_056159165.1 of Alteromonas sp. AWJ4_199. Lineage (NCBI taxonomy): Bacteria > Pseudomonadati > Pseudomonadota > Gammaproteobacteria > Alteromonadales > Alteromonadaceae > Alteromonas > Alteromonas sp. AWJ4_199. Next base: position 158,363 of record NZ_JBSWUR010000002.1, read on the forward strand.
TATTGAAACGTTAGATTCAAAAGTAATTTATGAAAACAAATGGCTTCGCCTTAGAGAAGACAAAATTCGTCGCAGTAGCGGGAGTGAAGGCATATACGGTGTGGTGGAAAAGCCTGATTTTGCCATTATCTTACCGATTGAGGGCGATACCGTGTATATGGTTGAGCAATACCGCTATACCATTAAAGAGCGACAGCTTGAGCTCCCCCAAGGGGCATGGGAGAGCAACCCCAACGCTGATCCAGTAGAGCTTGCAAAAGGTGAGCTTAAAGAAGAAACAGGCTTAACTGCTGAATCAATGGAATATGTAGGCTTTCAATATCTTGCATACGGCTTTTGTAATCAGGGGTACCATATTTACGTGGCTAAAGGGTTGACCCAAGGCGAACAAAAACTAGATGTTGAAGAAGAAGACTTGCAGGTTGTTCCGCTTTCCTTAACTGCCTTGAAGGAAAAAGTTATCAATGGAGAGATAAAAGATGCTAGTACCTGCAATGCTTTAGGTTTGGCCATGCTTAAGGGGATTATTTAAACCAACAGTTACAATTTTCAGGTTGCCTTCTTGCAGCTTTAGAAGTTAGTTTATGGAAACCTTACCAAGGAACTAATAATAAAAGAGATATCTATGTCAATTGAAGGAAGCTTTTCCATTACGCAATGGAATGAAGACACACTCAGTGAAAAAGCTGAAGGAATAAAGTTGTCACACGCCAGCATTAAGCAGATGTACACCGGTGAAATGAGCGGCGAGTCGAGTGTTGAGTTCTTGATGTCTTATCAATCTCAATTGACTGCTAAATTTTCGGGTTTTGAAACCTTTGTCGGGGTGATAAATGGTTCTCGTGGTACCGTTACTCTTCAGCATAACGGTAAATTTGAAAACGGTATCGCCAGTAGCGAATTCGTATCTATTGAAGGTAGTGCTACGGGAGAGCTTACAGGTAAAACCTTCCGAGGTAGATTTACGTCCGGTGAGTCGGGTAAAGCTAATTACACACTTGAAGTTGATGATGTCTAAGCCGTCAATGGCTAAGTAGCGAGATTTAGGTCAGCAGAGTGTGTATTCTTGCAGTTTTCCAAAGCAAAAAAAACGGCGCCGAGAGGCGCCGCTAAAAGTTGGGAAACAAACCAAGAAACTATGTATTAACTCTCAAGCAAACGAGAACCAATTTCTATTTGGCGTGGCTTCTTGGCTTCAGGAATGACTCGCTCCATATCGATATGTAATAGACCATTTTCCATATCTGCAGCCAACACTTTCACATGGTCGCCTAGCTGGAATTTACGCTCAAAGTTACGCTCTGAGATGCCTTTATGTAAGAACTTACGTTCGTTACTTTCTTTGTTTTCCGCTTCCGCTTTCTTGGTTCCAGTAATGGTTAATGTATTCTCTTCAACCTGAATTGACACATCGTCTTTACTGAAGCCCGCAATTGCCATAGTCACGCGATACTTGTCATCGCCAAGTAACTCGATGTTGTACGGCGGATAAGTGCTCTGTTTCTCTGCGCGAGATGCTGCATCAATAAGAGATGCTAGGTGGTCAGAACCAATGAATGAACGGTAAAGTGGAGATAGATCGATAGTACGCATAGTCATATCCTCAAAATTAAGCAATATGTTTAAAATTTAAATGCCCCGACTCTGCGGCGGCGGTTTCGTCGACCTGACTCTTCAGCGCCGACAAATCATATATAGGAATGGCCCAAATACTTTTCAAGAAAGAAAGTTGAATTATTTTATAAAATAATTGCTAGTAATGGGTAAGTTATTGAAATTTATGGTTATTATGGGGGGTAATTATTTTCTAAATAAGAGTGGGGTGCGGTAACCTAGCGAAAATTTTCCATAAAACCCTATATAAAATAAGAGTATGCGATAATTTTTATAAAACATTTAGCATTTGTTTAACCCCTCTAATTGCTTAGAAATGCTACAATTGGTTTAACAAAATGTCTTACTACATTAATTGAAATTACGAAAATGAAAAAAGAAGTTATCGTTTTAAACTGTGGCAGCTCTTCAGTAAAGTTTGCCATTATCGACGCTGATACTGGTGAAGCTGGTCTCTCTGGTATTGCTGAAGCGTTAGGCAATAAAGATGCAAGTTTATCTTTTAAACTAAAGGGTAAAAAGGAGAAACGTGTACTTTCTGAGAATGCAGGTCATACCGAAGCGCTCAACGCTATCTCTGAGGTTATTGCAAGTACAGGTGTACAGCCTATTGCCATTGGTCATCGTGTTGTACACGGCGGAGAAAAGTTTAAAGGTGCTGCCCTTGTAGATGACAGCGTGCTTGAAGCAATCGAAGATTATGCGAGCATGGCACCGCTTCACAATATGGCAAACCTTAAAGGCATTGTAACCGCTCAGGCAGCATATCCAAACTTGCCTCATGTTGTGGTATTCGATACTTCATTTTTTCAAACACTTCCGCAAAAAGCCTTTATTTATGCACTACCTATGTCGCTTTATCGCGAGCACGGTATTAGACGCTACGGCTTTCACGGAACCAGCCATAAGTTCATACTTGATAGCATGGCGAAAATTCTTGAAAAGCCAGTTTCAGACACCAGCATAATCAGTGCGCATTTAGGCAACGGTTGTAGTGTGTCAGCCATTGAAAAGGGGCAGGCGGTCGATACTAGCCTTGGTTTCATTCCTTTAGAAGGGTTAGTGATGGGCACGCGATGTGGTGACTTAGACCCTAGCTTGCCCGGTACGCTACAGAAAAAGCTAGGGAAGACAGCAGATGAAATCAGCGACTTATTAAACAAAGAGTCTGGTTTGCTCGGTATTTCAGAGCTTAGCAACGACTGCAGAACCCTCGAAGATGCTGCACTTGAAGGTCACGAAGGCGCACTTTTGGCAATTGAAATTTTCTGCTATCGCTTGGCTAAATACATAGCGGGCTACATGGTAGCTGTGCCAACGTTAGATGCAATTGTCTTTACAGGTGGTATCGGTGAAAACTCGTCTCTCATTCGAGAAAAGACAATGGGATATTTCGCTCACTTCGGTATTAGCCTTGATGAGCAGAGAAATACTGACGCGCGATTTGGGCAAGGTGGAAAAATTTCTACTGATACAGCATCAACCTCTGTTTATGTCGTCCCTACTAATGAAGAATGGGTAATTGCAGCTGAAGCTGCGACCTTCGCGTAAATTCAACTAGCAACGCCAACGGTGAAACGTTAGCAATAGCAGGAGTAATTATGTCTCGCAGAATTATGTTGATCCCCGTAGGCACTAGTGTGGGCCTTACCACGGTCAGCATGGGCCTTGTTCGCGCAATAGAAGAACAAGGTATAAAGCTTAATTTTTTCAAACCCGTTGCCCAACCTAGAAAGGGCGACAATGGGGAAGAGCGCTCTACAGCGATCATTGCCCATCACGCCAGTGTGTCGCCAATAGAGCCGTTCGGACTTGAATACGTAGAGCGCATGATCAGCAGCGACAATACTGATGAACTGTTAGAAGAAATTATTGAACGATTTGAAGAAAAGAGCGCTAAAGAAGCGGTAACCGTTATAGAAGGGCTGGTGACAACCCGTCATCATCCCTATGCGGAGCGTTTGAATTTAGAAATTAGCCGTGCTCTAGATGCCGATATTGTTTTTGTGGCGGTGCCTGGCAACGAGTCGACAACAGATATTAATCACCGCCTTGAAATAGTTGTTGATACCTATGGCGGTCATAAAAGTCAAAAAGTGGTTGGTTGTATCTTCAACAAGGTTAACGCGCCTTTTGATGAACACGGTCGGCTTCGTGCCGATATCGGTGCAATAGAAGCGCCAGAGCACGATGAAGAGCGTACGCAGGCACTGCGTGATTTGCCTATTTTCAAAAGAGGGTTGAGCCTGCTTGGTACCATCGATTGGAGTGCTGACTTAGTATCTCCTCGCGCTACAGATGTAGCAAAGCATTTGAACGCTAGCTTGTTAAATGAAGGTGAATTGGCAGAACGACGTTTAAGCAGCGTTACGTTTTGCGCCCGAGAAATTCACAATATGACACACACCCTCAAGCCAGGTGCGTTACTAGTGATGTCAGGCGACCGCGGTGATGTGTTTGTGTCGTGCTGTTTGGCTGCGTTAAACGGTACTAAGCTAGGCGCGCTCTTGCTTACCGGTGGCTACCAGCCCGATGAAAATATTATGGCATTATGTAGTCAAGCCATGGAAACAGGCCTGCCAGTAATGTTGGTAAATTCAAATACATGGCAAACAGCGCAGGCACTTCACGCTTTTAACCAAGAAGTGCCGGTTGATGACAGCCAACGTATCGAAAAGGTGATGGTGCATACGGCAGAAAGCTTAGATGCAAGCTGGGTGAATTCACTAACCCAAAAAGTATCTCGCCAGAAAAAGCTTTCGCCATCAGCATTCCGTTTCTATCTTACCAACCGCGCAAGGCAGGTAAACAAACGTATAGTGCTGCCAGAAGGCAATGAACCAAGAACCGTTGTAGCGGCTTCGATCTGTGCTAAGCGTGGTTTAGCGCGCCCGGTACTTATTGGTGATGAAACAGAAATACGCCGAGTAGCAGAGCAGCAAGGTGTGGTACTGAGCGACGGCGTAGAAATACTTTCTCCTAGTGAGATAAAAGATGACTACGTTGAAGGTTTAGTGGCTCTGCGCGGTCACAAAGGTGTTACTGAAGTGGTTGCAAAAGAGTTACTGGAAGATAATGTAACTTTAGGCACAATGATGCTTCAGCAAGACGATGTGGATGGCCTAGTCTCTGGCGCGGTAAATACCACGGCTAATACAATTCGCCCGGCACTACAGCTTATTAAAACGGCGGAAAATGCATCACTAGTATCGTCTGTATTTTTCATGCTGTTGCCAGATCAAGTTTTGGTTTACGGCGACTGTGCCATCAACCCTGACCCCAACGCTCAGCAGCTAGCCGACATCGCGATTCAGTCTGCGGAATCGGCGCAAATGTTTGGCATTGAACCACGGGTAGCTATGATAAGTTACAGTACAGGCTCGTCAGGTGCTGGTAGCGATGTAGAGAAAGTGCGTGAGGCTACTAAAATTGCGCAAGAGCTACGCCCCGATTTACTTATCGACGGCCCGCTTCAATACGATGCTGCAGCCATTGAAAGTGTAGGTAAGAGCAAGGCACCAAACAGCCCGGTTGCCGGTAAAGCGAACGTGTTTGTTTTCCCAGACCTAAACACAGGTAACACCACTTATAAAGCGGTGCAGCGTAGCTTCGACTTGGTGTGTATTGGCCCAATGCTGCAGGGCATGAGAAAGCCAGTTAACGATTTAAGCCGCGGTGCGCTGGTGGATGATATTGTATTTACCATTGCACTTACTGCTATTCAGGCGGCGGGCAATTAATATTTATGCGTCATCTAAGTAATCTACCTGAGGCGGCTCCTTAGATTAGGAGCCGTTTTATTATTTATTTCATTTTGTTGAACTGCTTCGCTTTTTTCTTATCTCTTACCCATAAAACAGAACCATGGGTTTTCTTCATTTCAAAAAGGTCGATTGCCTGAAACAAATCACTCAATTTCTTAAAGCCATAATTACGCTGGTCGAACGACGCGTGATTTGATATGTGTGTGCCAATGGGCCCCAGCATTGCCCAACCATCATGCTCTTCTACTGCTTCAATCGCCTGTCTAAGTAGATTTATTAACCGTGTGTCACTTTTTATATTTTTTGCTTCTTTTTGAATGGGAAGCTCTTTTTCGTTTTCCTTATCAAGGTAAAGAAAACGAGAGCAACTATTAACAAAAGCTAGTGGCGCCTTTCTCTCGCCAAAGCCTATCACAAATTTTCCATCTGCTAATGAGCGGGTAACAAGGGGAGTGAAATCGCAATCTGATGAAACAAGGCAAATAACGTCTATATCTTTTGTATATAAAACATCCATAACATCAATGACTAGCGCCATGTCTGTCGCATTTTTGCCTTTTGTGAGATCGAATTGTTGGATGGGTTGAATTGCAAATTCATGTAGAACGTCTTCCCATGACTTTAAATTTTGATTTTTCCAGTTTCCATATGCCTTTCTTATATTGACTACACCATAGCGAGCCAATTCAGAGAGTACCTTGTCTATCTTTTGTGCAGGTGCATTATCAGCATCAATAAACATTGCAATTTTTTCTTTATCTTTCAATTTTGCCTCCTTGCAATTAACGTTATTTTCTTTTTTTCCTAATTTCAGACTTGATATTGACGTGACACTTAAAGCATTAGAAATACCGTCTTTTGAGTGCTATGGCAGAAACCATCAATACAATCACAAGCGCCCAAACACCCAACTCCTGTAAATGGTAATAGGGAGTAAAACCGCGAGTTGCAACAACTGGCGCTGAAATATTACCTGCTATAAATTGCGGCAGACGAGCTGTTACTTCACCTTTATGGTTGATAAAAGCCGTTATGCCATTGTTTGTAGCTCTAACGACGGGGCGCCCCAACTCAAGGGCGCGCATTTGCGCTATTTGCAAATGCTGAGCTGGGCCGTGGGAGTGCCCAAACCACGCGTCGTTACTTACGGTGATTATCATGTCTGTATCTTCATATACGTTAGCCATCACTTGGTGAGGAAACGCAATTTCAAAACAGATAGCAGGCGCTAAGTGAATGCCATTAGCTTCAAGATTAGCCTGCTGATAGTCACCACGAGAAAACGACGACATAGGTAAGTCGAATAGGGGGGCGAGGGGGCGAAGCCAATCTTCAAAAGGCACAAATTCTCCTACAGGTAATAGGTGGTGCTTGGAAAACCGGTTATTGTGGAAATATTGGTAGTCAGGGTATGTAGCATCTGGCGTGCGTTTACCAAGCACGATAAGGTTATTCCACGCTTCGTCTGTCTCCCAGTTGTAGTTAACAATTCCAGTAATAAGCGCGGTGTTTTCGTTAAAAGCTCTTTCATTAACTTTAGCAAGGTAAGGCTGGGCCAATGGCTCAAGCTTGGGAACCGCGGCCTCCGGCCAAATGATGAGGTCGTTATCCCACAAGCTTTCGGTTAGTTTCCAATAGGTATCCATAGTAGGTCCATCTTGCTCCGGCACCCATCGCAAGCTTTGCGCAATGTTGCCCTGCGCCATGCCTACAGAGTAGGTTTTGTTTGGGGTAACCCAAGTATGCTGTTTAAGCAGATAGCCACTGGTAAACAAACACAGCGCCACCAATGTGGCATTAGCGAAAGTTCGCTTATTATGTATTAAAGCAAATAGGGTAGCGCTAATAACGATAAGCGCGCTTATTCCCGTTTCGCCAATAATAGGTGCAAAGCCAGACAGCGGGCTTTCCAACTGGCTGTAGCCTAACGATAGCCATGGAAAACCACTTAACATCCAGCTTCTAAGCCATTCAGCTACAATCCAGAAAAAAGGCAGTGCCATGGGCCATAGCTGAGGTGAAAAATACTTGGCGGTGAATCTGGTGGCAAGCGCTGGGAACAGCGCTAAATAACCGCATAGCAATGCCATGAGTGCGACAGAGGCAATAAGAGGAAGGCCACCAAAGTCGGCGATACTTACATGTACCCAACTTATTCCAGCCCCAAACCAGCCTGCGCCAAATAACCATCCGGCTAAAAATGGGCGATGCTTCAGCTTGATAACTTGACGTATAGCAAGTGCGAGGGCCGGAATAGTTAAGAGCCACATATTAAATGGGGCAAAAGCCAGCGTTAAACTAGCACCGCTTAGCAGAAGAAGAAAGTGAGGGATAAACCGTTTCAGCATAGAAGTCATCTGATGGTGATTGATAGGTTTTGTATTCACAGGGTAAGCGCTTAAAAATTCGCGCTACCCTATGCTGAAATAAACGTTATTGTGACGATGTCTCTATTCCAATGAAGGCACTGAAACCTTTAGTTGAATAAGTCGGCGTTTATCAGAGTTAGTCACTTTGAACTGAACATCGCCGATGGTGATTTCGTCATTGGTTTCAGGCATATGGCCAAAGGCTTTTAGCACAATGCCGCCAATAGTGTCCGCTTCTTCTTCGCTGAACTTGGTTTCAAAAAACTCGTTAAAATCATCCACTGGGGTTAACGCTTTAACCGAGTAGGTCGACTTATTTAAAGGACGAATATCATCGGTACCATCTTCTTCGGTATCGTACTCATCTTCAATTTCACCCACGATGATCTCGAGAATATCTTCGATTGTTACCAGGCCGGACACGCCGCCGTATTCGTCTACAACAATAGCCATGTGGTAGCGCTGTTGGCGGAATTCTTTAAGCAGAACGTCCACGCGTTTGCTCTCTGGAACAATAACCGCAGGGCGCAGTATATCTTTTAAATTGAACTCTTTTTCTGCGTTAAAAGCAAAAGCCAAAAGGTCTTTTGCAAGCAAAATACCTTCGATATGGTCTTTATCTTCACTAATAACGGGGAAACGGGAGTGAGCAGATTCAAGCATTAAAGGTAGAAATTCTTCTACTTTCTTCTCTACATCGATAGTGGTCATTTGAGCGCGAGGGATCATAATATCTCTCACTCGCATTTCATTTACCCCAATAACCCCTTCAATCATTTCTCGGGTTTGTGGGTCAATAATTTCGTTTTGTTCAGCATCAGTAATAACCGATACTAACTCTTCTTTACTTTTCGGCTCGCCAGAAATCGAATTTTTTAGTTTATCTAACCAACTCTTGCCTGAGGAGCCGTTGGTAGAGTGAGGGTTATCGTCGCTCATAATGTCCGTTTAATTGTTAGGTCAACGCCAACGTTAAAATGGTTCGTGCTGGTCGTCAATGTTTTATTGTTATTAAGTGTTAAAGTGCTTTTATAACAACAGTTTATGGTTTTTTGTTAGTTGCTAACTTCGTAGGGGTTATTAATGCCAAGACTTGCAAGAATATCAATCTCTTTGCTTTCCATTTCCTCAGCTTCCGCATCATCAATATGGTCGTAACCCATTAAATGCAATAACCCGTGAACCGTCATGTGGGCATAGTGATCGCTCACTTGTTTTCGTTGCTCTTCAGCTTCACGGCTTATAACCGGGGCACAGATAACGAGGTCGCCTAATAAGTTTATTTCAATGCCTGGAGGTGCCTCAAATGGAAAAGACAACACATTCGTGGGCTTATCTTTCCCTCTGTACTCGTGGTTAAGACTTTGACTTTCGGCTTCGTCAGTAAAGCGGATAGTCACTTCTTGATCACTTAAGCCTTCATACTTGAGCACTGCATTAGCCCAACGCTCAAGCTCTGAAGGTGAGGGAATGGCCAACAAAATGGCTTCGTCACCTTCAAACGCTTGCTGTACATCAATAATGGCGGTCACGATGCGTTGTCGTCTTTCGTTTGTGTCGCGCTATCGTTTTGAGAAGCCTGTTCACGTTGAAGTCGCAACGCTTCTTCTTTACGTTCTTTGCGAAGGCGCTCTTGTTCAGCGTCGTGCACTTCATATGCTCTTACAATACGCGCAACCACAGGGTGGCGCACCACGTCTTCAGCGTTGAAGAAGTTGAAAGAAATATCATCCACTTCGCTTAATACTTCAATAGCGTGGCGTAGACCTGACTTTGCACCGCGAGGTAAGTCTACCTGCGTGATGTCACCGGTGATCACTGCTTTCGAATTAAAGCCAATACGGGTTAAGAACATTTTCATTTGCTCTACCGTTGTATTTTGGCTTTCATCCAAAATAATAAAGGCGTCGTTTAGTGTTCGGCCACGCATATAGGCAAGCGGCGCAACCTCAATCACGTTGCGCTCCATTAGCTTTTCGACTTTTTCAAAGCCCAGCATTTCAAACAGAGCGTCGTAAAGCGGACGAAGGTACGGGTCTACTTTTTGTGAAAGGTCGCCGGGCAAGAAACCGAGCTTTTCACCAGCTTCTACCGCAGGGCGGGTAAGCAAAATACGGCGAATTTCTTGGCGTTCAAGTGCGTCCACAGCAGCGGCAACGGCTAGGTAGGTTTTACCCGTACCGGCAGGTCCAATACCAAAGGTAATATCGTGGTTTACAATGTTCGCCACATATTGCGCTTGGTTAGGGTTACGCGGCTTAATAACACCGCGCTTGGTTTTAATATTCACTTCTTTGCCATAGCCGCCAGTGGCGTCTTTTTCGATAACGCGGGCTTCTTGAATGGCAAGATGAACTTGTTCTGCTTCTAGCTCAGGAATACGGCCCTTAATAGGCTGAGTTTCTATATAAAGAAGCTTAAGTAATTCGCTGGCACTTTTTATTTGCTGCGGTTCACCCAACACCTTAAACGCGTTATTCCGGTAGGTAATCTCTACGCCTAACCTGCGCTCAATTTGTTTAATGTTGTCATCAAAGGGGCCACATAAACTCGACAAACGTTTGCTATCTGCCGGTTCTAAATCAAATTCGTTACTAACCAATGTACTCAAGCTACTTTTTTCCTCGCTATAAAATGTATCTAGGCTGGGTTAAATTGACCCACGCCAAGCTCATCGGGCAAATCTGCCTGATGCTTTGCCATGATAGATTGGGGCGAAACGGCAACACGCAAGCCCATTTCACTTTCTCTGCGCACAACTTCGCCACGTAGTGAGTTGGTAAATACGTCTGTGATGTTTACATCAACAAATTCACCAATCATATCTGGTGTGCCTTCAAAGTTTACTACGCGATTGTTTTCAGTACGTCCTGAAAGCTCCATCGGGTTTTTCTTAGACGGACCTTCAACCAAAATTCGCTGCTCTGTGCCAACCATGTGACGAGCAATACGAAGCGCTTGTTGCGTAATGCGCTGCTGTAATAGATGAAGGCGCTGCTTCTTAGTTTCTTCGCTTACATCATCTACTGCGTCGGCAGCAGGCGTACCTGGGCGAGCACTGTAAATAAAGCTGAAGCTAAGGTCGTAATCAACAGCCTGAATCAAATCCATGGTGGCTTCAAAGTCGGCATCTGTTTCACCTGGGAAACCAATAATGAAGTCGCTCGATAAGCTAATGTTCGGGCGAATTTTCTTCAGCTTACGCATTTTAGATTTGTATTCGATTGCTGTATGGCCACGCTTCATCAAGTTCAATATACGGTCAGAGCCGCTTTGAACAGGCAAATGTAGATGGTCTACTAACTCCGGAATAGACGCATATGCCTCTATAATGTCGTCAGTAAATTCAACCGGGTGAGATGTGGTGTAACGGATTCTGTCGATACCGTCGATGGCCGCTACCAATTCAAGCAATTCAGAGAAACGACAAATTGTACCGTCGTAATTCTCACCGCGATATGCGTTAACGTTTTGACCTAGAAGGTTTACTTCACGTACGCCTTGACCTGCAAGCTGCGCAATTTCAAGCAGTACGTCGTCAACAGGGCGGCTTACTTCTTCACCACGGGTGTAAGGCACTACGCAGAATGTGCAGTATTTTGAACAGCCTTCCATAATAGAAACGAATGCTGTTGGTCCTTCAGCACGTGGCTCAGGCAAACGGTCAAACTTTTCAATTTCAGGGAAGCTCACGTCAATGACTGACTTCGCGCCGCCCTGAAGTTCGTTGATCATTTCAGGCAAACGGTGCAGTGTTTGCGGGCCAAATACCAAGTCTACAAAAGGTGCGCGCTGGCGTATGGTATCGCCTTCTTGTGAAGCCACACAGCCGCCTACACCAATAATAAGTTCAGGTTTATCTTGCTTAAGTGTTTTCCAACGTCCCAGCTGGTGGAAAACCTTCTCTTGCGCCTTTTCGCGAATAGAGCAGGTGTTAAGCAGGATAACATCGGCTTCTTCAGCGCTTTCTGCAGCACTATAGCCGTGTGTTGAGTCTAGTAAGTCTGCCATTTTCTCCGAGTCGTACTCGTTCATTTGGCAGCCCCAGGTTTTGATATACAGCTTTTTAGTCATAACAACTATTCGATAACCTGTTAGTGTTCCTGTAAGTGAATGCAGTATCACCTTTCGTTTAGCTAAGGTGTCTACCAGAATGTTATTCTGCATAGCGCCTTTAGAGTGCCCATGCAGAAAGCATCGGAAATGTCAGTTACAGGAAGATGTTCAAAATAGCCGCATATTTTACCTGTTATGCAGGCATATTCCCAGTGTCTTACGACGATTCGTGAAGAATTGATCTAAGCCAAGCCTGTTCTACGTTTTACTTCACAGCGCTTTGTGTTTTAAGACATAATGCAAGTGCGTGTTTTAAGGAGAGTAAATGGTCGATTTTTGTATAAATGGCGGCGGTATGGTGGGGGCTGCGCTAGCCTTGGGACTTGCCCAACAACAGTTTAAGGTAGCAGTGATAGAGCCGTATCTACCCGCATCTTTTAACGCAGAGGACGGCCCTGACTTAAGGGTTTCAGCCATCAGCGAGGCGTCGGTTACGCTTTTAAAAGCCCTTGGCGCTTGGAAGCATATAGCGGCCATGCGCGCTAAACCTTACACCGGCCTAAGCGTGTGGGACGACCCTGCCCATAGAACAGACTTTACCGCAAAAAGTATCGACATGCCTCAGCTGGGTTTCTTTGTAGAAAACCGTTTGTTGCAGTTGGGATGCCACGAAGCACTAAAACAGTTTGACAACGTTGAGCTAATCACGGGCGAAGCGGTACAAGATATTCAGTTAGCCAGTACGGCGAAGGTTAGTCTTTCAAACGGCAGAACTCTTGAAGCGCAATGGCTAATTGGCGCAGATGGTGCAAACTCTCAGGTAAGAAAGGCAGCTGGTATTGGCACCACAGGTTGGCAGTATGCGCAACAGGCAATGGGCATCACCATCAAAATGGACAAACCCGTTGAACCGGTCACGTGGCAGCAGTTTACATCAAGCGGCCCCAAAGCCTTTTTGCCAATGTTCGACAACTATGCCTCGCTAGTTTGGTACGACTCGCCCGACGAACTAAAACGGATTAAAAGTTTAAAAGCGAGCCAACTAGAAAGTGAAATTCTTAAAACCTTTCCTAATGAATTAACCAAAAATGGCAACAGCTTTTCTGTTGTAGACAAAGCGGTTTTTCCGCTTACCCGTTCTCATGCTAATCACTATGTTAAAGGCTGCTGTGTGTTAATTGGCGATGCCGCGCACACCATCAACCCGCTTGCCGGGCAGGGCGTTAATTTAGGTTTTAAAGATGTAGAAGCATTCCTTTCTGTAAGTTCAGAGTTCAAACCTAATGGTAATAACAGCCTCTTATCGATAACCGATAAAGTATTTTCGCAAAGGCTTATCAGTGACTATGAAAGACCACGTAAACGAGATAACTTGGTAATGATGAGCGCAATGGATGGGTTCTATACCTTGTTTAGTAACGATATTACCCCCATTAAATGGATAAGAAACCAGTTGCTTTCTGTGGCGCAGCGCATGGAGCCTGCTAAACAACAAGTGCTTAAATATGCGATAGGGTTACGATAATGGAAGTGTTAATTTTACTAGTTGTGCTATTCGGCGCGTTAGCGCTGATAGTGCCACTTATTGAGCGCTCTAAAATGCGTATTAGTAATGAAGATGCGGCCAAATGGGCGAAGTGGATTTGGCCGTTGATGGGTATTTTACTCATAGCGCAATTGTTGCGGTTGCTGTTTTCTTAGTTTTTGAATATAAATTTATAAAAAGCTTTATTAATACTTGTTTAGCTTTAAGCTAAGTATTTCGGAGAGGCCTTTAGTCTGCCTCCATTTATTTGAGGGAAGTTAGAGTGAATAGGGATATTAGGACTGAGTGGGTAGATTACGCCAAAGCAATAGGAATAATCTTAGTTGTTTATGGCCATGTCGCCAGAGGAGTGAAAGAAGCTGGATATAATTTTTCTGATTCGTTATTTACGCTAGTAGACAGCTTTATATATAGCTTTCATATGCCATTGTTCTTTTTCTTATCTGGTCTCTTTTTTTATCAATCATTTATAAAGCGCGGTTTTTTAGACTTAACTTTAAACAAAATTGACACCATTGTTTATCCATATATTTTGTGGACTCTAATACAAGGGGGGATAAGTGTAATTCTCTCGCAGTTCACTAACAGTAATACCTCTCTCACAGAGGTGATATACTTATGGCAGCCTTTCGCTCAATTTTGGTTTCTATATACGCTGTTTATCATATTCATGCTTTGTGGACTTATCTACAAAATATGGCCTAAACGCTTCTCAATACTACTTTTATTTTTCTGTGCTTTGCTCTACTTAGAGCGCTCGTACCTCCCTGATATATCTGCGTTCTTTTTTGTAGCAGGCAATCTGGTGTTTTTTGTGCTTGGTATCGTATTTTCCTACCATAGATGTTCGCTATACTTAAGCAGTTGGCTAATGCTTTTGGTTACGACAATTCTGTTCACTATCTCGCAGTATTGGTTTCACTTTTATCTTGGTAAAACGTTTGTTGATAAAGGCATTGAATCATTAGTCTTAGCGATAATATCCATATGTTTCGTTTCAAGCTTGTCTATTTCTTTGTCTAAAACGCCTAGCAGGTTTATTGTATTCATTGGAACATCATCCATGGCTATCTACGTTATGCACATACTAGCCGGTAGCGGCGTCCGTGTAATTTTAGGAAAAACATTTGGAATAACTTCTGCGTACTTACATTTAAGTATAGGTGTAGCTGCAGGTGTTTTTCTTCCTTTGCTGGCAGTGAAAATCATTGAAAAGTGGCGCATTCCTTATGTGTTTTCTGCCCCAATAAGTAGAATTGCATTGAGGTCAAAAATTTAATGGGTGTTGAGGTTTGGCCAAACGCTTTTTAAATCGAGTAACACCTTATCAATCATAACTTCAATTTGAGTAGCGTCTTCTTGCATTAATGCAAACGCCCGTAAGCCAACAAACTGGTTTTGTAACCATTCAGCGGCAAGTTCAGGTGGTGTATGTTTTGGTAATTCGCCTTTGTCTACACCATTTTCAACTATCTCTTTAAACCCAGCTTTAAGGGTTTGCATACTTTCAAGCACCGCTTTCTTTGCGATATCGCCAATAATATCTAGCTCTGCAATAGACTTAACAAGAAGGCACTGTCGCATGTAGCGCTTTTCATCTGGCCCGGTAAGTGCTATTTCAAAAAAATCTCTAAGTGCTGTTAAGGGAGAGTCAGAATCAGCTACTTGCTTTAATCGCTCAGCACTGTTTTTAGCATAATATTCCACAACTAGCTTGAATAGGCCCTCTTTACTTTGGAAGCGGGCATATATGCTGCCAGGGCGCATGTCCAATGCCTGCTGAATATCCCGCATACCGGCCGCCTGAAAGCCTCGTTGCCAAAAAAGCGTAGTGGCTTTTTCAATAATGTCATCGTGGTCATATTTCATAGCTGCATACCTTATACGTGAATATTTTGAACATGTGTTCAATTATCGCTTGAACGATCGTTCAAGTAAACCTATTATTAATTCCACTTCAAAAAGGTAAGAGTAACTAAAAGAGTTACTTTAGTTTCTAGTCACATCGAAAGGAGAGTGATATGAGCGATTTTAAATTACATACCAAAGACACAGCGCCAGAAGCGTCAAAGCCACTAATTGATAATTCGGTTAGCGCATTCGGTATGCTGCCTAACCTTCATGCGGTAATGGCAGAAGCGCCAACGTTGCTTGAAGGTTATCAAGTACTACACAAGCTAGCGCAAGAAACGTCGTTTAACGCAGAAGAACTAACAGTAGTTTGGCAGGCAGTAAACGTAGAACACGCATGTCATTACTGTGTACCAGCGCATACCGGCATTGCTAAAAGCATGAAAGTAAGTGATGATTTAATTGAAGAGCTACGTAACGATGAAACATTGTCTGATAGCAAATTGAATACGCTGAAAGAGACCGTACTTGCCGTAACTCGCGGACGAGGAAATATTGATAGTGCGCAGCTAGAAGCCTTCTATAGTGCTGGCTACCAACATCAGCAACTACTTGAAATTATTCTTATTTTGGCGCAAAAAGTGATGAGTAACTATACAAACCACTTAGCTGAAACACCGATTGATGAGCCGTTCAAGCAATTCGAATGGTCACCTAAATAAGAAATCCATTTCAGAGAAACAAAGGCTCCGCTTTTGTTTCTCCACTGATTATTGTGCTGATCGTTACTTGTACAAGCGCAAGCATCTTAAAACGGCCAGTAGTCCCGCGCTAAAAAATATATAAATTAGAATCGCAGACAGCATTACTTTCCCTTTACTTTATTTTTACTAGCTTCACTGCGCTAACTGAATGGTTTCCAATAGCCAACGTTTAGCGGCCGCTTTGTTGTTAAACACTTCAACTTTATCTCCAGCGCGTTGATAGATACTGCCGAAATGCTGCGTGGCGAAACTGGGCGAATTTGATTTTTCTACAAGGAGTGCGGTGCCGACTCTGCCATTCTCTATATCTTTTTTTACAAGCTGAATGAGGTGCGCTTCTGCATCAGGTACATGGATCGGCTCGCCATAAATGGTTGCCATTACCCCCCAAGGTGCGCCTCTTAGCTCTTCTAGTATCGACTTAGCTTGGTTGGTTGAATGTTGAAGCGCTTCTACATTCCAAGGTCCGTGTCCTTCAATAATAAGTATGCGATCTTCCCGGTGAACATACACTTCGCCATGGGGTATGAAACGGGTCATTTTAACCAGCTGACTTATGAGGCGATTGGTAGCTGAGGCTCAAGCTCTTCAGCAGTATTGAGCGCAACAATTTCTTCATAACCTTTTTGTTGCAGCAGAACTTTTAAGTCATCTCGTGATGCACATTTTGTGTGCTTCGCAAGCGCGATAGCTTCAATGAAACAAGATAGGTGGGTTGTTGATTGTGCTTGTGTCATATACTTCTCATTTTGGTGCGTTGACAGGACAACTTTGTCGAATACTCAAGTCACTCATGTGACGTTTATGTGACTTTTTTATGAAAAAAATCAATAAAAGTTCATTATTTACCTTGAAATGTATATACATTGAATATACGTTTGTAGTTCGGATTGGTGCTTCTTACCTATGAAAGCGGTCGAGATGTCTGAAAAAAGCAATAAAAAGAAGAAAAAGAATAGTCAGATGATTATTCGTATTAATGACGAAGAAAGAGCGCAGTTTATCGCGCTTTGCGATTCTTTGGATACGTCTGCGGCTCGCGAAGTAAGACGCTTCATTCGTGAGTTCATTGAAGAAAACAATGAAGAATAAATGCTGTTAACCAGCGATACACTACAGAAGAAACTAAGGATATAAAAATGGCTAAGAAAAAAGAAATCAAAAAAGAGATGAAAGTAGCTAAGGCAAAAATTGCTAAGCAAGAAAGCAAACTAAAAAAGCTAAAGAAAAAGCTTAAAAAAGCTTAAAAAAGCTTAATTTACGCTTTCAATTGAAACACCATTACACAAATAACATTACGTTGTTTGTGTAATGTTTTCCCTATATTCATCATCTCAACAGTTCCTGCCTTGTTTAAAATCTCTGCCTTTACAACCGTTAAGTGATATCATTGGTAAGTGATTAAGAAAAATAATCCCAATTTTTAGGGAAGTAGTTGTAATAATGATAGATGTTCACAGTCACATTTTACCCGGAATCGACGACGGTGCTCGCTCTGTTGAAATGGCGTTAGCTATGGCGCGCCAAGCCGCGGACGTAGGTGTTACTCATATGGTGTGTACTCCTCATATTCACAGCGGAACGTTTGATAATACTAGAGATACCATCAGCCAAGCGTTCGAGTCTTTTCAGTCGGCGCTAAAACAAAGCGAAATTCCACTTACTATTTCGTGGGCAGCAGAAATAAGGCTCAGTGAGATGGTGCCCGTATGGATAAGAAGGGGTGAACTTCCATTTTTGGGGGAACTGGATGGCAAGAGTGTCGTTTTGCTAGAGCTCCCCCACAGTCATATTCCAGCGGGAACCGAGCAGTTGATAAGGTGGTGTTTAGCTAATAACGTTCAACCGCTTATTCCACACCCTGAAAGAAATCGTGATATATGGCAACGGCCAGAAAAGGTAAATTGGCTGCGAAACTTAGGCTGTAAATTTCAAGTCACCGCAGGTGCAATTACTGGACGATTTGGAGAGCATGTACAAGATATCTCGATAAGCATGTTAGAAGCAGGGTTTATTGATATGGTGGCTTCGGACACCCACGATATAAAGCGCCGACCTAATGATATGAAAGACGCTTACGAAGTTGTGGCTAGTCAACAGACTGAAGACATTGCCAACACTCTCTTTCGAATCACGCCAGCTAAAATGATCGGTATTACTGCTTAGACTTTTGTCTAGTTTTTTTACAACCTTTCTGTTTATCTTAATAATGTCTCTCTAGATTTTTTGTGTTTTATCCATCTGTTATTTAAGGCTTTTTTGTATTAATGGCATTGGAATCATAAAATAGTAAGCTCGTATAAAGCTTTGAAGCGTCAAAGATTTTTCCATATTGAATTCTAGTATGAAATTAACTTTTCCCCGCTGTATATAAACAATTACACGCAACACCGCAGGAGCAGTGCCTTTTTATATAAAAATACGCATATAGCTCGATAGTTTTGTGAATTATGTTGCCACAATGTTGCTTTCTGGTTTGCATAACGTAACTGATTATTAAATAGAGTAAGCCAATGAATAATGGATTAATTTTTGCTTATAACTCTAGGAGATTAAAAGCTCCAACTATTGTTAGCGGTCAACCTAGCCATTAAGAAGCAAGCGAAGCTAGCAATAAAATAATGATATTCCCAACCTTTACTATGTTTGCAAGGAAATGCTCATGGGTAAGAAAGGCTTCGTCCGAAATAATATAAACCAGTTTGCGGTACTCTTTCGCTTTCTAGATCTTTTGTTTATTCAAGTATCGCTAATCGCTGTTGCACACTTATACGGCATCGAGTTGAATTTACATTACTATTTAATTGGCGTAATTGCGTGTGTAGCGTTCCTTTTTAGCGCTGAAATGCTTTGGTTATACCGTTCGTGGCGAACGGGCACCAGCAAAGAGATTTTATTTGTAACCTCAATAAGTCATGTTCTTATGGTTGGCGCCGTAGTAGCTTGGATGTTTATATCTAAAACAACGGAAGACTACTCTCGAATAACTATCTCACTTTGGTTCTTCGCAAGTTGGGCACTGTCTTGTTCTTGGCGAATTGCATTTAGATATGTGTTATTTATTGCGCGAAAAAATGGTCGTAATAGTCGATCTGTAGCGATTATAGGTGCCAACGAAACTACGCTAGCATTAATCCAAGAGATCCAGAGTACACCGGAAGCGGGGTACAACATTGTTGGTGTATATGACGACCGAGCGCCATCGCGTTTAGAGCTGCCTCGTGAAGTATCGCTAAACGGAAATATCTCAAACCTTTACCAAGCTGTAGAAACAGATAAAGTCGATACTGTTTTTATCGCACTACCTATGACCGCAAACAAGCGAATTGAACAGGTGCTGCGCGTTTTAGGTGACACTAAAGCTCAGGTTCATTTGGTTCCCAATTTCTTTGTATATAACCTACTTCACTCTCGTATCTGTAATGTAGGCGATATGCAAACTGTTAGCGTCTTCGATTCACCGATGAAAGGGGCGATGAACTTTTTGAAGCGTGTGGAAGATATTCTGCTGGCCTCAGTTATTCTGGCCATCATTTCTGTTCCCATGCTAATTATTGCAGCTGCAGTAAAGTTAACTTCAAAAGGGCCTGTAATTTTCAAGCAAAACCGATACGGAATGGATGGCAAGAAAATTAAAGTATGGAAATTTCGTAGCATGACGGTTACTGAAAACGGAGATGCTGTAACTCAAGCTACAAAAAATGATGCTCGAATTACAAAGGTAGGTGCATTTCTTCGACGTACCTCATTAGACGAACTGCCTCAATTTATTAATGTATTACAGGGGCATATGTCAGTAGTTGGGCCTAGGCCACACGCTGTGGCTCACAACGAGGCGTACCGCAAGAAAGTTGAGTACTATATGCTTCGTCATAGAATCAAACCAGGTATTACCGGGTGGGCACAGGTTAATGGTTGGAGAGGTGAAACCGATACTCTGGATAAAATGCAAAAACGCGTTGAGTACGACCTTGAATACATTAAAAACTGGTCGCTTTGGTTAGATTTTAAAATAGTATTGTTTACTTTGTTCAAAGGGTTCGTTAACAAGAACGCCTATTAAGCGAAAGATAATACAAAAAAAGCAGCTAAGGCTGCTTTTTTTGTATCTGAAAGTCATTTAACTTTTACTAGCCTTCGGCTTTTGCTTTTGCGTTCTTTGCATTTAATGGCAATCACTAATACTGCAATAAAAGTAACTGCATTAGCGGTGGCCTGTAGTGGAAAATCAACGGATATATGAATGAGCATGGCGACCATTGCCATTACAGCACCAAAGGCAAGCCCCTGTGCAGTTGGGTCGCTTCTAGTTCTTAGAGCCGTTATGGCGCTATACAAAGCATATAAAATCGCAACGCCTAAAAGCAAAGTGCCAACTATTCCGTACTCAATTAGAAACTGTAAGTATTCATTGTGGGCGTGGTCGTAGTGCAAATGAATAGTTTGCGTGTGGTATTTTGGAAAGGCAGTGTAAAAAGTACCAGCACCAGTGCCTGTAAGCCATGTATCTTCAATTAAAGGTAGGCTCATAGTGACCACATCGTCTCTTGTTTCACCTTCAAAAGATGTAGTGTCAATACGCTCTTTAATTTTATCAACACCAAACATAGCCCCTACAATGGCCACATCAACCACTACCAAACTTACAATTAGCCACTTGAGCATAGGTGGTGGCTTTTTCATCAATACTAAAGCGAGTACCGATGTAGCGAGTAAACTAATAAAGAACGCGCTATTTCCCATACGGCTACGGGTAAGTATTAGTGCTACAACAATGGTAACAATAGCTACGCGAATTAACCATTTAGAGCTCATCATTGCTTCCATAGCACCTATAAATAGACGTTTAAAGCTTTGTTCATTCTTGCTTTGTCTTTTTAACTGACTTATTAAAAGGCCAATGGCAAGCGCACCACCCATTAGTAAGTAATTAGCCAAATGATTGTGATAAACAAAGCTGCCGTTAGCCCGTTCATATATTTCATATCCAAAAATTGGCGTTAGCGTTATGCCTGAAAATTGTAGGTATACGGCATAAAGCGCTTGAAGAAATACAGCGCCAATAATACAAAGCACGAATTGTTTTAGCCGTTTTGGCGAGTCTAGTAGCCAAGCACTACAACAAATAAACAAGCAATAGCTTATGCCTTTAACAAGCGAGACTTGTGTTTGCGTAGCGTCTATCGAAATGCTCACGCCGCCAATATTTATAAGCTGTATCGCCACATAAATCTGTGTTAAACAAAATAGTGCCAATAGTATTGCATAGGGCTTCAAACGTGAAAGCAGAGACTGCGAAGGTATGCCAAAAACGCAGAGAAGCGTGGTTAGGCTTATTAAAACTTCAAAAATACTCCAAGCCCATGGTCTGTTCGAGCCTAAAGGAATGGGTAGAATAAATAATGCGCTAAGCAGTGTATAAAATGCAAGGCGCGGAAACGAACTATAAATAACCGACTGCATAAAATCCCATAAAAAAAAGGCTCTTGCGAGCCTTTTTATTTCCTAACAGTTTTAGTTGCCTGAAATGCTCACGCCACCGCTTCCAGAGCCACCGCCTGTGCTTGGTGGTGGTGGTGGTGGAATGTCACCGCCGCCCGTGCCACCGCCAGGAGGTGGTGGAGGAGGAGGTGGTGGCAGTATAAGTGCAAACGCCGTTGGCTCTAGCATTACCGCAGGGTCTACACCTTCGCTTAACGCTTTAGCAATAAGGTAGTCATCGTTGTAGCCATTAGCCTTGGCAATGGCGTAAACCACATTGGCTTGCGATGCGTTATTTTTAAATAAAGCCGTGATAAACGCGTCTTTATCTTCTGATGCAGCAAGTTGAGCCGACACCATGTCAAAGTAAGCTGGAGCTTCTTCTTGCGATAATAAATTTGTTTCAACTAGCAGTTGGCTTTCGCTTACTTTCTGTGATGCTACTTGCATGTCTATTGCGAAGGCTGAAGTGCTTAAGCACGCTGCCACGGCAATTGCTAAAGAGAGTTTTTTCATTGGCTAATCCTTAAGTCGCTAATAGCAAGTATCTTAGTTCTTACGACGGCGCATTAAAAGGCCGAACACAGATAAAGAAAGTAAACCTAGTGTTGCTGGAGTAGAAACGCTAGATACCGGTGGTGGCGGGTCTATTAAATCCAAACCCCAGTACTGAGGGCCAATGTAAAACGTATTTTCAACTAGGGCTAACACTAAGTAATCTGCTTCACCGTCAGCAGCTTTTCTAGCAGTGTTGTATGGGCCACTAACCACTTCTTTGAAAAAGCTATCGAAAGTGAGTTCGTCATTTGAATCGGCACCAGCTTGGCTAGCTTCGATTTCGTCCCATGTAACTGAATTGTCAGAAATGGTATCCCATGTAATGAATACAGGCGCTGCCGCGTCATAAAAGTAGTACGCAAATGCTACGGTTAAAAAGCCGTCACCATTCAAGTCGTCAGTGCTTCGGTCTAACGCTGTAAGCTGAAACTGGGTAAGTACGCGAATATCGCGATTAATGTTTAGAGCGCCGTTATAGCGATTGCCTTCAAATTCAACTAGCGGATCGCTAGGAGTTGAACCGTCTGGTAAGCTTATAAACGCAGCGTTTGCTGAAGCAGCGCATAATGCACAAGCCAAAAATGCGAGAATTTTCTTCATTGTATGGGATCCTTTGTCCATCAATTTTCCACAATCAATATTGGGGGATTTACAGCTCGATACCCTAAATGCATTCCAGCACTACATCACTTCCACTGTCATGACACATCGAGTAAATCTGAAGCACAAATCGTTCCGCTTGCTACTGTGTTGTTATTTTACATAGCGTTTTGGCTGCATGCTAAAATTGTGCCGCAATATTTTATTTACTATTAATCAATATTTTACGGTGTGGTTGATGATGGTTTTTGGGCTTTTAGTTGTTAAGGTGTAAAAAATATAGACACCAAATTAATAGTCAGAATGTTGCTAAGTTGTTAAATTAAGTGGGGGTTTTACATGTTCTGCACTGTTGTGGTGCATTTAGTGCACTGTTGTCAGGCAGTTCGTTGGAAGGCTAGTCTAGAAGCGCCTTTTCATATTCCCATTTCTGAAGTAACTCAGCCCACACTTTTATTTGGTTTGGATCGCTACCGCTAACGGCAGAAAAAGTGGGTGGCCTTCCGGTAAAAAGCGTTGTGGTGTTAAAGCTGTATTTATAGGTTAAATCCTGTCTTAAAAATGAAGGCTTTATCTCGCTCACAATATTATCTAATACATAGAAGCCGTTATCTTCAATGTTCTCATAAATCAATACCATATGCGGGGCTTCTTGGTATTTATAGTCAACATGGCTAAGCACAAGTTTAGACGGCTGTACACCGGCCTCTATAAGCAGAAAATACTTGGCAACCGCATAGTCTTCGCAATCCGCAGCTCCTTTTATTAGCGCTTCCAAGGGCGAGGCCCAGTAATCTTCTACCTGCCAAATTTGAAGGTCGGTACCTTGTTGAAGTTGGTTATTAACCCACTGATTTACCCTGGTCACCGTTTGCCATTCCGATAGATGGCCAAGGTTTTGCAGTAAATATTTCACCTTACTGGTAACGGTTTCGTCGTTTCTAGCGTTATATTCATCAGCCTGTGGGGGCACTGAGGTTGAGCCACATGATTGGCAGCAAATAAGTATTGTTAAAAGTAAAGATACACGCCACAGTTTCATTAGAATATGCTCAAATATAAGGGCTAGAATAGTAGGCCAACAGTTGGAACGATAAATGCTTTAGTTTAATATGTCGATAAACGCAATAAAGCTTTAGCATAATTAGCAATTAAAATGCGTCTTAATTCAAGCTGTTAATTCAAGTCAGCGAAAAAAAAAGAAAAATGTCATAGTGTTGACGCGAAATTTAGTTAACATATAGCAAGCTTGTAATAAAATTACAAAAGAACGTGGAAAGTACGAATTGCAGGGAGCACAATGAACAGGCTGTATCACACATTAACACTCTCTTTGTTGTCAGTTTTGTTTAATACAGCGTTAAATGCGCAAGAAAGTAACGGTATTAAGCTAGATAACGGCGCAGTGATCGCTCCATCTGTTTACATTGGTAGCGGTTATGAAAGTAACATTGCGCTAACCGATACTAATGAGATTGACTCATTCTATTGGCAAGTTTCGCCTTCCGTGTTGTTCACTGCCACGCCTAGCGAAACTGAACACCAAATACAATTTTCTTCAGATATTGCTAAATACTCGACCAGCAGTGAAGACGATTACGCTGACTTTTTCATTAAATATAACGGCGGGTGGGAGCCAACCAGCAGGCATCGGTTTAAATGGAACTTCGACCAAACCTTTGGGCATCAAAAGCGGGGGTCTCAGCAAACGCGATTTCAACTAGACCGGTTTGATGAAGTGCTCGAGTTTTCAAGTAGCAACGCATTATTTTCTTATGAGTTCGGAAGCTTAGCGGCTAGAGCACAGTTTGGTTCTAGCGTGGGGTTTAACTCAATTGATTATTCAAATTTCGACGAGTTTTCGCGTCAATTCAATAGAAGTACAGTCGATACCAGTGCTTGGTTTTACTATCGTCCAGGCAACGTTACTTATTTTAGCGCAGACATCACTCACAGTGTTATTGATTACAAAGACGAAGTAGTTGGTAAACCGACGAGAAATGCCGACACAACAACGTTTTTGCTTGGCGCAATTTGGGAAGGCTTAGCCAAAACAACAGGTAAATTTAAAATAGGTATCGAGAACAGGTCGTTCGAAGATTTAAGCAGAAATGATATAACAAGCTTAGCGGTAGACGCTCAGGTGGAATGGTCTCCCAAAACCTATTCGATAGTGACTACAAGTGTAAGCAGACGAACCGTAGAAGGCGTTGCAGACAATGACGCTACGTTAACTACGTCGTTCGACATTAACTGGAGTCACAGTTGGTCGCAGCATACCACAACTCAAGTGGGTTATGATTTCCAGAAACGCGATGAACAGGGTTCGTCACGTAACGATAATCAGCACTACGTTTACACCTCTTTCAACCGGGCTTTAACGAAATGGTTGGTGTTTAATACCCAGCTTCGCTTCCTAGTTAACAGTTCAAATCAACCTCTTTTTGACTACGATAACCAACAATTAAGCATTGGAGTTACAGCACAGCTATGAGTATTTTTCGTCTAACATTAACCGTTTTGTGTATGGCGTTCTGCTTGAATTCTTATGCCCAAAGCAATGATTATGTTCTTGATACTGGCGACACCATTAGTATTCGCGTTCACGGCGAGCCAGATTTAACCTTCGATACAAAGATAAGCACTTCAGGAAAAGTACTTTACCCGTTTTTAGGAGAGATCAAGGTAGCTGGCCACACAACAGAAGAAGTGCGCATGCTCATTTATGGTGGCTTAATAGGTGACTATTTACTGAAGCCCGAGGTAGACGTAAATGTTATTGAGTACCGACCTTTCTATATTTTGGGAGAGGTACAGTCGCCAAAAAATTACCCATATCAGCCTGGGTTAACACTTTCACAAGCCATTGCTATAGCAGGGGGCTTAACAGAACGCGGCTCTTTAAATGGTATTGAGCTTAAGCGTAAGCTGCAAAGCGGCAGTGTTCAGCTTTTTCAAGATGTTGGCATGGACGAATTACTGCAACCAGGTGATGTGGTAACAGTAAAACAGAGCTTTTTCTAAAAGGTACAGGAAGTAGATTTAGTAATGAACAGAACAACAACCAATAATGACTTTAATAGTACCGACGAAAAACAACTCGATATAGGGCTTTTTGTTAAAGCGCTGTGGCGAAGTAAGTGGAAAATTATGACCTTTTCTGCGGGCGTTACTGTTATTGCTGCGCTTTTAATTTTGCGTTTGCCGTCTATTTACGAAGCCAAAGCTACCCTGTATATCAAAAAAGAAAACGCCACTCCTGTTTCAAGTAATGCTGCGCCTGGCATGGACATGGGCGCCCGTGAATATTTGAAAACCCAGTTCGGAATTTTACAATCTGAATCATTGGCGTTAGAAGTTATCAACAAGCTAAATTTGGTAGCCTTAAATAGTGACGATGCTAAGCCTGAAAAAGCTGATAAGACATCGATGCTTAATATTATCAAAACATCGGTTAAAGAGTTTGTTGGCGCACCAGAAGACAAAGCGCAAAGTTCAATATCTGAAGAAGATATCAAGCTTCAGCGCGCTTTAAAGTGGTACAGAGCTGGCATTACCGTACGACCTGTTGCATTAACGCAGTTAGTTAATATTAGTTTTCAGGCAGAAGACCCACAACTAGCGGCCGATGTAGTAAATGCTTTGGGTGAAGCATACATCGACAGCTTTTTAAGTGCAAAAATGCAGCAAACCGACAAAGCCATTGAATGGTTGCAGCAGCGCGGTTTAACCGTATCTGAAGAGTTAGCGCTGGCAGAGGCAGAACTACAAGCGTTTATTCAACAAGAAAACATCGTATCTTTAGACGGTGGTATGCAAGCGTTAAATCAGGACACGCTGAAAAACCTGAATGAAAGGCTATTAGAAGTACGTAGTGAGCGTATACGTTTAGAAAATATATTAAACCAAACCCAATCTGCAGAGGTGCTTGAAACCGGTATATTAAGCCAGTTCAACGAAAGCGCGGCTATTCAAGATTTAAGCAGAGCGGAGCTTGCAGCAGAAACTACGTTCAACGAAGTAAGCCGTAGGTACGGGCCAAAGCACCCAAAGTATATTGCTGCCGATACCGAGCTTAAACAACTACAAGCTAAACTTGCAGAACGTGTTAAAACCGAAATGGTCGATTTAAAGCAAAAGCTTAGTAACTTAAAGCAAACAGAGCAAAGCCTTAAAAATGAACTTAACACTGTTGAAAGTGACTTTGTAAGCGGTACGGGTAAAGAAACTGAACTTAAAAAGCTAACCGCCAATGTGGCAAGGCTAACAGAATTAAACGAGTTGATAAGCAAACGCTTCAAAGAGCTTGATATTACCAGTGACTTTAACGAAGAAAATGCTCGCTTTATAGATGTGGCTAAAGCGCCGCTTTACCCAATTAAACCAGCTAAAGCTAAATTGTTGGCCGTAGCGCTTATTGTGAGTGCAGGTTTTGCGTGTTTCGTGGTTATTTTACTTACCTTCTTAAACAATACCTTCCGACGCTCAGTTGAAGTAGAAGAAGAGCTAGAGGCGAAGTTCATGGGTGTGGTACCCAAGATCAAAGTAAAACGTAACCAAACGCTTCCTTTGCATATTTACTTCGATAAAGAATACCGTTCGTTTAGCGAAGCAATAAAAACCATTCGAACCGGCCATATGCTAGGCCAGCTAGACAACAATACCATGGTTACATTGGTAACATCCGCAGTGCCTAGTGAAGGTAAGTCGACTACGTCGGTAAACTTGGCGTTTAGCTTTGGGCAAATGGATAAGGTTTTACTTATCGATGCCGACTTACGCAAACCTTCATTAGCTAAACGTTTTGGTTTACCTGCTTATCAACAAGGTCTTAGTGATGTGCTTAACACCGATATGGATGTAGAAGGCTGCATTGTTAAAGATAACGAGTCGGGCATAGATTTATTACCAGCAGGGCACTATGCGCACAACGCACTAGAACTATTCGCAGGTGATAAATTCGCTAAACTTTTAGACAAGCTTAAGCACAAATACACCAAAATAGTTATCGACTCTGCACCTTGCCAAGCGGTGAGCGATACCTTAGTGCTAGCAAAAGTTGTCGACAGTGTAATCTTCGTGGTTAAAGCCGACTCAACTAAAAAGCAAGTGGTTAAGACGGCAGTTCGAAGACTACGAGAGTCGGGCGCTGTAATAGAAGGGGTGATATTAAATGCCGCCGATGTGAGTAAGCAGGGCGACGAATACTCTGGTTACTACGATTACTATGGTTACTCTGATGAAAAACAGTAGAAACTGTTTTCTCATGCTGTAATAGGGTAAGGCTAACGCAATGAAGTATATCGCCAAGATTTTGCTATCAATTGTATGTGTTGTAGTAATTGTTTTTGCTTATCGCTGGGGCGCCGCAAACGTATTTTATTTTAAGGTAACGAATAAGCTTAACTCGTATACCGATACTGCGGTGTTTCAGATTGCCGATGATGAAGGGCTAGAAGCAAACATAAAAACTATGATGGCGCTTCACCCTAATCACCCTCACTACATGGTAACAGCGGGCACGTATTTCGAAAAACGCGCGTTTGTAGAAAGTGACACTAAAAAGAAAAAGGCGTACTTATTAAAAGCGCTCGCGCTATATCGTGCCTCTGCCGAGCAACGTATTGCCTGGCCAAGAACATGGGCGGATATATTTCGCGTTAAAGCTAAATTGGGGGAATTCGATAGTGAGTTTTCTCGTGCAGTTTCTATGGCAAATAACTATGGCAGTAAAGACGAATACGTTGCTAAAGAAATTGTGTTTTTGTTGCTTAAACACTGGCGAGATTTTTCGAAAAGCGATATCGAAATAGCCATTAAACAAATGAACAACGTTACCGACTACGCCAGATTTAAAAATGTATACGATTATGCATTGGTGATAGGTGAAAAAACGTTCTTTTGTAATTTGGTTCGAATCAACAATATTCAAACGCGATTCGGTGGCTGTAAGGCTTAACAGCGCACAAACCGAATATTTACCAAGGGATATGGGTAATGCTAACGGTAGTTAGAGCATTTCTTTTTTTGTTATTAATTTTACTGGCAGCCTGGAGCTTGGTCGGTATCTTTGACGACAGCGTTATTGCGTTTAAATTTTTAAATTTCTTTGGTCAACTGGTGCCTTACGTTTCAATTGCACTAGCTGCACTGTTATTTTACCTGCTTAAAGCTTCACGGTTTAAATGGGTGGCAATAATAATTTGCATGCCTTCATTTATCATTCCTTTTGTAGTACCAAGTATAAATTTATACACGGGGCTAGATGCGCCGTTAACTCCTAACGCAGCCGAGCAGAAGTTTACATTCATCACGTTTAGCAAAATGTCGCACAACTTAAATTATGCTGAAGTTGCCAACGTTATCGACTGTACTAAATACGATGTTATTCAGGTGCAAGAAATATGGGATTTACCTGCTTTCTTAGCGGCATTCCCTAAAGTAAAAGAATATTGTAAGTATGCTATTCATCCTGAAAAGCCGTCGTTGGCAACATTTTCTAAATTTCCATTGGTAGCGAAAACGGTTGAAGGTAAAGCGTTTGTTGAAGTTAACGTAAACGAAGTGCCTATTGCTGTGGTTAATGTTCATGCTTTAAAAGCGATAACACGCACTGCAGACAGCCAAATTGCTCAAGCCAAGCGAATGGTTAAACTTGAGCAAGCGTTAAATTTACCAACCATTGTTGCAGGCGATTTTAACGCTACGCCGTTTAACGAGTCGATAATGCTTATGCGTAAGCATTTCAAGCAAGCGCAGCTTGATAGTGGCATGTTTACTAGGCGGTCTACCTGGCCAGGTGAAGCAAGGCGCTTAGGAACGTTTGGCCCATTACTGCAAATAGATTACATATTCTATAAAGGCCTAAATAGTGCAGAAACCGTTATTCATGAAAGCAGCTATGGGTCGGACCATTACCCCATGGAAACTACATTTTCGCTAAGCGCTAAGGGGTAACGCAGTTTGATGTCGCTAGTGAACAAAATGCAATTCTACATGAAGGCTGACTCTACTAAAGCGCGAGCTATGCGAGGCAGTTTGTGGACGATTTTAGGCCATGCAACATCTCAAGGGGTTAGGTTAGCTTCTAATCTTATTTTAACGCGTTTGTTGTTCCCAGAAGTATTTGGGGTAATGGCTATTGTGCAGGTGGTACTTCAAGGCCTGATTATGTTGTCAGATGTCGGCTTGACCCCTTCAATTGTGAGAAGTAAAAATACGGAAGATCAACGGTTTTTAGATACTGCTTGGACTATTCAGTTGATAAGAAATGGCTTTTTATGGTTCTGTACCATCGTAGCCGCATTTCCGTTGGCTTCATTCTATGAAAGGCCAGAGTTACAATATCTAATTCCGTTGTCTGGGCTAGCTCTTTTAGTTTCAGGTTCTTTCCCCATCAAAGTAATACTTGCCAGTCGAAGTATGAGTCTTTTTCGAGTCACTACAATTCAATTGATAGGGCAAGTTGTAGGTACTGTTACTTCAATAGCTTTGGCGTTTTATTATCAAAATGCACTTATTTTCGTAGTAGGTGCAATTCTCGCTGAACTTTCCCGTCTTGTTCTGTATTGGTTTTATTTACCGGGAAAGGGGAACAAGATCTCATGGCATAAACCTTCTGTTCAAGAGTTACTTTCTTTTGGTAAATGGATGATGTTGGCATCTGCATGTGGCTTTCTAGGCCAGCAAGCTAATGTTTTCATATTGGGTAAGTATCTAAAGCCAGAGACATTCGGTATTTACACTGTAGCTTTGGTACTAGCCATGCTGCCTTTTACCGTTTGCCAAATTTTAAATAATAAAGTGCTTCTTCCTCTATTTAGTGAAATGCACCGCAATGGCGCCGACAGAAGTGCTATTTTGAAGGGGCGATATACCGTATTAATGGGTAACGCTGCGGCGGTAATTGCGCTTATGTTTATTTCCCCGTTCTTCTTCCAAATACTTTACGACGAACGCTATGTATTAGCGGGTTACATTAGCCTAGTGGTTCTGTTTTCTATATTGCCAGAAATGCTGCTAATGGTTACGCAAAATAAACTACTAGTTGAGGGCAGAAGTTTAGTATACGCATCGCTAAATGCGCTAAAAGCAACACTACTTATTTTGCTTGGTTTATTTTGGGTTAAAGAACATGGAGTGCTAGGCGTATCTGCGGCTGTGTTTTTGTCTGGCCTAGTAACATATTTTCTAACGTTAACGACAAAAGGCACAACACAAATTATAAAAATATCTTATGAACTCTTAATTGCGCTAGCTTTGGCAAGTGCCGCACTGCTTTGTGTGTATTTGTATTCTGAAGGGTTAATAAAAGTAATGGAGTTACAATAAATGGAAGGATACGTAGATATCATTATGGTTAACTTTCGTCAGCCTCAGTTAACCATTGAATGCATACAGTCTTTAGAAGCAGAGCGTGAGAAATTTTCTAACTTTACTGTATGGCTTTGCGAGAATGGCAGTGGCGACGATTCCGCCAGCGTTTTAGATAAAGCAATAAAAGATAATAACTGGGGGCATTGGGTTCAGTTTAGAGTAAGTGAAGCCAACACCGGCTTTTCCGGTGGAAATAATTTGCTTATTCATGAAGCACTTCAAAAGGCACCAAACGCTAAAGATGAACACAGCTACGTATTTCTTTTAAATAACGACACTATAGTACGGCCTGGCGCATTACAAAAACTTGTAGGGTTTATGAATACTCAACAAGTACATGCCTGTAGCAGTAGATTAGAGTATCCAGATGGTACGTTACAGCGCTCAGCGTTTCGGTTTTTTTCTTTTAGAAGTGAACTAGCCAGTGCTATAAGTTTTGGCCCTATTTCGAACTTGTTCGCATCGAAGCAAGTGGCCCCTGAGCAGCCAACATCGCCCGCGGTTGTAGATTGGGTTGCCGGCGCAAGCTTAATGGTATCTCGAAAAGCAATAAGAGAGGTTGGGCTGCTTGATCATGGTTTTTGGACCTATTTTGAAGATGTTGATTACTGCCATAGACTGAAAGTTCATGGCTTCCCACTATGGTATGTGCCAGAAGCTCGCATAGTACATCTTGTGGGAGCAAGTTCAGGCATTACAAGCGATAAGGCATGGCTGAAACGCCGCCCTGCATACTGGTTTCAAGCAAGACGGCGCTACTTTCTTAAATACCAGGGTTTTATAAAAACGTGTGTAATTGACATTGCTGAATTAGTAGGTAGTGCATTAGGTTTGTTAATTAAAAAACTAAGAAAACAAGACCCACACAGGCCCATACATTTCCTGAAAGACTTTTTGGCTGAGTCGGCACTACGCAAAGGGCGTAAGCTACCTATTGTCGAGGCACCAAAACCCAAATGAGTTTATTAAAACAAATTCGTGAAGATTGGGAGTGCAATGGTAAGCAGTGGTTTAAACCTGGCTTTCAGGCCATAGCATGTGCCAGGTTTGGCCAGTGGCGTATGGGTATTAAGCCCAAGTTGCTACGCATTCCTTTTTCCATCATTTACAGAATATGGTTTTTACGCTGCCGCAATGTTTACGGTATCGAGCTGCCTTATTCGGTAAAGCTGGGTAGAAAAGTCATCATTGAGCATCAAGGCAATATTGTAGTGCACGGCAATGTTGAAATAGGCGATGGGTGTATTATTCGGCAAGGATGCACACTAGGCAATAAAAGCCTAGACAGACCATACGACTGCCCTAAATTAGGTAACAACGTTAATGTAGGTGCGGGCGCTAAACTACTTGGCAGTATAAGAGTTGGTGACAATGTGCAAATTGGCGCTAATTCTGTAGTTGTAAAAGATATTGAAAGTAACCTTACTGTAGTTGGAATTCCAGCTCGGCCGCTTACAGGGAAGTAAAAAATGAGCACATTGGGCATAGTGGCAATTGGTCGTAACGAGGGCGAGCGTTTTAAAAAATGTGTTGAGTCTTTTTCAAAAGTAACACAAGCATTTACCTTTGTTTATGTAGACTCGGGGTCAACAGATGGCAGCGTTCAAGTTGCAACAGAGGCGGGCGTTGGCGTTGTAGAACTCGATACAACTGTGCCTTTCACCGCTGCTCGTGCTAGAAATGCAGGGGTAGACTACCTTTCGAAACACTACCCCAATTTAACTTATATTCAATTTGTAGACGGTGATTGCCAAATTGCACCAAATTGGTTAGCAAGCGCCATCGAAGTGCTTGAAAAAGAGCAAGACGTGGCCGTTGTTTGCGGAAGAAGAAAAGAAATTAACCTCCAAAGCAGCACATATAATGCACTTATAGACCTAGAATGGAATACACCTATTGGCTACAACAAAGCATGTGGCGGTGATGCTCTATACCGTGCATCGGCATTTTTAAAAGAAGATGGCTTCAATGGCACTGTGATTGCAGGCGAAGAACCTGAACTGTGTTACCGGTTGAGACAAAGAGCCTGGAAGATAAAGCGCATCGACGCAGATATGACATATCATGATGCAGCGTTAACTACGTTTTCGCAGTGGTGGAAGCGCGCGGAGCGGTATGGACATGCAGCCTTCGAAGGCGCATATCGCTATGGCAAGCAAGAAGAGCGATACTATGTAAAAGAAGCAAAGGGCATTGTGTTATGGGGCGCTTTGGTTCCATTTACTTTTATCGCATCACTTTTCGTATTTTGGCCTTTGGCTATATTAACGTGCGTACTCTTGTTACTTCAGTGGTTCAAGCTTAAACGCTTCTACGCAAGGTCTAACACGCCAGGCGAACTGGTAAATAAAAGAGCTTGGTTAACCCTAGTGTGTAAAATAGCTGAGTTTAAAGGTGGCTTACGTTTCTTGAAGAATAAAATTCTTAAGCGACAAAATAAGCTCATCGAATATAAGGGCAGTGCAGTAGGGGAGGCGCGAAAGTGAGTCGTGTTGTTGTATTTTGCGCGGAATACCCTGTTTTAAGCGAAACGTTTGTTTGGCGTGAAGTTGAAAGCCTAAAACATAGCGGTTTAGAAGTGAAAGTAGCAGCATTAAGGCATGCATCGAAACCAGCTGTACAAGTTTCGCCTGCAAATTGGGTGTTGTTTCAAAACGGCATTGTTAGCATTTTAGTAGCAAGTATAAAAGCATTACTGTTGCACCCTAGTAGCGCGCTTAAAACACTTGGCTTTGTATTTAAGACTGCGTTTACAAGTAATGCGACTTTTAAAGATAAACTTAAAATATTGTTTCAAGGTATATGCGCTATAGGTTTCGCGGAATCTATTGAAAAATTTAAGCCAGAATGGCTGCATTGTCATTTCGCTCACGCACCTGCAACCTACACTATGTTTGTAGCGAAATTTCTTAATGTACCTTGGAGTTTTACGGGGCATGCAAATGATTTATTCCAGCGCAGAATTCTTTTAAAGGAAAAATTAATAAATGCGTCAAAAATTGCATGTATAAGTAAATGGCATCAAGAATATTATTTAAATTTCGTTCCAGGCATCGAAAATAAATTAAAAATTGTTCGTTGCGGGGTGGCAATGAATGAAAATTCTGTTGGTAGATCAACCTCCGTCTTTAGTATAATATCGGTTGGCAGGCTTATTGAAAAAAAGGGTTTTCATATATTGCTCGAAGCTTGTCAAGAATTAGCGCATATTAATGAAAACATTAATATAGACATAGTAGGCGACGGCCCAGATAAAAATAAACTAGAACAATTGGCCGTAACTTTACCAAATAATATAAATGTTAAATTTCACGGCCCGTTGCCACATAACGAAATTCTAACCTTATTGGTTAGTGCCGACTTGTTTGTGATGCCGTGCATAGATGATGAAAACGGCGACAGAGATGGCATTCCCGTGTCTATGATGGAGGCTATGGCGGCTGGTGTACCTGTTTTGGCAGGTGATCTTCCCGCAATAAGAGAGCTTATTACAGACGAAATTACCGGCTGGATAAAAGCTTCAACTCCAGAAGAAATTAAAAAAACATTACTACATATATTAAAGAATAAGTTAGCGACAAAAGAAATAGGACAAAACGCAAAGCGTTGGGTTCAAGAAGAGTTTTCTACAAGTGTTAACACGGATAGGTTGATTAAGATGATAAGCGGAGACGTTCAGTGAAGGGAAAGTACTGTTTAATAAGCCCATGTAGAGACGAAGAAGATTACATGAGGCGTACGCTAGAATCTGTTATTAATCAATCAAGAAAACCCGACCTGTGGGTTATTGTTGATGACGGTTCGTCAGACTCTACACCTCAAATTTTAGAAGAATACTCGCAAAAAGTAGACTTCATAAAAGTGGTTAGGCGTGAAGACAGGGGCGTGCGCAAAGTTGGCCCCGGTGTTATTGATGCATTTTATTCTGGCTACGACCAAATTAATCCAGACGAGTTTGAATTCATTTGTAAGTTTGATTTAGACCTAGAATTACCGCTTCAATACTTTGAAATAATTATTGATAGAATGAACAAAAATCCACGCATTGGCACATGTAGTGGTAAAGCGTATTACCCAGCACCTGAAAATAAAGATAAAAGCTTTAATGGCAAGTTAATTTCAGAGGGGTGCGGAAGTGAGATGTCGGTTGGCATGATAAAGTTTTACCGCACCAAGTGTTTTAAAGAAATAGGCGGGTTTGTTCGTGAGGTAATGTGGGATGGCATAGATTGCCATACTTGCCGAATGCTAGGTTGGATAGCAATATCGTGGGACGACCCGGAAATTCGCTTCATTCACTTACGTGCGATGGGCTCTAGCCATAAAAATATTATAACTGGTCGAATGCGCCATGGCTTTGGCCAGTGGTTTATGGGAACTAGCCTTTTATACATGACGGCAAGTGCAGTATTTAGAATGACCAAACGCCCGTTCATAATTGGTGGGCTTGCCATGTGGTGGGGCTACGTTTCTAGTATGCTTAAAGGGAAAAGACGCTACGATAACATGGCGTTTAGAAAACATTTAAGAGCATTTCAATTCAATGCACTTATTAAAGGAAAGAGCGATGCGGCTGAAGAAAGCACCGCACCTATAGAAGCCAAATAATTAAAAAAGCAGGACGGTTTAGAGTGAAAAGGAATTCAACTAGTGGTTAAGCTACTTATTGCTAAGAGCACGCTTAGCATTTCAACATATATACACACACTCTTTAAAACAAAGTGCGCTTTTGCATTTAAGCAAGCTTTGCTGCACGCAATGTGCGGTTATGAAGCTAATCAGTTTTTCAAAAAATTCTCATATTACGGTCCAAATATTTTAGAGGTGCAATGTACACGATCATTGCGCCTTTATTTTGCACATGATGTGCGTTCTAAGCGGTACAACAACGGCCAATTCAAAGTAGTAGAAGGAAGTTTTCTTTTTGTTTGGCTGCGCCAAAACATAACAAGAAATGCAGGGTGAAAAATGGAAGAGTCAAAACAACCTATTGTCAATTTCGACGACATTAAAATAGATGAAGCTGCAGATGTTATTTCAGCCATGAGCACTAGTGAAGGGTTTGATGTTGTAATTACTCCTAATGTTGATCACTTGTCTAGATTAATAGGCAACAGAGATCCTGAATTGCACAATATTTACAAAGAAGCGTCGCTGACACTTTGCGACAGTAAAATTGTTGAAAAGCTAATGCGCTTCAAAGGCAAGCTAATAAAGAACGTAATTCCAGGAAGTACGCTAACTGAATATCTGTTCAAGAAAGGGCATTTAGACAGTGGTAAAGTGTGTATTGTAGGGGCCGAAGAAGATGATATTCAAAAGCTTAGGCTGTTGTATCCGCGAATAGATATTTTACATATAAATCCAAGTATGGGCTTTATTAAACGCCCCGCAGAAGTTAACGCAATCATTGATGAGATTTGCCAAGAGCAACCTGAGTTTGTATTCCTTGCAGTGGGTTCGCCACGGCAGGAAATACTGGCTGATAGGATTAAGAAGAAATATAACAAGGGGGTAGGGCTTTGTATTGGTGCTTCTATTCTGTTTCTTGTTGGAAAAGAAAAACGCGCCCCTGAAACTTTTCAGCTTATGCATTTAGAGTGGCTTTATCGCGCTTGTCAAAGGCCACGTACGTTGATGGCTCGCTATGCGAGAAATTTTTTGGCGTTAGCGTCTATTTATTCTGAGTTGTAAACTTTTTACCAGTTAGTAGAGTGATAGTATGCAAGAAAAAAAGCTAAGAATACTTGTCATAGCTGAAGCCGCAAACCCTGAATGGACAAGTGTTCCGCTTTTAGGCTGGTCTTTTGCCAATGCTTTGTCTAAGCAATTCGATACCCATTTGGTTACACAACAGCGAAACAAAGAAGCTATAGAACGAGTGGGTTGGGTTGAGGGGGAGCACTTCACCGCATTAGACACAGAAGTAATAACGAAACCACTCTACAACCTCGCGAATAAACTTCGCGGTGGGAGATCTTTGGGGTGGACGATTGCTACTGCTTTTGCGAGCATCTCGTACCCGTATTTTGAATACCTTTGCTGGAAGAAATTTGAAAAAAAATTAGAATCCGGTGAGTTCGACATAGTTCATCGTATTACTCCTGTAAGCCCTACGGCTCCAAGTTACATTGCTAAAAAACTTAAAAAGCTAAACATACCTTTCATTGTAGGGCCCTTAAACGGCGGGGTTGCTTGGCCTAGTGAATTTGATGAACTTAGAAAAAAAGAAAAAGAATGGTTAACGAAAGTTCGCTCGGCATACAAACTTCTACCGGGGTACCGTTCGCTCAGGAAAAACGCTTCAGCTATCATTTGCGGGTCTATGGCAACATTGAAAGAAATGCCTGAGCAAGTTAAATCTAAAACATTTTATCTTCCTGAAAACGCGATAGATACAGATAGATTTACTCCCTCAATGAGCAACACTAGGTCAAGCCCACTAAAAGCAATATTTGTTGGTCGTTTAGTTCCATATAAGGGCGCGGATATGGCTATAGAAGCTATGTTAGGAAGCCTGAAAGCGAATAAGATTACATACGATATATACGGTTCTGGCCCCGAGAAAGAAAGGCTACAGTCGATGATCGACGAACATGAGTTGAATGGAAAAGTAACTATACATGGCTTTGTAGAACACTCAGAACTGCAACAACGAATTAAAGATAGTGATGTTTTAGTGTTTCCGAGCATTAGGGAGTTTGGTGGTGGAGTGGTATTAGAGGCCATGTCATTGGGGGTTGTTCCGGTAATAGTAGACTACGCGGGCCCTGCTGAATTAGTTAATGACTCGAGCGGTTTCAAAGTTCCGTTAGCGCCACGAGATGTCTTAATAGCAAATCTAAAAACAATGATTACGTCTATTGTTGAAGATCCTGACATTGTGTATTCCAAAAAAGCAAGGTGTGTTGAAAGGATTGAAAAGCACTTTACTTGGGCTGCAAAAGTTGAGCAAGTCAGTGAGATATATCAATGGACTCTTGATGGTAAAAATAAACCAGATTACAGCACCGATAGCTTTAATTAGTATTAAGAGATAGAAGGATCTCATTTTGAAGTTCAGAAATGATATAAATGGTCTGCGGGCATATGCGGTATTGGCTGTAATTATATTTCACTTTTTTCCTGATTTTTTGACTGGTGGTTTTGCTGGAGTAGACGTTTTTTTTGTTATCTCAGGTTTTCTGATGACAGCCATAATTACAAATGGGATACATCAACAGCGGTTTTCTTTAGTTAACTTTTATCTTGCTAGAGCTAATCGTATTATTCCGGCACTAGCGGTGCTCTGCCTTTTCCTTCTTATTTTTGGTTATTTCTTTCTGCCTATTTATGACTTTAGAATTGTTGGTAGAGACTTGTTTGGTGCAATTACATTTACAAGCAATGTTGTTTTTAGCCTTAAGCAAGATTATTTTGAAGGTGACACTAACTTTTTACTCCACACATGGTCGCTCGCGGCAGAGTGGCAGTTCTATATTGTTTACCCGATTATTATTCTTTGCGTTTCGAGGTTGTTTGGGGTCGATAAAGTTAGATTCTTTATCTTAGGTTTTTTTGCTATCAGCCTTTTTACGAGTGTCGTATTTTCTTCGCAATATCCCAGTGAATCTTATTATTTATTGCCAACAAGAGCATGGGAAATGGCAGCTGGCGGGCTTGTTTTTTATTTTCCACTAACGCTTAGGGGGCCTACCGCTAAAGTAGCGGAGATAGCTGGCTTAACCCTTATTTTAATTAGCTATGTAATGGTAAGTGAAAGTGTTATGTGGCCCGGCTACATGGCACTTTTACCGGTTCTAGGTACTTGCCTAGTAATATCGTCGTCATCTAATAGCTTTTTTACTACAAATAAAATAGCCCAGTACATAGGGCAATGGTCATACTCGATTTACTTATGGCATTGGCCGTTTGCGGTAGCATGTAGTTATTACTATCTACCTCAAGAATTTAAGTTCATTGGTATGTTTTGTTCCATATTACTTGGTTTTATAAGTTACAGTTTTATAGAGAAAATTGATTTTAAGGCTGTAAAAAAAACAAAATTAATACTTGGGCAATGCGCAGTGGTATGTGTGGTAGCTGGTTTAGGGGCTTTGACGTATGTGAGTAACGGTGTAGCATTTAAAGAACCCTTAAATGCGAACAGTCTAATTTACGGTGGTATGGACAATAGTTATAGTCAAGACGAAGGAGTTCGCTTTCTCAATACAAATTCAGAATATGATTATGTGTTAATTGGTGATAGTAAAGCAGGCCACCTCATTAGGGGAATACTAAATTCTGATGACAAAATTAAGTTAAGCTGGTACTCAGATTGCCTTTCACTACCTGGAGTTTTTACTTATTCTCACTCATATGGGACCGCGTGGACCGAGAAGTGCAAAAATAACTATAAACAAGCGATTGAATCTTCAAAAGATATTTTGATATCACAACGCTGGATTAGAGAAAACAGCAGGAACCCCCTTTTCTGCAGTGCTGAGCCATGCTCACTCAGCGGAAATTATAGTGAAGATATCTCACAACAATTAACCAATTTTGCAACCCTAATTGGTGAAAGAAACCTATTTATATTGGGCGAATTAGCGAGGCCAGCAACCGGAGAGGTCGAAAAATGTGCTAGAACCAATATGCTTCTATCAACCTCAGTAAAGTGTGCTGAGAGAGCTACTAGTGTAGCAGTTGCTCGGGATATTAATTACATACTCAAATCGGTAGCAGAAAACAATGCAAACGTGATTTACATAGATCCCAATAAAGAACTATGTAACGAAAATACATGTGTTTACGTTATTGACGGAAAGTCGCTTTACCAGCCAGATTTGGGCCACCTAACAGGCTATGGTTCAGAACTGATATGGGGCTTGATCTCTAAAGAAATTAAGAAAGCGCGAGAGCAGAAATTACATGTACAAATTAATAAGCTGAAAACTTGAAAAATCTTTTTATAGGACATTATAAGTTGTTATCAGAGAAGGGATCGTACTCCAATGTCAACTGACACTCATATTTTCATCACGCCAACAAATTCTACAGAATATGTTAAGGCTGCTTTTGAGAGTCTAAACAATGGCTACACCATTGAACAAAGTAAAAAAAACAATGGTTATTCTGAACCTTTCGAAGTTCAACCAACATATGGCTGGTACAAGGGAATTTCCTATATTCCAGTTGACGTTGATGAAACAGCGCAATTGCTTTACACATCAGGTACAACCGGCGAACCTAAAGCCGTTCATATATCCCATCGAGCACTAAAGAACACTACCGAACGCCTTATTTCAATCATGGAAATGACAAATGAGGTGAAAGAGTACATTGGCGTACCTGTTACATATTCATTTGGTTTTGGAAGATGCCGAGCAGTTTCACTTGCTGGCGGTAGCTTTTATATTCCGCAAAAATTCGACCCATTAGAAATTGCTACTATGCTCAAGCGGGATGAAATTAACGCTATTTCTGCCGTTCCCAGCTTATGGCGCGTGCTGTTGTCCGTGGCAGAATTATTTCCTCTTGCTATTGGTGAAAAAGTAAGGTGGATAGAAATTGGCAGTCAATACATGAGTGCGCGGGAAAAGTTACAACTTATTGAATTGTTTCCAAACGCAAAAATTGTACAGCATTATGGCCTCACAGAAGCGTCAAGAACCACATTCTTAAAGATTCACGAGAAACAAGCATTAGAATCTGTGGGGAAAACTTACTTTGAAAATGTAGCAGTCAGAGTTAACGATAACGGTAGGATTGCTATAAAAGGCCCACACCTAACCTCAAAGATTGAAAACTCTGAGCGTAGTGTAGCCTTCAATAGTGATGATTGGTTCGAAACCACTGATTTAGGGAAGATTGAAGACGGGTACCTTTACTTCTTAGGGCGCGACGATGATGTGATTAACTGCGGTGGTGTAAAGCTTTCCCCCGAAGCTCTGGAAACTGAAATAAGCCGTGAATCGAATGTAGCAACTGATAGTTTTGCGGTGTTTAAATATACCGATGAATTAAGAGGCGAGGTGCCGGCGATAGCGGTATTGTCTGAAAATAAATCACAGCTTGATGCTATTAAGAATAACCTTTTTCGATTGCTTAAAGAGAAAAAGTTAGACATTGAATCGCTAGTAAAAACTATAGAAGTAGAGCAGATACCTAAAACTTCCACAAACAAAGTTAAGCGAAAACAATTAACACGACTAATGGAAAGTTCAATTGTTGAAAAAGCAGAGGTAGAAGAACGCTATGTAACTATTAGTGATGATAAAGATTTTGAGACATTAATAGAAAATACATTAAAACGTGTTTTAAAAGTGAAACATGTAGGGGCGAATGACTCTATAAAATCGCTAGGCGGGGATTCTCTTTCTACCCTCCTATTAATGGTAGAACTCGAGAAGACAGGGCTACCAAATGACGAGATACAATGGTTAGTTCAAGGGCTAACGCTAGAGCAGGTTGTAGAAAAAAAACGTCTTAAAGAATGCAGACAACCAAATGAAAGGGTTAGCAAAACGTCGCAAAATGTTTTCATTAACCAAGACGTAAATGTATCGATGTACATTGTTCGAGGTTTGTTTGTTTTAGTTAATATTTTTGCACATTGGTCTGCGGGAATATTTGAACGCTTACCTTCGCCTTTCGACACTATAGATAGTTATTTAGCTATTTTTTTTAATTCAGGTACTACTGGCTTCGCACTCATGTTTGGCTTTGCGTTTGGTGCTCAAGTTGCAAACGGTAATAAGAAAACAACAAAGGAGTTAGGGCATACAGCCGTACTGAACGTTAAAGTCTTGTTTGTTGGCATGGCCGCTCTTTCAGTACTAAAGCTTACTAGTTGGTCGATAGATGGCAAAGATCTCTCAGCACTGTTAATTGCTAACTCGTTTTATTCGGTCTTGTATTATTATTTCTTTGCGGTTCTTATTTTTCCTTATCTGGTTCATATACTAGCGAAAAGTGCAGATTTTAGGATGGCAGCTTTCATTGTTGCCATGGTTTTTTGGTTTATTTCCTTAGGTATAAAAGCGTTAGAGATTCAACCTTCTCAAAACGCTTTGTATCAACTTGGTATTCTCCTAATCAGTTCTAAGTATAATTTCTTCGGCATGACTGCATTTGCGTTACTGGGCGCGATGGGGGGATACATACTTAGACAAACGCCAACTAAAAATCTTGAAGTGAAGTTTTATGGTGGGTTTGCGCTCTTTATTACAGCGCTTTATGTAGGTATGGCAAATGGTGAGCTAGAAAGGTGGATTTCGTGGCCTACCGGCGCATTATATCTTTCTATGGGGCTCTTGTATTTTGGGGCCATCGTCGTTCTTGATGCTGTTTTAATTAAAAAGCTAGATTTTATCGGTGAGAAGGCGCCTTATGCACTGATGGCTCGCATCATTGCGGCTGTAGGGTTATTGGCTTTTCCTTTATTCGTTTTGCACGAACTTGTACTTCCTGCTGTCAACATTTTAAGGTCGTTTGAGCTAGGAGTGTTTATCTATTCACCATTTGTGTTTTTTGTAGTTGTAGCAAGTCTTATGGTCAAAAAGGTAATAAAAGTTGTTTAATAATAAAAATATCTATAGTGAAGCCGAATAATGCAAGATTTGATTAATTTAACGCTAATATTGATTTGGCCACTACTTTGCTGCTTTTGCTTCACTAGGCTTGATACGGTTACTGCTACATTTATTAGCATAGTTGGTGGAATGTTGTTTCTACCAGTGAAAGTTCAGCTTGATTTACCGCTTATTCCTGGTATCGACAAATACGTAAGCAGCTCAATTGGTGCAATAGTCGGTATTGTTGTAGTTAAAAAGAACAGCTTCAACTGGTTTGGTAGTAATGGTGTAGTTAAACATTTTATCGTCGCCATTGTGGCAATTTCGTTTTTTAACTTTTTGTTTAACACGTCGCCTGTCTTTAATGGTGGCGTGTGGAAAGCTGGCTTAACGGCGCATGAAGCGGTTTCCGCTGCTATCTTAACTTATTTGACGTTGCTGCCGCTTATCATTGGAATTAACGTTGTTAAAAGCGAAGACGATGTAATTAAACTGCTGAAGCTTTTAATCGTAGCGCTACTCGTATACCTGCCGTTTGTATTATACGAGATTAGATTTAGCCCGCAGCTTAATAAAAATGTGTATGGATTCTCACCCCACTCGTTTATACAGCAAATACGAGATGGCGGCTTTAGAGCAGTGGTGTTTTTAGGCCATGGATTGTTAACAGCAAATTTCTATCTAGGTGGCTTTTTAGCCTTGCTTATTCTTGCAAAACTTAAGAGGTTCTTTGTTTCTCGTACTTTTCATCACACACTGATAGCCGTCGTATTCATTTGTTTAATACTTCTAAAGTCTGCAACGGCAATAGCTATAGCGTTGTTAGGTGCTTCTCTCTTATTTTTATTTAGTGCACGTACACAAAGGCACATACTCAAACTAATTGTTGCATGCGTTATTGTTTACCCTTTGTTTGTTTACTCAAGTATTTTACCGCTCGACTGGCTATATGAAAACTTGCAGCTAGTTTTTTCTGAAGAACGCCTGCGCTCGCTGTATTTTCGGTTTTATAATGAACAGCTTATGGTTGATTATCTAGGCAGTTACTTTCTTATAGGGTACGGTGGTTCCGGGCGAAGCTATTTTTACGGCGCAATCCCCGACGGCACGTGGTTGGTTTGGACAATGCGATATGGTTTTGTCTTCTGGGCTTTAAATGTACTGCTTTATTCAAAAGCCTTGTTCAGCGCTTCACAGGGTCACATACATAAAAATATGTTAGTACTTTTGTCGGTTTTGCCTACTATGATTTTAGTTGATCAAATTCCAAATTCTTCATGGTCAATGCCTTGGGTATGGCTGCTAACAGGCGCAATAATCAAGCTTGCCCTTATTGCTAACCTCAAATCGGAAAAAAATAATGAAAGGTGAAAACACAATTGATAAGAGTGATTTATTTTATTATCCGCTGTTTGACTACTTGAGGTTTGCGCTTGCTAGCGTAGTAATGTTTTATCACGGCGGTTTAATAGAGTGGGCTGTTGCTGGAAAGTTCGCTGTCGAGGTGTTTTTTGCGCTGAGTGGCTGGTTGATAGGAAGTATTTTGTTAAAGTCTGAAAAGGATGATTTAACGAAGTTTTATTTTAACCGAGCAGTCAGAATATGGATTCCATATTACATTGCGT
Organism: Alteromonas sp. AWJ4_199; assembly: GCF_056159165.1. Classification (NCBI taxonomy): domain Bacteria; kingdom Pseudomonadati; phylum Pseudomonadota; class Gammaproteobacteria; order Alteromonadales; family Alteromonadaceae; genus Alteromonas; species Alteromonas sp. AWJ4_199. Next base: position 202,522 of record NZ_JBSWUR010000002.1, read on the forward strand.
TTCTGTTGCTTATAATCGCAAGTTTTTTGAAGGACCCAATTAACGCAAAGTGGTTAGAGTTTGTTTTCTATAAGATAACTTGGGTTTACAATTTATTCGGTCCTCCACAGCTCGCTGAATTTAAAGGCCAGATGCCTCTAGATGGCACGGGAAACCACTTTTGGAGTGTGAATGTAGAAGAGCAGTTCTATTTATTGGCGCCTCTCATAATGGTGTTTATCCCTAAATTGGGTAAAAGCTTAGTTACCTGGATTTTTATTGGCATTTTATTATTTATTTTAGGTGGTTACTTTTCGCTATGTGGTGGTGTAATCGCCGCTATTGTTAGGCAACACCATCCAAGCCTGTTTTCTAAATCATCCTTCCGTTTCTTTGCATTAAGCATTGCTGTGGTTTGCTTCTACCTGTTAGTTTACAGTGGAAATTATGATGCATACGCGCCATTCGCGGCAATTTTTCTTGTTATTGCACTCTCAGTACCGGGAGGTAAATCGAAGCTAGGCGCCTTTCTAGGAGGAATTTCATATCCTTTGTATTTAAACCATTGGATAGGCTTGATCGCTGCAAATGTGGTCTTGAAGCTGTTTCCGTCATTCCAGTTTAAGCACGCAATGTACAGTATATTTAGCTATGCTATTGCTGCGCTGCTATATGTCGTTATCGATAAGAGGATTATGAAACTGCGGAATAGTTGGTATACCGTAAAGCGTGCAAAAGTAATCATTGTTTATGCTTATCTTTCGGTTTTTACCGGGTTGAGTGGGGCACTTATTTTAAACTTATAAGTAGCCCTCAAACTAATTTGCGTTTGTACCAATTTAACAATTAGTTTCTACTTGCCGCTTTTTTGACTATTAGCGCGATAGCACTTTCTGACGTTAACTTATTTACCTTTATTGTTCGGTCACTAATTTTACTTGCTGTTTTTTCTTTAAATTTGGATTGGGCCTGTATGGCTTCACTTAAATGAACCTCAGTGACCATTGAGTTATTGTATTCAGCGGGTAATGTAATATTAATAATAGAATTTTTACGCGAATCTATCTTTCTTGAGAGGATAAAGATAACTAGCTCGGTTTGATTTGCAAATGCGAAAATATCAAGGTTGGGAGCGCTGTCAGCGGCTTTACGATGCTTAAATGCTTTTATGTTCCTAGTAGGTACATTTTCGCTAGTCGTTTTTAACAGCGAGTATGAATCGTTAACGATATGATTAAAAAAAGTAATCCATTGCCAAGAAGGGTAGGCTTCTCCTCCGTCGTACCATTTTGCGTGGGAGCTCCAATAATCACCGCGCTGGAACAAAAAGAAGTTTTGCGTGCTGTAACCCTCTCTTAGTTGTGTTAAGAAAGTGTCTAATGTAGCAGCTGCCGCAACAGGCCCTTTCATAACACGCTCTTGCTCTAAGTATTGCTCCTTGGTTACTTTTTCGTTATTCAGCCCGTTTCGTGCGTAGCCTGGCCCAGCTTCGTAAGTGCCAACTTTTAACGTTTTATTGTGCAACTTGGAAATTGCATTTACTTTTTCTACATGCCTTCTAGCACGCTTAGCTGCCGTTTGTTGTGCAAAGTCTAATAACGTCTGTAGGCTTTCTGGTGAGCCGGTAACAACGCCCTCTCCCTGGTCCCAGCCGCCAATGTACTCAGCAACAGTTACTACATCTGTACTCGGGCTCATTCGTGCGGCAGTTTCACCATAACTATTAATTGTCCAACCGCCAATTACCACTTCGAACTTGTTTTCTATATTTGGCCAGTAGGGGCTGCGTTTAATTATACCCATAACGTATTCTTGGTAGAGCCCGTAAACTTCAGCGTTGCTGTAGTGCTTACCGGTTATATCGTCAGTCATTGGGTGGAAGGTCCATGGTCGAAACATTCTGTTCCAGGTTTCGTTACCAATCTCTAATCTTATGGCGCTAAATTTGTCGGAGTAAGGTTCAAGCTGGCCTTGTTGATAGCGTTTATGAGCCCACGGTTTGGCCTCCACTGTATCTTCCTGTGGGTTATAAGGTGCCGCTAAGTACTCTATTAGGCCCAACCATTCTTCTTCAGCGAAATGCGGCTCTATTTGAAGCCAGGGATTAGTACCCACTTCTACAAATGAATTTAGCGTTTGCGGCAGGGTGTTTCCATAGTTAGCCGTAATGTTACCCGCATTGTTGGTAAGTTGTTCAAGGTTATACGTGTTGTAAAAGGTTTTTATGAAGCCGTGGGTTCTAAAAAAAGACATTTTGGCTTGTTTCGCTGCTTTATGGTCTTCAGGTAGAAATGCTAAGTATTTTGCATCGGAACGGTAAATTTTTATATTGTCTATGTCTACGCGGCCTGGGCCTTTTAGCACCATCTCCATTTTTCGTGGCTTGGCATCATCATAAAGTTCAGGCGGCGAAAACGGGATTATGTGATGTTTCCATTTATTGTTTATTTCAAGTTTTTTAGTCAAGCCCGGCAGTCTCAACTCGGCAGACACATTACTGTCACCCCTTGTCCAAACTTCAAATGTATAGCTTTTCGTCGGGTCTAGTACGTCGTACCATTGCTGTGCTGTTCCGGAGTAATTGTATTGACCTATGCTTAACGGGGTCTCGTTTGTAAGATTTACTGAAAAGTAGGTTTCGCCACTATTGGGAACAATCGTCTCTTCCTCATGTGGTGTCAGTTGCCAAAAATGCCTTTCAAGCTCATCTTTGAATAAGGGAAGCATAGGCTGCCTAAAATAGCGATGATGCCTATTAGATAGCCACACTCTATTGGTTAACAGTTCATACCGATATAAAGAATAAAACTTCTTTCTTACTATTACCAAGTCACCTTTTTTAATGGCAGGGCCGCTGTCGGTAAGTCGCAATGAATAGCCTTTGTGGCGTTCTGGTGGAACATCCGAGCGGTAAATTACATAACCTTTTGCGCCTTCAACAGTATTCCATTTCAGGGTGATCTCGCCGTTTTCATCAACCGAAAAATGTGCGTTAGTAGGTGCTGAAAGAGCAGATTTACCCGAAGCTACTTTTACTTTAGGAAGAGACTGGAGATTCGTTTCGCCTTTTGACGAAGCAGATGGCTTTACAATTACAGTACTTGAGGGTACTGATAATTGGTTATTCTTATCTAAAGTTTTTACCATGAAATAGTAGGGCGTATTTTGTCTACTCCACCCAGGTATTTTTAGCTTAAATTCGTTGGTACCCTGTGGAATGTAGTGACCATAAAGCGGTGAATGCCAGCCACTTGCGAAATGCCCATTTTTAGCAACAATGTCTTGCCGTATAGATTTAAATTGCCCATTTTCGATACGCAGTATTTCAACGCTTGCACCGTCTAACGCACCTTCTTTCCAAGAATCGTAGTAACTTAAATCCTTATATAAGCCATACACTATATTTTCCGCTGATTCAGTAGCAAGAAAGGCGGTTCTAAAAATACTTGGCTCGAACCCACCTCCATCACTTAAAGTATGACCATTTCCGAAAGCGGCGATTGTTGTAGTAAATGGCTCGTAATTACTTTGGTGTATTTCATCGTGGATGGTAAATGTAGGAGTGTTAGCGGATATTGCATTTGGCTGTATGAATAGTAGTAAAAAAAAGAGAGCAAGCAATCCATTTACAACCCGTGACATAACTTTTATATTAGTCATTTAAGATATCCATATATCGGTAAGGAATTTGCACTTATTCGTGCTTCTGATTTTTGGTTGTAGTAAACAGAATTACATTATTTAATTAAAAATAATATTAAATAAATCAGTTTGCTTAAACAGCTGTAATAATAAAACATTTTAAAAGGGATTTTACCATGTCAAAAATATTTTCTGCGCAAAACTGGAACCGCATGAGCGAACAGTATCAGTGTGCCGAGCCATTTCCATCGATATGTATAGACAACTTCCTAACAGAAGAGTTTGCAACTCGAGTAGCGAGTGCTTACCCAGAATACGAAGATGCTAAAAAAGTAGGGCGCGAATTTAACGCAACTAACGAAAGTTTAAAAGTACAGATAACTGAACCACCGCTTTTTCCATCACCGGTTGCAGAACTTTCAGATGCTTTATCATCAAAAGAATTTATTGAAATTATGTCGAAACTGTCAGGCATTGAATCTTTGGTTTGGGACCCTAGTTTCGTCGGCGGCGGGATGCACCTTACAAAATCGTCTGGCCTTTTAGATGTACATGTCGATTTCAACTTTGAATCTAAATTAGATTTGTTTAGACGTATAAATATTCTTATTTATCTAAACCCTGTATGGGATAAAACCTGGGGCGGCGAAGTTGAGTTGTGGGACAAAGATGTAAGAAACTGCATTCAGTCGTTCGAGCCCAAGTTTAACCGGTGTGTTATTTTTTCTACCAGCGATATAAGCTTTCATGGCGTTACTGCTGTTAAGTCGCCAAGCGATATCTCTAGAAACTCATTCGCAGCATATTATTACTCTAGTGAACCTGGCGACAATGCAGGGGATTTGTACGGTGGAAACCACACTACAATTTTCAAGGCACGCCCGTACGAGTATAAGAAGAAATATGTCACTATGCCGATGGATAGTTTTAAAAAGACTCTTCAACAGAAGAAGCGAAGCCTTAAAAAAGTACTAGTAGGCAAATAAACTCCAAAAGAGAATTTTTCTGTTTTATGATGGATGAAAATATCCGGTTTACTGCATTGGACGCACTCCGTGGTATGTCTGCAATAATTGTCTAGAGAAGTCTGGTCGATTCACTTCTTGCTTGCAGTTGATTTATTGTTTGGTGGGGGAAGAGCGATTGCTGAAAGTTATGTTTTGCTTCCTGCTTTTCTTGTTATAAGCGTATGTGTAGCATTTTTGACCTACTATTACTTCGAGAAACCGCTTAACAATATCTTGCGCCAAAAACTGAAGTAACTGCGTTACCTTATTGCTATATATACAAAAGGTAACGCGTAAGTGGTTAGTTACTTTACTAATAGCTGATCAATATCATTCAGCTTTAATTTAATATTGTGATGCTTTTTGTTCAATTTAACCACTCGGGTAAATTTTTCTCCAAGGAATAACTTCCAGCCATATCGTTCAAATCCAATATTCCAAAGGAATTGTTTCTGCTTCATAAGCATTTTTAAAGACTCAAAGAATGATGGTTTTCTGCCATTAGTCGATGGCTCATAACCTTTCTTCTGCATTATGTCTGAAGCATACCCCTCTAATAAGGCAATATCTTCAGCACTGCATTTGCGTTTCCATTGCCAGATTAAATTAGGATCGGGTTCCGAGTATGTGCTGTTTTCATGATAATTCAGCATGTTGTCGCTCCATTCAACATTTAAAAAATCACATACTCTTCTTAATTCACTATCAATATTCATGAACAAGTCTTCGTAACGCAAAGTGGTGTAGCTTGCTGGTGATACATTTGCTATTCCACTGTCCCAGGCTTGTTCTGTTTTTACCCAGTGGCGAACGCCGTAATAAATATTATATGCCCAACCCATGCCTATAGAAGACCTAGCAACATCTCTAGGGTCTCTTAACATGTGTATGCATTTTGTATTCGGAAAAATCTTGAAAACTTTATCAATATGCCTATGGATGTTGATAGACATAACGTTCTTGCCACCGTGTTTGGCGTTTATTTGCAAAAGAAAATCTTCAAGAATATCTAAACCAAGTTTCGCGGCTGGAATAGTTAAGTTGTTACTGTTGAAGATTCTATCAAGCTTTAGCCCTTCAACATCGTAAAACCATCCTGTGGGTTCTGACTTACTTTCATGTAAATAATCGAAAAGAAAGTCCATTTCTCCAGGGTTCGCAATATCTGGGTGGTGGTCTAACATCAGTCTAAAAACTGTTGTTCCCGAGCGAAGCGCGCCATAAACAAATACACAGTCTACTGTTGAAAATCGTTCCATGTTTTTCTCTCATTTCTTTTTTACTAGTTTTACTGGTTTATACAATTTCAATCAAGTAAAACACGATTATGTTCTAACTAATGCACACGCTTTCTTTATCGTTAACACTTTAGTTTCTCAATTTTATCGATAATGCAACAAGTGGGGTGTTTTAATGACTAGAAGTCAGCTGAAACGACCAGACGTCACTACAATTTAATCAGCATAAACAAGGCTAATTACTACTTTAGTATTATATCTTGATGCTCCTTTATGCTTAACTCTGCTCTTAAGCTGTGAATCAGCTTCACTTCCATAATAACCAGTCTTGTATATGAAACAAGCGTTTAGCAGTACTCCTACATTTTACGGATAAAATGAAACTGCCATTATCATGTGATGTAAAGCTCGCGCAATATGTACTTCTCTTTCAAGTAGTAAACGCATAAAATTCAGAAACAACGCAACAAGCAAAACTTAGCGGTAGAGTTATTTTTTAACTCCAGAAATATCATTTTATTCTAATTTGGTTTTGCATAGGGCTTTAAATTTGTATGGATATAAAAAACGCAAAAACTGGAAGACTCTACCATATCTTATCTTATTCACCATAGTTCAGTGTTGATAGGAAGAATCTCTTTACATTTCTTTACCTCCTCAGAAAGTACTTGCTTTACGTATTCCTTCTCGTCATCGCGAATTTTTATTTTAGTTGAATTCAAATTTGTCGCAAACTCGTAGAGTTTGCTTTTATATGACGAAGGTACAACTTTTGAGAAAAAAAGCTTTATTGGATTTTCTTCATTTAATATTTTTTTTAAAAGTTGAAAGCGATTAATACTAGAAACGTTTTCTTTTTTAACTGAAGAGAGACTAAATCTATTCACATCTAAGAAGTCGCAAACACTATCCACTAATGCTTGCTCGTTTTTAAGTTCATTGAACTCTAAAAATAAAAGTTGTTCCTTTGAAAATATATTAAGATATCGTTTAACTTGATCGCTGTAGGAGCTTCTCAACTTATGATAAAACAGGGGCTGAAAGGATTTCTTAATTCGTTGATCTTCAGCTTGAAATGACTCAATAAGACTCAGGTTTTGCATGTTATCTCGTCTCGTATGAGCGTATTCGGAGATAGCTCTTGAGACGGGATCTCGAAGAATACAAATGATTTTCGTATCAAAAGTGCTCGAAGAGTCTTTTATCTTTTCAGCAGATACAGAGCACCATAAATAGTCAGTGGAAGCATCAATACACCACTGATCTTCACTCGCGCCTTTAAAATTATTTTCATAATCTAATTCGTTAACTAACAGAGTGTCAATAAAAGGTGCTATGTTGGGCCCAGTCCAACTTACCTCATCGAAATTGGTATAATACTTAGGTTCCTTTATATTACCGAGTCTAAAACTTTCGCTTTGATTTAAAAGCGAAGCTAAAGTAGTGGTTCCAGACTTAGGGGCACCTATAATAATTAACTGCTTCTTTCTCATTATTATTCTCCGTTAGATATTTCTAATCATATGGATATCTCGAAAGAAGTATCCAAAGCCATAGACTTTTCAGTATTAGTGACTAAGAACGAATAGGTCATCGAATTCTTTTAACTCTGCTTACTTTCTTTGAATTAATCAACTCCATTTTCAAAAATGGGACGTTGACTTACCATAAGCCATTAGAATTGCCTACTCGCATTAGAAAATCAATAGTCAACATATTTTTCGATTATGCTGCGGAAATAGCTGCTAATTCAACTCCGAAGAGCACCACTTTCTAAATTAGGCAGCCTTTCGTAATTCATTGAAAACAGCAATGGGCTGCTTAAAGCCGGTGCACTTTTTCGGTCTTGTATTCAATGCCCTTCCAAGTTCGGCAATCTGCATATCTGTTACTGTCCGTAAATCGGTGCCTTTTCGTATGTACTGACGCAGTAAACTATTGAAATTTTTAATTTAACCCTCACTCCCATGTTGAATAAGGATTTATACAATTTCAACCAAGTAAAACGTGATAATGTTCTCATTAATACACACGTTTTCTTTATTGTTAACACCTTAGTTTCTCAATTTTATCGATATTTCAACAACAGGGGGGGAGCGACTAGAAGTCAACCGTGGGAAATTAGCTAATGAAGCCGCTAAAGTTTACTAAGTACAAAGAAGACTATTTACTACTTTAGTATTGTATCTCTATGCAACTTTATGCTTAACTCTGCGCATAAGCTGTGAATCAGCTTCACTTCCATAATAACTAGTCTTGTATACGAAACAAGCGTTTAGCAGTACTCCTACATTTTACGGATAAAATGAAAGTGCCATTATCACGTGATCCTTTGTTAGTGTGATATGTATTTCTCTTTCAAGCGGTAAACACATAAAATTCAGGAACAACACCATGCAACAGGCAAAATTTAGCACTTCCGCTTTTAAGCTTTCCCTTATTGCTTCTGCAATTGCAGGAATATCTTTTTCCACGTCGGTTCTTGCACAAGACCAAGCATCTGTTGATGAGCAAGATGTTGAGCAAATTCAAATTGTAGGTTCTCGTCGTGTAGGCCGCACTGTCAATGACTCTCCCGTTCCTATCGATATCATTGATGCGTCTTCGATAGAAGCAACAGGCCTAACTGAAACCAACATGATTTTAAATCAGTTACTGCCTAGCTTTAACTTTCCTCAACCGTCTATTACCGACGGCACAGACCACGTACGTCCAGCGCAGCTTCGAGGTCTAGCGCCAGATCACACGCTGGTTTTGGTAAACGGTAAGCGTCGTCATACCTCAGCACTACTCAACCTTAACGGTTCGGTTGGCCGTGGTTCTTCAGCGGTAGATTTGAATGCTATTCCAGCAAATGCGATTAAACGCATTGAAGTGCTGCGCGACGGTGCTGCGGCGCAATACGGTTCAGACGCTATAGCCGGTGTAATTAATATTGTGTTGAAAGACGTGGCAGTAGGCGGTGAAGTATCGGCAACGTACGGTGCTAACGTAACAGCGATGGATGGTGTACCAAACCTTGAAGGGGTAAGCATTGGCGCTGACGGCAATTTAGCCTTTGAAGAAGGCAGCAACCGTGAATTAACCGACGGCCAAACCTTTACCCTTCGCGGTAACATGGGCTTTGAGTGGGGCGATGATGGTTTTATAAATGTTTCTGGTGAATATCGTGACCGCGGCCAAGCAAATCGTGCTGACTACGATCAGCGAGAAAACTATGCCCGCGATGCAGAGGGTAATCTAGACCCACGTGAACTCACCGTAAACCGCTACAACCATGTTTACGGCAACGGCGAGGTAGAAGACTACGCGCTGTTTATTAACGCAGGTAAAGCGCTAACTGACAGCGTTGAGTTTTATACTACTGCTGGCTATAGCACGCGAGACTCTCTTGGTAGTGGTTTTTACCGTCGTGCACAAGACTCACGCAATATCGTTGAGATTTATGAAGATGGCTTCTTACCTTCTATTCAAACCGATATTACCGATATGTCGCTTATCGCTGGAATTAAAGGCTATGGGGATGTCTGGAATTACGACCTATCGTTAACTCACGGTGGTAATGAACTAGAATACGGCGTAGTTAACACACTTAATACGTCACTTGGCCCAACAAGCCAGACCGAATTCGACGCGGGTACCCTTGAATATGATACGACTATAATCAACGCAGACGCGTCTCGTCTTGTCGATACAGGGCTGTTTTACAGCGAAATGAACTTTGCGATGGGCGCAGAATACCGTCATGAAAGCTACGAAATAACTGCTGGTGAAGAAAACTCTTACATTCAAGGTACCTTTGGGCCAGGTGGAGCTGTGACAGACCCGATTGATGGGCCATTTGGCGCCGCTGGTTCTCAAGTATTCCCTGGCTTTACCCCAGAGTCTGCAGGTGACAATAGCCGTCACAACTACAGCTTTTATGTTGATTTAGAAGCTGATGTCGTTGAAAACTGGAATGTAGCGGTGGCTGGTCGCTATGAAGATTATTCTGACTTTGGCAGCACGTTTAACTGGAAAATGTCGCACCGTGTAACGCTAAGCGATGCTTTTGCCCTTCGTGCGTCGGTATCAACAGGCTTTAGAGCGCCGTCTCTTCAGCAGCAGTTCTTTACCTCTATTGCCACTGTTTTTGTTGATGGAGAACCGACAGAAACCGGTACGTTCGCACCATCAAGCGATGTAGCGCAAGCCTTAGGTAGCCCAGGCCTAGATGCGGAAGAATCGACTAACTACAGTGCCGGTTTCACCTACTCACCAAATGCCGACTTCAACTTAACGGTAGATTTCTACCGCATTGATATCGACGATCGTATTGTGTTGTCGAATAACCTATCTGGTGACGCGATTGAAGCTTTGCTAGAGGGGACTGGAGCAAACCGTGCTCGCTTCTTCTTAAACGCTATCAACTCTCGCACCGAGGGTGTCGACATCGTATCTACTTACACCTTGAACACAGCAGATTATGGTGCGTTTAACTTTAATGCGGGTGCGAACTTCAATGACAACGAAGTGACCGACATTCTGGATGCGCCTGACGTACTGCAAAATGCTGGGTTCGACCAAGACAACTTGTTCAGCGATGTGGAGCTTCGACGTTTTGAAACAGCGTCACCAGACAGCAAGCTGAACTTAGGTGTTACGTGGAATTACGACCGTTATACAACAACATTACGTACCACGCGTTACGGTGAGGTGGAAGACCCATCTTCGGTTGATGCACGAAATGAAATCATTCCATCAGAGTGGATCACAGACCTAGACGTTCGCATTTCGTTAACGGAAGGACTTACCGTTTCTGTCGGTGCTAACAATCTGTTTGATGTGTACCCTGAAACCACCCGTGAACTCGTAGATGATGTAACCACGTTCTCGCGCTTATTCCCGTATTCAGGCTTTTCGCCTTACGGTTTTACAGGCCGTTTTGTTTACGGAAAAGTGTCTTATAGCTTTTAACTAAGGCGTAACAATACGGCTTAAAAAAAGAAGTAAACTGCAATGAAAAAGCCCCTGATAGGTGAATACATCATCTATCAGGGGCTTTTTGTATCAATACTTAAAACGTTTATTTTTCAGACAACGCAACATAGTCAAAATCAAAACCGAAGGCTCTGGGCGAAACCACCGAAAGGGCTCGTTCCGATTTGTAAAACGCAGGGCATTCTACGGCAATAATTGCTACCCGTTGTCCGTATTTTATGCGTTCAGCATTAATAGGTTCGCTAGTTTCAATATCTACAAGTACGATCAAGTCGGGTACACTTGCTAACACCTTGTCGCTTTGTTTTGCAATCAGATATTCATTTTTGATGTTTACGGTCACGGGAGGTTCGCCATTAAAACCCGCTACAGTAAGCTCACCAACGTCGTACCCTCCAACAATAGCTACACTTTTATCGGTGATCTTACCTTCAAATAGCAGTTTGCACTGCCCGTAAACTGATTTCTTAAAGCACGCTTTCAAATGTGGCATCATTTGTTGAACGTGACCTCGATGCTTTATCAGCACCTTGCCCAAATTTATGGCGAACGAAACTGTGTGAGGAATAATCGCTGTTTTAACAAACGCGCCTGACATAGGGTGCTCTGCTGCGGTTATCATGCCGCCAGCCGCCATAGAAAAGCTTCTAATATGGCGCTCATAAGTTGTTGTATCTGATGTCGAAAACGCAGCTGTGTTTCCTGCGTAATCTCGTGCTACCGCAGGGGTCGGCTTTGCGCCAGCAATAGCATAGGTCATCATTTGCGCTTCGGGTAAAGCGCGGCCCATACCATCACCATCTATCATGGGAATGCCGGCACCGGCGGCGGCCACAAGCGGCAACAGTGAGTTTCCTCCACCAATTTCAAACGATGCAATGGCATTTACTTTTTTGCTGGTATACTTTTCAAATGCCCGAAGTGTGTCTCCAGCCTCATCAATAGAGGGCAGCAGTTCTAGACTGACCGTGGGCGCACCAACGGCGCCAAGTGCTACCACGTAGTCTTCGCTGTTTAACTCATCAGGCGCGACAAGGGACACCGGGCCGTATTCTAACAAAGCTTGCTTAGCTAAGAGCATGGGCAAGTAGGGGTCACCACCGCCACCCGTTGCCAGAAAAACTGAGCCCATACTTAGCGCCTCTAAATCGTCTATCGTTACGTATGCATTGCGCTGCATGTTAGTAGGCTCCTGTGTGGTGTTCAGAGGTTTTGACACTAGCGTCATCAGTGGCTATGTCACCCACCACTTTCACTCTTACACGTCGCATATCACCTTCCATGTAAGGCACCTCTATTTCTTCTATATCGATAGTACGTACTGTGGTTTTGTCGGCACCAGCGGTAACGGCTTTGTCTATGGCAAGCTGAGTTACACCTTTTATTGCGTGGTCGCGTGACATTGCACGGTACGACAACATGCTTTCAGCTTCCCCGCCAATTTGCGCGATAGCAGCGCCGATGGCATTAGCTACACCAGCGTTTACGGGCCGAATAACTTCGCTGGCAGCAGGTAAGTCGCCTTGTATCAACACGGCTCCTCCACCCACTAAAATTACCGGTACTGGTTTGTCGTCGGGTTTCATCATTTCAATGTGATAATTCAGGGTTTCACGCATGGTTGTTATGGCGCTTTGGATGACGTCACTGGATACATGCTTCACTTTCTCACTATCACCAATGTCTGCATGGCCACTGGCAACAATAATGTCTGTGGTAGTTAAGGTGTTGCCGTTAAATATCAATGCCTCGTCTACCAACTTGTGCCCACAGGAATCTGGCCCAATGCGCTTGCCTTCATCACGTACAATACTCCCACCACCGAGTCCAACAGCATTAATATCAGGCATGCGAAAATTCGTTCGCACCCCGCCTACTTTTATAATTCGGTTTGACTCTCTCGGGAACCCGTTTTGTAGAACACCAATATCTGATGTAGTGCCGCCAATATCCACAACGATAGCGCTTTCTTTGCCGGTAAGTTTGTAGGCGCCTCTGAGTGAGTTTGTGGGCCCAGATGCAAAAGTAAGGGCCGGATACGCTCGCACGAATTCGGCATTCATGAGTGTTCCGTCGTTCTGGCTAATAAAAAATGGGCAGTTAAAGGCATGCTTCGTCAACGCGTTTTCAAATGCATTAACCACAGATTGAGCAAATGGGCGTAACGTCGCATTTAAGATGGCGGCATTTTCTCGTTCAAGCAGGCCGATACTCCCAATTTGGTGAGATAAGGTGATTTCACAGTCGGGAATTTCCGCGCGTATAAGTTTGGCTACCAGCAGTTCCGGCTCAGCGTTCATGGTTGAAAATGCTGACGCAATTGCAACCGACTTTATCTCTTTTTGTTTAATATCAGCTATTACGGCTTCTATTTCTTGAATATCGATATCCGCAACAGGGTTGCCGTCGTACAAGTAGCCACCATGACATTCGTAAATACTGGGGTTTATGGCGTTGACCAAATCTTCAGGCCACTCAATCATAGGAGGGCAGCCTTTTCCGCTAGGAAGGGCTAAGCGAATAACAGCAATGTTAGATAACTGGCGACGCTCTACAATGGCGTTGGTAAATTGGGTTGTACCAATCATTACCGCATTTATATTGTTTGCAGACACCGATGCCTTGTTAAGGAGGGCGTTAAGGCTATCTATAATTCCGCTTGCCACGTCTGCAGTCGTTAATGACTTGTTAGTGGCTAAAATCGTCTCATTGTCGAGTAGTACAGCATCAGTATGTGTACCGCCAACATCAATGCCTATACGCATAAGTGTGCCTCAAAATGGTAAGATGAAGTAGTAAGAAAGCAGATAATTACAGGTTGTGTTATGTCATCTAAATTCATAGTGAAACTCGTCTAACTGCAAGCAAGCGTAAGCCTGAACAAACAACAAAGTGTAATATCGCACTGACTAAAATTGCGTCTAACGCGGCAACCCCTGTAACAAGGGAGAACGGCTCGAACAAGTCATAGCCGGCAATTCCCGCACCTACTGCCCAAGCTATTAACGCGCTTTTGTGGCCGGAATGTTTAGGGTTTTGCGCATCGGATGACATTTGTTCAGAAGAAAGAGAGGTAGCATGGTGTGACTCAGAATTTAGTTTCACAAAATACGCGCTTTTATTTAGCACAAAAAAGTCTACGGCGATTATACCGGCCACAGGAATAAACACGGCTGTTAGAACGGATAAGAACAACACGAATATTTCGAGAATATTAGCAAAAGCGGCGAACATGCCCACCACACCTAAACCAATAGCCACAAGATTTTGTTTTAAGCGGGGCAAGCTTGCATTGACCGCAAGCTCCGCGCTGTAAAGGTTCAACGCATTTAAAATCCAGCTGCCTGCGACAATGATAAGCAGTGACCAGCTGCCTATTCCTAGAGCCAGCAATACATCAAGTATATTGTTCGCTTCAAGCGCATAAGCGGCGAAGCCGGCAATAACAATTACGGCGCTTTGAGCAATTAAATATGACCAAAATGCGGTATATACACCGCCTCTACGCTGACGACTAAAGCGAGTAATATCAGGCAATATAATGGCACCAATAATAATCACTCCGACAATAAGGCTGACCCCTTGACTAATAGAGCTTTGGGCTTGGCTCATATCATTGGTAAAGTGTTCAAAAGAGGTAGTTGTAAGAGACTGATACAAAAGAATGGCACTTACGGCCATCATGATAGGCACCAGAACTACCGACAAACGGTTGATGACGTTAAATCCATACATGGTGGTAAGTATCATCAGTATGCCCACAATAGCTTCTATGCCTATGGTAAGGGGGAGCTCTGAAGTGTCGTGATTTAAAATGGCGGCAACAGACGATGAAAATAAGTCTAAATTTAAGCCAAACCAGCCCACCAGTGAAACGGCAAAAAGTAAATTGAGGATTTGAGCCCCCAAACTACCAAAGGCTACCCGAACGAGCATGTAAGAATTTTTACGCGTTATAGCGCCGATAGAACCCATTAACCCGCCAACGAGGGTGAGCAGCATACCTCCTATAAGCAGTGTTATTACAGTTTGTTGCCAAGAAAGTAATGCGAATAACTCTATGCCAGTCATAAATGTTGGTATTGAAAATGACACCATAGCTGACACGGCAGCAACTCTTGGCCATGAAACTAATGCGCCGTCTTCAATGTCTTGTTGTGATGTGTCGTATGGTGGTTCCATATCTTCTGCTCTGATGAAAAGAAAACCTAGTGTAAGTGAGTTAACGGTGAATTTCTGACGGATGTTTAGCGCTTTTCAAAAACTTTCTTTTTAAGTACAGTCGCAAAACAAAAGATAAATTTGGTAGGAGACATCGCATCGCCAAAAAGACCATTAAGCTAGATGAGTACAATAAAAAAATTCTAGCTACCATTCATAAATACGCAGATATTTCTAATCAAGAATTAGCAGATCGTGTTGGCTTGTCGGCAAGCGCATGCTTTCAACGAAAGAAAGCACTGCAGGAAGCAGGATACTTTTTTAATTTTCATACTGAGATGGATTTGGATCGTATCTGTGAGCATGTGTTGGCATACGTAGAGTTTTATCTTAAAAGCAATACAGCGCAGCAGCGGCGACAGTTTGAAAACGCATTGCAAGGCATTCCTGAATTTATGGACTGCTTAAGAATGAGCGGTGATGTTGATTATATTTCATTCACCTGTTTCCCTAACTATAACGCACTTAAGCAAATGTGCGACAGTTTATCTGACGATCCAAATTTGGGGATAAACAGAATTGTTATTCGCCCAGTGCTAGAGCGTACTAAGTGGTACTTGGGGTACCCTCTGGAAAAACTGAAATGGATTGACTGACGATTTCCGCCCGCAAGATGTAACGTTATTAATGGGTTAGTACTAACTCGCCCGTGCTCCAATATGCCTTTTAACGGCGATGTACCTCACATACACGGGCGCCGAGTCATCTACTTACTCACCATCACAATGAGAATTGGTTTTATCAAAAGCGCTATCTCTTTCAAAACTAACTGTACATCGGTGGGCATCGATAAGCGCAAAATCCTCTTTGGGAATGAAAGCGTCGTAATCGCGTTGAAGCTTGACCTGTGCTTCTTTGCGAATTTTACTGCGGCGGATAGCCGTTACAAAATTGCGCATTTCATGGTGGTTCGTGAGTTCTAATTCAGGCACAGATACTGGTGTGCCGTTATCATTTTTAGCTACCATGGTAAAAAAGCTATTGTTGGTGTGCTTAACTTCATTCGTTTTAATGTTTTCCGTGGTGACTTTTATTCCCACTACCAACGATGTATTACCCACGTAATGAACCGTTGCATCTAGATGAAGTAAATCGCCAACCTCAACAGGCTGTAAGAACTCCACCCCATCAACCGTGACGGTGACGCAGTAAGCGCCCGCGTGCTTACTTGCGCAGGCATAGGCGACCTTATCCATTAAAGATAAGATAACGCCACCATGTACTTTTCCGCCAAAATTAGCGAAAGAAGGCACCATTAACTCAGTGAGTCTTGTTCTTGAAAACGCAACACTACGTGCAGTCATAAACAACCTTTAATTTTTAGCACTTGAAAAGAGCCATTTAAGCGTTCATATCAGTATTAGTTTTACCCTACCACACATTTTAAGGAATGGTTTTGTCACAAACGCATTTTTATCAACCAAAAGAAGGCCATGGCTTAGCTCACGACCCCTTTAACGCGATTATTGCCCCGCGCCCCATAGGGTGGATTTCTACAAAATCAAAAGCGGGAGTGCTAAACCTTGCCCCTTATAGCTTCTTTAACGCCTTGAACTATACGCCACCTATTATCGGGTTCTCTGTTGTAGGCAGTAAAAAAGATTCTTTGGTAAACGTGCAGCAGACCGGAGAGTTTTGTTGGAACTTGGTGTCGGAAGATTTGGTTGATGCAATGAACACAACAAGCAAACCTCTAGCCCCGGAAGAAAGTGAGTTCGACCATGCACGGCTGCAAACTATTGACAGTGAAATTGTGCAGGTTCCTCGCGTAAAAGCAAGTAAGGTCAGCATGGAGTGTAAGCTTACCGACGTCGTGCAGCTAAAGTCTGCCTCAGGCGATGAAGTGAAAAGTTGGTTTATTATGGGCGAAGTCGTAGGTGTACATATCGATAAGTCGCTTATTGAAAACGGTGTTTATAGCACGCTAAAAAGTGCGCCAGTTTCACGTGGCGGAGGACGTGGTGATTACTACACTATATCCCATGAGAATTTTTTCGAAATGCTAAGACCTGAGTAACGGTCTTTAATAGAGTATCGGCAAAACTTAATCCTCATTGGTGACCTAGATGTTAAATATGAACTTTGATGAACGCTTGGCAATAAACACGCAGTTGCAAGAGTGGCAAGCATCACCATCGTCTACGGTATGGCGAAAGCCGTTAGAGCGTGAAGCGAAAGAGTCGGGCCACACAACTAGCCTAGTGAAGTACGAGCCTGGCGCTAGCTTTAAACAGCATAGCCATCCGTATGGTGAAGAAATTTTGGTGCTAGAAGGCGTATTTTCCGACGAGCATGGAGACTACCCCGCAGGCACTTACCTGCGCAATCCACCGGGCAGTAAACACAGCCCGTTTAGCAAAGAAGGCTGTGTGATCTTGGTTAAACTGAATCAATTCGATAAGCGCGACTTGGCTGAGGTTAGGGTGAATACAAATACCTCAGAATGGCTACAAGGGCAGGGCGGCTTGCAAGTGATGCCGCTTCATAATTTCGAGCACGAGCACGTTGCCTTAGTTAAGTGGCCAGTGGGTGAGGTATTTAAGCCTCACAAACATTTTGGTGGCGAAGAGATTTTCGTGCTGTCGGGTACATTTAAAGACGAACACGGTGAATACCCCAAAGGCACCTGGATTAGAAGCCCGCATATGAGTCAGCATCATCCGTACGTTGATGAAGAAACAATAATTTGGGTTAAGACAGGGCATTTGCTTAGCCACTAAAATTGTTAGTACTGGCATGCTAAATCAGTTAGCACGTTGTAAATAATGGTTTAGGGAAGAACAACGCTTGAGCAAGCTAATCAGTCAGCGCATTGAGTACAATGAATACCTCCACAACATATCTGACTCAATCAAAATAGCACGGGTAATCTGTATATTTTTCATGATTTATGTTCATATACACTTTACTCAAGTAAATCCTTTAATTAAATCAATTTTTTCCGATGTGTTGGGAAGGTCAAGTGTCCCCCTTTTATCAACAATATCGGGTCTTTTGATGATAGGTTATTTCAGGCAGCCATTTAAAGAAATAATCAGAAAACGCTTCACCGTGTTAATTATTCCATTAGTGAGCTGGGGGGTAGGAACTGCCGCTTTTTTTTATCTCTTAGACAATACGCTGTCTCTTGATTTAAACGATGTATTCCCCATCACCCATGCGGGAATAGCTATTCACTTGGCGTTTTTGCGAGATATATTCGTTTTAATATTTATCACGCCCATTTTATTGAGACTACTAGAGAGAAAGCGAGTTTATCTGTTACCGATAATAGTTATCGGCTTATTTGCGCCGCTCGAACCGTTTCTTTTAAGGCCCCAGATTTTACCTTTTTACGCAATTGGTCTTTTTTGGGGGCTGTATAACGTAAGAATTTCACCATTACTGAAAGTGTGCTCATTGATACTTTTTATAGTGACGTCGTACTTAGTAATTTTTTTTAAAGAGTCATCGTTTGTGAGCAGCAATTGGTTCTTAATTGATAATCTTTTACTGAGACCCCTTTGCGCTCTTTTTTTCTGGAACCTTTCACATAGAATAGCAAGGAGTTGGGGGGCTCGGGCTATTATCAAAATAGAGTCATTCATTTTTATTGTTTTTCTTTCTCACTTAATAGTTGGAAGACTAATCATTGGAGTATACGGAAAGCTGAGCCTCCAATTTGACACTACAATATGGCTTGTATCTCCATTTTTATGTGTTCTAGCGGGGGCAGTACTACACAAAATACTTGAATCTCAAAGGCTTGGTAAAAGTTTTGCGCTAGCTATTTCCGGTAGACCTTAATTATTTGGAAGTTTGGGACATTATGTCCCCTTAGTGTTAATCCCAAATACCATCTTCTGATTTACCTTGTATTTTACAGTCACCCGCTTTGTATTCCATGTTTGCGCCACTGTCTTTTTTCTTAAAATAGTCTTTGCTGATAGAAACAATGGTAGGGGTCATCCATACAATAGCGATGATGTTGATTACCGTCATTAAACCTAACGCCATATCGGCCATTGCCCATACCTGAGGTAGCGCTGCCTGTGCGCCCCAGTAAATCATGCCTAAGTAGCCAATGGTGTAGACTGCACGGCCTATTTTATTATCTAGCTTGAACATGTGAAGGTTACTTTCGCCATAGGCGTAGTTTGCTACTACAGATGTAAATGCAAATAAGCTGATAGCGGCTGCCACAAAGTCGGTACCGCCTTCGCCTAGATGACTGCTCATGGCGTCTTGGGTTAGGCGTATGCCTTCCATTTGATCAGAGCTTGAACCGCCAGCAAGTAGAATGATAAAGGCAGTAGACGTACACAGTATTAGTGTATCTAAGAAAACACCGAGCATCTGAATGTAACCTTGAGAAACCGGGTGGTTAGGGTTTGGAACAGCACTTGCCGCTGCGTGTGGTACCGAGCCGCTACCCGCTTCATTTGAATAGAGTCCACGCTGAATTCCGTTTTTGATTGCGGCACCTAATGCACCAGCCCCTGCTTCTTGTAAACCAAATGCCGACTTCACGATATCAAGCAGCATGGCTGGCAGTTCTGAAATATTAATGAAGGTAATGGCAAGCGCTACTAGCACGTAGCCAATCCCCATGAAAGGAACCACAAACTCGGCAAAGCGGGCGATACTTTTAAGTCCACCCACAACAATTAACGCTGCTAAGGCAATAATGGCTAGGCCAACATACTCAGTAGGGAAGGAGTACGCATTGTTTAACGCATCGGTAATGGTATTAGCTTGAACGGCACTGAAAACGAAACCGTAGCCAAAGAACAAACACAGCGAGAAAGCAACGGCTAGCCAAGTTTTGTTCAAACCTTGCTTTATATAGTACGCAGGGCCTCCACGGAACTCGCCGTTTTCGTCACGTACTTTATAAAGCTGACCTAATACACTTTCAGCAAAGCCGGTGGCCATACCGAGAAGGGCAATCATCCACATCCAAAATATAGCGCCCGCACCGCCTAGCGATATAGCTACGGCAACGCCAGCTAAGTTTCCGGTACCCACGCGGGCAGATAAACTGGTACATAAGGCTTGGAATGAACTTATGCCGTCTTTAGTCGAGGTGTTACTGCCTTTAAGCAGGCTAAACATATGGCCGAAGTGCCTAAGCTGAACACCACCAAGTTTTACGGTAAACCAAATACCACATGCCAGAAGCATGATAATGAGTACCTGGCCGTCTCCCCACAGAATATTGTTAACTAATGAAACGAATTCGTTTATCACGCACTTTCCTTCGTTATTGTTTTAATAGCTGCTCGGCGTGTAAAGATGAACTGAACATGACAGGTGCGTTGTCAGAACAAACGCTTCAGTTTAAGCAAACATATAGTTGCTAAACCTTAGGATAAGCCGAGCTATATCGATAAAGAACCAATACTAGCACGACAGCTAAATGATTGGACAATGAAAACGTACTGAAACTATGACGTTTTATGCTCGCATATAGCAAATTTATTCATTTAGAAGGGAAAGGGCGTAGAGTTTTTAACTAAAATCTATCAGTACTTTTTAGAAAGGGTAAACACAAACAAAAAAGCCGCTCAAAAGAGCGGCTTTTTCAAGAATATGGCTGGGGTAACAGGACTCGAACCTATGAATGGCGGGATCAAAACCCGCTGCCTTACCAACTTGGCTATACCCCAATATTGGTGCGGAAGGAGAGACTTGAACTCTCACGCCGTGAAGCACTGGAACCTAAATCCAGCGTGTCTACCAATTCCACCACTTCCGCAATGTAGACTTCCAATTAAGGAATGTAAAAGTTGGTGGCTACGGCGAGATTCGAACTTGCGACCCCATCATTATGAGTGATGTGCTCTAACCAACTGAGCTACGTAGCCTTAACTTTTATCTTCAATAAAAAGCCGCTCAATGAGCGGCTTCTCAAGAATTTGGCTGGGGTAACAGGACTCGAACCTATGAATGGCGGGATCAAAACCCGCTGCCTTACCAACTTGGCTATACCCCAAATGGTGCGGAAGGAGAGACTTGAACTCTCACGCCGTGAAGCACTGGAACCTAAATCCAGCGTGTCTACCAATTCCACCACTTCCGCGTAGACGCTAGCTATAATAGTCATTCAAAAAAGAATGGCTGGGGTAACAGGACTCGAACCTATGAATGGCGGGATCAAAACCCGCTGCCTTACCAACTTGGCTATACCCCAGTCGTGGTGCGGAAGGAGAGACTTGAACTCTCACGCCGTGAAGCACTGGAACCTAAATCCAGCGTGTCTACCAATTCCACCACTTCCGCGCAGCTAGACTTTCCTAAAAGAGATATGTGAGAATTGGTGGCTACGGCGAGATTCGAACTTGCGACCCCATCATTATGAGTGATGTGCTCTAACCAACTGAGCTACGTAGCCTTGCTATTCTCTTCCCTCTCAGGAAGTGGCGCGTATTATGCGTATATGACTGGCAACCGTCAACCCCTTTTTTACTAACTTTTTTTAAATGCTCATTAAGTGTGCGCATTAGGGCGAAATACGCACAAAAAGCCGTGAATTTGAACAACTTGCAAGGGGGAAAGTACGCATTTACCAAGCTTTGTCACTGGCTTTTGTTTGGTAATAACACACGTCAATTGGGCGCGGGCCGTAGGCATTGTCATGAAAAAACGGGTTATCTAGGTTTCTTCCCGTATTAGCCCGCTTTTTGTATTCTTCATGATGTGGCGTTTGTAAAAAGAAAGGCGTTGAGTTGCCATTATGTACAAAAGCCTGCTTTATTTTACTCTCTTGGGTTATGTTATCTAGTACACCGCCAGTGTCGATATTTCCTCTAGGCAATTTTTGAAGTACATCCATACCTTTCACAACGCGGCCAACTACCGACATATTTCTGTCTAAGTGTCGTGGTGCTTGACCAATTACAATATAAAACTCGGTACTGGCGGTATCTTTTTCGCTATTGCGAGCAAACGCCACAACGCCAGGGCAGTGAAGCCCCCACATTTCTTTACGGCTTTTATCAATGCCTACTGGAAAGCCGTCTAGAAAGCCGGTGTTAGGAGCAAACATATCCTTGGTTTCAACCAGATTTACGTTGGTATTGAGAGGTTGAGTAAACTCAGCGTTAATAGGCTGCAGCAGTGTTGGCGAAAATTGTGATGCGTCGTGAGTATCGTTACTGCCTGCCTGTGCGACAAAGCCACCTACTACACGATAAAACGCTTGTTCGTTGTAAAAACCTGCATCTATTAAACTTTTAAACCTGGCCACATGTTTTGGCGCAAGGGTAGGGTGAAGTGCAATAACCACGTCGCCATGTGCGGTTTTGAAGGTTACCGTATTAGCTTGGGGTACCTGATACCAACTGTCGGCATTGCTTACCAACGTTGGCGCTATTTCGCCGCCGCTGATACTAGATTGTGTGTTTTCCGCTTTAATCTGAGTTTCATTGGCAATGGAAAAACTAGTAAAACCTAGTAAACATAACGTTCTAACCAAGGCTTTAAAAAGGGGTTGTCGGTTTTTTAGCTGTGTGTCTCGTTGCGACTTATTTTGCAATAACGCGAACGGTTGTAAATTGCTAAGCTGTTTTAGAATCATTATAGAAGCCGTTAGTTTTTTGTCAGTTATATCAGCCCTATGAAGGCTTCACAATTGTTTACCGCAAACAAAAAAGCCACCTTGCGGTGGCTTTAGTAAACAGTGCTAGTTTCTGAGTTAGAAATTATACGTTAAAGCGGAAGTGGATAACGTCGCCATCTTTAACGATATAGTCTTTACCTTCAAGACGCCATTTACCTGCATCTTTAGCACCTTGTTCGCCGTTAAACTCCACAAAGTGGTCGTAGCTGACTATTTCAGCGCGAATAAAGCCTTTTTCGAAGTCGGTGTGAATTTTACCCGCGGCTTGTGGCGCTGTTGAACCTTCTGGGAAGGTCCATGCACGTACTTCTTTAACACCGGCAGTAAAGTAGGTTTGAAGCGTTAGCAAGTTATAACCGGCACGAATTACGCGGTTAAGACCAGGTTCTTCTAAGCCCATGTCCTGCATGAATTCTTCGCGCTCGTCATCTTCAAGCTCTGCAATATCAGACTCAATAGATGCACAAACTGCTACTACCGTAGCATTCTCGCCTGCTGCAATTTCTTTTACCTGGTCAAGGTACGGGTTGTTTTCAAAGCCGTCTTCATTCACGTTAGCAATGTACATGGTTGGCTTAAGAGTAAGCATGTTCATGTAGCTGATTGCTGCAAGTTCTTCTTTGCTAAGCTCAAGTGAACGAAGCAATAAGCCTTCATCTAGGTGCGGCTTAATCTTCTCCAGCACTTTCATTTCGTACTTAGCGTCAGCGTCGCCGCCTTTGGCGCGTTTTGCTACACGGTGTAGTGCTTTTTCTGTGGTTTCTAAATCAGATAGCGCAAGCTCGGTATTAATAACGTCAATGTCATCTTTAGGGCTAACGCGACCTGCAACGTGAACAATGTTTTCATCGTCGAAGCAGCGAACCACGTGACCGATAGCGTCGGTTTCACGGATGTTAGCTAGGAATTTGTTTCCTAAACCTTCACCTTTAGAGGCACCTTCTACCAAGCCAGCAATGTCTACGAACTCCATGGTAGTAGGAATAACGCGTTGTGGATTTACGATTTCAGCCAACTTGTCCAAACGAAGATCTGGCACAGGTACTACACCTGTGTTTGGCTCAATAGTACAAAACGGGAAGTTTGCCGCTTCAATACCTGCTTTTGTTAATGCATTGAAAAGTGTTGATTTACCTACGTTTGGTAGGCCAACAATACCGCATTTAAAACCCATGGCATGGATCCTTAGTTTGGAAAAGTGAAAACTGGCTAGGTTTACCCTTTGTGAGAGTGCAACCTGTTTTGTGCTTGCTTAAGGTCTTCTTTCAGCAAAATTTCGGTACAGCGTACCGCTTCATCAACGGCGCTTTCAATAGCTGCCTTTTCATCTGCTGGTGGCTTACCAAGAACATGGCCGGTTACTCGGCTTTTATGACCCGGATGACCAATACCTATGCGCAAACGCAAAAAATTCTTGTTGTTACCCATTTTAGCCACAATGTCACGTACGCCGTTCTGACTAGAACTTCCACCCACTTTGTATTTTGCTACGCCGGGGGGTAAATCTAATTCGTCAAACGCTACTAATATTTGTTCTGGTTCTATGCGGTAAAAATTAGCCAGTGCTGCTACGGCTTGTCCACTTTTATTCATAAACGTAGTGGGGTAGAGCAAACGGACATCTTTGCCAGCAATAGTAATGCGAGCAGTTTTACCGAAGAATTTGGTTTCTGGTTTTAGCGGGGCGTTGTAGGTGTCGGCAAGTTGGTTGAGAAACCATTCACCGGCATTGTGTCGGGTATTTTCATATTCGGGGCCTGGATTACCCAGGCCCACGATTAGGCGGATATCAGCCAAGAGGATTATTCCTCTGAAGCTTCTTCTTCGCCGTCTTCTTCTGCATCAGCCGCTTTAGGAGCAGGCTTAACAGTCACAACTGCTAGGTCGTGAGCTTCGTCGTTCTTAGCAAGTTCTACTGAAGCAACGCCAGCCGGAAGAGTTAGGTCAGAAAGGTGTAGCGTTTGACCCATCTCAACACCAGCCATATCTACTTCGATAAACTCAGGAAGATCTTTAGGCTGACAAGTAACTTCGATTTCAGTTACGTGGTGCTCTGCGATACCGCCAGCTTTAACAGCAGCAGAAGCTTCTTCGTTTACGAAGTGAATTGGAACGTTAGTGTGAACGTCTTGACCAGCGATAACACGTTGGAAGTCAATGTGCATGATCTTTGGCTTGTACGGGTGACGCTGCATGTCTTTAACTAGAACTTCAACAACTTTACCGTCAAGGTTTAGTTCAAGAACGTGAGAGTAAAACGCTTCAAAGTCAGCAGAGTTGTTTACTTTGTTGTGATCTAGTGTGATAGAAACTGGTGCTTCTTCACCACCGTAGATGATACCAGGAAGCTTATCTTCGCGACGTAGGCGGCGGCTCGCACCTTTCCCTAGGTCTGTACGAACAGAAGCATCTAGTTTGAAATTTGCTTCAGACATTGTCTGTCTCCAAAAAATATAAGTCTAATGATGTGGGTTTTTGCGACCAAAACCCACTGTAATTTGATGTTTATCACGTTTGAAAATACTTTCATGCGCACAATAAATCATCAACCCAAAATTCAAGGGCGGCGAATTCTAACACCACCTACTACAACATACAATTGCCAACACAGATTAAAATCGAAGAGAGTAAATATAAAATTGGCACAACTAAAATTAAAAACGCGCAAAAGCGCGTTTTTACTTTAATCAAGAAAAGTATAGACAGATTTCCATCCGAGCTATCTACTCTGGTTTCACTATTGGATGTTGAAGTCTTAAGCGTTATCGCTTATTTGGTCAGCACAACCCTGTAATGGGCTTTGCCTTCTCGTAACCGGTCAATAGCGTCATTTACATTATCAAACTTAAAAGTTTCGGTAACGGGTTCAATATTATGCTGGGCTGCGAAATCTAGCATGGTTTTGATGGTTGCTGGGCTACCTACAGGTGAACCTGATACGCTTTTTTGACCACCAATTAAATTAAACGCACCTATATCAAGAGGCTCAAGGGTAGCTCCAACAAAGTGAAGTCGACCCTTCGGCGCCAATGCAGATAGATACAGGTTCCAGTCTAGCTTTACATTAACGGTCGAAATAATCAGGTCGAAGCGACCGCGTGCTTTCTTTATCTCGTTTTCATCACGACTATTAATAGTATCTGATGCACCTAGCTCTAACGCTTCCTTTTGCTTAGATTCGCTTGAAGTAAACGCGACTACTTTACATCCCCACGCGTTTAAAAACTGCAAAGCCAGGTGCCCTAGACCACCAATACCGATAACTCCAACTTCACTCGCTGGGCTAATGCCAAACTGAACAAGAGGGTTGAATACAGTAATGCCGCCGCAAAACAGAGGACCTGCTTTTGTGCTGTCGATTGTATCAGGAAGGGGAATAACTGCACGGGCTTGGGCGCGTACTTTATCTGCAAATCCGCCGTGGCGACCACCGATAGTCATAGTCGCGTCAGCACAAAGATTGTGATCGCCTTCCTCGCAGGTTCTACAGCTATTGCAATAGGCTGAATGCCAACCGAGACCCACACGCTGCCCTACTTTAAGAGAGGTGACATGTTTGCCCACTTGACAAATAGTACCTACCACCTCGTGACCCGGCACAAAAGGGTACTCGGTCATGCCCCATTCATTGTCGAGCATGCTTAAATCACTGTGGCAGATACCACAACTTTCAACATCTATTTCAACGTCATGCGAGGCAAGCTCGCCGGGGTCGTACTGAAACTTTTCCAGCTTTCCGCCTGCTTCTTTAGCTGCATATGCATTAATCATCAATGATCATCCTTTTAAGTCTAGGTATGTACCACTAGCGCGAGAGCAAAAGTTATTCGCTGCTTAAAAACACAAATTATGTAATTTAGATAAATGTGTTATTTGCTACTTATTTCGCGTAAAGCATGATCATTGTGTTTGAAGGTTATCAATAACTTTGCTGGTATCAAGCACCTTAACGCTTGACACTTGAAGTACGGTGCCGAATTGGGTGAAGGTCATCATATCTGGTTTAGGTGTGCCTTCTAATTCAACAACAAGTCCATTCTTTTGATAAGTTTCGTCTAGGCCATTCAACGTATAACGGTCGCCGCTTTCGGCGATAAATGCATAGAAACCGCCTTCTAGGTCTTTATATATAATGCTGCCTTTCATGGTCACTTCGCCTTTGACATTATTTTCAACGGCTTCAGCCTGTGTAACAGGCTCTGCAACCAATTCTTTAGGCATAGATTCCGTTTTGGTTTCCATTTGCGTTTCTTTAGCTACCATTGTGACGTCCTTAGTCTCTTCTTCTGAAGAGCAAGCGATAAGTGTAAGTGCAGAAGTGAATATGAGTGCGAGTTTTAGTCGATTGTTTTTCATTCTTATGTTCCTCTATTAAACAAGAGCAGTGTTTGATGGTTAGCGCTCACTTGAGCCAAGTGTGCAGCAGTGCATAATTTTTGGCTTCTACCGATTAAAGCTTTGCTTAACAGTCTTCCATGGTGTTTAAGTAATTTCTACAAAAAACGCAGAAACCTATACATATTTTTTACATCATTAAACAAATACTTGCAGTCTGTCTATGGGAACAATGTATTTGCTTTTCAAAAACGAGAGGAATTTTCGGAGAAAAGTTTAGGCTTTATCTAATCTATTAAAACCTACCTGCGAAAAGTTTATTAAGTGAACCTAAGCCGCTGTTTAATAGGTATCTGATAATGTTCGCCTTAGGATTTAGCATTGTGGATAGAGTCTCGCTTTTTCTTAACCACTAAGAGTGAAATAGATTTCATAATATTTTCACACATTTGGCTAAAAAGACGTTCCAAGTCAGTTGGCACAGACCCTGCTTCATAACTATTGACTTATGTAATAACAGCGAACGGGTTTTATTCATCTAGCCCACAATCGATGTATTACACAGCGAGGGTAACCTCCATAAATTTATGTGGGGATTATCAAAAGCAACGTTTTTAAGGAGAGAAAATGAAGCACTTAACTAAAATTTTTGCAGTATCGAGCTTGGCACTAGCGGCAAGTGCGTGCGACGTGAACAAAACTGAAGGTGGCGAAATGCCTAATGTCGACGTGGAGTCTGGTGAGCTTCCTGAGTATGAAGTAAAGAAAACCGATGATGGGCAAATGCCAGATGTTGACGTTGAGGGCGGAGAGTTGCCTGAGTATGACGTCGATACGGTAGATGTTGATGTGAGAACAGAGACTAAGGAAGTTGAAGTACCTGTTGTAGACGTAGACATGCCCGAAGACGAAGAAGAAGAAATTGATAATTAATCAATACTTCGTATAAAAGAAGCGAGTGAAACAATGCTATTGAAATGCATTGTCTCACTCGCTTTTTAGTGTGAGTTAGTACTCAAACATTGCTGAAATAGACTCTTCGTTGCTAATGCGACGAATGGTTTCAGCAAGCATCTCAGATAAAGTAAGCTGTTTTACTTTTCCGATTTGCTTCATATCCGCACTTAATGGAATTGAGTCGGTAACGATAATCTCGTCGATAACAGACTCTTTAAGGTTGTTTGCAGCGTTACCCGAAAAAATAGCGTGAGTCGCGTAAGCATAAACGCGACGAGCACCATGTGCTTTAAGCGCTTCTGCTGCTTTTGCAAGCGTACCGCCTGTATCAATCATGTCATCAACAATAATGCAGTCTCTGTCTTTAACGTCACCAATAATGTTCATTACCTGAGCCACGTTCGCTTTAGGGCGACGTTTATCGATAATAGCAAGGTCGGTGTCGTTAAGTAGTTTTGCAGTAGCACGTGCACGCACAACACCACCAATGTCAGGAGAGACGACTACAGGGTCGGCAAAGTCACGTCTTACCATGTCAGCAAGAAGGATAGGGGTACCGAATGCGTTATCTACCGGAACATCAAAGAAACCTTGAATCTGTTCGGCGTGTAGGTCGATAGTAAGTACGCGGTCAACACCAACGTTAGACAGGAAGTCAGCTACTACTTTCGCAGTAATTGGCACCCTAGCTGAACGAACACGACGGTCTTGGCGTGCATAACCAAAGTAAGGAATTACTGCTGTAATACGACCAGCTGATGCGCGACGTAGTGCGTCGATCATCACAATAAGTTCCATAAGGTTATCGTTAGTAGGCGCACACGTAGACTGGATAATAAAAACGTCCGAGCCACGGACGTTTTCATGAATTTCTACGCTGATTTCACCGTCACTAAAACGGCCAACTTTGGCATTTCCAAGTTTGGTATAGAGGCGATCGGCAACTTTCTGGGCAAGTTCTGGTACGGCATTACCTGCAAAGAGCTTCATATCTGGCACAAGTGGTTCCTCAGTGCGTTGATAAAAGAGGTTTGGCTGGGGTAGCAGGACTCGAACCTACGAATGGCGGGATCAAAACCCGCTGCCTTACCAACTTGGCTATACCCCAATTTTTAAGTTCTTGTCCGATGTGGCGTACACGCTATTTTTGTTGTTCTAATTTGTCTAATAGTGGTGAGCGATTCACACCTTTTGCGACAAAACTCTGCCAGGCTTCAGGCATTTGAGCCTTAACCTGCTTGGCTAAAGTGTAGTCAGAAAAAGTGGCAAATACGCAAGCACCTGTGCCCGTCATTCGCGACGGTGCGTAGTGTACCAACCACTGTAATAATTTTGCAACTTCAGGATAGCGATTCGCGACTAATTGCTGACAATCATTCCAAGTTTTTTCAAATTTATAGTCTTCCCAACGCATCGCTGGTGTATTTCTGGGTAAATCGGGAGAAGTAAACACTTCAGCCGTACTCACATGAACATTAGGGTTTGCCACAAGATAGTACACTTCTTTTTGAGGTGCGGGCGTTATCTCTTCTCCCACACCTCCTGCAAATGCTGTAAGGCCTCGCACAAAAATAGGTACGTCAGCGCCTAAAGATAACCCAAGTTCAGCCAGTTCATCTTCACTTAGCCCTGTGTTCCATAAATGATTAAGCGCAACTAGGGTTGTTGCTGCATTAGATGAACCGCCCCCAATGCCGCCTCCCATAGGAAGGCGCTTGTCTAGCGAAATAACGGCACCTTTATTACATTCTGTTTTTGTTGCCAGCAGTCGCGCCGCTTTTACAATTAAATTGTCATCGTCTGGTACGCCATCCAGTGGTGTTTCCATGCGAATACTTGTATCGCCTGTGCTTATGTCAAAGGCGAGCGCATCGCCGTAATCCAGCATTTGAAACAGACTTTGAAGCTGGTGATAGCCGTTGTCGTAGCGGCCAAGAATGTGTAAAAACAGGTTTAGTTTGGCAGGGGAAGGCCACCAATCTTTTTGCGTTGATTCAGGTGCGTTCACTACAGAGTCCACTGATAAATTTTAATTTTAAGCTGAGTTTGAGGCATTTCCGGCGTTTCGTTTTGAGTAAGCGTTATGCTGTGAGGCAGCCATACAGATGTGCCATCATCTAGCTCAACACTACCGTAGTTACCATAAGCGACTTGCCAATTGCGGCAACCTTGGCAATAGCTCTCTAGGGTATTAACCAACCCTTTTTCAGTTAGGGTGAATTTGTCACCGTCTAGCGGTAAACCTTTTACCCAAGACAACAGTGGTTTAACCGGAATTACCATTCCCGTAATCTGATAAATAAGTGGTTCCGGTAGGGCATCAACGTATGTTTCGCCGTCAGCCTCTAATACTGACTGGTTTTTGCTCACGTTTAGATTAACTAGACTTACTCCTAAGAAATTAGTTAATCGAAAATCGAAATCGCCGGAATCGTTTTTCCAGACTAAATTTAGGCTGGCCGCTTCTTTTCCTCGGCGAAAGGCAATTTTTCCTCGCATTTGCCATTGGTGGACTTCAGCCACTTTTTCGAGTTGTGCGGTAAGGTTTACCGCATTTTCTGGGCCTTTCGGAGCAGTCGTACATGCACTTAATAAAAAGCAAACGGCAAACAATAAGGAAAATAAGCGAATCATCAAGGCAACATACCCGTATAAAAATAAGACACATTTAGTTGTGACATTATGGGAACACAGTTTCACCAACACTTTCAATCATTTTGGGTTTTTCGTACAATGCCGCTCCGACGTTGCCAGCACAGATTTTAATGACTTTACTCGCCCTTGGTATTAACCACAAAACAGCTCCAGTAGCACTTCGCGAAAAAGTGGCCTTTACACCAGATTCTCTGGTAGAAGCGCTTGCGAGTTTAAAAAAGCTGAACGGCATAGACGAGTCTGTCATTGTATCGACCTGTAACCGCACCGAACTTTACGTCAACACGCAGGACGATACGGGTCAAAAGCTTCTACAATGGCTAAGTGACTTTCACCACTTAGATGTAGAAGAGATTGCTAGTAACAGCTATGTGCTCGCGCAAGACGAAGCGGTAAAGCATATTATGCGCGTAGCCAGTGGCCTTGATTCACTTATTTTAGGTGAGCCTCAGATACTAGGGCAAGTAAAGCAGGCGTTTGGCGATGCTAAGCATTCGGGAATGGTGAGCAGCGAGTTTGATAAGTTGTTCCAACATACTTTTTCAGTAGCGAAACGCGTTCGCAGTGAAACTGATATCGGGGCAAACGCTGTAAGCGTGGCTTACGCCGCCGTGCAGCTTGCCAAGCATATCTTCGCCGAATTACCTAAGCGTTCTGTGCTTCTAGTAGGTGCTGGTGAAACTATTGAGTTAGTTGCTCAGCATTTGAAAGAGCAGGGAGTAAGCTGTTTAGCCGTAGCAAACAGAACGGTAGCCAGAGCAGAGGCTTTAGCCGAAACGCTAGATGCAAGCGTGTTTACCTTGTCGCAAGTACCAGAGCACTTAAAAGATTTTGATATCGTGATAAGCTCTACTGCTAGCCAACTGCCCTTAATTGGCAAAGGCATGGTGGAAAAAGCGCTTAAACAGCGCAGAAACATGCCTATGTTTTTGGTCGATTTGGCAGTACCGCGAGATATAGAGTCAGAAGTAAACGAGCTAGGGGATGCCTATCTTTATACTGTCGATGACTTACAGCACATTGTTCAAAAGAATTTAGAAAACCGCGAGCAAGCTGCAAAAGAAGCGGAAAAGCTTATCGACAAGCAAGCTGGCGACTATATGACGTGGAAACAGTCGCAGCAATCTATAGATTTAGTTAGACAGTATCGCCAGAAAGGCATGGCGCAGCGTGACGATATTGTGGAAAAAGCCAAAGCGCAATTAGCGGAAGGTAAAAATGCCGAAGCGGTATTAGAAGAAATGGCGTATAAACTAACCAATACGCTGTTGCATTCAACAACCCTAGCGTTACGCGAAGCTGCCATGCACGATGACCCGGCGTTAAGCCGTTGGATGGGACAGGCATTAGATTTATCTGACTTTTCGTCAGACAATAATAAATAAGGTAATAAGAAGCATATGAAAGAGTCGGTAGTTAGGAAACTCGAACACTTAGTCGAGCGTTTCGAAGAAGTTCAGGCGTTACTCGGTGACCCTGAAGTTATCGGCGATCAGGATAAGTTTCGCAACTTGTCAAAAGAGTTTAGTCAGCTAGAAGATGTAGTCGCTGGCTTTAATGCCTATCAGCAAGCGCAAGAAAACTTAAGCTCAGCACAAGAAATGCTGAACGAAGACGATGCTGAAATGCGTGAAATGGCACAAGAAGAGATGAAAGAAGCTAAGGCAGAAATTGAGCGCCTTGAAACTGAGCTTCAGGTTTTACTTCTGCCTAAAGATCCAAATGATGACAACAACTGCTTCTTAGAAATTCGCGCAGGGGCCGGTGGCGACGAAGCGGCAATATTTGCAGGCGATTTATTCCGTATGTATAGCCGTTACGCAGAAAGCCGCGGTTGGCGTGTTGAGTTGGTGAATGCCAACGAAAGTGAACATGGCGGCTATAAAGAGGTGGTTGCTAACGTTAGTGGTGATGGCGTTTATGGTGTGCTCAAGTTCGAGTCGGGCGGTCACCGCGTACAGCGTGTGCCAGAAACCGAATCACAGGGTCGTATTCACACCTCTGCATGTACTGTTGCAGTATTGCCTGAAATCCCTGAGTCTGAAGCTATCGAAATCAACCCGGCTGAGCTTCGTATCGATACCTTCCGTGCATCGGGCGCAGGTGGTCAGCACGTTAACAAAACTGACTCTGCTATTCGTATTACTCACTTGCCAACAGGCTTGGTTGTAGAGTGTCAGGACGAACGTTCACAGCACAAAAACCGTGCTAAAGCTATGTCAGTACTTCAAGCGCGTTTAAACCAAATTGAAGAAGAAAAGCGCGCGGCTGAAGAAGCTTCTACCCGTAAGAGCTTAGTCGGTAGTGGTGACCGTTCAGAGCGTATTCGCACTTACAACTTCCCGCAAGGTCGCGTTACTGATCACCGTATCAACCTAACTATCTATCGTTTAGATGAAGTAATAGAAGGGGATCTAAAACAGCTCGTCGATCCGATTTTGCAAGAACATCAGGCTGACTTGTTAGCCTCGCTTTCTGACGAGTAAATTCGTCTTGCAGCAAAAATAGCGTTAAAAAAGATAATGCGAATAGATGACGCCCTAGCATGGGCGGTTGAACAACTAGAGGGTGGTGAGTCACCCTCTGTTGATGCCAAAGTTATGCTGGCAAATATTCTAGGTAAGTCTCAAACCTATTTGTTCACATGGCCAGATAAAAGCCTGGATGACACTGAGCAGACCCAGTTTGCAGCTGCAGTGGCAAAAAGAAGGCGGGGTGAGCCTGTTGCTTATATTATCGGCAAGCGCGATTTCTGGACCTTATCACTATTTACCTCACCGGATACTTTAATACCGCGCCCTGATACTGAAGTGCTGGTTGAGCAAGTGCTTAACTGGGCCAATGAACATCTAGCTCATCCTCTATCAATCTGCGACTTAGGAACAGGCACGGGCGCTATTGCTCTGGCGTTAGCAAGCGAATTACCTGAAGCGTCAGTTACTGGTGTGGACTTCCAACATGGAGCGGTAAAACTTGCTACTCGCAATGCACAAGCTAACAACTTAACTAATGCCTGCTTCGTGCAAAGTGATTGGTTTAGCGCACTGGCAGGTCAAACCTTCGACATTATTGTTTCAAACCCACCTTATATCGAAGAAGCCAGCCCATATCTTGACGAAGGCGATGTACGTTTTGAACCGAAAACAGCCTTAACCTCGGGTAGTGACGGACTAGACGACATAAAACACATCATTAATAGCGCGCCGCAATATCTCAATAAAGGTGCCTTACTCGCATTCGAACACGGTTTTGACCAAGGGCCGGCAGTTAACGCTTTGCTCGCAGACGCGGGATTTGCGAACGTCAAAACCGTTAAGGACTACGGCGACAACGACCGTGTAACGCTAGGGCAGTGGCAGTAGGTCGAAACCACCTAAAAAATCAAACAACCTGTAGTACCGATTTTTAGTTGCAAACTTGCTTATATTTAGTTTTGCATTAGTATTTATCTAGCATCAAAGAAAACTAAAAAGCGCCAATTTAAACAATCTCTTACAGGACAGGACGTACCAGATGAACGATGACTTTCTTTTCGCAGAAGATGACGATGAAAATGAAGTAGATGATCTGGGTAGCTGGAAAGTACTTATCGTTGATGATGAACCCGAAGTACATGCCGTTACTAAGCTAGCGCTAAATGACTTTAGTTTAAATGGCAAAACCCTTGAGTTCGTAAGTGCCTATAGCGGTGAGGAAGCCAAATCTATTTTTAAAACCCATGACGATATAGCAGTTGTGTTGCTCGATGTAGTAATGGAAACCGATGATGCCGGCCTTCAAGTGGCAGACTACATTCGCAACGAACTCGATAATCACTTCACTCGCATTATTTTACGCACCGGTCAACCCGGCCAAGCGCCAGAAAAAGATGTCATCATTAACTACGACATCAATGACTATAAATCTAAAACCGAACTAACTGCACAAAAACTATTCACTGTTATTATTGCTGCACTGCGCTCTTATCGCGATATTATTGTTATCGAAGAAAATAGACGCGGTCTTGAAAAAATTATAGATGCCTCTGTAGATCTATTTTCATCACGTTCCCTCGAAAAATTCATGCAGGGCATTATTCAACAGCTTGCATCTATTTTGGGCTGTTCAAAGGACGCTGCTTATATTACTACTGCGGTAGCAACTACATCGCGCACTATTAATACCAGCAACAACACGCTGGGTGACGACGAATTATATGTTTTTGCTGGTAATGGCGAATATGCCAGTAAAGAAGGTGTACCACTAAAAGATGCGATTAGTGCACAAGAATATGCACTTTGTGCGCAAGCGATGCGCGAAAAGCAAATTGTTTATGCAGAAGATCACGTTGTGGCTTATTGTAATAGTAAAAGTCACAATGGCGCACTCTTGTATTTGTCTGGATTACCAAGACGAATAGGGGATAATGATCGCCATCTGGTAAAGCGCTTTTCAGACAGTGTTCAACTGGCTTTTGACAATGTTCTTAAAACCGTTGATGTTGAAGCGACGCAAAAGGAAATTATTGAGCGCTTAGGTCGAGCATTAGAGCATGAATCAAATGCGTCAAATAACCTCACAAGAATGGTTGAAATGGCGCAACTGTTGGCGGAAAAAGTCGGGCTAGACGAGCAAGATACTCACGCACTGCGTCTTGCCGTACCACTCCATGATATTGGTACGTCTATAGTGCCAAAGTCTATTTTGCACAAAACGACACCGTTAACTGAAGAAGAAGTGTTTAAAATACGTCAGCACGCTGAATTTGGGTATCAAATTTTGCGAGATTCAAGCCGGCCCACAATTCAGCTTGCAGCAATGTTAGCGAAGCAACACCACGAGCGCTGGGATGGGAAAGGGTATCCCGATGGGCTTAAAGGCGAAGAAATTGATATAAAAAGCCGTATCGCGACCTTGGTTGATGTATTTGATGCGCTATTAAACGCACGGCCTTATAAGCCAGCATGGACAGTTGACAAGGTTGAGACGGTATTAAAAGAGGAAAGTGGTAAGCACTTTGACCCGAATTTAGTCCAGTGTTTGCTAAACGACCTTCCAGCCTTTCTAGCAATACAAGCTCAATATCCTGATGCAAAGTAATAACGCGTTGCCCCGTTATTTACGATGGGTTATGCGTTACAATAAGGGTTTATGCGCTAAAAAAGTTGAAAGAAAACAGGTGCTCAAAGGCACCTGTTTTTTTTGAATTCAAAGCCAGTATATTTAGGTTATTGAACTTCATTTTGCTACAGCACAGCGAAAAAGACGTTGAGTTGTTAAACTTGCTAGTTAGCTCATGTGCTAAAGTAGCTAGAAGCTGCCTTAATATCTAATAAGAATAGGAAAATACTATGTACATGATGGCAAAACACCTTCATTTAACCGCCGTTGGCTTAAGCATTTTATTCTTTGTCTTTCGGTTTATTTGGAGCCAATTCGACGCAACAGCACTCAGCAAAAAATGGGTTAAAATTCTCC
This sequence comes from Alteromonas sp. AWJ4_199, assembly GCF_056159165.1. Lineage (NCBI taxonomy): Bacteria > Pseudomonadati > Pseudomonadota > Gammaproteobacteria > Alteromonadales > Alteromonadaceae > Alteromonas > Alteromonas sp. AWJ4_199. The sequence continues at coordinate 238,593 of NZ_JBSWUR010000002.1, forward strand.
CTCATATCATTGATACCGTGCTGTTGGCCAGTGCAATCTGGCTATGCTTCATTTTATCTCAATATCCTTTGGTTAATGCCTGGCTTACATTCAAAGTTATCGGTGTAGTGTTGTACATCGTGTTTGGATTATTTGCATTGAAAAAAGCCAAAACCGCGTTAGGCAAATGGAGCTTTTTCGTTGCAGCACTTGTTGTGCTTATGGCAACGGCCATGGTTGCTGTAACCAAACAACCTCTTTTTTAAGATTTAATTGGAAATAAATAATGTCTGAATCTAAACAGATTATTAATGTAGGTAACGTCGAGGTTGCCAATCACTTGCCGTTCGTTCTGTTCGGCGGCATGAACGTACTAGAGTCTCGCGATCTTGCTATGCGTATTACTGAGCACTATGTTGAAGTAACGCAAAAGCTTAATATTCCGTACGTTTTCAAAGCGTCATTTGATAAAGCGAACCGTTCATCGGTGACTTCTTACCGTGGGCCTGGCATGGAAGAAGGGCTGCGTATTTTTGAAGAAATTAAGTCGACCTTTAACGTTCCACTTATCACAGATGTACACGAACCCTATCAAGCGGCACCTGTCGCCGAAGTGGTTGACGTTATTCAGTTACCTGCCTTTTTAGCACGCCAAACCGACCTTGTTGTTGCAATGGCAAAAACAGGTGCCGTAATTAACGTAAAGAAACCTCAGTTCTTAGCACCACATGAAATGCGCCATATTATTGGAAAGCTAGGTGAGGCAGGTAACGACAACGTTATTCTATGCGAGCGCGGCAGTTGCTTTGGCTACAACAACTTAGTTGTAGATATGTTAGGTATGGACGCTATGAAAGAATACGCTCCGGTAATATTTGATGCGACTCACGCACTTCAAATGCCTGGTGGCCGTGCTACGTCTGCAGACGGTCGTAGAGCGCAAGCGGCACAGCTAGCAAGAAGTGGTATGGCGTTAGGTTTAGCAGGCTTATTCATTGAAGCACACCCTAACCCTGATGAAGCTTTGTGTGACGGCCCTTGTGCATTACCGTTGGCTAAATTAGAGCCTTATTTACAGCAGATGAAAGCATTAGACGAGTTAGTGAAAGGTTTTGACGCGTTAGATACAAGCAATACCTAAGCATGTATTGATGGCGTATGCCGGTGCTAGCACCGGCATGCGTATCAGGTGTGTGAGTTGCTTATTCCGCTTCAGAAACGTTTACGCGCTCTTCACCTTTTGCCATTGCTAATAAGTTTTTGTGAAGCTGAACTTGGATCTCTTCAGCTAAAATCGCCTTTGATTGCTTTTTAACAACAATGTGAGCATCGTTTTCTGGCAATACTTCAGCCATTTTTACGCTTGTCATTGCAGTATTGATTAACGATTGTAGATTGATCTTTTCTGGTTGTGCGTTAGCATTTGCAGCAGCGCTTGCGAAAGCCATTACAGAAACGCTAGCTAAAAGTAATTTTTTCATTTTCACACCTAATAAAAATAATTAAAAATTTGTTGATGAATGTTAAAATGATTAACATTTAATCATCATAATGTACTGAAATTAAATGCTCTTTCTTAATTTCGGGTAAATTATAGTCAGCTGGTGGTGAAAAATAAAACGAGTAAAAGTATGGGTTGTCATTAGAAAAACTAATGAATTTGTCATGCTTCGGTCACACTGGATTCAAAACAAACTATGCATCGACGTTTACCCCCTCTTAATGCCTTAAAGTCGTTTGAAGCGGCCGCGCGCCATTTGAGCTTTACCAAGGCAGCTGATGAACTGTTTGTTACTCAAGCAGCGGTGAGTCATCAAATAAAAGCGCTTGAAGATTTCTTATCCATGAAGTTATTTCTTCGAAGAAATAGAACTTTGCTTCTTACCGAAGAAGGGCAGGCGTATTTCTTGGAGTTAAAAGATATCTTCAAAAACTTACAAGACGCGACAGAAAGGCTACTTGCGAAGGGCAGTAAAGGTGCTATCACGGTAGCTATGCCACCGAGTTTCGCTAGCCAATGGTTGGTACCCCGTATTCATAAATTTAGTTTGGCCCATCCAGATATTGACGTACGCATAAAAGCAGTAGATTTCGACGAAGGTTTCTTAGAAGACGATGTGGACGTTGCCATATATTACGGTAAAGGCCGCTGGGCAGGGCTACAGGCTGATCAGCTGCACCGAGAGTTTTTAACGCCGCTATGTTCACCTATGCTTTTTCAAGGACCTAAGCCTCTTTCTAGTTTGTCTGACTTACGACACCACGTGTTGCTTCACGACTTAAGCCGTACTGCGTGGAAAAATTGGTTGAAGCACGTGGGTGTAATTGGCGTAAATGTTAACCAAGGCCCGGTGTTCAGTCACTCCATGCTAGTTTTACAGGCAGCGGCACTTGGTCAAGGCATTGCCTTGGGAAACACAGTACTCGCTAGGCCAGAAATTGAAGCGGGAAGGCTAGTTATGCCGTTTGAAGAACGGGTAGAGAGTCGCGATGCGTTTTATCTAGTATGTGAAGAGTCACAGGCTGAATTAGGAAAGATTGCAGCATTTAGAGACTGGATCTTAGCGCTGGTTGAAGCTGAGCAAGAGGATTTGTTGTAGTATGGCTAAATTAAAAGAAAGTAATACGCAAACCAATACACAAACGTGTGCAAATGACGTTGTTTTCGATATGGAAGTGCACGATGCCAAATCACCCGTTGCATGCTTAATACTTGGGCACGGCGCTGGTGCGGGTAAAGAGCATGAGTTCATGCAAGACATGGCAAACGAACTTGTTGCTCAAAACATATCTACGGTGCTCTTCAATTTCCCTTATATGCAAACCATTAAGGCTACTGGTAAGCGCAGACCTCCTGATAAGGCCGACAAACTCATGTCACACTTTACTGCGGTAATTGAAACCTGCAGTAAAGATAACAGTGTCCTGCATAACTTACCTGTGTTCATCGGCGGAAAATCTATGGGCGGGCGAATGGCCACCATGGTGTATGAAGGTATAAGTAACGTAAAAGGCGCAATAGCGCTGGGCTACCCATTTCACCCCCCGGGTAAGCCGGAGAAAACCCGCACAGAACACTTGCTAACAGCAGCGAAACCTCTGCTTATTATCCAGGGGGAAAGAGATACTTTTGGTACTAGAAATGAGATTGAAAGTGGTGAAAAGAACTACGCGCTACCATCAAATATTGAGTGCGTATTTTTAGAAGACGGTGACCACAGCTTCAAACCAAGAAAGGCCAGTGGTAAAACCCAACAAGAGCATATTGTTAAAGCTGCTGAATTAACTGCGGCGTTCATAACCCGCAATCTGTCTAGTTGATATTCAAAACAACATTTGAAATGAAAGCGAACGATTAAATTAATGAGTAACGAAAAACTTAGTTTGGCTAGCCTTGCTAAACCTTATCTTGTCATTGGAGCGGCGCTTGCAGGCTTAGCGGTTGTGCTAGGCGCGTTTGGCGCACATGGTTTAAAAAGTATATTAAGTGCACAGCAACTCAATACATTTGAAATAGGTGTGCGCTACCAAATGTATCACGCGTTAGCTTTGATACTATTGCCCGCTCTGTCTGCTTATGTCTCATCGAAGTGGGTTAATCGCGCGGCGTTTTGTTTTGTTACCGGTACGGTATTGTTTAGTGGAAGTTTATATGCGCTCGCCATCAGCGGTATTAAATGGTTTGGTCCAGTTACCCCATTGGGCGGTCTATTCTTTATCACTGGGTGGACTTTATTAATGATTGGTTTGCTTGTGGGACGATATAAAGAGAACGAAAGCGCACAGCAAAACTTATCTAATTTAGACCGGACAAATGCTAAACACATGGCGCAAGCCGAAATAACGGACAAAAACAAAGGAGCAGGTAATGTCTAATGCTAGTATTTTAGGCTATTGCCGGCCGGGGTATGAAAATGACACGGCTAATGAGCTCACGTCGAGATACGGTGAAGCTCAGTGCTACGGTTATCCTGTGTCAAAGAAAAATAGTGGCTTTGTGCACTACCATTTATACGATGCTTCGCAATTAGAGCAAACCATTACTCAGTTTACTGTTCACGACAGCATCTTTCCTCGCCAGTTAGTGGCCGTTTTTGCCACGTTAACTGAAGTGGAAAAAGAAGATAGAGTGGGGCAGGTACTTGAAGCACTAAAAGAAGTAGAAAAGCCGTTCTCTATATTTGGTGCCATCGACGTGGAGTACCCTGATACCGAAGATGGGAAAACCCTCGCTAAGTTTTGCCGTAAATTTACCGTACCCCTTCGCCAAGCGTTAAGGAAGGCAGGGTGGCTCACTGCAAAAGAAAATTTAGGTAAACCTAAGCTGCATATTTTCTTTGAGTCATTTGAAATTTGTCATATTGGCTATACGTTACCTAGCCACGCAAGTCGTGATCACTTGGGTATCTGCCGATTGAAATTTCCTAGTGATGCGCCTAGCCGGTCTACGCTTAAACTCGAAGATGCACTTGTAAACATGCTGAGTGCCACTCAGCAAACGAAAGTACTTCGAAGCGGTGGTCGTGCGGTTGACTTAGGGGCGTGCCCTGGCGGCTGGACCTATCAATTGGTGAAGCGCGGCATGTATGTGGAAGCTATCGATAATGGACTGGTTGCCGATAGTTTAATGAGTACCGGGTTGGTTGAACATCACGCAGCAGACGGGTTTACTTATCGACCACAATTTGGTCGCGTCGATCTGCTTGTCTGTGATATGATAGAACAACCCGATAGAGTAGCGAAATTGATGGGGGATTGGCTGGTTAAGCACTGGGCAACTCACGCCATTTTTAACTTAAAGCTACCTATGAAACAGCGCTATGAAACTGTAGTCGAAGCCATGGCGTTGTTAAATAGCCGTTTAAATGCCTTAGATGATGCATTCGCGGTTAAGGTTAGGCATCTCTACCACGACAGAGATGAAGTTACAGTAACAATTGTTCGCACTTCAGCTGATGAGGTGTGATTTTGTTATTTTTCAAAAAAGTGTCATAACATATTAAGTTGTTGATACTTATAGAAAAGAATTGATGCTGGCGCGGATTTTGACAAGCGAATTTGAGGTTTATGCTAAAAAAGGTGTAAATCTGGTATAGAAATCCTTTATAATCCAGCCGTTTTTTTACTCTGAACCAATGAAAGTGAACTAATGTCAGACTTATCTTTATACAGAAACATTGGTATTTTCGCCCACGTAGACGCGGGTAAAACTACCACAACAGAACGTATCTTGAAGCTTACTGGTAAAATCCATAAAACTGGTGAGGTTCACGATGGTGAATCAACAACTGACTTCATGGAGCAGGAAGCTGAGCGTGGTATTACCATCCAGTCAGCGGCAACAACCTGTTTCTGGAAAGATCATCGCATGAACATCATCGATACTCCGGGACACGTTGACTTTACAGTTGAAGTATATCGTTCACTTAAAGTACTAGACGGCGGTATCGGTGTATTCTGTGGTTCTGGCGGTGTTGAGCCTCAGTCAGAAACTAACTGGCGTTATGCTAACGAATCTGGCGTTGCACGCTGTATTTTCGTTAACAAACTAGACCGTATGGGTGCAGACTTCTACCGTGTTGTTGGCCAAGTTAAGAAAGTACTTGCTGCTAACCCACTAGTAATGACACTTCCAATCGGTATCGAAGACGAGTTTAAAGGTGTTGTAAACCTTCTAGACATGAAAGCATACATCTGGGACGACTCAGGCCTTCCTGAGAACTACGAAGTAGTAGATATCCCAGAAGATATGGTTGAGAAAGCTAACGAATACCGTGAGCAACTAATCGAAACTGCTGTTGAGCAAGACGACGACCTAATGATGGCTTACATGGATGGCGAAGAGCCGTCTCTAGAAGACATCAAACGTTGTATCCGTAAAGGTACTCGTGACCTAGCGTTCTTCCCAACATACTGTGGTTCTGCATTCAAGAACAAAGGTATTCAGCTAGTTCTTGACGCAGTTATCGACTTCCTACCTTCTCCAACAGAAGTAGACCCACAGCCTCTTACAGATGAAGAGACTGGTGAGCCTACTGGTGAAGTAGCAACAGTATCTGTTGACGAGCCGTTCCGTGCGCTTGCGTTCAAAATCATGGACGACCGCTTCGGTGCCCTTACGTTTATCCGTATCTACTCTGGTAAACTAAACAAAGGCGACACTATTCTTAACAGTGCAACTGGTAAGACTGAGCGTATCGGCCGTATGGTTGAGATGCACGCTGACGAACGTACTGAACTTACTTCTGCACAAGCTGGTGATATCCTAGCTGTTGTTGGTATGAAGAATGTTCAAACTGGTCACACACTATGTGATCCTAAGAACCCTTGTACACTAGAGCCAATGATCTTCCCTGAGCCAGTAATCTCGATTGCTGTTAAGCCAAAAGACAAAGGCGCTAACGAAAAGATGTCTATCGCTATCGGTAAACTAGTAGCAGAAGATCCATCTTTCCAAGTTGAAACTGACGAAGATTCAGGCGAAACCATCCTTAAAGGTATGGGTGAGCTTCACCTTGATATCAAAGTAGACATCTTGAAGCGTACTTACGGCGTTGAGCTAGAAGTTGGTCAGCCACAGGTTGCTTACCGTGAAACTATCACGCTACCTGTTGAAGACAGCTACACGCACAAGAAGCAGTCTGGTGGTTCTGGTCAGTTCGGTAAGATTGATTACCGCATCAAGCCAGGCGAAACTAACTCTGGCTTCAAGTTCACATCTACTGTTGTTGGCGGTAACGTACCTAAAGAATTCTTCCCTGCAATCGAAAAAGGTTTCGCAGGTATGATGGAAGTAGGTCCTCTAGCTGGTTACCCAGTACTAGACGTTGAAGTTGAGCTATACGACGGTGGTTTCCACGCAGTTGACTCATCAGCTATCGCGTTCGAAATTGCAGCTAAAGGTGCATTCCGTCAGTCAATGCCAAAAGCAGGTCCTCAAATTCTTGAGCCTGTGATGAAAGTTGACGTATTCAGCCCAGAAGACAATGTTGGTGACGTAATCGGTGACCTTAACCGTCGTCGTGGTATGATCAAAGACCAAGAAGCTGGCGCTACTGGCGTTCGCATCAAGGCTGACGTACCTCTATCTGAGATGTTTGGTTACATCGGTCACCTACGTACTATTACATCTGGTCGTGGTCAGTTCTCTATGGAATTCAGCCACTACTCAGCATGTCCTCAGAACGTAGCTGACAAAGTAATTGAAGAAGCGAAAGCACGTAAAGCTGCTAAGTAATTAGCCTTTGCGAACGTTAGCTGGCTTGTGCTAGCTAACGCTTCAAGAAATACAAAAAGCCGGTCATTCGACCGGCTTTTTTTATGCCAACAGCGCAGGGCTCTAGTAAATGGCTTTAGTACATTTTGTACGGCAAAAACTTCCCAGACATAACTACGCTAACGCGGTCGCCTTTAGGATCGTTCTCACGCTGTAAATCCATCGAAAAATCAATGGCACTCATGATGCCATCGCCAAACTCTTCATGAATAAGTTCTTTTAAGGTAGTGCCATATACATTTACGAGTTCATACCAGCGATAAATAAGCGGGTCGGTAGGGACTTCTGTAGGTAACGAGCCTTTGTAAGGTACGATTTGAAGCCACGCAATCGCTTCGTCGGTAAGCCCAAGTAATTCGCCTACCGCTTCTGCTTGTTGTTTTGTCATGGCCATCTGACCTAAACAGGCTGCGGTACTCCATTCTTTTGACTGGCCAACAACTTCAGCTATCTGACTCCACTTTATGCCTTTTAGAATTTTGGCTGATTGGATCATGTCGGTAACTTGTGTTCTTGATGTAATCATTAGTAGTTCCTCAACGGGTTAATTAAATAAAATGAGCGTTATTAGGTTGCTAAAAATAAGGACCAGTATTAGTGTTTTGTAGACAAAAAGTGGATGGCGTTTTACTAAGGGCTGATACGTTGTGTGCTCTGAAGGATTAGGGTAGCGCAGCGAGTAAATAAACTCTGAAAGCGAAGAGTAGCGTTTGTCAGGGTTTATGTGTAAAGCACGTTTTAGCGCACTATCAACCCAAGAAGGTATTGGACGTTTAGGATCTAACGCCGTCTCATATTTTAGTTTTTTCTGTTCAGCAAAAGTGCGACAGTGGGCAAGCTTAGTGTGGTAGGGATAACGACCACATAAAAGGTAGTAAGTGAGTACGGCTAAGGAAAATAAATCTGAGCGCTCGCTGCCTACGTTTTCTAAAAAGTATTCTGGTGCAGCAAAGAGTGCTGCGCCAGGAATAGGCGAATCACTATAAAGGCTAGGGGCATTTTTTAGGGCTGCTGACCCGAGGTCGATAAGGGTACAATGACCGTGTTCGCTGATGATAATATTGTCGGGGCGTATATCCCTGTGAAGAATGCCCTGGCGATGCATTGCTTGTAATCCATTGCTGACCTGCTCAACAATATTCCTAACTTGCTCTAATGAAGGTGTAGGGTTATCAATAGACCACTGTGCCAAGGTCTGCCCTTGCACATAGCTACTCACGCTGTAAAAGGCTGTGGGTGTGTTTTGATAACCCAACTCCGTAAAAGTGGGGCTTTTTACAATATGGGGTGAGTCGACCCGCCTTAAAAACCAATTCTCTATTAGAAAACCGTTTAACATTTCCTGTGATTGAGAAAAGTCAGTGGCTGGTGTTTTTACAACCACAGTATCATTTGGGTTTGCAACGGATGAACTGCGTCGCGAGGCGATAAACACATGGCTTCGCGCAGAGGTATAGAGCTGTCGCTCTAATTTAAAGCCATCTATTTCATCACCAGTTTTAAGTTCGGCAAACGCTAACTCGCCGGTAGTCTTTGGTGGTAATTTACCATCGTTATAGCCGACTGCATTAGATACGCCGTGACAGTTGCTATCTATATCTGCAACAGCCGAGATCAAGCTTTGTTCACCATCAATATCACCACTACCATTAACGTCACCGAACTCGACTTTTATAAGCAGAAGGGTGAGGTTATCGTCGCTTCCATTGTTAAACGCCTCGTGTACAACTAATGCAGCTTGGTTTTCAGATAGCGTATTGGCATTATTTATTTTATTGAGTATGGTCGGCAGCGCGACGAATTCATAAACGCCGTCGGTACTTATCGCAATGGTACTTGGTGAGGTTATAGTTAATGCAGTATGGTCAATATCGATGTTTGCTTTCACGCCCAACGCATTAGCAAGGTAAGTTTGCGAAGGTTCACTATCTGATGCTTGTCGATGAGGACGAGTTAGCAATATAGGGTCTTTAGCATCGCTTGTAACAACTTGAATCTGGCTATCTCCAACGTGAAATACGTCTAGGTGATTGCCTGTTACGATTGCTACTGAGAACGTGCACACATAGCCTTTTTCTGGGGTGTAGCAAAAAGCGCTTTTCTGCGTTCGGGTATAAAGCAGCGCATTAATTTCTTTGATAATGGTTTCGGCGCGGGTTTTAACCGACCATTGTTCAGGCGCTATGCTAAACAGCTTAATAAACTGACGGGTAGCAAAATCGCTGGCAATCTGGCTTACCGTGCTACTGCTGACACCGTCAGCAACCACAAAAATACTACTTTGATTTAGCTCATCAGAAGATACATGGTAGGTGTAAGCATCCTGGTTTATCTCTTTCACGCCAGGTGTTGAAAAAGCACTTACTGAAAGTGTGCAAGGTAGCGAGTAGTTCGATGTTTGTAGCGCTGCTTGCTTATTCATATTCAATGGCTTGTTACCTTGTTACCTTGTTACCTTGTTACCTTGTTACCTTGTTACCTGGACATTGGGCTATCGACTTACTTTAAAATAGGAAAGAATGTTGCCATCACGACTTAATATAAAGCTTCATGTCGTGATGGCGGTTTAGATAAATAGCTTGATTAGATAGGTAGCGTTTGAGATGCCGCTGCTTTATCAACAGGGATTGTACGTTTTGGCAATGTCTTCACATGGGTGGTATAAAGCGTAAGGCCGGTAAATGCTAAGCCGCCTACCAAGTTGCCTAATGCTGTTGGAATTTCATTCCAGATGAAGTAATCCATAACAGAGAAATCACCGCCCATGATAAGACCAAATGGGAAAAGGAACATATTCACTACAGAGTGTTCAAAACCCATGAAGAAGAACAGCATGATGGGCATCCACATAGCCAACACCTTACCGCTTACGTGGGTTGAGATCATCGCTCCTACAACACCTAGTGACACCATCCAGTTACATAGCATGCCGCGAATGAAAATGGTGAACCAGCCGGCCGCGCCATGCTCTGCATAGCCTAACGTGCGGGCTTCGCCAATACTGGCAACCTTGGTCGCAATCGCGCCGCCATCTACGTTGTATCCCATGGTAAAAATAAACGACATCATAAAGGCAACGGTCAGAGCACCGCCGAAGTTACCTAAAAAGACTAAGCCCCAGTTTCTCAATATCTGTTTTGGCGTAACCCCTGGGCGCTGAGCAAGCCATGCTAGCGGCGTTAATACAAACACGCCGGTTAAAAGGTCGAAACCCATAAGGTAAAGCATACAAAAGCCAACTGGGAAGAGCACGGCCCCTAGCAGGAAAATGCCAGTTTGAACGGCTATGGTAATTGCAAAAACGGCAGCGAGTGCCAAAATTGCACCTGCCATATAAGCGCGTATTAGAGTATCTCGTGTAGACATATAAATCTTCGCTTCACCTGCATCTACCATTTTGGTCGCAAACTCAGCGGGGAGAAGATAAGCCATGGTTTCACCTCACGTTGTCGTTATTAATAAGTTGCCAGTTGTGTTCCGAAAGTTAGCCATCTACATGCGCTCTTGCAGATCAAAAAAAGGCGTCCGCAGCACTCTCGTTAGAGAGAACTGGGGACGCCTTTGTCCAAAAATTGTGCATTGTAGTAGCTATCTGATGTAATTTTTTAAAACGCTATGTATGTGTACGCCTTTGTACACTAAAGTTCTTAAGCAATAATTCATAGCAGCCATCGCTTCGAACTTTTACTATCTATGGTTTTAAAACAACAAAAGAGTAGCCAAAAAAGTGCCAACAGATGAAAAATTAACAATGGTGTCGAAAAAATCATATAAAACAAAATGTTAATGTTGTTTTTTTGGCAGGGTGAAAAGTGGCCTCGGTGAAAATATCAGCCATTTGCACTAAAAAGGTGGGTTCGTGAATGTTTAAGGTGCAATGTCGCTATCTATTTCACAAGCACACTAACGCTTTTAGCCAGGCTCTTTATTTGAGTGACTGTTTGAGTGTTTTTAATTGAAGCTTCATGGCTACATGTCTATCAGAACCTTGATTCCTCTTTGCATAATGCTCATGTTCAAATAGCTCACACAGTTGTTTAAAGGCCTTAGCTGCATGCGGGGATAAAAAAGCGCTGGTTTCATTAATATAGGCTGATAAGGTTTTATTATCTCTATGTACCCCAGTCTTTGTTTCTACAAGTTTTATCGCTTTTAGTAATATGCGATAAGAAGGCGACAAGTGGCTCGTTTGTTTTTTGGGTAAAAAGTATAGCGCTAATATGAGCCCAATTAGCCCAAGCGCCGATAAAAATACTGCACGCATTTTTTGCGGAGTCAGTGCGCCTAATAGCTCCTCGAGCATATTGGTCTGGGCTGCATTATCAAAGCCCAGCACCCATTTGCTCCATGAATAGTCTAGTTGCTGAAACCAGCCTTGCAGGGTAGCAAATAAAGCAGAATTGCCAATTTCGCGCAAAATAGTTGTTTGACGTGATTCCCCTAGTTCTTCTAGTGCTTGTTCAAGACCAAAGGTTAAGCGTGATGGCGCCACCATACTTGTAGGGTCGAAACGCACCCACACACCATTAATTAACGCTTCTACCCATGCATGGGCATCGTATTGTCTTATTTGAAGCACGTTGTCGTTAAGTGCACTCCCGCCTTGATAGCCAGTTACCATTCTTGCAGGCACCCCGGCTGCACGAAGGACATATACCATTGCACCTGCATAATGCGCGCAAAATCCAGCGCGTTGCTCGAACAAGAAACTATCAATTGGATCTACAGGCATAGCGTTTGGAGACAGGGTGTAGCGGAAACCACCTTGACTGAATTCTCGCATTACTGCGTGCACTCGCGCTTGCACGTTTGTATATTGCTTCGCCAGTGCTTGCCCCCACTCTCTAGCTTTAAGATTACCATTTGTGGATAGTTGAAGATTCAGCTGCGATTCAAAGTCTCCAATTCCATTGGTGATTTGGGCGCCTGGAAAGTAGCGTAAATAAAAGGCTTTTTTACTTGAGATAGGGGTATTTGCACGCAAGGTGTAATCAAAAAGCGTGCTTACAGAAATGTTATTTTCGCGGTTGTTGGGAGACGACGGTTCTAAAGCAAATAGCCATGTTTGTTGCGTGGGCTCAACAATCAATTGATAGTCTATTACCTGAGAGCTACCGTTTTCAGCCAACAAGGATAACGGTGTCTCTCTATCTAGGAACGCCAACTGTTGTTCTGCTTGCTTGCGCTTATCGCTAATAGACCAGGTTTTCCCGTCGAAGTGTTCTAGTGTCATTGCGCGCCAGTACCTAGATTGTGCACTTGGGATCTCACTGACATTGTCAAACGTAGCACTGAATGCTAAGTCAGAGGAACTGGCAAGCGACGCTATATCACCTGGTGTTACTGTATCGGAGAGCCCTGTTTCTGTTGACTTTGATGTAGGCATTTGCCAAAGCGGGGGGAGTTGAGGTAACAATAAAAACAACAGCAGCGCAATAGGTAGGGCTTGAACAATAAGCACCGCGACAAATTTGGCGCATTGCGCGATAGGAAAGCCAGCGCCGTGATACAGGGCGGTGGCGATTAACAGCAGCGCTAATATTCCGGTGTAGCCAACCCATGCAAATACGCTGAGTGAGGAAATAAAACCGCAACCAATCAAAAATAGACAAGTGCATATCAGCAGGTGAAAATCTCGTTTCTTTTCTACCTGCATAACTTTGAGTGCGCTCGCTACCGCCAGTAAATTGATCATGCTGTCCAGCAGACCTACCGACAAGCCGAACCAAGACAAGGCGAACATGGCGAGTACAGCAAGTAAATTAACCGTACGAGAGGTTGGTAAATTTTGCAGCGTACTAAGGCCTGCAATTCTCACAATAACAGCGCACCCACCTAACATCAGTACCCATAACATTAGAGGCGCAGTTAACGTAAATAGAATTAGTGAAAACGCAAGGCTAAGCACGAGTATTGCCATTGAATTAGGCTGGCTTAGTGCGCTCCTAAAAACAGAAAGTTGTGACAGGCGATTTAGCAAAACATCATTCATGTTACTGGTCGCCCGTTTTTTTCTGTCTGGTAGATATTGAAACTGGTACGTTAACAGCAGCTGTGGCTGAAAAAGGTGGGAGGTTGAAACAAGCAAGCGCACTAAGACATTCATGCATGTGGTTTGTACCTTGGTCAGGCGAGATGTTCAGCCCTTTGTATTGTATTCCAAACACGCGGCCTTCACTCGTCCATAACAATGTGGCTTGGGTTAGCGCTGAAACAGCAGTTTCCACATTGACGCTTGACGGCATTGAAAGCACAAAACTTTCACTTTGTTGTGAAGAAAATGACTTTGAGACCCAATTCCCATTTTTAGCCACATGTTTCCAAGATACGCGATTAAGTGGCTGTCCAATTTCGTAATCGTTCAGTCCATAAAAATCTTCGTTACTGTCTGGCGCATTTATTTGGCTTACACTTGTTGATTCATTGTGACTAGCCAGTTTATCGATAGTAATGGGGCCTTCTTGAGGCTTTGCATACACCATGACTTCCTGATCGAAATCAAGGTGAGTCCAACATCTATAAAGCCCAAGCGGAAAATCACAAGCGATAGTCATTCGACCTAGAGTAAACCGGCCACGGCTAGATATCCGAAGCGGTATATTCAGCGTTTGTTTTTGCGAGCTGGGATCTTTGTTTAATGAAAAGTTGTAGCTTTGCTGTTGGGCTGAAGTTTTACTCCCACCATGGATATAGTCAAATTGAGTATCTGTGTTCCTTACCACATTGAGCCATTTTATTGATAGTACTCCATTGCAACATTTCATCTGCGCGTTCAAATGGGGAATAACCTGAAGTTGAACTTCACCATTTTGGTTACAGTGAAACGAATTAGGGGGGAGGGCTTTAAGTGCTAGCCGCGCAAAGTTTTGATGCGTATAAAAAAGTGTTAGCAGCATAATGCTCAAACACAAATAGCTAAGCAGTAACATCAAGTTGTTTTGATAGTTAGTACCAAGTAAAAACAAGCACAGCGACAAGATAATAAAAGACCAGCCAAATCCACTTGGCAATATAAAAATACTGTTCAAGTTTAAATGGTGCTCCTGAGAAGCCGGCACGCGCTTATCTAACCATGCTGATAGTCGACGCCGAAAGTAGTTGAGAAAAGTTGCTGACACTTTACGCACCTCTAATACTCCTGGAGCTCATAGATACTAGGCTGCCAGTGGGTCGACGCTATCAAGCAATTTTTGACTTAGCTTCTCCCCATCGAAAGCGTGGCTCTGCTGCCCTTGAGCGGCTTGATGCGAAGACAATGTTAGCCTATGGGCGGTAATTGCCACGAACACGGCTTGCACATCCTCGGGTGTTACATAATCTCTACCAGAAACGTATGCCCATGCTTTTGCGCCCTGAAGTAATGCTCGACTGGCTCTAGGTGAAAGCGGGTTGGGGAAATCACTGCTCTGTCTGCTTTCGCCAACCAATCGCAGTATATAGTGAAGAATGGCGTCGCTGGTGTGAATGGCAGAAACATCGTTTTGCATTTTTCGCAAATTTGTTTCATCTAACATTTGGTTTAGGGGGGCCGAAGCATCTTCTTGCATGAGCATCGCCTTCTCTGCTTCCCACGCTGGGTAGCCTAAAGAGATACGCATAAAAAAGCGATCTAACTGCGATTCTGGAAGCGGATAAGTACCCGACTGATAGCTAGGGTTTTGCGTTGCGATAACAAAAAACGGCGTAGGCAGCGCGTGTGTTACACCGTCGATACTTACCTGACGTTCTTCCATTGCTTCTAACAGGGCACTCTGGGTTTTGGGACTTGCCCTATTTAACTCGTCGGCCAATACCACTTGGCTAAAAATAGGGCCGTGTCTAAACGTAAAACGTTTATCTTCGTCTTGCTCGTGACTATGAAAAATATTAACACCCAGCATGTCGGAGGGAAGCAAGTCTGACGTGAACTGAATGCGCGAATAATGGAGGCCAAAAACCTGCGAAAGTGCATGCGAAAGGGTCGTTTTTCCCATTCCTGGCAAGTCTTCGATTAACAGGTGACCGTTGGCCAGTAAACATGTGATGGCGAGTTTCAGTTGGTGCTCTTTTCCAATAATTTTTTGACTAAGAGCTTGCTGAACACGATTAATATCTTGGCGCATAGATTTGTCACTTTTATTTAAAAATACTTTGTCATAGTAGACGTTTAGCTCGTTACCATAGTAGCAGCGATAGTGTATCGCTTTCTATTACTATAACTTTGAAATTTTATACGTTGGTATGCAATCGGTCTGTTCAACATTTAATATTCACGATTCCTCAAAACATCTGCTATTAAGTGCTGCGTAGTTTAACTGTGTTGTCTATAATGGTGCCTCTTAAAAAGGAAGTAGTTATGAAAAGCATTGAAATAGATGACGATTTATATGCCTTCATCGCCAGCCAGACTAAGCATATTGGTGAGAGTGCATCGCAAATTTTAAGACGTTTACTTTTACCTGAAGATGGGGCGGTATCGCAGGGCTCAGAGCCTAGTGAAGCTTCATCGACGCCTGCAAAAACAAGCGAAACAAAAAGTGCAGACGTTACAGAGTCGATAAGTAAACCAAGCTCGGCGGTAGAAGCAGAAGTGGAGCCTAAAGCTCCATTAGCCAAAACTGCTACAAAAGAGGCTAGCGCTTCGGTAAGGTCAACGGCGAATAAAGCATCGGTAAATAGAGCCGCGGCGAAGAAAGCTCCTGCGAAGGCCACGCCTGCAAAAACTGCTGTAGCAAAAACATCCGCAGGTACCAAAGCAGCGAAAAAGCCATCGGCAGCTACTGAAACATCACTTTCAAACGAAGCCCACACCAAGCGAGACATTTTGGATGCCGTGTCAAAAGATGCATTAAGCACCTTTACTAAACGGGTTGATCAATTCTTGTTTGTTTTAAGTGCAGCGCACAAGCTTAATGCAGAAAACTTTGCGCGCGTTGAAAGCATTAAGGGCAAAAACCGAACTTACTTTGCGACAAGTAAGGAAGCGTTACTTGAAAACGGCAGCAGCACTAATCCGAAAGCTATCCCAGATAGCCCGTTCTGGGTAGTGACAAATAACAATACTGCCAAGAAAACGAATATGCTGGAACAAGTTTTGCGTAACCTAGGTTATCAAGCTGATGTAATTGAAACCGTCGTCGCGCGTTTCTCTTCAGAAGGTAAATAGCAAGCCAAGCAACAAATAACGAAACTTCTAAATAAGGACTTTTTCATGGCATTACATCCGCAGGCTGGAAAGCATGCAGCTAAAGAACAGCTCATTAACGTACCCCAGTTAGTGAGCCAGTATTACAGCTACAAACCGGATATTAACGATCCGGGCCAGGCGGTGTCTTTCGGTACTTCTGGCCACCGAGGCACGGCGTCAAACGCTACCTTTACTGACACTCACATCGGTGCAATTTGCCAAGCTTTGGTAGAATACCGCAAGCAGGAAGGTATCAACGGCCCGTTATATGTTGGAAAAGATACCCACGCGTTATCTGAACCGGCCATGATCACTGCCATAGAAGTTTTATGTGCCAACGGCATAGATGTTGTGGTGCAACGTTCAGATAACGAGAGCATGGGCTATACGCCAACGCCTGTAATTTCCCGCACTATCATTCGTTATAATCGCGCTGGTAATACAGACAAGGCTGATGGAATTGTTATTACGCCTTCTCATAATCCTCCTTCAGACGGTGGGTTTAAATACAACCCGCCGCACGGTGGTCCAGCCGACAGTGATGTAACTAAGCAAATTCAAGAGCGTGCGAACACGTTAATTGCTGATGGCAATAAAGATGTTCAGCGCATTGATATTCGCCAAGCTACCGAGCGTAAACTGGTTCGTGAAGAAGACTTTATGGAACCTTATATCGAAGACTTAGCTAAAGTTATTGATATGGACGCGATTGCAAAAGCGAACTTAAAACTAGGCACTGACCCTCTTGGTGGCGCCGGGGTAGGCTACTGGTCGCGTATTTCTGAAAAATATGGGTTAAACATCACAGTGGTTAACGATGCTGTCGACCCTCAATTTGGTTTCATGCGCCGCGACAAAGACGGCAAGCTTCGCATGGATTGTTCATCTGCTTACGCCATGGCAGGGTTAATCGAGCTAAAAGACAACTTCGATTTAGCATGGGGCAACGACCCGGATTTCGACCGTCATGGTATCGTGTGCAAAAGTGCAGGGCTGATGAACCCTAATCACTATTTGGCCGTGGCGATTAATTACCTTTATACCCATCGTCCAGACTGGCCAAGTGACTTAAATATCGGCAAGACACTTGTATCTAGCAGCATGATTGACCGCGTAGCGAATAGCCTAGGTAAGCCGCTGGCTGAAATGCCTGTTGGCTTCAAATGGTTTGTAGGTGGTCTATCTAACAGCACTATTGGTTTCGCTGGTGAAGAAAGTGCGGGCGGAATTTTTCTTGAGCGCAATGGAAGCACTTGGGCTACAGATAAAGACGGCTTTATTCTCTGCTTGTTGGCAGCAGAAATTCTAGCCGTTACAGGCAAAGATCCGGGCGAGCACTACAAAGCGCTAACGGAAAAATTTGCAGCACCGGTATATAGCCGTGTTGACGTAGCAGCAACCTTAGAGCAAAAGCAGAAACTTTCAGCGATGGATGCATCGGTAGTTACTAGCGATACGTTAGCAGGTGAGTCTATCACTTCTGTGCAAACTCACGCTCCAGGTAATAACGCGGCCATTGGTGGTGTTAAAGTGTCAACAGAAAACGGCTGGTTCGCAGCGCGTCCATCGGGCACCGAACAAATTTATAAGATTTATGCGGAAAGCTTTAAAGGTGAAAGCCACTTACAGGATTTAATTGCTGAAGCCGAAGCTTTAGTTGGTAAAATCATAAAGTAAGTATAAAAATAAACCGTCTTTTATTTTATTGTGTGAATAAGATGTTAAAAAACGCATGAATGCATACGAATTCATGCGTTTTTTTGTAATTTTAACAAAATTATTACAACATGATCGTTTAAGCGCTGTTATATTGATGTCATATTCTGAAGTTACTCTGTAATTAAATTACACTTTTGGTGTGTAAACACCGCTTCTACTTAAGAGTGAGACGCAAAATGAACGCAAAAGCGACCAAGACGCAAACCTCTCCTGTGATCGATAAGGCTGCATTCAAAGCGGCGGTTATCAAACACTTACACTGCACGCTAGGCACCGACGAAAACAAAGCAAACAATCACGCTTGGTGGAAAGCAACGTGCGCTGCAATTCAAGAACAAGTACTTGAAGGGTTGCGCAAAACCCAGAAAAGTCATTACCTGAACGACACCCGCGCCGTCCATTATTTCTCGGCTGAATTCCTTATGGGCCGTTTGCTTTCAAACAACCTGCAAAACTTCGGATTGTTCGATGTTGCGGGTGGCGCACTGAAAGAGCTAGGTGTTGAAATTTCAGACATTCTTGAAGAAGAGCCTGATATGGCGCTAGGTAATGGTGGCCTTGGCCGACTGGCAGCGTGTTTTATTGACTCGCTAGCGACCATGGAGTTGCCTGCTATTGGCTATGGTATTCACTACGAACACGGCTTGTTCCGCCAAGAAATTAAAAGCGGTGCACAAATCGAGCGTCCAGACAGCTGGCGTGATTACGGTAACCCGTGGGAAATTTGCCGTCCAGAATCTATTCAAGAAGTATCGCTTTATGGTTATGTAGAAACAAAATACGGCGAAAATGGTCGTGTGCTTAAAGAATGGCACCCCGGCTCAATTGTAAAAGGTGTGCCGTGGGACATTCCGGTTGTAGGCTACGAAGGTAAAACCGTAAACGTACTGCGGTTGTGGCAGTCAGAAGCGTCTGATTACTTCAATTGGGACGTATTCAATGCTGGTGGTTACGTTGATGCACAGCGTGAAAATGTATCAGCTGAAACGATTTCAAAAGTACTTTATCCAAACGATGAGACCGAAGCGGGTAAAGAGCTTCGCCTTATTCAGCAGTACTTCTTCTGCTCGTGCTCGCTTAAAGACATTATCCGTCGTTACAAGCGTGCTCATGGTGACGATTGGAGCCGTTTCGCCGATCAGGTTGTTATTCAGCTAAACGACACGCACCCAGCTATTTCGATACCAGAACTAATGCGTATTCTTGTGGATCGCGCCGAGTTAGGCTGGGACGAAGCGTGGGGGATTTGTACAAAAGTATTTGCATATACCAACCATACCTTGCTACCAGAAGCGCTAGAAAAGTGGCCAGCGCGCATGATTGAGAAAATTCTTCCTCGTCATCTAGAAATCATTTATGAAATTAACCACCGCTTTATGGCTGAGGTTGATAAGAAGTGGCCTGGCGACAATGCCATGAAAGCTAAGCTTTCAATCATTGAAGAAGGTAACGAGAAGATGGTTCGTATGGGCCACCTGTCGGTAATCGGCTCGTTTGCAGTGAACGGTGTGGCAGAAATGCACTCTCGTCTTGTTAAGTCGTCTCTGTTCCCAGAGTTCGATGAACTGTATCCAGGTAAGCTAACTAACGTAACCAACGGTATTACACCACGCCGCTGGTTGAAAGCGTGTAACCCAGGGCTGTCTAAGCTTATTGACAAGAAAATTGGTGAAGATTGGCCGCGTGATTTAGACAAGCTGCAGGGCTTGGCAAAATTCGCAAGCAACAAAACGTTCCAAAAGCAATTCATGAAAGTGAAGCTTGAGAACAAAGAGCTGCTAGCAGAGGAAATTCGCAAGTCACTTGATATAGAAGTAGACGTTAACGCCATTTTCGATGTGCAAATTAAGCGATTGCACGAGTATAAGCGTCAGCACTTAGCACTACTAAATATTATGGCGTTGTACCGTCGTATTCTTGAAAACCCTGATTACGATATGCATCCACGTGTCTTTGTATTCGGTGCAAAAGCAGCACCGGGCTACAAGCTTGCAAAAGACATTATTTACGCGATTAATAAAGTTGCTGACAAGATCAATAACGACCCGCGCGTCAATAATAAGATTAAAGTCGCATTCTTACCAAACTACCGCGTGTCGCTAGCAGAGAAAATGATTCCTGCAGCAGACGTGTCTGAGCAAATCAGTACGGCAGGTAAAGAGGCATCAGGAACCGGTAATATGAAGCTTGCACTGAACGGTGCGGTAACTATTGGTACACTTGATGGTGCAAACGTTGAAATTGCTGAAGAAGTAGGCGATGACAACATCTTTATCTTCGGACTTACAGTAGAAGAAGTGAACGAGCTTAAAGCGAATGGCTATAACCCACATGACTACTACTATAAAGATCCAGAAATTAAAGCTGTGCTGGATTGGTTAGAAACCGATTACTTCACGCCGGGTAAACCAGGTGCCTTGGTATCTATCAAGCAAAGCCTTCTAGATAACGGTGACCCGTACATGGTACTAGCGGATTTCCGCGCCTATTCTGACGCGCAAATAGCCGTTGATGCTGCATATCGCGATAAAGAGCGCTGGGCAGAAATGGCGATTATCAACACAGCTAAGATGGGTAAGTTCACTTCAGACCGCTCAATTCGTGACTACGTAGAGCGCGTTTGGAAACTTTCACCGTGTAAGATAGAAAGCTAGTCGCAAAACAGCAAAGAAAAAGCCCGGCAGTGTTAAGCTTGCCGGGTTTTTTATTATCTTTAAAAAAAGCCTGTAGGTTTACTTAAATTAACATTGGCATGCTTTACTTGATTAAAATAGCTTAAACATTTGTTACAACGGCCAGAAAAGGTGACATGCTATATTAGGCATATTTAGAATTATGTTTTACAAAAGTATAAGATGGTATGCAGAATAATACGTTACCAGTATTGCGCCTTGCGCGACGTCATGGTTTGATATAAGTAGTTGTTTTTATTGCCTAGAAGCGTAATGCGGAAGGAAAACATCATGAGCCAACACACATCACTGGCAACCATTCCCAATCGCTATGCCTTTATCGATAGCGTCTCAAAACAAGCGTCTCAAAGCACATCTATTTCTTTGATGCTGGTTGATGTTGTGCGTTTTTCAGATGTAACAACAAGTCTAGGTATCCACATCGGCGACCGTTTTTTGCTTGAGATAGCCAACCGTATACAACATCTTTTTGGGGAACATGTGCTTATTGGCCGAATAAGCGGCGATGTATTTGGAATCGTTTTTCCCAACGAAAACAAAGAAGCTGTGATGCGACAAATGTTCGAGCGCCTTGTAGAACATTTTAAAACACCTATGCATTATGATGGCACGGCATTTATCGCCGATTTCAATGTGGGCGTAGTGTGCGCCGAAAACGATGAGTTTGATATCACCGCTTTTGTATCTCGAGCAGAGTCTGCATTGAAGCAGGCAAAAGAAAATAAGTACGAAAATTACTTCGCGCTCACTAAATCGGACAAATCTGATACTGGAAGAAGCTTAGCGTTAAAAGCTGACCTAAAACGCGCGCTGGCTCAAAATGAACTTGAGCTTTATTACCAACCTAAGGTTAATTTGAATACCCTCGAAGTGGTGGGTGGTGAGTGCTTGTTACGTTGGAACCATCCTCTTGATGGCGTATTGTTTCCTGGGCCATTAATTGAAGCCGCAGAGTCATACAACATGATGAATGAACTGGGTTACTGGACGTTAGAGCAAGCATTTAAGGCCCTTGCTGAACTCGATGTGTTTAAATTGCCTATCGTTCTGTCAGTAAATATTTCACCTACCCAGCTATATGACAATCAGTTAATTCCTACGCTGACAAAGTTAAGCAACACTTATGGTTTGCCGCTGTCGCTTATTGAATTAGAACTCACGGAAGATGTAGCACTATCCAATTCACTAATGGTGAAAAAACAACTAGATGAGTTGAGAAGTCTAGGAGTGGCTATTTCAGTAGATGACTTCGGCAAAGGATATTCTAACCTTGCTTATATTCGCGACCTCGACCTTGATGCTCTTAAAATAGATAAATCTTTTGTGATGGAGTTAGAAGCGCACCCAGTCAATAGGGCGATAATAGAGGCTGCGAAAGTAATAGGCCACGCAAAAGGCTGTAGTGTAGTGGCTGAGGGCATTGAAACCGTAGAACAGCTTCACATTTTGCGAGAAGTGGGGGTTTATCAAGGGCAGGGGTATCTATTCTCTCGTGCCGTACCTTTTAATGAATTTATTCAACTTGCGCAGCAAGAGATTATTATTGGTAGTTCGCCAAGAAGAGCACAGGCCTAACTCCTACCAACGCTAGCCAATCGCAATTCACTTCAATAGCTTTGCACCTTTTTGCGTCTTGATTTCTTGTTTTTGCAAATTCGGTCACCGAACTAGGTTAAATATTGGTATACCCTCGTTATTAAAGAGCGGGCTGGCCATGCAAAATATCGCTACTAACGCGCGAGAGCGTTATTTATTAGTTACAGCCTAGCGCAATAAAACCCTGAGATAAGGTGATTTTGATAGACTGTCTCGGTACACTTAAGCTATTCGAGATTAGACAAAGTCAACAAAGCTCATACTTATGCAAGAACTTATCGAAAACGGCCAATTTTTAACACTTTCGCGCCGTCAACCCGAGTTATTCGAACGCGCTCACCAATTCACGCTAGCCAATGGCACTGACGTTAGTATCATTGCGCCTGGCATCATTAGTTTTTCTGTACAGCCTACCTCTACGCCAAACAAGCGCATAGTCTTGTCCTGTGGTGTTCACGGTAATGAAACTGCGCCTATTGAAATTTGTGATGAGTTGGTTAAGGGGATCCTTACAGGGAACATAAGGCTTGCACATGATGTTTTATTCTTATTTGGCAACCTGCCCGCGATGGATATTGCAGAGCGTTTCGTTGAAGAGAACATGAACCGATTGTTTAGCGGGGCGCACTCAACTGGCGAGGGTTTAGTGAACGCTGAACGTGTGCGTGCTAAGCAGCTAGAAAAGGCGGTGGCGTCTTTCTTTGAAGCGGCTGAAGGCACCCGTTATCACTACGACTTACACACGGCAATTCGCGCTTCGAAAAATGAAAAGTTTGCAGTATATCCTTATCTTCACGACAGAGTTCATAGCAAAGGGCAACTAGCCTTCCTTGCGGCGTGTGGGGTAAAAACCATTCTACTTTCTGAAAGTTCAACCACCACGTTTAGCTATTTCTCTTCTTATCGATATAACGCTCATGCGTTTACCGTTGAACTTGGCAAAGTGCGTCCATTTGGGCAAAACGATATGCGTCGATTTGAAGATGCGAAACAAGCGATAACGCAGTTAATTACTCAAACCGAGTACGCACCTACGGTTGATATGGATGACCTTGATATTTATCGCGTGAACCAAGTTATAAACCGAAACGAAGAACAGTTTACGCTTCATTTCGATGACGATACGCCCAACTTTACTGACTACCCTAAAGGCACGGTATTGGCTTCTGAACCGGGTAAAGAGTACATAGCAGAGCAGGACGGCGAAGCCATTGTTTTTCCAAATGCAAAAGTGGCCATTGGACAACGCGCTTTGTTAACGGTTGTGCCTACTACGTTGGATAAGCTAGATGTTTAAACTTGATAGCCGTTTACACAATGATACATTTTTTGTCTGTGATCTTTCGCTGTGTCGTGTACTGTTGATGAATGATAGTCAGTTTCCGTGGCTTATTTTAGTACCGATGAAAAATGATATTGCGGAAATTATCGATTTGTCAGAAGAAGAGCAGATTACTTTACTTAAAGAGTCTGCATTGACATCAAAAGCCATGCAGGCCTTGTTTTCACCGCTTAAACTTAACGTGGCAGCACTAGGTAACGTGGTAAGACAGCTCCACGTTCACCACGTTGCACGTTTTGAAAACGATTGCGCATGGCCAAAACCTGTTTGGGGCAATCAGCCCGCTGTGGCTTATGATTCCAACAATGCACAGGCGCTTGTTAAGTCTATTCAGCAGTGGTTTAAAGATAACTGCTAAAGGACGTTTGTCCTAAATAGCGACAAATAAACAGTTCAAATTAAAAGGAGTTACGCATGATTGTTTCAACTACCCCAACCTTAGAAGGTCACAAAATTGAGGCTTATTACGGCATTGTTGTAGGCGAGGCCGTAATGGGCGCAAATGTGTTCAAAGATCTCTTCGCGTCTATTCGCGATATCGTGGGTGGGCGTTCAGGGTCTTATGAAGAAGAGCTTACCACTGCGCGCAAGTTAGCGTTTACCGAACTAGAACATGAAGCAAGAAGCATGGGCGCAAACGCTGTAGTTGGAATAGACCTAGACTATCAAGTCATTGGTGATAAAGGCAGCATGCTAATGGTGAGCATTAGCGGTACTGCAGTAAAAACGACGCCTTTATAAGCTAAGAAGCGCGCTTTTTTGCGCACAGACTTTAGTGAATTAACGTTCATCAGTTCTACATTGAGCAAACTAGCGATAATGGACTTAAATGAAAAAGCTATTTCACGGTTTTCTTGTTGCTGTCACCACTATCATTATGTGCTTGTGTCGACGAAGCCTGGTCGCCGGATGTTTCAGTCTCGGCATGTGAGTGGCTAGTGTCTCTATTGGGGGTGACGTACTCGTCACCGCTTTTGTCATCATCATAAGGCTTAGAGGGGGTAGGGAATTTAAACTTAGCGCTGTATTTAAGTAGCGTGATGTTTCCTATAACCACGCCCAATACTAAAACAATAACGATGATGACCCAGGTAGTACTCATAAAAATTCCGTAGGCTCGCGCCCTTTGTTCAATACGTAGCGATTATACAACTTTGGTAGCTGCGGCAAAATACACGATTTACCTTCTATATCGCTTTGTTCAATGGCTTGTGTAAAACCGTCTAGGTTTCTGGCTTTTTCAAAGGTGCTTGCTGCGCTTTTAAAACTCAAATGCCAAGGCTCAACAGCCACGCCGCCACTATTGACTGAGAAAGGACGGTAGAAACCGAACTGTTCCATATGATCAGCTAACCAACAGGAAAGGTTGTGGCAGGGGCCGCCTGTAAGGTATTCGCTTTCTACAAGGTTAAAGTTGCCGTCCCACTTGTGTACAGCAGCTCTGTCATAAACGTCAATATCGGTGCCCCAATGATGACGACTGCCGCCAGGTAGCGCAGACCAGGTCAAAATAGCGTGCAGTTTTTCATCGTCACTTAGTGTTTCGAAAGGAAGTGCTGTGCCATTAACATCAAGAAGTTGCGCCTGCCCCGTCCATTTACGGTTAAAAATGACGGTTTGCCTATCAAAATCTCGAAAACTACTGACTAAATGTAAGTCTATACCGTCATTGTGCGCCGCATCTTGCATAGCAAGAAAGGGCGAAATAACGTCTTGATGAAGCCTATGGCCATTGCCAGCATCTACAAGGTAGTCGTTGTGCTGGCCTAGCCATGCTTGTTGCGGTATCTGATTCATGAACAACAATAAGGGCTATTTAGCCAATAAGCGTTCTAAGATACCGAAGTACATATCAGCAAGCTGTTCAAGGTCAGCCATTTTTACGCACTCGTCAATTTTGTGGATAGTGGCATTAACCGGGCCTAGCTCTATAACTTGTGCTCCCGTAGGCGCAATAAAACGGCCATCGGATGTACCGCCTGCGGTAGAGAGTACCGTAGGTGTGCCTTTAACTGCAGCAATAGCACCTTGGGTTGCTTCTAATAGCGCGCCTGTATCGGTCAAAAATGGTTGTCCATTAAAGGTCCAGTTTATCTCGTACTCAAAGTCGTGGGCGTCTAAAATAGCGGTGACACGTTCAATAAGAAGTTGGTCGGTCACTTCTGTTGAAAAGCGGAAGTTGAAGCAAACGTGAAGTTCGCCTGGTATTACATTACCTGCCCCTGTACCTGCGTGAATATTTGAAACCTGAAAGCTAGTGGGCGGGAAGAAGTCGTTACCGTTATCCCAGTGTGACTTTGCTAATTCATCAAGGGCCGCCATGGCGCTGTGCACAGGGTTATTTGCTAGATGAGGGTAGGCAACATGGCCCTGAACGCCCTTCACAACTAAATCACCCGTTAATGAGCCTCTACGACCATTTTTGACAATATCACCCACTTCGTCTGTTGAAGAGGGTTCACCAACAATACACCAGTCAATCTTTTCATTTCGCGCTTCTAGGGTGTCGATAACGCGAGTAGTACCGTTAATAAACGGGCCTTCTTCGTCGCTCGTAATAAGGTAGGCGATACTTCCCTTGTGATCTGGGTACTTGTTCACAAATTCACGGGTGGCTACAAGCATAGCGGCAAGGCTGCCTTTCATGTCGGCAGCGCCGCGACCATGCAAATAGCCATCAACTTCTGTCGCAGTGAAAGGTGGTGTTTTCCAAGCCGACTCTGGGCCGCTTGGTACCACATCAGTATGACCAGCAAAACAAAATACGGGGCCTTCTTTACCTCGGCGAGACCAAAGGTTAGTGGTGTCTTCAAACACCATTGTTTCATTATTAAACCCCAGTGCGCCTAAAAACTCGCCCATGGCCTCTTGGCAGCCTGCATCTTCTGGCGTTACAGAGCGACGGTTTATGAGTTGCTTAGCAATTTTAATAACAGAATCGTTTAACAAAATATTTCCTCATACTGTGCAGGCTTAAAACCGATGTGAAAAGCATTGTCGTGAAAAAGAATAGGGCGTTTAACCATAGCTGGGTGGAGTTCTAACAAGGCCAGCGCTTTTTCTTTATCTAAGTTTGCTTTCTCCTGCTCTTCTAGCTGGCGGTAGGTGGTTCCACGTTTATTTAACATGGATTCCCAGCCAAGCTCAGACTCAGCGCGTACAAGGAAATCGTTGTCGATACCATCTTTACGGTAGTCGTGAAAGGTGAACGAGATATCGTTATCTGCTAACCATTTTTTCGCTTTTTTGATGGTGTCACAGTTTGGGATCCCATAAAGGATTGTACTCATGGTGATTTATTCCGTACTACTTTGTTGTTTGTAAATTATTGACGCTGGTTAGAACAGTGCCATTATGTGGCGCTGTTTCGAAGAGCTAGAGGAAATAGAAAACCGCAATAGCCCGAAAAGAGTGCGCCTGTACATCTTTTTTTTCAATGTGCTACATCATACAAGCTGTTAATACGTTGATAAACTCACTTGCGATGATTTTTGAAGGTGAAAGCCTGTGTTTAGGTCGAGGATAACGTTATAGATATAGCGTTAGAAGTGTATCCTCACCGGCTTCTACAAATTTTTGGTGGGTAGGCAATACACCGATAAGCGCTTGGGCGTTAAGCAGGGTTAGCGCACATGTGTTGATTACACCACGTTGTTTCAGCCATGCAGCATTCACAGTAAAAAGTACTTGCTTAGGCTTAATTTCATCGCCTCGTTTTAGCGAACAGACGAACTGTGCACCATGCAGATGACTAGTATCGCCACCATATTTAATCTTGCACTTGAGGCCCGCGCTAGACTGTACATCGATAGCGTAGTCTAACGGCGAAACGCTTAGTACTCTTCCGGCAAAAGGCGAGACTATTGTATTTGACGTAGAGCTTACCGCTGCCCCAGGCCCCATAAGGCCGCTTTTATAATAAGGATCGTCAATGTGTGATAGTGAAACCACTTGCCCTGAAAACGGACTTACAGTTGCAAACTGCTTGGCAAAACTATCTGGAGCGTACTGTAGTTGCTTAGCGTTCACGGTATTAGACGTCCTCACTTACCGAGTAGCCAGCTTTCTTAAGCGCACTAATGGCATCTTTTAGTTTGTTGTCTTTTACTAAAAAGAAGTCAGTATCGAAGGTTGATACCACGAATATGGCCACTTTTGCTGATGCTAACACTTCTCCAATTTGGGCCATTATCCCTACCATAGATAAGTGTAAAGGCCCTAACAGTTCAAGTGCGCGCCAACCTTCATCACTATCCAGTGACGCTACATCTACCGAGTCAGGCACAACAATAGATAATTCATCTTCTGTTTTACCTAAGAAAAAAAGGGGACTATTTAGCACAGATGCAGGGATATTGGTTTCAGGATCCAGGCTGTGAATTGTAAATAAAGATTCTCTGACTAAAAGTGTTTGTTTGGGCATGAGAAACCGAAAAAAAGATAACTTCGAAGATATTCACATTAAACCATTAACTGTGATTAAGTGCTACGTGTTATCCACTTAATCTGTGGATAAGTTTGTTGAGTAGTTTGGGGCTTTGCTGTAACTCATTGTAAATAAAGAAATAAATAAACTGTACAAACAATGTTCAGTGGATAACATTCTCAATTTCACAAGCATTTTCCACAGGCCATGTCTACAACTAAAATAAAAAATGTTTGGTAATTTTGTAATTTCTTAGCTTGACAATAGATGTCTTTTGAAAAAATTCACCATCAATAAATCACTAAACTGATCAAGATCGTGCGTATGCAAAGATTGAGTTTTTGCGTAACAAGTAAATTACTAGTTAACAAAGCTTTATTAAGGTGGCACAGTCGGTTATGCAATGGTATTAACAGACCTTAACCTTTGTTGACAAAGATCAATAGCCCTTGAATATTACAAGAGATAAGGAAAGACTATGTCAGATTCTTCATGGTGCGATATAACGGTAGAAAATGCGGACGAACTTGTCAGCTTTTACGAAGCGGTGATGGGCTGGAAGAAAGAACCCATTGATATGGGCGGCTACAATGATTACGTTATGATGAAACCCGACGGAACACCAGTAGGCGGTATTTGTCATAAGAAGGGCGTTAATGCGCAGTACCCAGGCGGGTGGATTAACTATTTCACGGTGGAAAATCTCGAGTTAGCTTTAAATGCGGCTATTGAAAAGGGTGGAAGGCAGGTAGGTGACATACGCCACCATGGCAAAGACAGCTTCTGTGTGATTACTGACCCAAGTGGTGCGGCTTGTGCGCTTTATGAAAAAGCACAAAGCTGAGCAGGGATTAAAAAATCACCACGATTAGAAATAGCGCTCTAAAAGCGAAAAATTAAAAAGCAGCGTGTAGCGTTACTCGCTGCTTTTTTCGATAGGCTACTAAGCGATTTAGCTCACCTAGCGCGACGGGATTACTTGCTAAGCGTTACGCGCTCGTACGCCTGGGGTTACTTTTTTGTGTCGGGGCTACTTGTTTAGCACACCGCGGTTAACTTGGTCTCGTTCAATAGATTCAAACAGGGCTTTAAAGTTACCTTCTCCAAAGCCTTCATCCTGCTTGCGCTGAATAAATTCAAAGAATACCGGGCCGAAAACGGTTTCAGAAAATATCTGAAGTAGTAGTCGAGGCTCACCATTTTCTGTAGTGCCGTCTAATAGAATGCCACGTTTTTGTAGCTCATCTACGTTTTCGCCGTGCCCAGGAAGACGCTCTTCAAGCATGTCGTAGTAGGTATTTGGTGGAGGCGTCATAAACTTCATGCCTTTCGCTTTCAGCTTATCTAAGCACGCTACCAAATCGTCACAAGCGAAAGCGATATGTTGGATACCTTCACCGTTGTATTTCATTAAGAATTCTTCAATTTGGCCGCCACCACCAACCGCTTCTTCATTTAACGGAATACGAATTTTACCGTCTGGCGCCGTCATGGCTTTCGATAGTAGGCCGGTATATTCACCTTTAATATCGAAGTAACGGATTTCTCTGAAATTAAATAGCTTTTCGTAAAATCCTGCCCAGAAATCCATGCGACCGCGATACACATTATGGGTAAGGTGGTCGAGAGTATGGAATCCACAGCCTTCAGGGTGGCGATCTACCCCTTCAATCCAGTTGAAATCGATATCATAGATAGTGTTCTCGCCTTCATAACGGTCTATGAGGTACAGCATTGCGCCACCAATGCCCTTTATTGCAGGGAGTTTCAACTCCATTGGGCCGGTGTGGGTGTCCATAGGCTGTGCACCGCGGGCAAGCACTTCCTTATAAGCATGCTGTGAATCTTTAACGCGAAAAGCCATGCCACACGCAGAAGGACCGTGCTCTTCAGCATAGTAGCCTGCATGGCAGTTTTTCTCGTAGTTACTCAACAGGTTGATGTCGCCCTGACGCCATAGTTCAACGTCTTTTGACTTGTGGCGTGCAACAAGCGTAAAGCCCATCGCTTCAAAGATAGGCTCTAGTATGCCTTTTTCTGGCGCAGTGAACTCTAGGAATTCAAACCCATCTAAACCAATTGGGTTTTCAAACAAATCAGCCATAGCGATACATCCTCAACGTAAATGGTATTTTATAATTGTTACCTGATTGTAAGGGCGCAGTGAAAAAGCAAGCAATAGGTGTCGAGTTCAAGGATTCTGGGTATGGAAAGCAAAGCTGTAACGTTTTATTTTCACCTGTGAATGTTGAGCTGAGTTAGGGAAAGCTTGCTTCCCCTAACTTATTGAAAATAAATACCATTAAGCAAAAGAGATGATTGTCAGTAGTGTTCAAAAATCGGTACAAGTACTCGTTTAGGTGTGAGTACGCGTAACGTTGCTAATCTCATGGTGCTTATTTTTCACCGTCATAGTACTTTTTAAGACCTTTCCAGCATGCCAGATAGTCTCGTTGACGGATATCACTGTTTAAAGCGAACTCCGTTGGCGCAATGGCATAGCGAGACTCGAGCATAAATGCCAATGTGTTTTCGTAGCGCTGGGGGGCTAATTCAGCGTTAGACGCTTTTTCGAAAACTTCAGCTTCAGGTCCATGAGGCGTCATACAGTTGTGAAGACTCATGCCGCCCGGCACGAAGCCATGTTCTTTTGCATCGTACGTACCTTCGATAAGCCCCATAAATTCACTCATAATATTTCTGTGGTAATACGGCGGGCGAAAGGTATTTTCAGCAACCATCCACCTCGGAGGAAAAATAACGAAGTCAACGTTCGCCGTACCTTCCAGTTCAGATGGTGAGGTAAGCACGGTAAATATCGACGGGTCAGGGTGGTCGAAACTTACAGTATTCATTACATTGAAACGAGAAAGATCGTATTTGTAAGGCGCAGAATTGCCTACCCAAGCCACTACATCAAAAGGAGAGTGATCGAGTTTTGCTTCGAACAAATTTCCACAGAATTTGTTTACCAAAGTGTGAGGCGTCTCATTATCTTCAAACCAAGCCGTGGGGTAGCAGAAGTCACGTTGGTTCGCGTAGCCATTCGCGCCTACCGGGCCGCGCTCTGGCAGCACAAAAGGATGACCGTAGTTTTCGCATATATAACCGCGAATTGGCCCGTTAGTAGGATTAACCGCAAAACGAACACCACGAGGAATAACCGCTATTTCACCTACAGAAAGGTTGAGCCTGCCAAACTCAGTGGTGAGCAGCATGTCACCTAGCTGAGGGACAATCAGCATTTCACCGTCGGATGAGTAGAAAACACGATTTTGCATATTGGTATTGGCACTGTAGCAGTGAATGCCCATACCCACTTGCTTCTTGGCGTCTCCGTTAGTGGCAATGGTGATAAGCGAATCTACAAAATCAATGTCTTTCTCCGGTAATGGCACAGGGTCCCACCTAAGAACATTCGGAGGGCAATGAACATCAGTCTCTGGGGCTGTTCTCACTAGGCCATTATCAATTTTTTCAAAGTCGCCCATTGCGATAGATGGACGCAGGCGATACGTCCAGCTGCGGCGGTTTTCTGCTCGTGGGGCAGTAAATGCGGTACTGCTAAACTGTTCAGCGTAAAGCTTATAATTCACTTTTTGTGGGCTGAACTGGCC
This sequence comes from Alteromonas sp. AWJ4_199, assembly GCF_056159165.1. NCBI lineage: Bacteria > Pseudomonadati > Pseudomonadota > Gammaproteobacteria > Alteromonadales > Alteromonadaceae > Alteromonas > Alteromonas sp. AWJ4_199. The sequence goes on from NZ_JBSWUR010000002.1 coordinate 270,407, forward strand.
TTTAGGAAGGGCACCAGGCAACGCCTCTGTTTCGTGCTCGTTGTTAAAGCCCGTTAAATAAGTCAAGTTATCCATATACGCTCCAATAGGCGGGACCAGTGTTGGGATCTGCTCCTAAACCAACAATAAAGTAGTTGCAAATGAAACTATGTGTTTTAGGCTAGTGGTAAATGAAATGTAAATCAATAATAGGTATAAAGCGGGCGGGATAAGAGCAAAGCAGACTCCGGTACGCTAACTTTACACTGCTAATGATAGGCGTTGACTGGCTTACTTTTATAAAAAGGAAATAGCACATGAAGCTAGAAGAGATGCTTGCCTATAAGGTGACGATGCTAGCAAGCGAGCTAAGTGAGTCGCTAGCAAACGAATATGCTGAATATAAGCTTACCAATTCAGAGTGGCGTATCCTCGCCACATTAGGTGCTACTAATGATAGTGCGCGAGAGCCGTCTATGACGGCAAAAGAACTCGCTATGGCAACACGCCTTGATAAGGTTCAAGTTTCACGAGCACTAGAGCGACTGGTGAAACGAGACGCTATCCACAAACGTTCCTGTGAAGATGACAAACGCGCCGCCTTTATTTCACTGTCAATAAAAGGGGAGCAAATTTACCAAACTTTGTTACCAAAAATCATGCGCTGGCAAAGTAAACGATTAGAAAATATCACTGATGATGAGTACCAAATATTTCTAAAAGTGATAGAAGCACTCAGGCCTTAAAACTCGGGTTAAGTCCTTGATAAATCTGGTCTGAGCAGATATGAGGATATCGCCATAAAGGTTACTTTTACCCCTTTAACTGTTAAATTCTTCTGAACTAATCAAACGGTGCAGCTTTTACGTCTATTCATCATGGCTTATTGCTTTATAAATATTCAACAATCGCTATTAGTCAGAGCTTGCAATAAAGCTGTATTCAAAAAACTTAGCAAGGAAATTGAGTGGTACCTCTAGACATATACGCAGGTAAAAAAGCACGTGAAACCATAATGAGAAACGGGTTTACGCCAGAGTTGTTTAGTTATTTTTTGGGGGCTTCTGGCGGCCCTAAATGGTTTTCACTTGCGGGCTTAGACCGCGTGCTATTTCCGGAATGGTTTGCCAATATTGACCATCAAGTACATGTTATAGGCTCATCAGCAGGTGCGTTTCGTGCAATTTGCGCTGTTCAAGACGACCCGTTAGCTGCCATAAACCGCCTAGCGACGTCTTACTCGACAACTACGTACAGTGAAAAACCAACACCGAGAGAAATCACTGCTAAAGCTGAAGACTTGTTGAAAGAAATGGTAAATGAAGTAGGCAAGCAAGAGGTGCTGTCTAACTCTCGCTTCAAAGCCCACCTTATCGTTGCTAAGTGTTTGGGGGCTACCCGCTTTGAAAGTAAATTCAGGCAGCTTTCGGGCTTAGCTATGAGCGCAGCGGCTAACACGGTCAATCGCAAAAATTTGTCGCGCTTATACACACGTTATGTCTTTTCCACTCCGAATACGGACTTTGCCATTAACGACCCCTACAAGCTTCCTACCAAATACCATGAGCTAACACAGGGAAATATATACACAGCATTACTTGCATCGGGTTCAATTCCTATTGTGATAGAAGGCGTACCGGAAATTGAAGGTGCGCCTGCAGGTATGTATCGCGATGGTGGTATTATCGACTACCACTTTGATCTGTCGTTCGGACCGGATGACGGATTAGTGCTGTACCCGCATTTTTACGATAAGCCTATCCCGGGATGGTTTGATAAAGGCTTGAAGGGTAGGGTTCCTCACCGTTCGAGCTACGATAACGTTGTAATGCTAGTACCTTCAGCTTCTTTTGTAGCAAACTTGCCTTACAGCAAAATTCCAGACAGAAAAGATTTTGAAGTGCTCGATGCCGAAACGCGCATTAAATATTGGCAAACGGTGTTAAAAGAAACCGACAGGTTGGGTGAATATTTTATGCGTGCAGTAAGCGACGGAACCTTAGTAGATGCTATTAAGCCGCTTCCATTTAAAATGGTTTAAATTAACCGGGATTGTTGAGTAAAGTGGCTAATTGCTGTCAAATTAGTCACTTGAATCATCATTTGATAAGTTTTACTTGCAGGTAACGCTCGTGCTAAGTATTATACGCGCCGTTGCTTGGCATTCGCCAACCTATCAGGTGCAACACAATTCTATATGCGTCTATAGCTCAGTTGGTTAGAGCGCTACCTTGACATGGTAGAGGTCCCCTGTTCGAATCAGGGTAGACGCACCACTTATTTCTCCTCTAAAAATTTTTTTAGCCCCATTCTAAAAATATCTAAGCTTCCTAACTCATTGTCAGCATTGAATTAATCGGTTTTATGTGGCTTTTCCATAAACTTTTAGCAAAGTGAAGTTACAAATAACATGTTTTCTTGCATTGGGTAAGTGCCCGCTTCCCAGCAAATACAACCGCCTTAACGGTTCTATCTCAGTTCAGAGGAAAGCGGACATAACAATAACTTTATATTTGACTTACCTTGACTGATCTTCGGACAATAAGGTCAATTTCTTCATTGTAGGATTTTCTGAACTTAACACCGTCATTATTCTTGATTTGTAAGGAAAACGAGGATTTCGCACCAATATTATCTTCTGTAAATAGAGAGTAGATTTCCTGATCCGTGGACGTCCAATCTGTGCATCCTTCCTCAGTAACAAAGCATATTCTCCATTCGGTTGATAAGTTATTTGGATCATCAACATCAACTGAAAATGCGGCGTTATCATTTGGCCTAACAATTGCGGATGGGCTATATACATTGAGACCGTTCACAAATACATCTTTAAGAATTGGTGGCTTTTCAATTCTTTCAGGTCTATAAGTAAAACCAAACTCATCCGTAGTGGCGACTAAGCATTCGCTGTCGTCACTGCTCGAAGGATTTTTCTCGCATAAACTAAGTATTACATTGTAGTCATAATAGTCGGGTGGAAAACATTTGAGTGGGACGGTCAATTTTACGCTTTGATCACTTAGCATCTCTAAGTCGTTGACATTTGTATATTCTGGGCAAGAACGAGGATCTTGCACCGTGTATTTAACAACAGCATCATCAGACTTAAGTTTGTCTTTCAAAAAAATTGTTATGTCTAAAGGGGCTACCGGTGATTCTGATTCATAAGTAATAAAATTAGTGCGGTACTGAATTGATTGAAACGTTGAATCATTAACGACTATATAATCAACCTTATCTAAATTAACTCCATCTGGCTCAATCCAACCCGAGTTTGTTGCGCTTACACCAAATCGAATATCATGTTCCGTTTCTCTGCCGTTTAAGATGTCATCTGTTTCACCTGTATATAAGAAGCCATGACGACCATCTTCATTGGTTACAATATAAAAGAACTTTATTCTGTATATTTCGTTATTTTTCTGCGGCAAGCCAAGTTCTTGGCGTCTACGTTGGCACGTAGGAGCAGTAATCGAACCAAAAGGTAGATTATTTAGACTTAACTCACACGAGCCCTGTTCTATATGGAGATCATATTCGATTACCTGGATGCTGGGGTCGCTTGTCGGTTGTAGGGCAATGGACAATGTGTCTGGGTTGCCCACATCAACGGGTTGCTGAGAAAGTAGTGAGTTGATATAAAGGTTTCTTCTGCTAGGTTCAAAAAAGAACTGCTTGTAAGTTAGCGTTACTTTTTCGTCTGTCTCTAAATTGTAAAAATCAGGTTCTTCGCTTTTTATTAATTTCGGGTGTATTGTCAGCGGTAAGTCAGGAATTTCAGTGTCTTCTGTTAAATTTACAAACTCTATATTGCCATAATTTTTACCACCAAAACTTGCGATGATCTTAATAAAGTATTGGCCAGGCTTTAAATCTGACAATGTATATATCCCTTCTTCATCAGTTTCAGTACTTGCTACGGGCAGCAGGGTCTGTGAATCGAGAACTAATACTTCGGCAAGAGCTGCTGGTATTTTACCAGAGAGGTCTAGAAGCGAGTAGTCTGCACTACAGTCGTTATCTTCATCTATATTTGTATCTGCAATGTAATCACCATTACTATCAATATTTATATTTGCTAAGCCGTCGTAATCACTGTCAAAGTTTAGAACTTTTATATTACTTGGTTGCTTTTTAGGAAAGTCTATAACATTAACGTCCGCTATATCGTCACCGTTAGTGTCTATATTATGTACAGCGATCCGCTCTATAGAGGATTGGTTTAGGATTACGCCATTGCTGCTTGGCTTGTCTAATACTAGTCCTTTATGTAGGTCGAGCAGAAAAGTGTTCCCAAATTGGCCTTCTTCTATAAGTTGTGCTTCGGATTTTCCGGCGCTATTTGAGATGATGTTTTTAAAAGGAAGGTTGTCGTCACCTGATATATTTGAATCAACTATTCCGTTAACATCGATGTCGATGTCGCTAACCATGTCTTTGATGTTAAATTTTTCATAGCACAATATCTCTCTTAAACTTGTTTTTGTGTTCGGCACCATAGTGTCTGCGTGTGCAGTGGGTATAAGTGCGTTCGTAACTGAGTTGACAGCATGTAATGAAAGTGTCCGAGAGTTTCTAATCAGGCTTTCGATGGGAGACTGAATAGGGCTAAAGGTAATAGCTACAAGCTCTTTGTCAAGCGTTGCAGTTCCGCGTATATCGTAAGCTCCTTCTTGGGGAGAACTTGGTGAATTTCGATTGGCATCTTCACTAAGTGAATTAGCTTCACCGCCTCCACAGCCAGCGATAAAAATACACAATAAAACAGTTAAATAACAAATGTGTTGTGACACTTAATATTCCTTGTTCATTCCAATAAATATTCAAAGCTTTAAGTGGTAGAAGTAAAAAGGTTTTACTTGTGAAGGCATTTAAAGGGCCTATCCTCCACTCAACGCTAGGTTAGTTTGTTTCTTGATATAGTTTTATAGGAATAATTCCTAGTTTTTGAATACTGAAGTTTTTTGGGGGAGAGCCACGATAGATCGCGGAATGGAAATAACAACATTAAACACCATCAGGTAAAAATTCGCGTTGTCAGCGAAATAGTTACTTAGAGCGTATGGTTCACTTTTTAGCAAAATACAGCGTATTGATAGACGACAAAACCCGATTTGACTCAAGCATAAGCATGCCTAAGTTTGAGTGAATTTGTTTGAATACTTAGGAAATTCGACTTTTAAGATAAAACCAATTTTGGATTCGAAGCTTACTCTACCGCCGAGTGCTTCGACACGCTCAGCGATTCCGTACAACCCGAAACCACTAATCGGGAATGTATTGTTAGTGTGGCTGCATCCTTTACCATCGTCTTGAACTTTGAGAAAAACATCAGAATCCGTAACACGCAGTTTAACAGTCATTTTACTTGCATTAGCGTGTTTTATTGTATTCGTGATGGCCTCTTGAAGTATCCTGAATATGGCAACCGTCTGGCTTTCATCAAGCCTATCCACCTCGCCAGAGACAGTTGCGCTATAGTTTATCCCAGCCACACTAAGCTTTTGCTTAAAATAGTCTCCAGTAATAGCATGCTCCAACCCTTGGTCATTTAATACGCGAGGGTGTAGCCAGTGCAACAAGTCATAAATGCTGCTATAAATGGTCTCTGAACTTTTCTGCAAAGTCTTGAATATACGGGTATCGATGTTGTTGAGCTTATTTTTAGACGCTTGCAATGAGACTTGAAATGCGGTTATATTTTGACCTAGTTCATCGTGCAGCGCAGTAGCGAGCATTTTTCTTTCTTTTTCTTGAACATTTTGCACTTCCTTTAAAAGCTCTAAATGACGCTCGTTGAGTTTCACTAATGACCTGTTTGAAGCTGTCAATTCCTCATTCTTAATGTTGATAGATTGTCTATACTGACGATTTTCCTCAACAAGGCAACCAACAAAAATTGCGACAAGAGCGTAGCTGATAATGTATGGTTGAAAACTCAATAAAATATCGTCTGGAGCTTGATAGGCTTTAATCAACATCATAGCTATAAGACTGCTGGTGCAGAGCATCGTGCCAAGCCATCCAAAGCGATAGGCAAACCATACGACAGGTATAAAAGCGACCATTTTAAGTATATACAATGAAGCTGGTTGATATACATATAATAGGACGGTCACAAAAGCCAAAAAAGCAATTGCTAAGAAAACTTTGACCCTCTCCATCTTTTGATATCGACGCCAATGCTCGCTGAAGTGTAAAAAGGTAAATCCAATGATAAGCACCACAAATATTGCGACAAAACCGCTAGTTATGTGAATAGAAAATAGTTCAAATTTATGTTCTGCCGGAGTATCTCCATACAAAGTGCTACTATGGTTAATGTAAAAGTAATATACGAACCGAGAGAGACGCATTAGTAAGCCAGCGAAAAGGAGCGCCACAGCCGACTTTAGAGAGTCAAGTCTAATAGGTATTTTCTTGATTTTTATATAAAACAAGCCAGTAATTGGGATTGTCCAGATGAACAAAGTATCTCTGAAATTGAACGCCTCCCATAGGGTACTTCCATCTGTAACACTAACATGAAAAAATAAACCGACCTGCATTGAAATGATTATAAACAACCAGTGTCTGAGGGGCGTTAGTGCTAATGCTAATAATTGAAACCCAATAGGAAAATACCAAGCGGCTGTCCCTTCGAATAAGGTGTAGTCAAATACCCAATCCATTGAGAAATAAGCTATCGCAAAGCTTATTATGCATAGCATTAAAATTTTTGAGAGATTTTTTGCGATAGGGATTAATTTATGCATCTTACTATTACTTGGCTCTTATAAATTAATAGCATCAATAAGGCCCAATTTAAGTGCTAGCCGCGTTGTAGAGAAATCGTCATATATTTCGAGCTTCTCAAATAATTTGGCTTTGTGGGCATGCACCGTCTTGGGTGCTATACCAAAGCCCGCAGCGATTTTTTTAATTGGTATTCCTTTAGCCAAGTTGATAAATATTTCTTTTTCGCGTTGAGTTAAAGCCTCATACTTTTTGTATGCTTCTTTAGAATAAGAGGAGTTTCCCTCAAGTGCTTCATCGAAGAATACTTCCCCACGCATCACAGAATTAATTGCCTCAAGTAGTAATCCAGCTGCTTGCCGTTTTGGTATATAACCGTCTACACCGTTACTCTTGGCACGGTCAACATAATAAATGGATTCATACATACTCAGTAAAATTATCTTGGCATCTGGCTGTGATTTTCTAACCTTTTTCGCAAGTGCAATTCCGTCAATACCGGGTAGTGCGATATCGGATATTAATAAATCAAAACGTAAATTCTCAAGCGATGAGAGCAGTTTCTCTGCGCTGCCTGTTGAATATACCACCTCAAATCCTGTTCCGCTCAAAATTAGATGTTCAAAGCCTTCGCGAACCAATTCATGGTCTTCAACGAGCGCTATTTTTATTACGGTCATGAAGCTTCCTTTTTGTGGATTACAATTATTTACGCTGAGTTAAAAGTTTATGAACTACGGTTTAATGCAAGTGTTCCACATTAGCAAAGTATTTTCCTGGTCCTTTACCACATATTTCGCTGCAGCAGTGATGTATGGCTATTGAATTTGCTACTCTTTTTCATATTCAGTGTGCAACACCATTTCTTAAAGTTAATACAGCTACTAAGTAAAACCAGATAAGAGCTGCTCTTATCTTTTAATGCCAAAATTAACTATAGTTAGTCGCCGTTGATAAAAAGTAATTTGAGGTAATGTCAGCTAAGTTTAATTCGGTCGTTTCGTTCGTCGAATGTGAAAGGACCAAGGAAATGTTATTAACTGAAACTTAAGGTTAAATAACCATAGTTTTCAACAGAACTTTTTTCTATTGGGAGGTAAATTGTAACAATCTTTGACTTATCCTACATGTGCTATTGCGCGATGCGGTGTGTTGGCAGTTACACAATTTATTTATTCATCCGTGTTCGGTATTTCGTCATATAAGACCATTTAATTGTTGGTTTTAGACTACACTAAAATAGTGCTGTTAATTTTTTCGAACGCTGAGTACTTAAGAAGTGGTTACGGGAGTACGATGAGCTTGCAGAGATATGAAGGACCCTTGTTGTTTGGACAACACGGTGCTGCCGAAAGGCGGTTCCTCGAGCTTATCAGTGCGCTTCCAAAAGTGTCTGTGCAAGGGTATGACAAGCATCGAAAGGTGATTTACTGGAATAAATCAAGCGAAATTATCTATGGCTACAGCGAAGCCGAGGCGCTGGGTAAAAAGCTTGAAGATCTCATTATCCCAAACTTTATGCGCGATGAGGTTATCAAGCTTCACAAGCGCTGGGTTGAGTTTGACGAGCCTATTCCCTCGGATGAATTGGTGTTGAGGAAAAAGGGCGGGAAGCCCATCCACGTATTCTCTTCTCACGTAATGTTGAAGCAAGGTACTGATTCGCCTGAGATGTACTGCGTTGATATTGATTTAACGGAACAGCACGAGATACGCCAAGAACTGGAACGAATGGCGTGCACTGATTTACTTACGAATTTACCCAACAGACGCGCGTTAGAACAGTGTTTAACCTCTGTTATTGAAGATGCAAAGTCTTCTAACACAGGTTTTGCGTTGTTCTTTATCGACTTAGATATGTTTAAAGAGGTTAACGATACCCTAGGGCATACTTGGGGTGATGAACTTCTAAAATCAGTTGCCAAGCGCTTGTCAGGCTGCATTGACAACGCTAATGGCGTACTAGCCCGGTTTGGCGGAGACGAGTTCGTTTACTTGGCTATCGATGTAAGCAGCGAAAATAGGTGTGAGGAAATCGCGAAAACCCTGTCCGCGTGTTTTCGTGAGAGCTTTGCGCTAAGTACTGAAAATGTTCATATTACCTCTAGCATTGGCATTAGCTTGTATCCCCGTGATGGCGATACGATTGACGACCTTCTAAAACATGCCGACGCAGCTATGTACCAGGCGAAGGCCGAAGGCCGTAACAGATACCATTTTTTCACCAATGCTTTAAGTCAGCGGCTTCGAGAGCAAAGAAACATTACCGCGAATTTAAGGGAATCGCTGCGCAATGATGAATTTGAGCTAGTATTTCAGCCTCAAGTTGATGTTAAGACCGGTAAGTTTTCTTCATGTGAAGCATTGCTTAGGTGGTGCCCAGTAGATAAAACCAAAGCTGCGCCCCCTGATGTCTTTATTTCTATTGCAGAGCGTAGTGACTTGATAGGCGATATAGGAAAATGCGTGCTTAGAAAAGCATGCCAACAGGCGCGGGCGTGGAAGCAAAAGGGGATTGAAATTCGTATCGATATAAACGTATCGGGCAAAGAACTAGAAAAAAGCTCGTATTTCGAGTGCCTAGCTGCTTGTCGCGACGAATACAATTTGTTGCCTAAAGATATTGGTTTAGAGCTTACTGAAAACGTACTAATTAAATCCGACAGCACTATATTAGCAAACCTTAAAAGGCAACGAGACTTAGGCGTAGAAATTTCCCTAGACGACTTTGGCACAGGCTATTCGTCGTTGAGTTATTTGAAAGAATTTCCAGTAACGCATCTAAAAATCGACCGTTCTTTTCTAAAGGGTGCACCGGAAAATGAGTACGATAGTGCATTAATGGAAGCCATTGTAAACGTTGGCCAAAAGCTTGATTTAAAGATTGTTGTAGAAGGTGTTGAAACAGAAAGTCAGTCAAATTACTGTAAATCGTTAAACGTAGAGTTTGTGCAAGGTTTTTTGTATTCAAAACCGATAAGTGCAAATGTGCTGGAAATGCTTTACAAAGCGCAACATTGAAAGGTTTGAAGCGACGCGTAATATTCCTTTCAACTTGGTATTTAGCGAGTTAGTTCGTGTTCCGCTAAATACCTCTTCCAAAAATTTTAAAACAGCCTTAGCGTTAATAAACGTTCCACATCGCTGGCTTCGCAAAATAATACCCTTGCTGATGAGCAACGCCTAACTTGTTCAGGGCCACTGATTCTGCTTCAGTCTCAACCATTTCCGCTATCACTTTTATATTCAAGCCTTTCGCTATACTGACAAGACTTGAAACAAACAGCTGGTTGTCTTTATTTGTGTGAATGCCCTGAGTCAATCGACCAGAGAGTTTGACAAACTGAGGTTGTATTGCTCGAAGGCCGGATAGAGAAGCAAAGTTATCACCAAAGCGCTCAATGGTGATACGACTACCATGGCTAATCAACTGTCGACAGAGTGACTCTGCGGATTCTCTGTGCTGAATTAACGCAGCATCTTCTACTTCAAAAAGCAACCTATTGCTTAACGCTTTGCGTTTCGAAACTTCTGAAACTAACCACTCTCTGAATTCTGCGTTGGCAATTGAGGTCATGCTTATGTTTATGGCCACGTGCTGAGAAGTAGCGCCCAACTTTTTCAATACAATACTTATAACAAGCTTATCTATTTGCGGGATTAAATCCAGTCGCTCAGAAGCGGGGATAAGCTGCGCCATCGGAATGACTTCACTCGTGTTTTTGTCTTTGAACCTTCCTGATGCTTCATAATAAGCAGAGACATTTTGACTTAAGTCCATTACAGGCTGAATCATAATGTCGGCATACTGCTTAGACAAAATATAGTTGAGTTGTTCACGCCATTTAGCGTTGCTGTGAACTTTTGATATTTCGGAAGCTAATTGCCAGCCGCGCTGAGTTTTAGATGCAGCAACAAGCGCGCTGTCCACGCTCTCCATTACCTGCTGCATAGACATACTTCCTGTGAATCGTGCAATACCCATGTACGCTGCTTTTGTGCCATCCTTCATCGGAGAGGCGCTAGCACATTGCTTAAGAATATTTGTAAGGATAACTTCTCGGGAGTCGTTCTCCATTGCCTCACTTACAAGCGCAAAGTCGCCGCCAGACAACCTAAAGACAAAGCGAATGTTATGGTTATTCTTGGTTTCTTCAACAAGTATGTGCGCTATGGCTTTTACATAGTTGTCGCCATTTACCATTCCTAATTTGGTATTTATGCTGCCAAGTTGGGCTAGCCTTACAATGATGAGTTCTTTTTCTTGAGAGTTTGCGTTTTCATTTAATAAGGCGCGCATATGGCGCTCAAAAGCACCTCTATTCGCCAGCATAGTAAGAGGGTCCTTACTTGCTTCTTTTTTGTAGAGCTCAGATTGGCGCTTGAGCTCTTCAAATCGCGAGGCCAAAGTATTCGCAAGAGAATTGGCTGCTTCTACAAGGGGCCTAAAATCTTCACTAGTCAAGCTAACTTCAGGTGACGTAAAGTTAAGGCTGCTAATTTCGTTAAGTTTTTTAGTTGTATCTTCGACAGGTTGTTTTACTTTTCTATTAATAAAAACAACGAACAATGAGATAAGAAACGAAAGCGCTAAAAATAAAGCGCCATTTTTTATCAATGTAATAAAAAATTCAGTGGCAATTTCTTGCTTACTCGAAGTTAATGAAAGTTTGTTGCCACTATCTCCCAACGATATCCGCTTATGAAAATTATCTTCTGTATCTATCAGTGAATACCAAACTGGGAGTGCAGTATTCGATACTGTTTCTTTTTTCGCTATTTCATCACCGTTTGCATTCGTTATCGATGCTGCAGATATGTATGGCTGGGCTACAGCGCTCTCTAAAAGGGTGTTAAAAACTAATGTTTCTGCTTGAGTTGATTCGTAAGAAAAGTTATCAACGGCCTTGTTGTAACTTACAGCGCTTCTTTCGGCCAAGAGCGAGACTGCTTCAGCCGTGCGAGTTTGTAGTTCTCGTAACTCGACAACAGATAAGGCAGTAAATGCTAAAAGTAAAAGGGTTACAATACCCAGATTAGTCCGACTAGATAGCTTCATTATTAACAGTTAACTCCTTTAACCGATAAATTACATTTACGCATTGATGGTTTGATCCGAGCTTGATTGCGGTAAGTGTCGCCCATGCGCATTGTAGCCTAGAAAGTGTGTGAGTGCTATTTATACAATCTATCCATAAATGTATAGCAAAACATGAAGTTAAGCGAGCAGAAATGAACACTTTTTAAACGTTAAGTATCATCTTCATCTAGCCACCATACCTTATTGGGTACTTCACCTGACTGCTTTATTGGCACGATTTCGCCAAAAATAGGAATGCTTACAGGGACTTCTTTTGCGCCAGCAAGCTTCGTTATTTTGATAAGAGGCTCATTCCAGTTATGCAGCGCCAAATCAAAGGTACTGTTGTGTACAGGCATCATGACACTGGCTTGAATATCGATATGCGCTTGCAAGCTTTCTTCAGGCAGCATGTGAATGTCAGACCACAATTCGTTGTATGCGCCGGTTTCAATCATCGATAAATCAAACGGACCGTACTTGTCACCTATTGCTTTGAAGCCTTCAAAATAGCCCGAGTCACCGCTGTAAAAGATGTTAGTGTTCGACGATTTTATAACCCAACTTGCCCAAAGGGTTTCGTCTTTATCAAATAAACCTCGCCCAGAGAAATGCTGGGAGGGGGTCGCTATGATTTCAATATCTCTAACCCCTGTGTTTTGCCACCAATCCAACTCAACAATTTTGTTTGCATCTACGCCCCAGTCACGTAAATGATTGCCTACTCGTAACGGTGTAATAAACACGTCGACTTTGTTTTTTAGTACTTCAATGCTGCCCTTATCTAAATGGTCATAATGGTCGTGACTTATGATAACGGCATCTAATTTAGGCAGGTCTTCCAGTGAAATTGGTGCTTGGTGGAAACGTTTGGGTCCCGCCCATTGAACGGGAGACGCGCGCTCACTGAAAACCGGATCGATCAATATATAGCGCTCAGAAAGTTTCAGTAGGGTAGTAGAGTGGCCTAGCTTTATCACGCTATCTTCTGCAACTGCGTCAAGCATTTGAGGTGTAAGTGTCGACACGGGTATATCAAACGTTGGTGTTGCGGCATCTCTGTTGTCGCGAAAGTACGCCTTGGTGACTTTCCACATGTCTCGCCACGTCGTTTTATATTCAATATGGGTATTAGTGAATTTTTCAGGTTGTGACGCGCTCGCAGCAAGGCTGTTTGAAGAACCACAGAAAGATGTCATAAATAAAACTCCAACAAGAAAGCGTGTGCGATTAAAAACGGGCATGCTCTCACCTTAAATTAAAAGTATACTGCACAGTGTAGTTTACTAATAATAGACTAATTTGGTTAAAAGTAAACTGGTGGGTGTAGGTTTGTTAAGAAGGATAGATTGCAGGTAAGCGATATTGTGCAGCCAGCATGAATAGATACTCCTCATGCTGGCTGTTAACAATATTAGGTCTTCACCGTTTTTGTGCTACCTACACGAACTAGCACACAACTAATCGAATTTGTTGTACGTACTTTTTTATTCAGACTTAATACCGTGGAACGTACAGTGCAGCACAGGCAGTATAAGTAGTGTAAGCACGGTGGCGACGGTCAGACCAAATACAATAACAACTGCCATTGACGCAAAGAACGCGTCAGAAAACAGCGGGATCATACCCAATATGGTAGTGATGGCTGCCATTGAAACGGGACGTACACGTGATACTGATGCTTTAACAACCGCTTCAAACGCGCCACTATTACCTTTTGCCTGTACGTTTATTTCTTCCATCAATACGATCCCGTTTTTAAGCACCATACCGATAAGGCTTAAGCTGCCCAGCAGCGCCATAAAAGTAAAAGGTGCACCAACCAGTACCAAGCCACCAATAATGCCGATGGTAGTAAGTGGTATTATGCCCCATATCGCTAAAGCTTGGCGAAGCTTGCCAAATAGCAATACGGTGATAATGAACATACCCAATATACCAATAGGCATGCTGGCGAAGAGGGCGCTTTGCGCGTCGGTTGAGGTTTCGTATTCGCCGCCCCATTCAATACGATAGCCATCAGGCAATTTAAGCTCTTCTACAAGAGGGCGAACTTTCGCTTGCACGCTCGCTGCCGTTTCTCCGGATAAAGGCATGGGCTCAGCATAAACCGCCAGCATACGTACCCGGTTGCGGCGTTTGATGATAGGGTTATCAAGCGATACATCCACATTGCTGATAACGTCAGCCATACTTATGTATTTACCTTGCTCTTGGCTCCATACGTTGAGTGAGGCAAGATTATCAATGTCATAGCGCTGGTTTGGATCGTTACGCATGACAATAGGTATTAAATCGCTACCTTCGCGGTAAAGGCCAACAGTTTCCCCTTCGTTGTTAAGCAGAAACGCGGTGTGAACGGCATCTCGAGTTACGCCGATACGTCTGGCTTGTTCCTCCAGAAACACAGGTTCAACAAATGGCACTTTGTTGCTCCACGACAAACGCACGCTGTCCATGGTTTCCTCTGCTTGAAATATGGCTTCTATGTCGCTGCTGATCTCACGCAAAACTTCAGGCTCTGGTCCGTAAATTCTCGCTTCTATCGCCGCTTTTGCAGAGGGGCCTACTTGCAGTGCTTTTACCTTGTATTGCACATTGGGGAAGTCTTGCCGCACCAGCTCGATAATTTCTCGCATTCGAGCATCACGAGACTCAACCGTATTAGTTTCAACAATAAGCTGGCCATAACTGGCGTATCGGTCTTCTGGCGCATAGGTTAGGGTAAGGCGCTGTGCACCACCGCCTATAACGCTGGTCACGTTGGCGATATCTTCCATGCTTAACACGTTGCTTTCTAAGCGCCGTATAGTTTGCTCTGTCGTTAAGATGTCGCTTCCTTCGGGCAGCCACAAATCTACAAAGAAAAGCGGTGTGGATGAATCTGGGAAAAACGCATTTTTCACGAATTTACCCGATGCCATGCTGCCAACCAGCGCAACAAGTACCAGTACTATCGTAATGTACCTGTGATTGATAGCTGCAGTTAGCACACGTTTGTAAGCCGTAAAAATAATGCCTTTGTATGGATCGTCGTCTTCCTCACGATTGCCGCGTTCTTTTTCAGTTTTAAATAACAAGTCGAAAAAGAAGGGCGTAATGGTTAGCGCGGTGATCCAACTTAAGAAAAGCGAGAAGCACAGTACCCAGAAGAGAGATCCAACGAATTCCCCAGTGGCATCTGGCGAAAGGCCAATTGGCGCAAAGGCGGTAATAGCAATTACTGTAGCGCCAAGAAGGGGGAGACCGTTTTGAGACACCACGTCTTTTGCTGCCTGAAGCTTAGTTTGCCCTTTTCTAACACCAATCAACATGCCTTCAGTAACTACGATGGCGTTGTCGACTAGCATACCAAGGGCAATAATGAGCGCACCTAGAGAAATTTTTTGCAGCTCAATACCTTTTACCGACATTAAGATAAAGGTGCCAAGAATGGTGAGCACAAGAATAAGCCCCATTAGCACGCCACTTCGCCAGCCCATAAACAGCAGAAGTACGAAAATAACAATGGCAACGGCTTCAGCTAGGTTAATCAAGAAGCCGGTAACAGAATCGTCGACCACGGTAGGTTGGTTGTAAACGGTGTTGAGGCTCATGCCAAGGGGCATACGCTGCTCTAGCTCGGCAATTTTTGTATTAAGTCGCTTACCTACATCAACCACATTTACCGCCGATGCGAAAGACACGCCAATAGACAGAGCAGGGGTACCAGAACTGTGATAAAGAATAGAAGGCGTATCGTTAAGCTTGCGCTCAATAGTCGCGATATCTGTTAAGCGAATAAGGCCGCTAGCCGGTGAGCCAATGACTACTTGGCCTAACGCCTCTAGGTTATCAAATTCGCCAGTGGGCTGAATGGATAGGCGCTTGCCCTGAACCTTAATCGACCCTGCGTTGCCCACCACGTTTTGCGCGGTTAAAAGGCCAGCAATGGATTCTGCAGACACATTAAGGGTTTTCATTTTATCGTGATCTAAAGACACAATAATTTGTTCGCTTACTGTGCCGGCGATAGATACTTTCTTAACACCCTCAACAAGCTGTATTTCGCGCTGCATTAAATCAGCGAAGTCTTCCATTTGCTTAAGGGAATAGTCTTCACTTTTAAGGGTAAGCAGCAGCCCAAATACATCGCCGAAATCGTCATTTACAATAGAGGTGCTGGTACCGGGGGGCAGCGATGCCTGTGCGTCACCCACTTTACGCCGTAGGTTATCCCAGTATTGTTCTAGGTCTTTAGCCTGAACACTACTTTTAAGCTCCACCGTAATTTGTGATAACCCCAACATGTTAACTGAGCTTACGCGTTTTACGTTGGGTATACGCTGAATTGCTTTTTCAAGCTGGAGCGTAACTTCTTCTTCAACTTGTTCAGGTGTTGCGCCTGGGTATTGGGTTATAACTAGTGCATTTCTAATGGTGAATTCGGGAAATTCTAGCTGACCTAAGCCAAGAAAGGTAACGATGCCGCCCACACCTAAAATGATGGCAACCATCCAGCTTATTACTTTTTGACGAAAAAAATACTCGACCATAATTTACAGGCCTCCTTCTTTCGTCCACTCAGTAACTGCTTGGCCTTCTTTTACAAGATGTGCACCTGCAGCAACAATTCTATCATCGTCGTTTAGCGGGCCTTCTACTAGCAGGCCGTTAGAAATACCGCGTGATATCACGACTTCTACTGCTTCGACTGTGCCTTTTTTAGCATTGTCGTTGTCAGGTTTGAAGCGCCACACAATGGCTTTTTCTGGCTTGGCATTATCAGTGACTACCGCACCAAAAGGCACTAGCCAAAGCTTTGCATCAGACTCAATTAACTTCGACATATCAAGTAGTACGGTAGCGCTCATGCCTGAAAGCACATTGATATCGTCGGGTTCAGGTAGGGTGATCGTAACTTCGTAGCTAAGCTCACCCTGGCGCGTGGTGCTTTCGTGGTCTTTGTACATGGCAGCGTAACGTTTTTCTGGCATGCCAGAAAAAGTAACCCATGCCATTTCCGAGGAACGGTTTTCGCGTGCTCTAGAGCGGTCAATCATGCGCATTTTTTGCTCTGGCAACTGAAACGTTACGTCGATAGCGCCCGGCATATGAAGCTCGGCGATGGTTTGCTGCGGTACAATGACTTGGTAATTTTCAACAGGTACAGACGCAATAAGTCCTGCAAAAGGTGCACGAAGCTCGGTATAACTTAGCTGATCTTGCGCATTGGTCAGATTGGCCTTAGCGGATAAATAATTAGCTTTCGCCTCATCAAACGTAGAGCGGCTTACCGCGCCTTTTTCAACCGATGCTTCCATACGTTCAAACATGGCAGAGGACACATCAAACTGAGACTGAGCTGTGGCGAGCTGTGCTTTTGCGTCTCTGTCATCAAGTCGTGCGATAAGCTGGTTCTCGGACACTTCCTCGCCCGCTTTTACTTTGAGTTCTTGCAGTTTGCCGCCAATGCGAAACGAAAGGTTTGAATATTCAGCCGCCTCTACTTGCCCTGGGAATTTAGCAATGGTCTCGTCTGAATGCTGCACGTTATAAAGCGTTACCGGTGTTGATGATACAGCTTTAGGTGGAGTAGGGGCGTCTTCACAGGCGCTTAATCCAGCGAGTGAAGCAATAGCAACCACAGTGCGCAGGGCTAAGCTGTGAAAGAGGTTTTTTTCAGACAACATGGTAACTCTCCATTTAAATAGACCGCTTCTTCCCATTTGTATTTTCGCAATGGGTAATTTAGTAACGCGCATTAGTATCGCGCGCGTCCACACCGGCAAAAGTGTGGTCAAATATCAATTAACGCTAAGTTGAATCTTCTTACAGGTTATAGCGTTATTTGTCGTTTTCGATCAGATTTTTATTCACATTTACATGCGCCAACCATTGGTTTTCCGCCGATTTATTCGATGCGAAATATAAATCCGCAAAAAAATGCATTCAGCTCGGCACGATCAAGTATTGTTTTTATCTGGGTTTCTATTTGGGTTTTCATCGGGTGCAAGGCTTTCAGCATAGCCTTTAGGCGGTGGAGTCCAACCACGCATCTTTGAATGTTTGTCGTGTAAATCTGCTTTTAGGGCATTTTCGATTAGCGACTCTAGTTCAATAAATAGCTTCAGGTAATTGTTATCAACGCGTTCGCCGCTAGCGTCATCTGCCCACGCGTGATAAAGCACGTCGTTTTGCTGAGTCTCAATATTTTTGTAGGCCATTTTTTGTCGCTCAACGTGAAAGGGGTGAATATTCAGCGAACGCAATGCTTCTGCACCCATTTCCAGGGCACTGTGGTAGGTTTCAGATACGACAAAATCTGCGCCCAACTGGCGCAAGCGATAGCCATGACCACGGTCAAAGGCTCGGGCTAGCACTTTGGTGTTAGGAAGCGCGTGCTTTGCGTATTTCACCATTTCTGCAGCAGTTTCCCTATCGTCGATGGCAATAACCAACAAAGCGGCTTCGTGGGCGCCAGCGGTATGCAAGATATCAGGTTTGGACGCATCGCCAAAATAGGCTTTGGTGCCAATTCGTCTGATAAGGTCTATCTGCTCAGCGCGAATATCAAGCACCACGGTATTTACATCGTTGGCCACTAAAAGGCGATTAACGATTTGGCCAAAGCGCCCAATACCAGCAATCACCACGGTGCCTTTTTCGTCAATGGCGTCTTCCGCTCGCTGTGACTTCACGTTTTTATAGTGGGGGATAATGGCTTTGTCGAAAAGAATGAATAGCCCTGGTGTCAAGAACATAGAAATGGCTACCACAAGGGAAAGAATAGAAATAACGTCGCTGGGCAGCACGTAGTTCTGCGAGGCAAAACTTAACAGCACAAAGCCAAATTCACCCGCCTGTGCAAGGCTTAGTGTGAATAGCCACTTGTTAGTGCCTTTTATCTTAAAAATAAGGGCAATAACAAACAGCACTGCAGCTTTAACCAGCATAACAGCAATAGTTAGCCCAGCGATTAACAGCGGGCTCTCAGAGAGCACTGAAAAGTTAATACCAGCGCCTACTGTTATAAAAAACAAACCTAACAGTAATCCTTTAAATGGCTCAATATTGGCTTCAAGTTCATGCCTGAATTCACTGTTTGCTAAAACAACGCCGGCTAAAAATGCGCCGAGCGCAGGAGACAGCCCCACAAGCCCCATTAACGCCGCAATCCCGATAATTAGCATAAGCGCTGTTGCGGTAAAAATTTCTCGTAATCCGGATGCGGCAACAAACTTAAATAAGGGGCGACTTAAGTAGTGTCCTCCAATGGTCAAAAAGGCAATTGAGCTAATGATCACAAGACCAGAAGCCCAGGGTGCAAGTCCTTCCACTAAATTAAAGCTATCGTGAGACCCTGTATCGCCGCTGTGCGCGTTACCTGCTTGTACCAACTCAGGTATGGCAAGAAGGGGAATAAGCGCAAGCATGGGAATTACAGCGATATCCTGAAACAGCAAAACTGAAAAGGCGCTTTTACCCCCTTCCGTTTTTTGAAGCCCTTTTTCTTGCAACGTTTGTAAAACAATGGCGGTTGATGAAAGGGCGAAAATAAGGCCTATTGTAAGGGCAATGCTAAAAGGCTGATCAAGCAATAAGGCTACGCCGGTGATAAGCGCTGTGGTTAGCGCTAACTGAAGACCGCCTAACCCCATAAGTTTTGACTTCATTGCCCATAGCGAGCGGGGCTCTAGTTCTAGCCCAACCAAAAACAGCATCATGACCACACCGAATTCAGCAAAATGCTGAATAGCGACGGTTTCATCGCCGACTAAGCCGAAAATTGGGCCTATGACAAGCCCGGCTATTAAATAGCCTAGAACAGATCCTAAGCCAAGGCGCTTCGCAATGGGTACTGCAATTACTGCGGCGACCAGATAGATAAATGCATATAAGAAATAGCCCGTCACATTAATCTCCTTTCGCCGTACAAAGGTCGGCGAGGTTCTCGATGTGTTTTGCTTTTTCTAAATCGAGAGTGTTGGTGGTTAACTTTTTAAGCAGGGTTACCCACTTGCCTCTGTGTTCAACAAGGCGATGCTCTTCTTGGGCGGTACGCGAGCCGAATATTGCAAACGGGGCAATGTAGGTCATATTTGTGATTTGGGCCATTTGCTCTAAAGGCTGAAGAAGTTGCCTGATGGTGTAGTGGTTGAAACCGTCAGTTTGATAGGCTTCCTCTTTGCCACCCGCACTTAACGCACAAAGAAACAGTTTATCTTTAAGTGCAGTACCTTCATGGCCGTAGGCGAACCCATATTCCAATACTAAATCTTGCCATTCTTTCAAAATGGAAGGTGTGGAATACCAGTACAGCGGAAACAGGAAAACAATGACATCGTGGTCGACTAAACGCTGCTGCTCCCGTTCAATATCAATATTAAAATCTGGATATTCTGCATACAAATCAACGGCGGTCACGTGCTTATTTAGTTGAGCTTCATGAAAAAGCGGCACGTTCACTTCAGAGTGCGTTTGCGCAGGGTGAGCGAAAAGAACCAGTACTTTCTTACTTCGTTTTGTGTCTTCTATGGCGTTTAGGTTGGTCATACTTCTCTACTCAGCTTTACTGCCTGAGTCTCTAAGAATTTTTCTTGCCACTCTACTTTATAAAGCAACATAAACGCTTAGAGCAAATCAGAATTAATATTTCTTCAAAGTTATAAGGTTACCAATGTTTATCAGGTTGAAAAAAGTAACCTAATTACCATTATGAACTTGAAAACGGATTATTGCTACGACGGAACACTATTTTTTTACTTTGCTTAGAACCATATAACCATGAAAACATCACTAAAAACACGCGTACTTGCACTATCATTACTTTCTTTTTTTGCGCCGCTATCCACCCATGCTCTGCCTCAAGGTAGTGAACTAAAAGCAGGGGCTGCCGTTTGGAATCTGTTTGATGACGCAGACCGTTACGCATTGCACGTGGCTTACATACACAAACCGCTTGAGCCATTTTACGGATTACGTCCTACCGTACTTTTAGTGAATGCAGACCAAGGTCAACATTATTTCGCAGCCGGTGTGGCAAAAGATATCTATGAGTACAACGACTTTTCCGTACGGGTTGCGTTTCATGCGGGCATTGTCGATGAGTCTGAAAACTTAGGTGACACGATAGAGTTTTATTCATCACTTGCTGGGCAATATAAGCTCACTGATTCATTATCGATAGAAGCTGAAATCGGTCATATCTCTAACGGTGGGCTAGGGGATACAAACCCGGGATCAGAGTCATTAGTTTTAAGCGCTCACTATCTTTTTTAATAATGTTTTATCTGCAACGTGTTCACAATGCGCTTCTTTTAAATAAAAACAACCCGCCAAAGTGCGGGTTGTTTTTATTTTTGCTTCTGCTTTGTGGTTTAACGGTTTAAGCGTTAAGTGCTTTTTTTACGTCGCTAGATAGCATGGGTAAGTGGCGCAGTCTGACGCCAACAGCATTATAAACAGCGTTACCTACTGCTGGTGCCACGCCAATAACCCCTGGCTCGCCCAACCCCACTGGAAATTCATTACTTTCAATGTACTCAATGTCCATATCTGGTACGTCGTTCATTCTAAGTGGTTGGTACGTAGTTAAGTTTTTCTTCGCCACATAGCCGTCTTTAATTTCGTTGTGTTCAAATAACGCAAGGCTAGTTCCCCAAAGCAACGCGCCTTCCATTTGCGCCATAGCGCCATCGGGGTGAACGATAATTCCCGCGTCTGCGACCACCCACAACTTTTTAAGCGTGATTTTTCCACTGTTTTTATCTACGTGAACATGTGCTGCGGTAGCAAGCCATGCGGGCATAGTACGTTCTTGTCCTGCAGTTACACTAAACCCAATACCTTCGTTCTCACCTAGTTCAACGTTAGCTGTCTTGTCCTTGAGCTTTTTCAGGGTGTGAGCAAGGCGAGTGGCACCACCAACGCTTTCAGGCGCTTTGCCCGCTTGCTTACCTTTGCCGTCAAGCATAGACAACCTAAAATCCACGGGGTTTTGGTTAGCTTTATGTGCCACTTCATCGATAAAGCTTTCTAATCCCCACACTATCCAACCTTGACCCACTGAGCGAAGCCAGCCCGGTGTGAAGGTATCCTGCGCCACTTTGTTGTTTATCACTCGGGCTTGGTGATGCTGCATGGTGTACCAATGGTCTGCCCCTGAAGCTGAAAACGGGTCAACTTTTCCTTTCCCATCTACTCCGTCAGGCATAAAGCTCGGTGCCATTGCCAGCGTTGGCCAGCCCGCAGCAAGTGCGTGCTCCATACCAGTGAAATTCCCAGAGTCGTCGAAATAGGCGTTGAACAACGACGTTGACGCCGAGCGAGGTTGGTCGAACATGGTATCGTCAGGGCGCATGAACAGCATTTTAACCGGTTGCCCGGCCGCTTTCGCGGTAAGCACTGCTGGAATTATCCAGTCACCAAACAAACGGCGGCCAAAGCCTCCACCAAGATAGTATTGGTGAATAACGACGTCGGAATCAGGCACTTCTGCCGCTTTAGCTACAGCGGGAAGGGTAAGGCCTTGCCATTGATTACCCGTGTGAATATGCCACTTACCCTCTTTAAATTCAGCAATTGCGTTAAGCGGCTCTAGTTGAAAATGGCTAGCCGTTGCTGTGGTATACATTGCTTCAATTGATTCAGCCGCCTGCTTTTCAGCATTTAAAATATTTCCTTCATCGACAAATAATGTGCCTTCACTTCGGTCGCGGCAGATTCGCTCGCCCTCTTTTTGAATGTCAGCTTCGTTAACGTTCACCGTTTTACCTGCGTTGTAGCTAACCTTCACTTTATCGATGGCTTTAATTGCCGTCGGGTAATCAGAAGCCAGTACAGCAACCCAGCCTTCTATCGTACCCGATGGATCACTTAGTACCTTATAGCCTCTATATCCAGGGAGCGATTTCGCTTGACTGTCGTCTACCTTAGTGACTTTACTACCATAGCGCGTAGGCGGAAGAATGGGGCGGGCATACAGCATGTTGTCTACTTCAACATCTATACCGTAAACTGCGGTGCCGTTGGTTTTTGGTGGAATATCCAAAGCTTTATATTCGTTACCCAAACCAATGAGGTGTTTTTTGTTCCCAGGTTTAATTGGTAGACTTTCTAATTCGTCGGCTGAATAAACCTTATCGATGTTGCCATTTGCAACAATGTCACCGTAACTTATCTTTTTCGTGCCAGATACAACAAAACCCGTGTTAGCTTCACAATCTGATACCGGCACGCCCAGTAACTTAGCGCCGGCGTTAAGAAGCACTTGGCGTCCAGCTGCACCTGCTTGCGACATAGGTTTGTAGGTTTGGAAAACCGACCATGAACCACCTGTTACCATGTAACCCCACTTAGGGTCAGTATCTACGTGCACAATTGCTACTTTGTCCCATTCACACTCTAGTTCGTCCGCTAAGATACGCGCTAAAGCAGTACCTACATGTTGTCCCATTTCAGCCTTGGCGATATTCACTGTTACACGGCCGTGTGTATCCATTTCAAACCAGACGTTAGGTGAAAACGATTTATTTTCAATGGCTTCTTTAGCTGACAGAATAGATGGAATTGCCGAAGCGCCAAACGCCATGAAAAGCGACGTTTTAACAGAACCGGCCACAAATGAGCGACGAGACAAATTAATGGTGTCTTTTTTCTCTTTGGAAAGGTCTTTTATGCTCATGCGTTTTCACCTTTTGAGGAAGCCTTCGGGTCGAAATGCTGTACAGTAGAAGTTGCGGCACGTTTAATCGCTTTTTTGATTCTAGTATAGGCCATACAACGGCAATAATTACCATTCATGTGATTTACGATATCCTGCTCGCTTGGGTTAGGATTACTATCAAGCAGTGTGGCAGCTTGCATTATTTGACCGGACTGACAGTAACCGCATTGGGGCACTTGTTCTTCCACCCACGCCGATTGTAAAGGGTGCTCGTTGTTAAGGCTTTCTATCGTATTAACCTGTTTACCATTAACGAGAGAAACAGGATAAGAGCAAGAGCGAATAGCATTGCCGTCAATATGAACAGTACATACACCACACATGGCAACGCCACAGCCAAACTTGGTGCCTTTAAGTCCAAATTCATCGCGAATTACCCACACGAGTGGGGTATCTGAGGCAGCATCCGTCTGCACTTTTTTTCCATTTAACGTAAATTCAATCATGGTAATCATCACCGTGAAGTTAGAGTCTAAATAGCTCTCGCCAAGGTAAAGACTTGGTTTGAACGGTCTGGTTTGCCTGGTCTTTTGTGAACCTTTAACTTATAAAGTAGACTAATTGATTACAGGTATACGACTGTAAGCCAAAATAGTTTATGTGGTATAGTTTAGTTACCTTGTTCAACTAAGCAATTAGTTTACTTTTGGTTACTAGGTGCTTTTTCAAAGGACATCAATGAAAACAGAGATAAAAACAGACGCTAAGGGTAGAAAAACCGTTTTAAATACGTGCACAGAGCCGTGTGCTATAGAGCGTGGAATGCGCCTAATTGGTGGAAAATGGACGGGTTCTATTATTTATCATCTCAAAGATGAACCTGTAAGGTTTAATGATTTGTGCAGAATGCTTGGCGGCGCCAGCCGGAAGATGGTTGATCAGCGCCTTAAAGAGTTGGAAAACAATGGCATGGTGATCCGCAACGTTATCGACTCTCGCCCGATCGCTGTTGCTTACAGTCTCACCGCTTTCGGGCGCTCAGCGTTAGATATTCTTGAACAGCTAAGAATCTGGTCTGAAGAGCACACAGACGATTAATTCCTCATCTAAAAACGCAGAATAACGGCAGAATATCGAATACGGTGAGCGTTACAGTTCACCGTTTTGAAACACAACCGCTTAGAGTTGCAGTTCTAAACTTTCACAATCGGTAACCTAAGCACCTTGTCGACAAGCGCCCCCGCTTTCTCCTGAAAGGCTTTAAAGTGCGCTGTCACTTCGTGGGCATCAAGCGCTTCTTGAGATTCCCATTTCTCAGTAATGACAAAAACACCGTCTTCGCATGAATGCAGATCGTACATTACGGCGCCTTTTTCTGCGCGGCTAGCTTTGACCAAAGGCGCTAGGGCTTCTGAAAGCGCGTTTTGATGATGAGGCTTAGAAAAGATAATGACTGAGAATTCGATCACAAAGAAGTCCTAATGCTAAAGCGCTCAACATAAGTAAATTGGAAATATTATGTTAGCCGTAAGCGTTAAGTTGGCCTTTTTATCGGATAAGGGGCACGTTGCCTACTTCAATGTATTTAACCTTGTTCACACTAGCTTTGATAATGATTATCTAGGCCTTTTTCTTAGTTATATTCATTCGCTAATGTAAAAAAAACATCTATACTTGCTTATACTAAAGTATATGTGGCGCTTGTTGTGGGTTTAGCATCACTTTTGTTGAGGCGACGGAATGCAATCATTTTTCGGGGCGGTGCCCTATGTTTGAAAAAACCTTTTACTCTTGTCCAGTGGGGCTCGCTCACGTCAGTGTAGATGGCAGCTTCATTCGTGTGAATAAATGCCTGTGTAATTTTTTAGGTTACTCAAGTGAAGAGCTTACAAAACTCACGTTTCAGGAATTAACAGCACCTGGCTATCTTAACGAGGATCTTGATTATCTAGAAAGCCTTCTAAAAGGGGATATTGAAAACTACTCGTTGGAAAAGCGCTACTTAAGGCGCGACGGCGAGCAGGTTTGGGCCCAACTGACGGTTTCTCTCGTCAGAGACCAGCGGGGGAACCCAGAATACTTTATTTCTGTGGTCGAGGATATTGATGAGAAAAAGCGTATTCAATCTGAGCTTTTCCAGATCGACGCTTTGTTCAGTAAGATCGTAAGCGCATTTTCTGACAGAACTTTCATTTGGGTAGCGACGCCGGATTTAACTACGCTGAAATATGTCAATGATGGATATGAGAAGATTCTCGGTCGCAACGAATACGAACTCTACTGTAATCCTATGAGCTTTATCGACCATGTCCATGAAGATGATAAAGCGCGGGTGTTAAAACAGTTTAGTCAGCGCCCATTGCAAAATTGGGATATCCAATACCGTATTTATGATGCGAAAGGCGAGGTGAAATACCTTCATGACCGAGGCAGTTTAATTTATGACGACAGAGAGATGCAGTCGCTTATTTTAGGTACCGCAGACGATATAACAAAAGAGAAAACTCAGCAGCAGGCTCTGATGAGCGCTGTTACTAAATTAGAGCATCTTTCAAAAACTGATTCGCTTACTGGGCTTGCCAACAGAAGAGAGATATTTAGTCAGTTAAGTGACGAGATTTCTCGCATGGAGCGAGGCCAAGCAGCGTCTACCCTTGTTTATGTCGACCTAGATAAGTTTAAAGAAGTTAATGATAAATATGGGCATAAGATAGGCGATAAAGTGTTAGTTGAATTCTCTAAGGTAATGGGCTCGCTTTTGCGAGATAGCGACCGGTTTGGCCGTATCGGTGGCGATGAGTTTGTCATTTTGCTCTACGGTACTAATGAGGGCGAAACAGCTTTATTTTTTGACAGAATAAAAAACAGTAAATTCGAAATTGATATCGATGGTAAAGGTGTCGTTCCTATCAGCTTTAGCGTTGGGTGGGTGCAGTGGAACGAGGGCATCAACACCGTTCAGGAATGGTTAGACCGAGCAGATGGGGTAATGTATGAAAAAAAGCAATGTGGGCAAGTTGTAACAGCGGTAGATAGCGAAGTAGATAAAGCGATGTAGCGAAACTGCTAATACTGAAACTCCTGCTACATCGCTAAACGTATTTTACTGCTGCCGCTGGGCAAACCAGCGAGCTATAACTTGCCTTTCCTCTTTTGTCATTTTTGTCTTGTTCAAAAATGGCATGTCTTTAGTCACAGAGGTTCTTCGAACCACTTGTGGCGCGAACCTCTCAATATCCTCCCATGAATCTAAGACTACGCCTAACGGGGCTACTCTGAAAATCTCGTCGGTGGGGGTGCGCGAGTGGCAGCTTACACAGTGAGTTGTGATTAAACTTGCCACACGTTCGTCACTAACTACCGATGAAGTTTCGTTTGCTATCCCGCTTGCCGGTGCGCTTAATTCAGGTTGGTTCGTCGACTGCGAATTCATAGTTGAAGAAGATAGAGCGTCATCATGACTTACCGGTCGAATTGAAGATGTTTGTGGCCAAGATACCCATAGTGCTATACCGAGCATGGCGGCAGCACCAGAGACTAATATACTTGGTTTAGTAGTGCCCACATGACGTAAGTTAAAGAAATGACGTATCCAAGCGGCTGCGGCCATAATGGCAATAAGTACAAGCCAATTTTGCGGGTGCTGATAGGTCATGGGGTAGTGATTTGAAATCATAATAAACAGCAGGGGCAGCGTGAAGTAGTTATTGTGCACCGAGCGAAGTTTGGCACTTGCGCCCCACGCAGGGTCTATATCTTTCTTGTCAGCCACGGCAGCCACCATTTTGCGCTGGTTTGGCATAATATTGAAAAACACATTACCCGCCATGATAGTGCCAATAAGGGCTCCCACGTGAATATAGGCACCACGGCCGCTAAACCACTGGGTAGACAGATAGCTAACGACGCACACTAGAGCAACTAACCCAATACCAAAAGCAAGAGGGTATTTGGCCAATGGGCTACGACATGCAAATTCGTATATGGCTAGCCCACCAAAGATTAACCCCAAACCTAACGATATTGCCGTAGCTGGCGACATGGCGTTGACAGATGGATCAATAAGGTAAGCGCTGGCACCGAAGTAATAAACAATAATCAAAAGGGCAAAGCCTGATAACCAAGTTGTATAGGCTTCCCATTTGAACCAATGTAATGTTTCAGGCATTTTCTCTGGTCCGTAGGCGTATTTGGCTACCTCGTAGAAGCCACCGCCATGAATGGCCCATAAATCCCCTTTAATGCCTTTATCTTGTTTCCACTTAGGTGGCGTTCGCAAGTTGTTGTCTAGCCATATGAAGTAGAACGACGCGCCAATCCAAGCTACACCGGCCACAACGTGAAACCAACGTACAAATAAACTTATCCAATCTAGCCACGGCATTATTATTCTCCTTATTTAGGGCCGGCTGGCCCTATAGTAGCTTGTTACTCTTTATCTTCTTTGATGTAGCGGCAGTTACCGCTTATCCACGTCTGCTCAATAGCGCGGTCATCACCTAAAATGCTCAACGCGAAAAACACATCGTCGAAGTCGGCATCTTCTTTTATTCTCAACCGTGTTAATTCATCGAACCTTGGCTCTACAACGATAAAGTCTGCGGTAGAACCCGGGTTTAAGTTACCAATTTCATGGTCAAGCGCATGGGCCACTGCTGCGCCTTGGGTCATAAGATAAAACCCTTCCAACGGGCTAATGGGCTCGTTGCGCAACTGACTGACCTTGTATGCATCGCCATAGGTCTTAAACATGTTAAACGTGGTACCTGCGCCCACATCGGTAGCCATAGCAACATGTACTTTGTTAGCACGCGCTGCGGTCATATCAAAAAGCCCGCTACCTAAAAACAAGTTAGACGTAGGGCAAAACGCAACCGTAGCACCGCTGTCGCCAAGGCGCGCCCATTCGTTAGGCGTAAGGTGAATACCGTGGCCAAACACTGCACGCTCGCGCACTAGGTTGTAGCTGTCGTAAACATCTAGATAGCCGTCAGCGTTAGGGAATAAGCTTTTTACCCATGCAATCTCGTCTAAATTTTCAGACAAATGGGTTTGAATGAAAACGTCCGGATACTGCTGGGCAAGTTCACCTAATGCAGCAAGTTGGGCTTCTGTACTGGTAGGGGCAAAACGAGGGGTTAGCGCGTAGCGGTTACGGCCTTTGTTGTGCCAAGTCTCGATTAATGCTGCGCTGTCAGCCTGTGCTGTAGACGGGCAGTCATTGAGTGCGCTAGGGCAATTTCTATCCATACATACTTTGCCCGCTACAATCGCCATATCAATCTCACTGGCTGCGCTAAATAACGCATCGCTACTGCTTTTATGAACGGTAGTAAAAACAAAACCTGTGGTGGTGCCGTTTTTTAGCAGTTGGTTTAAAAATACCTTAGCGATGGTGTCGGCGTGTTCGCTATCGGCAAACTGCATTTCAGTGGGAAACGTGTAGTTTTCTAGCCAACTTAAAAGCTGCTCGCCATAGTGGGCAATACTTTGGGTTTGCGGATAATGCAGGTGGCTATCTATTAAGCCTGGTAAAATCCACTTGCCCGAAAAATCAGTGACAGTGGCGGCAGGGTAACGTTCAGCTAGGTCACTAAACGGGCCAATGTCTTTTATTTCTTTGTTATCTACCAGCAAACCACCGTCTTTAAAAATGACAATGTCATTATCAAATTGTGTGGTTTGTTTAGGAAAGTGCGCAATGCTTGCACGAAAAAGCTGCATGTTTATTAGCTGCCCCTGTAGCTGCTGAAACCGAATGGAGAAATAAGAAGTGGTACGTGATAGTGACCGCCATTCTCAACAAGTTCAAACGTAATATCAATGTGTGGATAGAAACTGCTGCCATGAGTTTGTGTTAGGTATGGCTTGCAGTGAAAGCGCAAGGTATAAACCCCAGCATCAAAACCATCCTCAACGCCCCAGTTTTTAAAGCGCCCATCACTGTCTGTTTCACCAGAAAGGGTGCTGCCGTCAGGTAGTGTAAGGGTAAGTTCAATGCCTTGTGCAGGCTTACCCAAAGTGGTGTCTAGTATGTGACTTGAAAGCGTATTCATACTGTAGTCCTTAAAATTTATTCAATTCGCATTATTGTTATGCGGCATAGCGCTCGGGTCGGCCAACAACGCTCCGCATTAATCTAATGCTTTATTAATACGTAAAAGCGTTATCTTTATTTGCTGTGCGGCTGCATTGGATATTTCTTGCTGCGTGGTATTTGGCAGCCTTTCCTGTAGAGCTTCCAGCATAGTTTGCGCAGAAAGCCCGGTGGCACAGATAATAAAAATAAACCCATGCTTATCTAAATAAGCCTGATTAGCTTCTTTTAGTTGATGCAAAACGGCTTCAGACGCACTCGCTGTACCTGATTGTTCGCCAGCAGCAATAGCTTTAGTATTGGCAAACTTTTTACGTAAAGAGTCTACGTCGCCAATCATAGGATGCGCCGTAAAGGCTTCTAGGTAGTCATCATCGCTACATTTTGCCCAAGCATCTTTTGCTTGATTAACCAGGGCGTCTTGATCGCTGTAAGGGCGGGCTTCAACCATTTGGTAGATCCATGCTTTTGCTGCGCAGCATTGCTCAAAGTAAGAAAATGCGTCTTCAGCGCTTAGTGTATTTAGTTCAGTCAGTGTCACTGCTGTTATCCTTTTCTATTTGCTGCACTTTTTTACAGCTCTTTAGCAGGTTGTTTTGTGTGCACCCGTACGTGCGTCAGTATTTTTTTCAGTACTTGTCTCTGAAGCCGCTGCTGCATTGTCCGCATGAAGGCGTTCAATTATTTGTGCTGATATAGAAACAGCAACTTCAACAGGGCGCTTTCCAGGAATATCTCGATTGCCAATAGGGGTGAACAGCCTTGACAGCGCATTGTCGTCAAACCCTCGATGAGTCAGCTTGGTAATAAAACGCTTCGCTTTAGTATCTGATCCTATTAACCCAACGAAAGGCAGAGAAGGCTGCTTTAACGCCTGCTCCGTAATGCGATAGTCCAACTGATGATCGTGAGTGAGTATTATCAGCCAACTGTTTTCATCTAGGTGCCTTACCTCGCTCTCTGGCGCTTCTTCCACCACTTTTTGTACGTTGGCTGGAAGTGACGAAGGAAACAGGTCTTCGCGATTGTCTATCCACGAAATTCGCAGGGGTAACTGAGCCAAAATAGGCACCAGTGCTTTTGCAACATGACCTGCACCAAAGATGGCGATATGCTGCTGATGAACGTTACACACGTCAAACAATACTTTTACCGCACCACCACAACACTGCCCTAAAGAACTGCTCAACGGGTAGCTATGAACTTCGGTATGCACTTCGCCTTTAGCAAGAAATTTACGGGCGCGGTCGATAGCATCAAACTCAAGATGTCCGCCACCAATGGTATCGATGCTTTGTGAAGCAGTAACCACCATTTTACTGCCTGGCTCACGGGGAGTGGAGCCCGCTGTACCTACAACGGTAACCAAAACATAGCCCTCATTACGCTCCTGGCACTCGGCTATTGCCTCGTGCCAACGCGCCGCGCGAAATGAATGCGTTGCATTAAATGAATGGGGGGCGCGAGTCATACAGCAGTACCCCGGTTATCGGCTTGTTGATCTGCCTGTTGGATTGCGGCGACAGCATTTAACACGCGTTCTGGTGTGGCTGGTGTATCTAGCTGCGGATCAATCGTGTAGCCAGATAGGCTAGATATTGCATCTTTTAGGGCACACCACACTGAAATTGCTAGCATAAACGGTGGCTCACCCACGGCTTTCGAGTGGTAAATGCTGTCTTCAGCGTTTTCTTTACCGAACAGTTTCACGTTAAACTCTTGCGGCGTATCGCCAATGGCAGGGATCTTATAGGTTGCCATATTTTCACTTATCAGCTTACCTGATTCGTTCCATTTAAGGTCCTCTGTGGTAAGCCAGCCCATACCTTGAATGAATGCGCCTTCAATTTGGCCAATATCAATGGCGGGGTTAAGGCTATTGCCCACATCGTGAATAACGTTAACCTTATCTACCGTGTATTCACCGGTCAGCGTATCCACCGACACTTCGCTCATTGACACACCGTAAGCAAAGTAGAAAAACGGGCGGCCTTCGCCTGTGTCGCGGTTGTACTGCAACTTAGGGGTTTTGTAGAAACCGCTTGAAGACAGTGATACGCGTGCAAAATAGGCTTGTTGAACCAGTTCAGCAAAGGAAATGCTGTTATCGTCTAGTACAACATGCTGATTGATAAACTGCACATCACCAGCACGGCCTTCTAACCCTAAGCTTTTGGCGTAGCATTCAGCCAAACGAGTTTTTAATGTAATACACGCGTTTTGTACGGCTTTTCCGTTCATGTCAGTACCACTTGATGCCGCTGTTGGTGAGGTGTTCGGTACTTTATCCGTGCGTGTTGCGGTAACCTCAATCATATCTAGGTCTAGGCCGAATTCATTGGCCGCAATTTGGCCTATTTTGGTATGTAGCCCTTGGCCCATTTCAGTACCACCATGATTCACCTGAATACTGCCGTCGGTGTATATGTGTACCAAAGCGCCCGCTTGGTTTAAGTGCTTAGCAGTGAATGAAATACCAAATTTAACGGGCGTTAGTGCCAGACCTTTCTTGATTACTGGGCTCTCGCGATTAAACGCTGCAATAGCTTCACGGCGCTGCCAATACTGAGCGGATTCTTCAAGCTCGGCAATCATATCGGGCAAAAGGTTGTGTTCTACCTTCATGCCATAGGGGGTCAGACTACCTGTAGTCGGACCATATAAATTACGTTTTCTTACCGATAGCGGGTCGCTGCCGATAGCGCGGGCAATTTTATCAATCATGGCTTCAGCCATGATCATGCCTTGCGGGCCGCCAAAACCTCGATAAGCGGTATGCGATACCATATTGGTTTGTAGTCTATGACCGACAATATCACTATCGCCGAGGAAGTAGCCATTATCCGCGTGAAACATGGCCCTATCTACGATAGCGTCTGACAAGTCAGGGGAGTGCCCACAAATGCCATTTATGGTCATGCGAGTGGCTTCAATTTTGCCTGTTTCGTCGAATGCTACATCAAATTCATTTTCAAAAGGGTGGCGTTTACCCGTAACATGCATATCGGTGAAGCGCGGCAAACGAAGCTTAACTGCACACTGGTTGCGCGAGGCCAGTAAAGCCGCGATACAGGCCCATTGTGCTGCTTGGGTTTCTTTTCCTCCGAAGCCACCGCCCATTCGTCGCATGTCTACCATTACACGGTGCAATTTTACATCAAGTACCTCGGCAACGAGTTTCTGCACCTCACTGGGGTGCTGGCTAGATGTGTAGATTTTCATGCGATCTTCTTCATCATGGATCGCAAGGGTCACTTGCCCTTCAAGGTACATGTGCTCCTGACCGCCAATGCTTAGCGAACCATGTGCTCGGTGGGGCGCATTTTCAAATGTACTTTCAACGCGGTCAGCATGCTGGCCAAACCTGTGTAGGGGACGCACGAACGTTTGCTGCTGGTGAGCAGCTTTTGCGGTAAGTATAGGTTTAGCTTCATTGACTTCTAGTTTGCCTTTAAGCGCAGCTTGGCGGGCAAGGCTTACTGAAGTGGCAAGTACTGCAAAAACAGGCTGACCAAAGAACTTGATTTCGCCGTTAGCAAGTAGCGGGTCGCCTTCAAACACAGGGCCAATATCTTTGTGGCCGGGTACGTCATCAATGGTAACGACATCCACAACGCCATCGCTTTGGCGAACAGCGTCGAGATTAATCGATTCAATCGTACCTTTTGCACATTGGCTTACACCTACTGCTGCGTAAAGTGTGCCTTTAGGTTCAGTGACATCGTCAACGTAATTAGCGCTACCTTGTACCTGGCGTGTCGCACTTTCGTGTTTTTTAGAAACGTGAACAACACCTTGTTCGCCATTTGTTTCTAAAGGATTAGGGGCATCAATTAACTTACGCATGCTGCACCACCCGTGTTTCAATTTGGTTTACTGTTTGGTTTTCTAACCAGAAGCGATGCCAAAGGTTGGCTAAAACGGCTTTGCGGTATTCAGCGGTAGCGCGCACGTCGTCAATAGGTGAGAAAGCATCGAATAAAACTTGTTTACCTAACGTTAAACATTCTTTGCTAGCGAATTGCTTACCTTTTAAAACGCTTTCCAACGCCTCACAGGTCGATGGAACGGCAGCTACACCACCAAAGCCACTTGTAATGGCTTCGACCTTACCGTTGTCGAGTGTGACATTAAATACGGCGCATACGGCCGATATATCATCTTCAAATCGCTTAGAAATTTTATAAGCGCCAAGTGACTGATTAGGGTTCGAAAAAGGGATTTCTATCGCGCTTATCCATTCATCTTTTGCCAACGTGGTTTCGCGATAGCCCTTGAAAAATGTGCTGATTGGGATTGTACGAACGCTATCGCCGTTATCTAAATGGAGAACGGCATTTAATGCGAGTAATAACGGCGGCATATCTCCAATAGGCGAAGCGTTAGCCACGTTACCGCCAATCGTTGCTTGGTTGCGAATAGGTAGGGACGCAAAGCGCGTTACCAGTTCAGCGACTTGTGGAAATGCGTTTAGTAAAAGGGGAGCCGCATCATTGAGCGGAACTGCTGCACCAATAATAAGAGAATGCTCGTTTTTGGTGCATTGTTTTAGTGCATCGATATGCGTGACGCTGATAAGCGTTTGCACATCTTTTAACTGTTGAGTGAACTGCAAACTTAAATCGGTACTTCCCGCAACCAGTTGCGCGTCAGGATGTGCCTTAATAAGTGCTTTCAACTCTTCTCGCGATGTAGGCGTGTTTATATTGCCTGTACCCGATGGCTTCTCCCCAGATAGCGATAATAACGTGGCAAGGGTAGTATCTTGGCGCGCCGTGAACTGATCATCAGGCGTTTGTTCGCACACCGCCAGTGTAGCGTCGATAATCGGGCGATAGCCAGTACACCGGCACAAGTTGCCAGATAAAGCATGAAGCACATCGTCACGGTTTGGTTTCGAATTGCTGTGGTATAGAGCAAACATCGACATGATAAACCCTGGTGTGCAGAAGCCACACTGCGAGCCGTGATAATCAACCAAGGCCTGCTGTACAGGGTGTAAGTGTTTACCATCGCTTAAATGTTCTACGAACAATAGCTGTTTACCGTGTACAGCGCTCATAAGCGTGATGCAGCTATTTACTGTACGGTATTTCAATTTCGTCGCGTTATCAGATGATGCTGGCTCTACAAGCACTACGGTGCACGCGCCACAGTCGCCTGCTGCACAGCCTTCCTTAGTGCCTGTTTTCTTGCGATGTTCTCGTATAAATTGCAGAAGGGTGAGGTCGGCTCGCGCTTCGTTTAATTCAACAACATCGTTATTTATTAGAAAGCGAATCATACTCACACCTTCTTGTTATATTCATTCTTGTATTCATTAATATAGCTGTATTTTTATCATAAAAGTAGACCATTTGGTCAATTTATTGCTTATAAAAAATGGCCGAGTTATAAAAGGCCATGATTTTGTGCAAATTTAGTCGGAAAAGTGGAAGAGCGATTTTCCAAACGTTTTTGCTAAGCAATACATTTGTTATAAGAGTAACAAGGCAAGATTCGTGCTAGGTTTTGAGGTAATTGCAGAATTAGTGTTATCGAATGGCCTATTTCATCGGCAAGAAGCACAGACAGTGGGTAACTCTGAGATTTAAGAGCATAGAAACATGTTGGCAATAAATGCTAACCTATCGAAAAGGCACGCAGCATTTATCCTGCCTGTACGCTTGCAAAGTAGATTGCAAAGGAATTTAGATAATAATGATAAAGGTAAAGAGCGCTGACGCTGGCGTTGGCGCTATGAACAGAAGAAAAATACTCCAAGCCGCTGAAAAATGTTTTGCGCAGTTTGGTTTTAAAGGTACGGCAGTACAGAAGATTGCTGACGAAGCAGGACTACCTAAAACCAATGTTTTGTATTATTTCAAAACGAAACAGGAGCTTTACGTAGCGGTATTGGAAGAGACGCTTTCATTGTGGAATTCCCGCTTTGACAAAGCAACGGTAGAAGATGACCCCGCCGAAGTACTTGCCAATTACATAGCTGAAAAAATGGAAGTATCCCGAACGCATCCCATGGCTTCGAAGATTTTTGCTATGGAAATCATTAATGGTGCACAAAACCTCAGTGGCTACTTTGATGAAGAGCATGCGCTTTGGATGAAGGGGCGTCTTGAGGTTATCGAAGCGTGGGTAAAAACAGGTAAACTTCCCCCGGTTGAGGGTGAGTACTTGCTTTACACTATATGGGCAAGCACCCAGCATTACGCTGATTTTTCAGCTCAAATTACCCGACTGCGCGGAAAAAAAATGGCAAAAGCAGATTTTGAAGATGCCACAAAACAAGTGGTTAAGCTTGTGCTAGGCGGCTGTGGGCTGGCTGTTCCTGAAAGTTTCGAGGTTTAGTATGAGTGAATCTGTGTATCCTCGCGATCTCATTGGGTACGGTGAACATGTACCGCACGCGAATTGGCCAAATAAAGCAAAAATAGCTGTTCAGTTTGTCTTGAACTACGAAGAAGGCGGCGAAAACTGCGTGCTTCATGGCGACGAGGCGTCGGAAATATTCTTATCGGAAATTATAGGTGCACAAGCCTATAAAGACCGTCACCTTAGCATGGAGTCGATTTACGAATACGGCAGTCGTGCAGGTTTTTGGCGTTTACATCGACTACTTAATAAGTACGACATACCTGTAACTGTATTTGGCGTTACCATGGCAATGCAGCGCCATCCTGACGCTGTTAAAGCTATGATGGAGTCAGGTTGGGAAATAGCCAGCCACGCCATGCGCTGGGTGCATTACCAAGATATGAGCGAGGAAGATGAGCGCAAGCAAATAGATGAAGCCATTATTCTTCACGAGCAGTTAACGGGTAGTAAACCTGTAGGATGGTACACAGGAAGAACCAGTCCCAACACATTGAAGTTAATAGCGGAGCGCGACGATATTTTATATTGCGCTGACTCTTATGCTGACGATTTGCCATATTACGACTGCCACTACAGTAAGCCGCTGCTTATGGTGCCTTACACGTTAGACACAAACGATATGCGCTTTGCCACACCGCAAGGTTTTAACAGTGGTGAACAGTTCTTTACCTATTTAAAAGACGCGTTTGACGTGCTGTACGAGGAAGGGGAAGAGGCGCCTAAAATGCTTTCTATTGGTCTTCACAACCGTATTGTAGGCCGACCTGCAAGGCTTGCTGCGCTTAAGCGTTTCATCGAGTACGTGAAATCACATGACAAAGTGTGGTTAGCCACGCGAGAACAGATTGCTCGTCACTGGTTGGCCACTCATTCTAAAGATGGTAGTGACAAGGCGTGTTCATAGCGTTTACATTACGCCTACTATATTTGAAGCACAGTAAAGTGAAGAGACGAAAGTGAACCAACGGGTGCACTGCCGCCTTCACTTAATAAAGGACAAAACTATGAAAACAAAACTAGCTATTATTGCTTTTGGGGCGCTAGCGCTCACTGCATGCTCAAAGCTGACTAAAGAAAACTATGATAAATTAGAAATGGGAATGACTCAGGACGAAGTTGAAGGAATCATTGGTTCAGCTGATGCCTGTGGCAAAACTATGGGCGCCATGGCGTGCACGTGGGGTAACGAAGACAGCAAACACGTAAAAATTGTGTTTATGGGTGATAAAGCGGTTACTTTCACTTATGACGGTTTAAAATAATCATTTAGTTCGTTTATATAGCTGATTAAAAAAAGAAAGGTGGCCTTAAAAGCCACCTTTTTTGTATCTAAACCAAGGTTTTGTGCGCAATAGTGCCCACATTGTACCTACGCACCGATAAATTATTTTAAATCTAGCAAGTATCTTAGTAAGAAAACAATAGCCAATGCATAAGTCAGCGGGGTTACTTCCTTAAATTTTCCTGTACCTACTTTAATTCCCACGTAGGTTATAAAACCAAGGGCAATACCTTCGCTTATGCTAAAGGTTAGGGGCATAGCGATGAGCGCAACAGAGGCTGTGGCCAAGGCGCCTAAGTCGTCGAAATCAACCTGACGAATCGACTCCATCATTAAAATACCTACCATTAGTAATGCCGGAGTAGTAGCCATTAGCGGAATAACTTTCATCAATGGCGTAAGGAAAAGCGACAACAGGAAACAGACAGAAACCACAACGGCGGTAAGCCCTGTTCGTCCTCCCGCTGATACGCCCGTAGCTGATTCCACATAGCTAGTTACTGGTGAAGTACCTACGAAGGCACCAGCAATGCTTGCTGATGCATCAGCGGTCATGGCTGGGCCAATTTTCGGTAGCTTGCCTTTTGAGTCTAACAAGTTAGCTTTGCGAGAAACACCAATTAATGTGCCTATAGTGTCGAACATGTTCACGAACATAAGCGCGAAAATAAGGTCCCATGTCTCGGCAATATGGTCGATAGGGTACCAGAAGTCCATTGCCATAAAGGTGTTAGACATAGATTCCGGCATGCCTACAACAGCGGATGGTGTAGCAGTTAACATTCCACTTTCGGTAGGGATAAAAGCACCGATTAAAGTAAGGGTAACGATAGAAATTAATATAGCGCCGGTAACGCGTTTAACCATAAGAACGATAGTGAAAATAATACCAACGAGGGCAAGCATCACTGCAGGCTCTGAAAGGTCGCCAAGCTGAACAAATGTCGCAGGGTTATCAACAATAAGACCTGCATTCTTAAGGCCGATAAAGGCAATAAATAAGCCTATACCGCACTGAACGCCTATCTTGAGAGAGGGCGGGATAGACTCGGCGATTTTGGTTCGAACACCAGTAAGTGAAAGAATTAAAAAGAGAATACCGTTCCAAAACACAATGCCTAGTGCAGCTTCCCATGGAATTTCACGGCCAAGACAGATAGTGAAAGCAAAAAAAGCGTTTAAACCCATACCCGGTGCTAGTGCTATAGGGTAGTTAGTCATCAACGCCATCATTAATGTGCCAATGCAGGCCGCGACTGCTGTCACTGTAATTAGACCTTCTACCGGCATGCCGCTAAGGCCCAAAATACCCGGGTTCACCACGAGGATATAAGACATAGCCGCAAACGTAGTAAGACCTGCAATGATCTCAGTTCTTACCGTTGTACCGTGCTCCTGCAGCTTAAATAGCCGTTCAATAACGTTGTTGGACATCTAGAGTTCTCTGTTTGTGTTTTATGTAGTGTTTTGTGCGTTTGAAAGCAATAAACTGACCAATTAGTCAACTTGTTGGTGTGTTTTGTGCTAACTTACATTTCAGTGCAATGATTGAACAACAACCATTGCGTGACTCAAGGTCACTAGCCAGGCAGCACAAAGCCAGCCAAACGGTTAGTAAACAACATAGATGATGTTATAAAAACCGCAAACAAAAACCTAAATGAGCAATAGAACTCGTTTACAGATAGCATTAAAGATAAACTATTACGCACCAATTAAATGCCATTGCATTATTATGGTGCAAATAAGTGAGGGGCCATGTCGCTGTCATCAATAATTAAAAACATACCAAAGGCCGAACTGCATCTGCATATAGAAGGTAGCTTAACGCCTGAACTCATGTGGCGCCTAGCTGAAAAGCACAGTGTATCACTTCCTTACGCAAGCGTGGAAGAGATTGAAGCCGCTTATAACTTCAAAGATTTACAAAGCTTTCTGGACCTCTATTACGCAGGGGCTGGGGTATTAAGAGATGAAGAAGATTTCTTTACGTTGATGTGGGAATACTTATCTCGGTGCGCTGAAGAAAATATCGTCCATACAGAAATCATGTTCGACCCTCAAACCCATACTGAGCGGGGAATAGGTTTCGATGTGTTTATGCCTGGCTTTTTACGTGCTATACAAAAAGCAGAAAGTGAATTTGGTATAACTAGTTATCTAATCATGTCTTTCTTAAGGCATTTGCCCGAAAGTGAAGCTTTCGAAACACTGGAAGCGGCAAAACCTTATTATCAGCACATTACAGCGGTAGGACTTGATAGTTCAGAGTTGGGGCATCCGCCTTCTAAGTTTGAGCGCGTATTTAAAAAAGCGAAGTCTCTAGGCTTTAAGGTTGTTGCCCATGCAGGGGAAGAGGGGCCGGCGTCTTATATTTGGGAAGCGATTGAACTGCTTGACGTGGACCGCATTGACCATGGTGTTCGCTGCCAAGAAGACCAAGCACTTATGGCGTATTTAAAGGAAAAGCAAATACCGCTTACCGTATGCCCATTAAGTAATTTGAAACTATGCGTGATAGACGATATGAAAGAGCATAATATCGTGCAACTGCTTAATGCTGGGTTATTGGTTACGGTTAATTCTGACGATCCCACTTATTTTGGCGGTTTTTTGAATGAAAATTTTGAAGCGCTTCATACTTCGCTAAACATAGATGAGGGTATTATTCGCACGCTAGCCGCAAACAGTTTTAAAGCCAGCTTCTTACCCGAAGAAAAGAAAAGCGCTCTTATTAAGCAAGTAGCAGGGGCTATGTAAGCGACCTGCAAAAGCATAAGCACGAGCTTACCTACGTAAACTCTAGTAAGCTCGCTTCGCCTTAAGGTTGCATAATAACAAGAGTTTGATCGATTAAGCTATTTAGTTCTTCTATATCTTGAACTATCTCAGTTAAATTGCCTTGCTTGGCTTTATTTTCAATAGACGACGCTTTTTCTCGAATAGCATCAGCACCTACATCCCCAGACACGCCTTTCATTGCATGACTTGTAAACTTTACTGCATCGACGTCTAAATCAGTGGCGGCCTTTTGTAAGGTCTGTTGTTTCTGTGTTATTTGAGCTAAAAACATTTCAACGATGCGGTTTAACAACCCTTCGTTGCCGCCGAGCCTGCTCAGCGCAGCGTCTCTATTCCATAATTGTTCTTTGGGAAGCGCGGTATGCGTATGTAACGTATCCATTTTTATCACCAAGCAGTTGATACAAAGTTTTATCGTATATTAATTGTGCGTTACCAAACGCATTATAGTCAATGAGTTACCCTAAGAGTTCTTCTTAGAATAACCATTGTAGACTAAAGGTTAATTTTTTTTTGCGTATGTCGGACGATACTAGTTTAGTAGTCTTTAATACAGTGTGGTATCTCTCATGGAAATTGAGACGAAAAAAGTAGTCATCATTGACGATGAACCGACAACACTCTTGCTATTGGAAAGTGCGGTAGAGTCTTTAGCAGAAGTCGTTACGGTCTCGCAAAGCGCTATAGCATTTTCGGTAATCCAGTCGCAGCAGCCTGATTTGATCGTGTTGGATATAAGCATGCCTGAGCTTTCAGGCTTTGATGTGTGTAAGCAACTTAAAGCATGTCCAACAACAGCTTCAATTCCTGTTATCTTTGTTACTTCTCACAGCGATACTGAAAACGAACATCGTGCGTTGTCGCTTGGGGCGATAGACTTTATCTCAAAGCCCATTGATATAGAAATGTGTCGAATGAGAGTGGGGAACCATCTCACAATTCAATCTCAAAAAGCCTTATTGAAAAAAGTTAACCAAGAACTCGAGGCTGAAAAAAAGCAGCTCGCTATTACATTGAAATCTATAGCTGATGGCGTAATTTCGATTAACGCTGCGGGTGATATCACATTCATAAATCCTGTGGCACAAAGGCTTACCGGATATAGTGTGCAGGATGCCTTAGGCAAGCCTATTGATGAAGTAATGAATCTGCGCGATGCATCAAACCATGAACCACTGTTAAACCCGGCGCTTTACGCACTTGAAGTGAAACGCCCCGTGGCGATGTCGTACAACGCAACCCTCGTCAGTAGGCACAAGCAAATTTTTAGGGTTGAAGATACGGCATCCCCAATTGTGGACGATGAAGGCAATATTAACGGTGCTGTTATGGTTTTTCAGGATGTTTCTGAAGCCGTAGAAATGGCGGTGAAGATGACGCACCTAACCAATCATGACCAGCTTACAGGCTTGCCCAACCGGGTATTGCTTCACGATCGCGTTGTCCAAGCTATAGCCAGAAGTTTTACAAGCAAACAAAGCATTGCCTTACTGTTAATTGATATTGATAATTTTAAATACCTCAACGATAGCCTGGGACATCAGGTAGGCGATTTCGTCATATCAACAATGGCAAAGCGTCTCGCTGACACGTTAGGGCACAGCGCGACCCTCGCACGTGTCGGTGGTGACGAGTTTGCTTGCCTTTTATCAGATATTGGCTCTGGATACAGTGCGGATAGTATTGCTATGGCTTGCCTTCAATCGGGTAGAGAATCAATAGAAATAGACGGAAAACCCCATAGATTAAGTTTAAGTATAGGAATAAGCTTGTACCCACAGGATGCAACGAATGCAGAAGAGATGATGCGTCATGCTGACTCCGCAATGTATCGGTCCAAATCAAAAGGGAAGGACACTTTCAGCTTTTTCTCAAAAGACTTGCAGCATGCCATGCATCACAGGGTCGAAATGGAAATTAAGCTTAGGCAAGCCATTGAAAACAACAGTTTAGCTATTTATCTTCAGCCAAAATACGACTTTAAAAGCAATGAAGTAATTAGCGCTGAAAGTTTAGTTAGAATGTTCGATGACAAAGGCAACGTTATCGGACCAGACGAATTCATTCCCCTCGCCGAAGAAACCGGTCTAATACATCAGCTCGGTAAACAGGTGCTTCAGAAAAGCTGTGAATTCATTGCCCGTTGTAATGAACAAGGTAAGCATTTCAAAGTGGCGGTTAACGTGGCTGCCAAACAACTAGCGAACCCAGGGTTTGCGGATGAAGTTGCAGAAATTATTGATTTAACGGGTATCGAAGCTAGTTCAATAGAGCTTGAGGTCACAGAGTCGGCGCTAATGCACGACTTTGAGCAAACGCGTGATATTCTAAACAAGCTGACCTCACTAGGCGTTACCATAGCCCTTGATGACTTCGGTACGGGCTATTCTAGTTTATCTTATCTACGTCAGTTTCCACTGAACGTGTTAAAAATAGACAGGTCCTTTGTTATTGATATGGATAAGGAGCAGCAAGCTCACGATATTGTCACCGCTATCGTACATCTAGCCTTAAGCTTGGAGCTGACTATTGTAGCAGAGGGCATTGAAACCCAATCACACTTCAATGGATTAAAAGCTCTAGGCTGTCATCAAGGTCAAGGCTATTTTATGTGTCGTCCCATAGCCATTAACGATTTTTTCGCACAGTTTATCGGTAGTGAAGAAGTCGCCTGATTGAAGGCTGCTATCTCATCTCAGTAAATCCTCAAATCGTTAGGTGTTTTTCCTAATACCTATAGCGTATCTAAATTCAACCTTTTCAATATACATCTTTCTTTAAGGTGTTAGACTGTAAAGCAATACTATAATTATTAAAAAAGCTTTATGTTACAATGCGAAATCGCTTGTATGGCTAGCAGGCCGCATTAGAATAAACGATGGACAGAAAAGAAATCAAACCCTACTCACAGTGCAATGTACTTATTGTCGACGACGAGCCAATGAGCCGATTGCTATTACAATCTATACTTGAAGCTGAGTTTCATTGCACGACGGTCGAATCTGGCAGCGATGCCATTTCCCACTGTGCCAAAGCGCTGCCCGATCTAGTTTTACTCGACATGAACATGCCTGATATCAGTGGGTTGGAGGTGTGTGCAACATTAAAAGCATCCCCTGATACCAAAGATATTCCAGTTATATTCGTCACGTCTACCATGGATATTGAAAGTGAAAACGCGTGCTGGGAAGTAGGTGCATCTGATTTTGTAATGAAGCCAGTGAATGCGTCAACGCTAACCCACCGAGTGAAAACACACCTTCAAAACAAGCTGCGTACTGAGTTTCTTGAAATGATGACGTTTCACGACCAGCTAACTGGCCTTTACAATAGAATGTACCTGACCAAGGAAATTCCTTTATTGATAAAGCAGGTAGCCAGAGACAAGGGATCGGTAGGGGCAATAATGCTCGACATCGATTACTTCAAACTCTTTAACGATACCTATGGGCACCTTGAAGGTGACTTGTGCCTTCAAAAAG
Organism: Alteromonas sp. AWJ4_199; assembly: GCF_056159165.1. NCBI lineage: Bacteria > Pseudomonadati > Pseudomonadota > Gammaproteobacteria > Alteromonadales > Alteromonadaceae > Alteromonas > Alteromonas sp. AWJ4_199. The sequence continues at coordinate 313,883 of NZ_JBSWUR010000002.1, forward strand.
TGGCGCAGATAGTCTCTGATACAGTGAAACGACCCAAAGATGCTGTGATACGTTTCGGCGGTGAAGAGTTTTTAATTATCCTGCCTTATATCGACCGTCAAGGGGCAAAGCTCGTGGCAAATCAGCTTGTAGATGCAGTAGCCAAAGCGAAAATACCTCATGGAAAAGGCATCGAAAATCGTGTTTCTATCAGCGCAGGCTTTGCGGTTTGGAAGGCAACGGAAGTTGTGCAAGACAACCTTGCAGCCTTAATTGAAGACGCTGACGTATCCTTGTTTGAAGCTAAGGAATTAGGCCGAAATCAAGCAAAAGGTTAAACATTGCTAAAGGCCGTATAAACTAGCCTATTGTTTAATGTCGAAAGTGTTGCTTGCACGCTATCATCTAGTGTAATGACATACTATTCGCTAAATTTGTGATGGCAGTGGATGGTACCCCTCTAGTACACGTTTGAGGCTTAGGTTACGAGCAATGGTTTATTTCGACGAGCAATCGAGTTTGAATGTAAAGCTGGAAGAGCAGCTAAAAGCATCGCTTTCTCAGTTAGTGCAACGTGGTTGTGACTCTTTAGGCATTTTCCAAGGCTTACTTTTGCATCTTGACCAGGACACGGTCAACGTTCTTGTAAAAGCATCATCAGCTTATCCACCCAATTTTAAATCAATCCCTTCTTACGCAAATTGTTCCCCAGTAGACAATTGTTTTCCAATAAGTAGTGCTAAGTGTTCGACTGCATTTAGACAGTGGTTTAGCACCTATTTCAGCGCGGAAAAATACATAAGAGGCAAAGTTCACAATCTCGACGGTGGGCAGGTCTGCCTAGTGTTCATCAATTCATGCCCAGACCAGCCAAGTAACTTGGACAAAGTGGCGTTGCTCGATGAATGGTTGTCCGTTACTTTGGAAAAGTTTCATATTGAAAAAGCTGAATCAACCCAAAACACACTTTATGAAAAACTACAAAGTGTTGCGAATGTTGGTACGTGGGAAGTCGACCTTATTACCAATGAGCTAACATGGTCATCTCAAACTCGCATAATCCATGAAGTAGACGATAGCTACATGCCCTCGTTAGAAACGGCAATTAACTTCTACAAAGAAGGGTTTGATAGAGATGAAATAAGCCGCATTGTTTCTCATACCACCGAGACGGGGGAGCCTTGGAGCTCAACCCTCGAGCTTACAACCGCAAAAGGAAATTCGGTATGGATAGAAACCCACGGTATGGCAGAGATGAAGCATGGTAAATGCATTCGCTTGTTTGGAACCTGTCAAAACGTTAATAAATCGGTTCAGCTTAGGTTAGAGTTGGACGCGCGACGTAAAGAAGCAGAAGCTGCATCTAGAGAGCGTGGAATGTTGCTTTCACGTATAAGCCACGAGTTAAAAACACCGCTGAACGGCATCACAGGAATGCTTCAGGCCATAAAATTTGAAACAAAAGATAACGTTCGAATTAGAAAAGCTGACATTGCATTACACAGTGCGGATCGTTTGTTATCTCTTATCAACGATGTACTGGATTACACGTCGATTATAAACGGTGAATTTACGTTAAAGCACAGTGATTTCTGTGTTCGCTCTTTATGCGAAGACATTGTCGATGTGTTCAAAACAAAATGTGCAGAAAAGGGCGTACGTTTCTATGCTGTGCTGTCTTTTGATGAAAAGACCTATGTGCATAGTGACGCGGCCAGGATAAGTCAGGTAATAACCAACTTATTGTCGAATGCCGTAAAGTTCACTGCAAAAGGCTACATTTCAGTACAGGTTACGCTTAAACATCAAGGCGACGTTCCTATTCTGCTGGCTTCAGTCGAAGACACCGGGGTAGGCATGAGCAACGACATTTTGTCGCGGGTGTTCCGACCGTTCCAAAACGATACCGACAGTGCTTGTGAAGAGCTCAATGGAAACGGATTAGGACTTTCCATTGTGAGCCAACTCGTTGAAAAAATGGGTGGTGAACTTGAGGTGCGCTCGACGGTAGGCAAAGGAACCTGCTTTGACATTGCCATTCCAGTTGAAATGGCAACACTAAACGAAACGTCTAATGGTGAAATTACGCTTTCTTCTGAACTTTTAAGTGTGCCGTTAAATATTTTGGTTGTTGATGACAATGACATAAACCGTCTGGTTTTAGGGTCTATGCTAGAAAAGTTCAATTACATACCTGATGAAGCTGAAAACGGTGAAGTAGCGGTACAAATGGCAAGGGCCAAGAAATACGATATTATTTTCATGGACTGTGCGATGCCGGTGCTTGATGGCGTAAGCGCAACGAAAATTATACTGCAAGAAGAGTTAATTCCTAAGCATGGGCGAATTATCGCGGTTACTGCTAATACCACAGCTGAAGATAAATCCAGTTGCAGCGAAGCGGGCATGCAAGACTTTCTGGCAAAACCCGTTGTACAAAATGATGTTACTTCACAGCTTAAGTCAGCGCTAGATGCAAAATCTGTAGTGGCTTAGTGGCTATTTAATCTTTTGAAGTGCTTTTAAAAGCCCTTAATAATCAGGTGACTAAACACCCGTGTTAACGCTAGCAGTACTAATAATAAGCAAGATTTGGCGGTTTGATTAATAACACCTTAATTAATTTCAACTCATTTAACTTCAACTAATATATTGTACTTAAATCAATCGTTCTGACTGTTAATCAGAAACGGGAATAGTGTGTTTTGCAGATTCCCAGTTCTCAACAATAGCATTAACAACACCAGAGCCAACATTGTACGCAGCTTCAATTGCTGCGCCCATTGCAGCGTAGCCTTCACCAGAGCTTTCAAGTTTCAAGTTTTGCGCAGCACTTAACGAAGGCGGTTGCATGGTAAAATTACTTGCCGTTCTTAAAATCATCAAACGATCTTTATCTACCAAGCCAGCATTATCTAAATACGTTAAGCTTTGAAGTGTAGCTGAGTCTTCCATGCCTGATGTGACGAAGTTACCTTTGCCTTGCGTCCAGTAAGCTACCCATTCGTTAGCCCAGGTATTAAGTTTTTCCCCGTGCCAGAAAGTAGACGCAGATAAATGTGCTCCCATAGACACACTAGGAAGTGCTTTTGCATTGGGTGAGAGAGTATATTTTGCTCTTAGCATATCCATTGCTTCATTGTTTAAAAGCTTGGTGTCTTTTGTAAGAGAATAGGCCCATTTTGCCAATGGTAGGTTAAGCGTGTAAACCTCACCATTTGGGCTGTTATATACGTCAACTAACTCGGCGTTTTCATAAGGTTCATGAGTAAAAAGAGGAAAGTAACCTGTTGGCCACCGTGAAGGAATTTCTCTTGCATCAATGTGATGTGCAAGGTCACCATCTACAACGTAATCGGTCCAAATAGCACTGCCAATAGTGTTATCGGCAGGGTCGACACCAGCAATGCCAGCTACAAGCCAATAGGCTTTTGACAAGTCGAAACGAGGGTCGAGCCCTAGCGCCATTATTGCCGCTGAAGCGCGCGCAATGCCCATACCCGTTACTATGCCAATTACGCCCGTTTCAGTGTTTGCATACACATCGTGAAAGCCGTGGGGCAGTGGGTATTTTGTTGTGAGGTTTTGACGGGCTTTCCACAACTGAAATTCGCCGGGTGCGTCACCTTCATCATCGCCAATTTCAAACATACTCACCACTACCACTTTAACTTCCATCGGCTTTTCTTCGCCATTAGCGTAAGCATGAGTTGATAAACAACTTATGACTAAGCCTATGAAAGCAGCCAATATAGTCGATCTACGAATAGCAGAATTGCGGCTTTTTTTAGCAATACTCAATAGCGGCTGCTTTGATACGTGGCGAATGAAATAGGGTAGAGGCATAAAATACTCCTAAAAAAAGAGCCCAGATATAAAAGCTGAGCTCTTTATTAAACGTAATTTGAATGAACGATGATATCGCGCTTCCAAGAATTATAGGAAGCGTAATGCCATTCATACGCTAAGCATACTTAGAATGAGTAAGTAACTTTAGCATTAAAGTGACGCGGTAGTTCAGGAAGAACGATTTGGCTACCGAATAGATCAGGGAAGTTAGAACGGAAATAACGTTCATCAGTTAGGTTTTTAACGGTTAAGTTAAATGACCAGTCTTCAGCCTGATAAGATAAGCCAGCATTCACTAGCGTGTAAGCTGGTAGTGTCACTGCAGCAGAGAAACCTGATGCTACTTCTTCAACATCTACCACGCTTACGTTAGCCGCATAACCATTTTGGAAATCATAAGTCGCTGTTAGCGTATAGATGTTTTCAGGGATACCTGCTTTACGTCCATCTGTATTATTAAAGCCTTCACCGATAAGGTTAAGACCAATCACGTTACCACCGAAGATCAATGAAGGATCTTCAAGGTTCACTAAGTCTTCAGCACCCAAGAAACCAAACTGGTTACCATTTTCAAGTGCTGTAAGGTTAATTACCTTAATGTTGGTGTAACCTGCAGATACAACAAGGTTGTCGTTTACTACCCAACGAAGTTCAAACTCAGTACCTTTGTTGTTGGTGGTATTATTAGTTACCGTGTTTTGCGCGTTAAAATCGGTACGTTCCTGTTCAAACGATGAAAGCGCAAAATACAATGTGTCTTCTAACAGCGAGCCCTTTACACCAAACTCGATGAGCTCAGACGTATCGAACGCACTGCCGTCGCCAAGTTGACCAACGCCAATTTCTGCACCTTGACCTGCAACAAGTGTGGCTTGTTCTGCGGCGGTTACATAAGGAATAAGGCCAAACTCGAACTCGTATGAAAGGCTCGCGTTCCATGACCATCCGTCTACTGTCTCTTCAGCGTAAACTGGCGTTTCATCACCTGTAGCTCCTAACAGAAGGTCGGTACGTGATGTACTTTCAATATCAATCGTGTCGTAACGCAAACCTAGTACTAGATTTAATCCCCAGTCCCAAGTTAAATCTGTCATTGCAGCAACACCTAGATCTAGATAGTTACCTACGTCATAGTTATCAAAGTTCTTACCTGAGCGGGTAGATAACAAACGACGATCCAATGCTGAAGATGGCATAGTCAGGTCGCGACGGTTGAAGTATTCGTAAGTGAAATCATCACCGTGCTCGAAATCAGTGTAACGAACAGAAGGAGAGAATTGAAATTGTGCTAGTAGCCCGTCGTTTTCATACTCTGTAGCGAAAATTAGCTTGTCTTCAATAACCCAACTGTCGTGGAACTGTGAGAAACCGTAAGCATTTTCGTTAATGTTGTCGTATGCATCATAGAAGAACTGATTGCGGATTTCCCAGTTATCCGTGTAGTAAATCGTGTCAAAATACAGCGTAATGGCTTCGTTACCAAGCTGATCATCAGGCGCTACCAACACTTGGTTTCCACTAAGGGTTGTTGTGCCCACATTTTGCAATTGCATTAACGCTGTTGCTTCGTCATCCGTAAAGCTAGATGCTGGTACGTAGAAAAAGCTTTCACCGGCAATGTTTACAGCACCGTACTCTTCGTGGCTAATTTGGCCGTCGCCATCCGTATCTAGTGGCTGTGCCGTACCAGTAATATAAGTACCGTCATCTACCAATTCTTGTGTCAGTCGGTTCCAGCCTGCGACTTGGTTACCATCATAGTCATGATACATGCCGCCAAACTCGAAGCGAAGATTGTCGGTGATATCAATGTTGAATGAAGCTTGAAGTACGGTTTGATCAGTTTGCGTATTGTCGTAATAGCTATCTGAATTTTCTAGCTCGCCGTATATGTAGTAGCCCATCTCTTTACCAGCTACGCTAGTCGGGCCGCCAACCTCGGCGGTTAAGATGCTTTTATCCCAAGAACCAGTGGTATATGACAACGCACCCGTTGGGGCATCTAGGTACTGGCCGCCAGAAGCACGAGCAGACTTAGGATTAAAGTTTAGGTAACCACCAATTTTAGAAGGTCCATAAATAGGTGATGCAGGGCCGCGTACGATATCGATACGGCTGGAAGCACCAATCGGAGTAGGATAGTTACCGGGGTTATCTAGGCGTTTAACGCCACGGAAATATGTCTCACCGGGCGTACCACGTACGTCAAGTGAACCAGCAACACCAAAGAAAGACTGGGTGAACGTACCCGGTGCAAATGCTACCAGCTCATCAATGTCAGAAACGTTAAAACGCTCCATTTGTTCTTGAGATATAGTTGATGCAGAACGTGGCGTTTCAAGAATAGACTTGCCAAAGCCAAACACAGACTCTACGTCTTGGCCTGGAAGACTGCCAAGCGAGCCTGTTACTTGGATCTTCTCAACGTCTTTTTCTTGTACCTCTGTATCTTCCTGAGCAAAAGCTTGTGACGAAAGCGCGACCGCAGTGGTCATCGCAAACGCTTTTGCAAGAGGAGATAATTTGAATGTAGTGTTTTTCATGGTTTCCTCATTATTTTTAGTTGCCCTTTTTTAGGGCTTTATCAACGCACTATTTCTATTGCGCCTTGCTGTATGCAAGAGGTTTAGCAGGATGAGTGCCAACTTCCTAACCAGTTGGTCAACTTTTAACCTGCTCTTAAGTTACTGAATTATATGGATTTAAAAATATAATGTTGTTCCTATATTGTTATTATTATGTTAACGAGTGAGGTTTTTCTTATTTTTGCACCTTCGCAGTGATTTCTATCGTGGTTTTGCACTATAAAGAGCAGGGCGAAGTACTTGGCGCTGCTTTATACCTAATATCGCTTTACGGGGTGAAGTCGCTGAGTTATTGCGATTCTCTTTAGTACGCTTTCTTACCTCTAAAGAAGCGGGTTTTACCGAGTTATCCAAATCTTCACTCGCATTACCTTCTGAAAGTTGATTGCCGGTGGCGGCTAAAATTTCTGACTTCTCATTTGCGGCTTTTTTCCCGGGAAGCGTTAAATCTAAAATGACCGCCGTAAGTCCTGCTGATGTAACAGGGGAAAGGAGAATATTTTCAAGCCAATTAGGGAGTTCGGCTAAGGCTTCGGGTACCATCATTACCCCAATTGCCATACCAAGGGCGCAGGCCGTAACTAAACTGCTGCGTCTATCCAAGGCGTAGCTGGCAAGAAGTTTGAGGCCGCCTACTGCAACCATGGCAAACATCACTAATGTTGCGCCGCCTAAAACAGGCTTAGGAATAGCCTGCAGCACACCACCCACAATTGGAAAGCAGCCAATAAGAACAAACAGCGCAGCAACAAAGAAGCCCACTTTGCGACTTGCAATGCCAGTTAGCTGAATAACTCCATTATTTTGGCCAAATGTGGTATTTGGAAACGTGTTGAACATGCCGGCAAGTAAAGAGTTGACGCCGTCACCCAAAATACCGCCCTTTATTCTAGTTAAGTAAATGGGACCGCTTACGGGCTGCTTGCAGAAAAGGCTGTTGGCCGTGAGGTCGCCCGCTGTTTCTATAGCACTAAATAAGTAGATTAGCGCAATGGGTAAAAACAGGTTGATATCGAATGAGATGCCGAACGCAAACGGCGTAGGAATAGCAACAATAGATAAAGAGGCAAGGCCGCTAAAATCAAGACCTTTTGTGAACCCAACATAGGTAGCACCTATTGCCATGCCAATGAAAATAGCACTTAAGCGTAGCCAATGATTGTGTGAGGCGTTTAAAAATACAATAACAAGCAAAACACCAAGACCTACCGCTAGGTTGTCAGTACTCGCAAAGTCTGCAGCGTGAAAACCTCCTGCAAGGTCTGTCATACCTACATTGATCAAGCTAAGCCCTATGGCCGTGATCACAATGCCCGTAGTTAAAGGGGTAATAATACGCTTAAGTTTATCTACAAATAGACTGAACACTACCTCAACAAGCGCACCTGCCATAGTAAGTCCAAACAGCAATGCTAAGATATCTTCGGCCGTACCGCCATTTGCTTTAACTTGATTTCCCGCCAGAATTAGCGCGCTAATAAACGCAAAGCTGGTACCTTGAATGGCTACCAAGCCACTGCCTACTGGTCCAATACGTTTTGTTTGAATTGCTGTGCCAAGGCCGCTGACAAACAGCGCCATGCTGATAAGGTAAGGCGTATATTCGGTAAGACCTAATGTTGATGTGACGATAAGTGTTGGTGTAATAACGCCAACAAAGCTGGCTAATAAGTGCTGGAACGCCGCGGTAAGAGAGGGAAGAAAGGCCGGGCTATCATGTAAGTCGTAAAGTAATTCGCTGTGATTTGAAGACATGAGCAATTTTTCTTGATGACAGTTGCTCATTGGTTGCAAGATATTGACCAATTGGTCTGCTCGTAATTACCGCTGTATCACACTGTTTTTAATAATGAATTTATAATTCCTATATCTTGATGGATAAAAAGGATGAATGGGTAAGCCCCAATTTGGTGCTTAAACAAAAAAATGCGCTAAATTAGCGCATTTTTTCAAGAGAGATTCGAAGGCTTAATTTAAAGCGTAACGCCTTCATCTAGCGTGACAAAGATTGAGTGACGTACTTCATTGTACATGGCACGTGAGCAGTGGCCTTCACCTTCGGTATCTTCCAGTAACAGCACGTCGCCCGCCCCAAATACATGGCGCTCTCCGTTTGATACTGTAAATTCCGCACGACCTTTTATAATGAAAAGTAGTTGTCGTGCGGGCGCAGGGTGCCATTTGAAATCATAGTCGGCAGGTGTCTCGCGAAAGATTATTTTATCTGCACCAAATTTCTCTGAAAGCATACCGATTGGACCACCGTCTTTTAGCGCTATTTCAACCTCGCCAAAGTGGCTTTTGCCCGCTTCATCGTTGTAAATCCTTGTTATTTTCATTATCGACCCTTGTTTAAGACTGTACTGATTTGAACATTACGCGTGCTTGAGTTTGCCTATGGTTTTATAAAGCACCGACAAACTGGCAGCCACATCCTCATGGGTAATAGACTCAGCTGGGTGATGGCTTATACCACCCTTACAGCGCGTGAAGAGCATGGCTACTGGGCAAATATCTGCTATAGCCATGGCATCATGACCAGCACCTGAAGCAAGAATTCGCGGTGCTATACCGCTTTCTTCAACACCGCGAACTAGCGCTTCTTTCAACTGGCTATCGCAATGTACCGCAGGCGCACTATGGGTTTGCTCGCGGGTAAGTGTTAACTGCCTAGCTTGCGCAATGCCATCAAATTTTTGCAATATTTCTGCCAATACTGAATCGCGTAAATCATCATCTTCGCTTCTAATATCAAGAGAAAATCGCGTGCGACCAGATATCACATTTACGCCGTTTGGTGCATTCTCAATCTTACCTACGGTGGCCACTACGCCGGGGCGTTGCAAGCTAATGCTCTCTACCGCTAGTAACATTTCTGCACTTGCGCATAGGGCGTCACGACGCATAGACATGGGCACAGTGCCGGCGTGTCCAGCCATACCTTCTACCGTAAAGTTAAAGCGCTTAGCACCTGCAATAGCACTTACTACACCCACAGGCAGGTTTTCTTGCTCTAAAACAGGGCCTTGTTCAATGTGAAGCTCTAAGTAGCCCAGAACATCAGTGGGGGAAATAGCCGCGCTGTTAACCGCATCGAAACTAAGCCCAAAGTTAGCCATGGCTTGCTCTAGGCTTACACCGTTTTCATCTTTTAAGTGACGCCATTGCTCTTGCCATTTGCCGGTTAGTGCACGGCTCCCTAGTAACGTGGTGCCAAAACGCGTGCCTTCTTCATCACAAAAACCCACAATGTCGATGTGGAAAGGGAACTTAGTTTGTGTGCCGTCAAACATAGCAACCATCGAGATAGCAGCAACTACGCCCAGCATTCCGTCGTACTTTCCGCCGTTAGGCACGGTGTCCAGGTGACTTCCTAGAATTAATCGCGGTGCATTAGGCACACCTGAGGTATAGCGCCCCCAAATGTTGCCAACGGCATCTTGCCACGTGGTCATGCCTGCCTCAATCATCCAGCCAGACGCCAGTTGATTGGCAAGCTTGTGCTGCTCGGTTAAATAGCGCCTGTCTAGGCAAGTTGGGTCTTGGCTTAAGGTGCCTAACGTTTCGCACCTTGCCATTACCTGGGTCGCTAGTTCAGTAAATTCTACGAATTCACCCATTCGCAACTCCCGTTGCTTTAGCCTCAGCATAAACGCTAAGTGCAGCGTCTACTCCTTTGCCCGCAGGTAGCGCAAACCCTTGCATGCGAAGTACGGTTTCAAGCGATTGGAGTGTATGCAGTACGGCATCTTCTCTAGCGTTGTAGCCCATAGTACCAATGCGCCAAATCTTACCTTTTAACGGTCCAAAGCTGGTGCCGATTTCAATATTAAAGCGCAGCAGTAGGGTTTCGCGTACTTCTTCGCCGTGAACACCATCGGGAATATGAACACCTACCACGTTGTACATTTTGTGCTTAAGGTCACCGAATGGTTCAAGCCCCATAGCCTGTATACCGGCAAGCATAGCGTCACCAGCCACTTTATGACGAGCGATTACGTTTTGCTGACCTTCCTCTAAATGCACGCGCGCACATTCACGCGCACAGTAAAGCATACTGGCCGCCTCGGTATGGTGGTTTAAGCGCTCTTCGCCCCAGTAATCCATGATCATGGGTAAATCGAAGTAGTTAGAGCGAATCTTTGGGCCGCGCGCCGCCTCGTGATGGGCATCGCGAATACCGGCTTCAACGTGATGGCGAGTTCGCACGGTTTTCACAAACTTGTCGCTAAGGGTAATAGGCGCACTGCCTGATGGACCGCCCAAGCACTTTTGAAGGCCAACTGATACTGCATCTAACTTCCATGCATCAACATCCAGTGGGTTTCCACCTACTGACGCGGTTGCATCGCAGTAAAACAAAACATCGTTCGCCTCACAAATGGTGCCAATTTCAGCAAGTGGTTGAAGCATTGTGGTAGATGTATCGCCCTGTACTATGGCAAGCAGCTTGGGCTTTACTTCTTTTACCGCCGCTTCAATTTGCTCAGGCTTAAATACTTCACCCCAAGGTACTTCAATGGTGTGTACGTCAGCGTCGGCACGTTCTGCAATTTCAGCTAGTAAATGTCCGAAGCGCCCGAAGATAGGTACAAGGACTTTGTCGCCTGGCTCTATTGCCGATACTAAAACCGCTTCGATACCCGCGCGCGATGTACCGTCGACCAAAAAGGTTTGCTGGTTTTTGGTATTAAAAACATCGCGATAAAGCTGCATTGTCTCATTCATATAGCCAGTCATCACCGGGTCGTACTGGCCCACTAACTGGGTAGACATAGCACTTAGTACGCGTGGGTAGCAGTTAATTGGGCCCGGGCCCATTAGCAAGCGAGGTGGTGGATTAAGTGGCGCAAAAGTACTTGTAGACGCTTCTTTATACATTGGGGCACTCCTAGATAAGCACTTGCGCTAGCATGCGCAAGCCAGTGATGATGAGAACAACAGCGAAGATTTTCTTAAGTAAACCTGCGTCTAGCTTGTTGGCAATGGTCGCGCCCACTGGTGCAAACAAGACCGTTAGCGGAACAATGCAGGCAAAACCTAACAAGTTTACGTAGCCGTATGTTGCGAAGGGGGCGTCAGCAGGTGTGGTTCCTACGAATAACAACGTAAGTGCCGCAGGTAGCGAAATAATTAAGCCTACTGCTGCAGCAGTTCCCACAGCTCTGTGCGCTGGGTAATTACAAAAAGTGAGTGTAGGCACGGTTAGCGTACCGCCACCAATACCCACCATAGAGCTAAATAAACCAATACACGTTGCCATTACTGACTGACCTGCACGGCCCGGTAGCCCTTTAAATAGCGCATCTTTTTTGCCAATAAGCATATTAATGGCTGATAAGGTTGCGATAATGCCAAACAGCAGGGTAAGGAATGTTGGGTTCACCACGGTTACCGCATAGCTTCCCGCAAGTACCCCAATTAAAATGAATACTGCCCACGCTTTTAGCAGCACAAAGTCAACGTTGCCTTTACTGTGGTGAGCGCGAATAGAACTAACCGAAGTAGGCACGATAGTCGCAAGCGATGTGGCCGTAGCAATAACCATGGCACTCTCAGGCGACACGCCAAGCGCTTGAAATAAGAAAAACAGTACCGGCACAATTACAATGCCGCCACCTACGCCAAGCATACCAGCTAGTATGCCGGCAAATACGCCCGTTCCTGCGAGCGATAATATAACCGTTAGGTTATCCATTAAAAACTGCATGTGATTTCTTTCTCTCTAACAATTGTTGCTTTAGCGAATTTGTAAGCGTCGAGCTGTTGCAGATGCGCCCATGTAGGCGCATCACAGTTAACGCGGTTTAGACAACCCCCCAGTTTGAGGGGCGTTAATTGACGCAGGTTAGCCTGTGCATACTAATGAACGCGTCTTAACGTTATATTTAGCTGTAAGCACGAATCTAGCGATGACCCAAGTAAGCTTTACCGTCACTTCGTGGGTCGCTCGCGCCGCTAACCGTGCCCTCTGTGTCGCGAATAATGGCACCCGCGTGGCCCATAAGTTCGTTGCAAGGGTCTACCGTTACCATATCGTGCCCTCTGGCCAGTAAGCTCTCGCCCACGTATTCAACTAGGTCGCGCTCTGCTTTTAAGTTGTGGCTTTGATCGCCCCACGTTCTGCCAAGTAACCATCGGCCAAGGGAAATGGCTTTAGCAATAGGCTGTCCGTGGTAAATATGGCGGGCAAATAGCGCGGCTTGGGTTTGAGGTTGACCCTCACCGCCCATGGTGCCGTAACTCATACGGCGTCCGTCGATAAGCTCGGCAAACGCTGGGTTTAACGTATGGAATGGCTTTAAGCCAGGCGCTAAATATTGATTACTGTTTGGATCTAGCGAGAATGAAGTACCACGGTTATTCCATACAATGCCAGTTTGAGGGCTAACTATGCCTGAACCGAACTCCCAATAAAGCGATTGTATGTAGCTGACCATGCGCCCTTCTGAATCGCAGCAGCCCATCCAAATGGTATCGCCGTGCTTGGCTTCATGAGGCCATGGCAGAGCTTTGTCTAACGAAATGTTTTTTACCATCTCATCAAGCACGTCATGGCTTAGTAGGCTTTGTAAACTCACCGGCGTGCGAGATGGGTCGGTTACGTTTGCGTTACGGGCAATAAAGGCTTGTTTCGTACACTCAATAAGTAAGTGCACCATGTCGGCGTCGGTATTGCCTAAATGCTGAACTCTGTCATAAAGCGCTAAAATAATAAGCGACGCGACACCTTGGGTTGGTGCAGGCAGGTTATAAAGCTTGCCTTTGCTGATAGATACTGACAATGGCTCAACAATCGTTGCTTTATAATTGTTGAAATCTTCAAGGCGAATAGGGGAGCCAGCCGCTTCTAAATCTTCAGCCAGTTTTGTTGCTAACTCACCGTGGTAAAAATCACCCAGCCCTTTTTCCGCCAAGTGTTTTAAGGTTTCAGACAGCTTTGTAAGCTTTAATATCTTACCCTTTTTAAGGGCCTTTCCTTTAATCAAAAACTGGGCGAAATTCTCATCCAAGCTTAATTCATCAAATGTTTTATTGCTGGCATCTACTAAGCTTTGAGTAACTTCAATTCCCCAATTTGCTTGGCTTATCGCAGTATCGAACAATGTGCTTAAGGGCAAACCACTTTGCCATTCATGACTTATTTCAAGCGCAGCTTGCCATCCAGCAACGGCGCCGGCCATTGTTAATGCAGACTTACCGCCTCGGCTAGGGATGGCATCGCATCCTTCGTAAAAAGATGGCGTTGCACCTTTTGCTGCTACGCCAGATGCGTCAATACCAATAGGCTTTTTGCCCGGCTCACTAATTAGCCAAAACCCATCACCGCCCATACCGTTCATGTGCGGGTATTCAACCGCAATAGAGGCAGCAGCCGCCACCATAGCTTCAATCGCAGTACCGCCTTTTTCTAGTATGTTTAAACCCACTTGCGATGCAGCAAAGTGAGGGGCAGTAAACGCGATGTTTGGTTTTTCACTCATATTTATTTCCTTCTAAAACTCAGCAACCACGCCGTCAGCTTGAGCCCTAGTTAGACAAGAGCTAGGTAAATTGACGCGCATTTAGGTCTTACTTCCGCTTTCTACTTTCAACTTGAGTGCGATAGTGCGCTTTATGCCTTATTTAAGTGCGATTTAACTGTGACTCAAGTAAGACCAGCACACTGTGCACGTTTAGCGAGAGGTTAGCTTTTTTGCCAACGCGAGAAGTGCAAGATCGTTGCCTTTTTTGCCCACAAGCGATAATCCGCACGGGGCGTTGTGTAGGGTAAACAACGGCAAATGAAGCTGAGGTAAACCTGCAAGCCCTGCTATAGCAGTAAGTGCAAGCAAAGCGTTTCTATCATTTGCCAGAGTCGTTTCATCAGCATCGCAACGAGGTGCAATACCGGGTGTTGTGGGAATAACCAATACATCTATTTTTTCAAAGAGCGCATTTAAATGATTTATTACCACGGTTTGTTGCGCTTTAGCGTGTTGTATATCTTGGGTTGTTATGGTTTTACACCAATCTAAGCGCAACATAATGTCGTCAGCGATATCGGGTTGAGTATCTTCAATCCATTCGCCATGTTGCTGCCAAATTTCACCGCCTTGTAAGGTGCGAAATGTAGCGGCGGTTTCTAACGTATTTAAATTTAGCTGTGCTTCTGACAACTCAATACAGTCGCTGTATTCAGCAAGCGCCGAAAGCCAGGTTTTGCATAGCGAATTGTGAGCTGTTTGTTCGAACAAATGTGCTGGTATACCAAATTTTGGTGCTTCTGATATTGTGCTTTGCGTAACGCTATCTATGCAAACGCTTGCAACCTTAATTAGCGTGTCTAGGTCTCGGGTCATCCAGCCTACAGTATCAAAAGAGGGCGCAAGTGCTACCATATTATCACAAGTGACTGCCCCATGGGTGGTGCGAAGCCCCCATAATCCTTGGTAGCTAGACGGTACGCGTATAGAGCCACCTGTATCGGTACCAAGACCAATGTCGGCAAGGTGGGCGCTAACCGCCACCGCAGAGCCCGACGAAGAACCACCCGGAATATGGGCCGGTGCCACGGGGTTTACCAGAGCGCCGTAATGCTTATTTTGCCCATGTAAGCTATAGGCCAGTTCATCGGTAATGGTTTTACCTTTAAACGAGGCACCTGCTTTAAGTATATTCGCTACACAACTATTGGTATTTTCGGGTATTGAGTGCGTTGCCAACCAATCTGGGTTGCCCGCTGCTGTCGGCAAACCGTGAATATGAAACAAATCTTTCACAGCAAGGCCTAATCCGCTAAGGGGCTTTACTTCACAACGCGCGACCGTTAAACCTTTGGTTACCCCCTGGCTTGCTGCACTATTTGACGAAGACGCCTTGCCTTCACAGTTACGAGTGCCACCAAAGTGTTTTTCAAGATCTTTAATTGCCTGTGTGAACTTTGTATCACAGGACTTTATTACAAAAGGAGAGCTCACAGCGCGTTACTTATTTAATTATTGTTTCTTTATTCATGATGACTTCATGAAACAACTGTTTCATCAGAAAGTCAAGAGAAACGATTGTTACTTTTTGCTGTGTGACTAAGCGCCATCCCATCGCATCAACCGATATCTAAATGAAAAAGTAACCCTAATCGGTAAAACGGAGGGGCGAGATCTGTAAAACAAATGACGAGGGTTCGTCAAATTAACTGGCGTCAAGGCTTGACGCCAAAAACAAAAATAACTTCAAAGCCAATAAAAAGTAGTATTAGAAACCTTGAGGCGTTCTCTTCAGAAAAGCAACTTCGTCAGGGGTGGACTCGCGTCCAAGGATCGCATTTCGGTGGGGGTAACGCCCGAACCTTTCAATAACTTGTTGATGGCGTTTTTCAAACGTAAATTCCCGCTCTAATCCTTCTTGAGAAAACAGCTCCATTGCCACGTCGTGAATAGCTAGAGATTCACTGTGCATAAATGGCATGTAAAGAAAGGCAAGTTGTTGCGGTGTTAGCACTTTGTCGGCTTCTACGCTTACCGCTTCTTGAGCTAGCACTAGTGCGATACTGTCGGCACCGAATGCGTCAGGATGGCCACGATAGATGTTTCGTGAAAATTGATCGAGAACAATAATTTCGGCTAGTCTGCCTGTTGCCGTAGCACGCCAAGGCCAAAGTTCACCGCGCACAGCAACTGCTCTCAATTGAGAAAACCGTGAAGCAATAGTTTTGTCCAGTGCGGCATCCTCCACAAACCATTGTTCAGGCGATAATTCACCAAACCAAAAGTCAAGTACACCGTTTGCTTCTTCCATGACCACTTGCGTTTTCTCCATTTCAACCTCAACAACACGCTTACAGCAATAAAATTTAAGCCACTAGGGCCTAATCTTCTTTTTATTAAAAAAAATTCATTTTTTCTTGCAAAATAACAATATTCTGCTAAAGCATGCGCATAGTATTGCTTAAAAAGTGTTTCAAGGGAAGTGTTAACGCTTTGGGCTTTCTAGTTCATCCATCTCAATGTAGATATCAGTAATGGCGTCGACACGGTCGGCAGCCTTGCTACCTAAAACTTCATAAGTCAGGTTACATAGTGATGCCACCAAACTCATTGGCGCAGCGTAGCTATCAAAAGGAGAGTCGCTGCCGATGTGGGTTATAACAAAGTGGTCGACATCGTTTCGATAACCTTGGCCAGTAGGGTCGGTTATAAGTACCGTTTTGCAGTGCTTAATGTTATTTAGAACAAACTTGAATTGGCGGGTCCTGCGACGGAAGCCGAAGAGCACCACTAGGTCGTTTTCAGTGAGATCAATTAGATCTTCGCTTAGGGTCTGCCCAGGCTGGGGCAACACGCGAACAGATGCCCTAATTTGTTTAAGCTGCTGTCTAAAATGAAGGGCAATAGGGTAAGCGTTGCGAAACCCAATTAAAGTAACCTGATCTGCTGAGGCAAGCAGTTTCGCGATATCTCTTAATGCCTCGGGTGATGTACCTTCGAACGTATTGGCTAAATTTTTACTATCATTCTCATGCTGTAAAACTCTGCTAGAGAGGTTTACCACAGGTACGCCTTGCTCTCGTAGTTGCACTAATGCGTCTTTTGCTTGCTGGTGCGACTCGAAGCCTAGCTGACGAAAGAACCGACTTACAGTAGCTTTTGACGTTCCTGTTTTTTCGGCAATAAGTGATGTGGATTGGCTTAACACGGCAATGGGGTTTTGCTGAATATAATGCGCGATGGATTTGCCCGAAGGCGACAACGCGGCATAGTGTTTTTCGATCTGTTTTAAAACGTCGCTAGGGCTACTTTTTGTCATTGGTATCGCCTTATACATCTTGTGCAATTATTTCACGACTTTTGTTCGATATACAAACACAACGTCAAATCTACCAAGCAATTCCACTGAAAATTACCAAGGGTTACGAACATAAAAGCGAGAATAACGAATAAATAGGTCATTTAAGGCCGACCTTCACACTTTATTTATCGAAACTAAATTTAAAAACTTTAAAGCCAATAATGGTTTACATAAACGAAGCGTTGTATTGGGCTAAAGTTGCAGCTAATTAATTCTTCAAGCCATACATTTTGGCACTACACTTTCATACATACTAAAGGTAAAAATTCACGAAAGTGTCATCAGTTAGTAATTATTTTGTTGGCTTAGCTGTTTTTTCAGGTACACCAGGTTCAGTGGAAAGGCCTACAGCGAGTTCAGCGTGGTCTAAAGAAAGAGGTGAGTTGTGGCAAAGCTGTGGTCTGAATTGATCTTGCTATTTGTAGCAGTTCCTTTTGCCGTTCTTTACTGGATTAAGCATTTTGCAGATTATCTCATGCCTATCTTAGGGGTGATGGGGCTTTGCTGTTTGGCTGTCTTGTTAGCAGATAAACAATTTAAACGTATTAAATTGTGGCATTGGGAAGATTATCGAATACATTTTAAAAGTACGCTCAGGCTATTTTTGCCGTGGGCGAGTTTACTCGCGCTTGTGGTCTACTTTTTAAAACCCGAGCTGTTTTTGCATTGGCCTATGAATCAGCCATGGATGTGGGTAGCGACTTTGCTGATTTACCCCATAGTGTCAGTTATTCCTCAAGAGATTATTTTTCGTACCTATTTCTTTCACCGTTACAAACGTATTTTGCCTTCCAAATACGCGAGGTGGGCGCTAAGTACTTTTCTATTTGGGCTAGCCCATTTGGTATATGGTAACTGGATTGCAGTCGTAGTTTCTTGGATTGGCGGTGCTATTTTTGGCTACAGGTACATGCATACAAACTCAACGCCTGTTGTGGTTATTGAACATGCCATATGGGGAAGTTTCTTGTTCACCATTGGCTTGGGATCTTATTTAGTTATTGCTTCGTAATCATTCCTGTTAATAACAATCACGCATGAACACCAAGGAGTCGGGTTATGTTCAGTGCTTTGCAAACTTTGCTAGCAACAATCGCAGATAAGTGCTTAGAGAATAGTTTTTTTCCCAGCGGCGTATCCTTTGGCAACCCCTTTACACAAACTCTGCTTCAGCAAGATGATGACGCTGGTGCGATAACTAGCTTGTCGAGCGCTCAGTCGTTGCTCTCGCAGCTGTGGGATAGTTTTATTTATCGTTTGCCAGGCATGGCGCTAGGCATAGTTATTATGGTGGCGTTCATCCTTTTAGCGCCACACGTAGCAAAGGTTTTAGTTAAACCGTTAACGCGTACTACCACATCTCCGCTTTTGCGCTCGGTAATTCAACGAAGCGTCAGCTTGCTTTTAATACTACTGGGTATTTATCTGTTTTTGTTTTTATCCGGGCTTACCGGGTTTGCCATTGCGGTAGTGAGCGGTACCGGTGTCGTTGGGCTTATTCTTGGTTTCGCGTTTCGCGATATTGCAGAGAACTTTATTTCAAGCCTTCTGCTTACCATTCAACGCCCGTTCCGAATAGGCGATATAGTACAAATTAATGGCTTCACCGGCATTATTCAGAAAGTGACGGCACGTGCGACAACGCTGGTGGATTTTGACGGTAACCACATACAAATACCCAACGCGACTATTTATAAAGGCGTGATTAAGAACTTAACAGCTAACCCGCTTATGCGGGGCCATTTTGTTATTGGTGTGGGTTATGACGCCGACATACAAGATGCACAGCGAATTGCCCGAGAAGTTACCGCAGAGCAAGGCGATGTTTTAAGCGACCCTGAACCGCAAATTCTTATTGATGAATTAGGCGCTTCTACTTACAACGTAAAGGTTTACTTTTGGGTAGATGTAGAGAAAACAAGCGTGCTAAAAATGGCTTCTGTGCTAATGCGTAATATTACGCAAGCGTTCTTAGACGCGAATATTAGTATGCCTGATGATGCTCGAGAGCGTATATTTCCAGAGGGTATGCACCTTAGCATTGAACAAAACGAACAGTCAGGCTCGCAATGCCGAGAAGAAAACGGCTCACAACTAAGCCAAGAACAAAACCAAGAACTAGGCCAAGAACTAAGCCCCCAAGACGGCGAAAGCGCATCTACGGGGTTATCTGGTGGAAAAGAATCTTCTCGTGAAGGCAATGTTAATGATGCAACCGTTGATAGCAGTCGAACTAAAGACAGCGAAAGCGCTGCTAATAATAAGAGTCAGGGTAAGAGTCGGAATAAGAGCCAGAGCAAGAACCCGTTAGGTCACAGTGCCGCTGGCGATTATACAGTTGAGCCTAACGGTACTACCGAACCAAGGAACGGGCACGAACAAAAAAATAGTCAAACCGATGATCACTTAAGCAATGAGCACAAAGAGAATGGCCAACAACAAACATCAGGTCAAGATGACGTATCATCAGAAGCACATGAAATAAGAGAGCAGGCTCGCAAGTCGAGAGACCCAGAAGCTGGGGAAAACATTTTGTAGCAATGCAATTATGTTGGTTTAAGCGGCAAGCGGGTAGCTCTGCCCGTTAAACTGGTGGTACTGGTGAGAGGTTACACCTGCCCAGAAAACCTTGCCACAGGTTAACATGGGCTTTCATAGCGCGACTGTACTCATCAAAACCGGCTTGTGATTGCTGCCTGATATAGTTTTTGAACTCTTCATGTAACGAAGGCTGTTTAAGCCAGTCTTCCCACAAGGGGGCTAGCTTGTAATGGTACTGGTTTACCAAGCTTCCTACAGGCTGTATTTCTTCAATAAAAAATAAATAAAACACGTTGCGCAGTATTTTGGCTTTATCACTCGCCCGGCCTTCCGGGCAGCTTACGGCATCCAGTTCAGCGGTTAGCATGTTAGTTAGTAAAGAAAGGTTTTGCGTTAACGTTTGCTGTGTATGCCAAAGCGTAGCGGGTAATCGAGCTGAACGTATAATTTGTAGTTGTTGTTCTAACTCGCTGCTGTCGATAAGGCTTTCATCACTGCTAATCGACTTCTTATCAAAGACCTTATCGCTAGCGCTTACATTATAGCCGCTAGAAGCGTTGACTGCGCTTTTCTCATTCGCCGCTTCAGTTTTAGAAAGGCTTTTTGAGTTCGACTCGTCATAAGAAAATTGCATACTGTTCAAACTGCTTAAGTAAAACAGCGCATTAACGCTAGAAAGAGCGTCTTTATTACTTTCAACGGAAAACAGGCGTTCAGGTGTATTTAGCGCCAATCGTAATTCTTGGCTTCCTTGGATAAGGTTCGCCCAGGTTTTGCTGTAATCTTGTGACTTTTGTTCACGCCACGAAGCAATGGTTTCGGCCAGTGCCTGATTGTTTTTAGCCACGTTTTTAATCGTACTTTCATTTGGGCTTTGACCTGCACTATCACCTGCACCGCTACCTCCCGTTAGTGCTGCTTCACAGCTTTTCAATACGCTAAGCAGCTTGCTTTCATAAGCTAGTCTTTGAGACGGTAACTGGCTTTTTCCCAACGAAGTATTGCGCTCGGCAACCACAGTGCCTAGCTCACAATCTTGCAGCGCATAAAACTCGCGCAAGTTAATGCTAACACTCTCTATAGTGTGTTTTAGCGTGGCCGAGTCGGCCAGTTTAGGAAGTGGGGTAGTGATCTTGTCGTTGAATGTATCGGGTAGGGGTTTGTCTAGTACTCTAGAAAGCCGTTCTGCATAGTCTTCAATACTCTGCTTTACCGTATCGCCTCCAAAGCATCCGAACAAGGTCACTAAGCCAGCGCTAAAAACGCCAATGCGAAAGAGCTTTGTAAATTTACCGCCGCTTATGCCCATACAATCCGTGCCGTAAGTATGTTTACTTTCAAAGGCGCAGGCCCTTTTATCCCCATAGCCGCAGGCGCTTTTAAATCGGAAAGGCAGGTTGCGTAAAGCCTTCATGCTGATGCGCCAGTATGAAGGCCACGGCCACCGTCAACATAAATGATTTGCCCGGTGATATAGGGTGCCGACACTAAAAACGACAGTGTATTAGCAATATCTTCAGGTGTACCTAATTCGCCCAATGGGATGCTTGATAGCAGTTTGTCTTTTTCTGCATCATCCATTTCCCGCTCTGGCCATAAAATGGCGCCAGGGGCGATACCATTTACACGTATGTTAGGGGCTAAGTCTATAGCTAACGATTGGGTAAGCGAAGCTAACCCAGATTTAGCGATTAAATAAACGCTATGTTTTGGAAGCGGCCGGTCGATATGCATGTCGACCATATTGATAATGCAGCCCTTGTTAGCTTGTAAAGCGGGGGCGAGCACTTGTGATAAAAACAGGGGGCCTTTTAGGTTGCTTCCTACTAGCGACTCCCAATCATTTTCTGAAATATCACCCACAGGCGTAGGGTAAAAGCTTGAAGCATTGTTTACTAACACATCTAGCTGGCCCCATACATCTAACGCTTTCTGACCTAGCGCGTTTACCTCGTCTGAATCGCAGAGATTAGCTTGTAGGCAGGTGGCAGAATCCGCTCGTTGACTATTTAGTTTCTCAGCCAGCGCAAAAGCATCGTCTTTAGAATGCCCGTAATGAATGATAATGCGATAGCCTTCACTGTGAAGCTTACACGCCATTGCAGCGCCAATTCGTTTAGCTGCCCCAGTTATAAGCGCAACAGGAAGTGCCACAGGGCCTGAACTTGTCATAATAAAAGCTACTCTCTATTTTAAATCGTTTGGCGGTTATAAGGCTTGTGCACTGCGCTTTTTCTAATGCCTATAGATGTCTTCTAATATTTGTTCGGCTTGCGCAATATAATGTGCGCCGAATAATAACCCGTGATTTAAAATATGGTAAAGCTGGTAAATTGGTTTTCTTAACGCGTAATTTTTTTCAATTGGCGTGTGCTGGTGGTAGCCGTCAAAGAAGGTATCAGGGAAACCACCAAACAGTTCAGCCATAGCAAGGTCAGTTTCACCGTCGCCAACATACACGGCAGGGTCGAACAAAACAGGCCCTTTTTTATTAAAGCCCGCATTACCCGCCCATAAATCGCCGTGAAGCAGAGAAGGGTGGGGTTGATGCAAGCTTAATAAGTGCCTTACCTTTGTAACGATATTATCAATATCACCGTTTTGTTTTGTCCATAGACCATTTAATGCCAAGCGTTCTAACATACTGCCTATGCGTTTTTCGGCAAAAAAGTCGGCCCACGATGCCATGCGCCCGTTAGTTTGCACGCTGGCGCCAATATAGTTGTCGTGGGGCCACCCGTAGCTAGTGTAAGCGTTAACGCTATGCAGCGCAGCTAGCTGCTGCCCTAGCGTAAAAAAATCACTTACAGCAGGCTCAACAAATCGAATATGCGAAAGTACTAAATACTCCATATTGGGCGATTCGTTTGCCGTAATACCATGGCAAATAACCTGGGGCGTACAAATGGTTTGTGTGTTGGCAATAGCAGTAAGCCCTTCAGCTTCATGGGAAAGTTGCTGGGTGTCGTCGTAGCGCCTTGTTTTTACAAAATACCTGTGAGTCTCATCTTTTATGATGTAGCTTTCGTGAGTATCGCCACCGCTTACGCGCTCGGCTTTTTGACAGCTAAAGAATTGCTGGGTCTCATCTGAAATATGCTCGCTAATAAAATGCCACATATTACACACTCTGCTCGGTTTAATACTTAAGCCCAAGGCGGAAAGGGTGTTTTGCGACTATTGGTCTAATGCAATTTAATGGGCATCTAGGGATCGCTTATTCACCGTTATCGCCTGCAACTAAAGTATGGGTTAAAAATGGTGAAATGCATAAATTACGACATCAAATCTAACTAAAAACCTATTCAACATATACAAAGGCGCACTAATTAGTGAATTAAGGCTTTTCAATATTGAAGTTGACCATACACTAGTTATAATCCACCACTTGCTTTAACACGGCTTGATTTATAAAAGCTTATTAAACAAGCGCAGCGCGTGTGTTCTACTCTTACGCCAACGTAGATTGCCAAAGTAGACCGCTAACGTGTATTAGCTAAGCAAGTTTCGAGTGCTAAGAAGCACGATTAATTTATTAAATAAATGCATGTGGCGCAGAGTAGGCGTCACCACTGTAAAGGAATTAAAATGCCTGTAATTACCCTTCCTGATGGAAGCCAACGCGCTTTCGATAACGCTGTTTCTGTACTAGATGTTGCAAATGACATTGGCCCTGGTTTAGCCAAAGCAACCATTGCAGGAAAAGTAAACGGTGAGTTAGTTGACGCCGTTGATATGATTGATGCGGACGCACAACTTCAAATTATTACTGCAAAAGACGATGAAGGGTTAGAAATTCTTCGTCACAGTTGCGCGCACTTGTTAGGTCACGCTATCAAACAACTTTGGCCTAACACCAAAATGGCTATCGGCCCAGTTATCGACAACGGTTTCTATTACGACGTTGATATGGAAGAAAGCCTAACCCAGGAAGATTTAGCCAAACTAGAAAAGCGTATGCTTGAACTGGCTAAAACCAATTACAACGTGGTTAAAAACAAAGTGAGCTGGCAAGAAGCACGCGATGCATTTGAAGCACGCGGCGAAAGCTACAAAATGGAAATTCTTGATGAGAACATCAGCAAGGATGACCGCCCAGCACTTTATCACCACGAAGAATACACAGACATGTGTCGTGGCCCTCACGTGCCAAACATGAAGTTCTGTCATCACTTCAAACTAATGAAAGTGGCAGGCGCTTACTGGCGTGGCGACAGCGACAACAAAATGCTTCAGCGTATTTACGGTACTGCCTGGGCTGACAAGAAGCAGCTTAAGTCTTACCTACAGCGCCTAGAAGAAGCAGAAAAGCGCGACCACCGTAAAATTGGTAAAGCACTTAACCTATTCCATTGGCAAGAAGAAGCGCCAGGTATGGTGTTCTGGCACAACGATGGTTGGTCAATTTATACCGAACTAGAAAGCTTCGTACGTAAGAAGCTTCGCGAATACGGCTACGATGAAGTAAAAGGCCCATTGATGATGGACCGTACGCTTTGGGAAAAATCAGGTCACTGGGACAAGTACGCTGAAAACATGTTCACCACTGAATCTGAAAAGCGTGAATATGCGGTTAAGCCGATGAACTGCCCAGGGCACGTACAAATTTTCAACCAAGGTTTGAAATCGTACCGCGACCTACCGCTTCGTATGGCTGAGTTTGGCTGCTGTCACCGTAATGAACCATCGGGTGCACTACACGGCCTAATGCGTGTTCGTGGCTTTACGCAAGACGATGCTCACATTTTTTGTACAGAAGAACAGATCCTGGAAGAGGTGAGTGGCTGTATTAAGATGGTGTACGAGACATACGCTGCGTTTGGTTTCGAAAATATCAAAGTTAAGCTGTCTACTCGCCCTGAAAAGCGTGTAGGTGCTGACGAGATTTGGGATAAATCTGAAGCTGCGCTTGCGGAAGCACTTAAAGCCAACGATATCGAATTCGATTATCAGCCAGGCGAAGGAGCGTTCTACGGGCCGAAAATTGAGTTTACGCTGCACGACTGTTTAGACCGTGCATGGCAGTGCGGAACCGTACAGCTAGATTTCTCAATGCCAGGTCGCTTAGGTTCTACCTATGTAGCGGAAGACGGCGAGCGCAAAGTACCGGTAATGATTCACCGCGCTATTTTGGGTTCACTAGAACGCTTCATTGGTATATTGACCGAAGAATTTGCAGGTTTCTTCCCACTTTGGTTAGCGCCTCAGCAGGTTGTAGTAATGAACATTACTGACAAACAAGCTGATTACGCAACAAATTGTGTAAAAAAACTGCAAGATTTAGGGTTTAGAGCAAAGTCTGACTTGCGAAATGAGAAGATCGGCTTTAAAATCCGCGAGCACACATTGAAGCGTATTCCATATATGCTAGTTGTGGGCGATAAAGAAATGGAAGCGGGCGAAGTAGCAGTGCGCTCTCGTCGCGGCGACGACCTAGGCAAAATGCGCCTGGAAGACTTTATTGCCATGGCTCAACAAGAAGTTGTAGAAAAGACAATTAAATAGTTGAGCAATTTGTGTATAATGCACAAGTAAGGTGTCTGCTTTTGGTTTTACTTTAGGTCAACCGACCATCCCAGAAGCAGACAAAAGAATTAAATGTTTGGAGGAATAGCACATTAAAGGCGCTAACAACAAGGCTCAGGGCGACAAAGCCCGCATTAACGATGAGATTAAAGCCAGAGAAGTAAGATTAATTGGCAAAGACGGTGAACAGGTTGGTGTGGTTTCGCTAGCAGATGCTACGCGTGCCGCTGAAGAAGCGAGCCTAGATCTAGTAGAAATCAGTCCAAATGCCGAGCCGCCAGTCTGTAAAGTTATGGACTATGGCAAATTCCTCTTCGAAAAAAGTAAAGCTCAGAAAGAGCAGAAGAAAAAACAGAAGCAAATTCAGGTCAAGGAGATTAAATTTCGCCCTGGCACTGATGAAGGCGATTACCAGGTAAAACTGCGCAACCTGCGTCGCTTTCTTGAAGGTGGTGATAAAGCCAAAGTTACGATCCGCTTCCGCGGTCGTGAAATGGCGCACCAAGACATCGGTATCGATCTACTAAATCGCGTTAAAGGTGATTTGGAAGATATCGCTACCTGCGAGTCTTTCCCACGTCGTGTGGAAGGCCGTCAGATGATCATGGTGCTAGCCCCAAATAAGAAGTAGTAACGGTCTAAAGTTTTAAGGAATCTGCACCCTTAAACACCTTGCTGCTAAACATTAGCCGGTATGAAGTGACTGCAACACGAAAAATACCGATATTAAACAATGCGGAGTTTTAGCAATGCCTAAAATGAAAACTGTAAGCGGTGCCGCCAAACGTTTCAAGAAAACGGGTTCTGGCCGCTTTAAAAGCAAACAGTCTCACTTACGTCACATTCTGACTAAGAAGAGCTCTAAGCGTAAACGTCACCTTCGTGGCAAAAAACTGGTTCATGATTCTGATACCAAATTGGTTCAGCGCATGTTGCCTTACGTATAAGACTTAGGAGACTGATTAATGGCTAGAGTAAAACGCGGCACTATCGCACGTGCTCGTCACAAAAAAGTCCTCAAGCAGGCAAAAGGTTATTACGGCGCACGTTCACGTGTATATCGCGTAGCGGTACAAGCTGTAACTAAAGCTGGTCAATATGCTTACCGTGACCGTCGTCAGCGCAAGCGTCAATTCCGTCAACTATGGATTGCACGTATCAACGCTGCTGCACGTCAAAATGGTATGTCATACAGCCGTTTCATTAACGGTTTGAAGAAAGCGTCTGTTGAAATCGATCGTAAGATCCTTGCCGACATCGCAGTACATGACAAAGCAGCTTTCAGCGCACTAGTCGAAGCGGCTAAAGGCGCATTAGCTTAATTATTAACTAATTAAGTTTAAGTTCTTTCGGAAAAAGGCGAGCAGGATGCTCGCCTTTTTTCGTTTTTGGGGTTTAGATAACTCACTCTCTTCAAAGCAAATTTACCTTGTCGCCAATCTTGTATTCCTTCAATCGGCGAAGATAGACAACTTACTGAAAACGTTGCTGCAAATATTTAATAATTTCTGAAGACTCGTACAACCAAATATCCTTCTCCGGGGTTTGTATGCGTAGGCAAGGGGCTTGTACTTTCCCGCCGCCTTGCGCCAATTCATCACGATGCGGTGACCCATTAGATACGCTGCGTTTGCTAATAGGCAAATTCATTTTATATATAGCGCGACGTGTTTTAATACAAAAAGGGCATGCAAAAAATTGATAAAGTGTGAATTCTTGTACGGCTTTTTCGACTTGCTGTTGTTCTTGTGGTAATCGTTTAAGTTTTCTGCCACGAGTTATTATATCAAGTGAGGCGATAACTCCGCCAAGTGCGTTACGAATTAGGGAAATGAATAAGCGCAATTTTATGTCTTTATAGGTTGAGAAATAGAGCGGCGTAGTATAGCAAAATTTCTATATAGGATTCTATGTGAAGGGAAATGTGAATAAGCGCTAAGTGTTGAATCATAGCGAAAAGGTAAATCGCAACGGCTCATACTGATAAGTTAACGATTAATTTAGGCGATAGCACCTTTTCCAAAAAGCAACGCTCGTAAGGCCCCTTAAGAGATTTTCATATCTCGGGCGGCCAAACAGCTACCAAGTTTTATTTTGTAAAAGACAGGCCAGTAACTAGCTTAGGGGCGTCATCGATAGTAACGCTGGCGCTTCCTCAAACCGCAATTAAGTGGTTTTATAGTTAAGGGCATAGAAAAAGCGGCATACAGCCGCTTTTGTGAAATGTTAGCGTACGTTATCAATAGGCGTTCTTATTAATAAAGCCATTGAATACGGTCATAAATACAATTTTGATATCAAACCAAATAGACCAGCGGTGTATGTAATCTAAGTCGTATTCTACGCGCTGTACCATTTTGTTCGTTGTTTCAGTTTCACCTCGTAGGCCATTCACCTGTGCCCAACCTGTAATTCCAGGTTTAACCTTATGGCGCAGCATATAGCCAGTAATGATCTTTCGGTATTCTTCGTTATGGGCCACCGCATGTGGGCGAGGGCCTACAATCGACATGCGGCCTTGCAGAACGTTGATAAACTGCGGAAGTTCATCCAAAGAAGTTCTTCTTAAGAAGCCACCAATCTTAGTTAAACGCGCGTCATTTTTAGTGGCCTGTTTTACAACCGCTCCGTTATCTTGCGTGGTCATAGACCGGAATTTATAAACCGTAATTTGCTTACCGTCTAATCCGTAACGCTTTTGTTTGAAAATTACAGGGCCTTTGGACGTAAGCTTAACAGCGGCCGCAATCGCTAACATAGGGAGTGATATAAGCATTAAAATTAAGGTACTCAAAACAATATCTTCAAGGCGCTTCAATACGTCACTTGCGCCTTGGAACGGGGTGTCATAAACGCTAAGCGCTTGTACGTTACCTACTGTCTGCCAACGGGCATTTAATAGGTTGTACATGAAAAAGTTAGGGATAACGTAAACGTTAGCTGTGGTGTCGCTACATTGCTCTAAAATGCTGCGAATGCGGTTTTCTGCACTCATCGGAAGGGCAATGTAGATGTAATCAACTTCATTGCGCTTTGCCATCTCTATGGCTGCTTCTATATTCCCTAACACCGCACCTTGCATTTCGTGTGGTAATCTTTCAGGTTCTCGGTCATCGAAAAGCCCGTTGAACTTTATACCCAAATGCTCGTTTTGTTGTATCTGAAGAGCGACGTTTGCACCAAGTTGAGTAGCACCAATAATAATAGAGCGACGTGAGTTCAAACCACTTTTACGAATGCGAAATAAAAACTTACGCATTACAAAACGCCACATTATTAGTACAACAAATGACGAAGCGAACCATAATAGAATTGCTGGAGGGGGAGTTTTAATTTCTTGAACAAAGAAGTACCCCAACGACATGGTGCCGAGAACGCTCAAAGTCCAAGTTATTGCAGCAGCTCGTAGCATTTCAGGCGTTCTGTGTCCTCGCCAAGAACGATAAAGCTCAACACCTTCAGCTGATATCTGAAAACAGATAACATTAATAAAAAGCAGAATTAAGCTTGTGGTGTCTATCTGGGTTCCATAGTAGCCGGCAGACGAGTAATAGAGAATAGTGACTAGCGAAAGATCGATAAGTCTGTAAATAGTAGAGAAGCCGCTTTGGTTTCGAACCACCAAGCCCCCACTCGTGCTAGGCTCTACAGGGTGAGCCTTCAACGCTTTGTTAGATTCTACTCTATTGTCCATTTAGGTTATCTCTAAGTGAAATACGATGCCCTTAGCGAATACTGTTGGTTGTTTAAAACATGCCATGACGTATCTGTAGAAAAGCAGTAAAGACAAATTATGCTGATTTCTTTTTTAAGCAATATTGATGCCTGTCCTCGTCTAG
Source organism: Alteromonas sp. AWJ4_199 (assembly GCF_056159165.1). NCBI lineage: Bacteria > Pseudomonadati > Pseudomonadota > Gammaproteobacteria > Alteromonadales > Alteromonadaceae > Alteromonas > Alteromonas sp. AWJ4_199. The sequence continues at coordinate 343,029 of NZ_JBSWUR010000002.1, forward strand.
GCAACGTCAAAGGAGTTGAGGTTGCCTAGTATTATCGAGGTTTTACTCACTCGATTCGAGACTGTACGTATCAATGATAACAATATTCTTTGCTGATTGTAATTTTATTACAATCAGCAATATATTTCGTTCTAATTTGGTGCAAAACAAGTAGAATATGTATAGATCACTTTTCATTAATTACTTAAATGAGATAGCATTATATTATAGCGCAACATTCAGACACATAGATGAAACAAAGCGTAAGTAACATTTTTCATCATATTTAAGTTAGTAATGTGCACAGAACTAGGTTCTGAAGCATCTTATGGAGTTTAGCTTCATATGCAATCAGTTAGTGTTGAAAGAATTTAAAAGCGGCGCGTCTATTGCATGCTTAGGAGGGTTTCTTTCAGAATCTCGGTAACAACAGCGAGAATACTGCAAAGAATGCTCACTTTGAGGAAAAGTGAGCATAGGGCGAATTCATTTTGAAGAAACCATGTCTCAAAACACATTATATTTTACACAAAGGTCGTCGAAGAAAGGAAAAATCATGAGAAAATGGACCAAAAGCATTACAGCGTTGTCGGTAGTTTGCGCCACGCCGACATTGTATGCTCAAGAAGCCGGGCGAATTCAAGCTGGGCAATTCGATTTAATACCCTCATTTTCGTCGTCGATGGCTTACGTAGATAACGTCGCCTATGCTCGAGATGATGACCCAGAAATCTACAGTTGGCGCGCTACGCTTTCTCCTGAGTTAATTGCCGCGACAGAAGTAGATGGCAACCCAGTTCAATTAGGTTACAGGTTAGAGCGAGGCGAGTATTTCTCTAGCAGCAATGACAATTACACTGACCATTTTATTGAGGCGTCGGGCGACTTCGATATAAGCAGCCGCCATCGCGTAAGCGCGCTAGCACAATATGAAGATGGTCATGAAGATCGAGGAACTGGTTTTTCGTTAGGTCTTGGAACAGCTATTACTACTCCGGACAGATATAAAAGTACCTTCTTCGGTGGCGAGTATATGTATGGAGCTGTCACATCAGAAGGCTCATTAACGGTAAAAGCAAATCGCGAAACCCTTGATTATGATAGGTCTGAGCAAGCTTATTTAATTCGAGACCGTGTGAAGAATAGAGTGGGTGCAGAGTTCGGATACAGAGTGAGTTCGGCAACTACGGCCGTTCTTGACGTAACACAGACTTATGTTAGATACGACAATCAAATTGGAATTGAAACTCGTGACAGTGACGAAACACGCATTCTGCTTGGTGTGAGGTGGGAGTCGACAGCTGCTACTACTGGTTTTGCAAAAGTAGGATACAAAGAAAAAGATTTTGAATCTGCCTCCAGAAGTACCTTTTATGGCACAGACTGGGAAGTTGGTGTGGAATGGGAACCTGTTTCATATTCAACATTTCGTTTCTCGACCAGTGCAGATACTCGAGAAACAAACGGTGAAGGAAACTTTATTAGAGGCAGAGATTATTCTGCTTCTTGGAGACACGAGTGGTTAGAACGCCTAAGTTCCTCTGTTAGCATTACCCGTGATACGAACGAATATGTACTTGATGACGAAGGTATAGAGAATCGTGATGACGAATTAATGCGTTACTCTGCTTCTTTAGATTATCAGGCGCGTCGTTATTTGAGGTTCTCGTTGTTTTACCAATTGGCTGATCGTGACAGTAATAGAGAACTTATTGGTTACGATAGAAGCGTAGTAGGATTATCTGCAGAGGTTACGTTGTGAAGATAGGTGTAGTTGTTAGTTTCTTCTTTATTTGCTCTTTGTTTCTTTCTAATGTTGCTATAGCCCAAGAAGGCAACCTAAGTATGAGCCAATATCAATTAGGCTCTGGTGATAGAATACAAATAAGCGTCTTCGGTCAAGAAGACCTCTCTATGGAGGTCCGTTTACCCGATGTAGGAACTATTAACTATCCATTTTTAGGTGAAATTAAACTGGTAGGTATGACAGCCGCTGAGGTTGAACAACTCATTTATAATGGGTTGCTTGGGGATTACCTCATTAACCCGTCTGTATCTGTTGCCATTGTAGAATATCGCCCGTTTTTTATCGACGGCGAAGTGAAACGCCCCGGTGGTTACGCTTACCAGCCTGGCTTGTCGGTTAACAAAGCCGCTGCCTTAGCTGGTGGTTATACTGAGCGCGCTGCACGTGACAAAATCACTATTATTCGAGAAAAAGACGGTCGAACTAACGAGTTCACTGTAACAGTAAGCGATATGATCCAGCCTGGTGACATTATCACCATCAATCAGCGTTTCTTTTAATCTATACGTAGCGTTCAGGAAAAAAAATGGCAGTAAATAGCAGGGAAGAGTTGAATGCCGGTGTGTTTGAAAATGAAACCATCGATATTGCTCACTATCTTGGAATTATAAAGCGTTACGCATTTCGTATTATTTCGCTAGCAGTTGCGTTCACAATACTAGTGGCACTGCTTGTAATGCGTATGACGCCCATGTTTACCTCTACCACTACTATTTTAGTCGAAGCTGACAAAGCAAACGTGGTTTCAATTGAAGAAGTCTACGGCTTGGATACAAAGCGCAAAGACTATATGCAAACCCAGTTTGAAATACTTCAATCTCGTCAAATTGCAGAGCGCACTGTTGAAAGTCTTTCGCTGTGGACTAATGAAGACTTTATGCCCGCGCAGGAAGAGCCTGGAGTTGTTGACAAACTTAAGGTTAGTCTTTTGGAAGCACTGCCTTTTTTGCCTCAGGAAGAACCGAAAGACCTCACGGATGAGCAGGTTTTAGCGGCTAAAAAGCGCAAAGCTACATCTATGTTAATGAGCGCTTTATCTGTTGAAATGGTTGATAATACCCAGGTGATGCGCATTACCGTAACAACCGAGTCTCCGCAGTTGTCAGCAGATTTAGCTAACGCGGTTGCTGACGTATACATTGAGAACTACCTTCAAGCTAAGTTAGATATGACAGCTAAGGCAACCTCATTCCTTACTGATAGTCTAGAAGGCTTGAAGCAAAAGTTAGATGTTGCTGAACGAAATTTGGCAAGGTTCTACGAGGAAAATCAAGTAGTAAACATTGATGGTGTTGTTGGTTTAGCCTCTGAAGAACTAGAGCAATTAAGTAAACAATTGTTGGATGCGCAAACTGCACTTAAATTAAATGCAGTTATTTACAAGCAAACACGAAATGACGTCTCACTAGACGATATTGCTCGTTTACCTGAAGTACTTAATCACCCGACAATAAGAGACGCTCGTCGTGACGAAGCTAAAGCGATGACGCGTGTTAGCGAACTGAGCAACGTATTTGGCCCCAAACACCCGCGTATGATTGCTGCTAATGCAGAACTTTCATCAATTAGAGAAACTTTGAGCGGCCAGGTACGTGATCTTATCCAAAGTATCACAACTCAATATGAAGTATCTGAAGACAGGGTTGAACAGTTGGAAAGAGAGGTGACGCGAGCGAAAGCCGAATTCCGTAGCCTATCTGCACTAGATAATCAGCGCAAAGCACTTCAGCGAGAAGTTGACATAAACCAGCAGCTATATAACTCGTTCTTTACACGTTTAAAGGAAACCGACGAATTAGGTGGTTTCGAATCTGCCAATGCACGAGTGCTTGACTCTGCTTTGCCAAAATATATACCTTCCAAACCGAATAAGAAGCTATTAATTGGTGCTGCCTTTGTTTTTAGCGTGGGCTTTGGCGTATTTTTAGCTATTGCAATGGAAACACTTAATAGCGGTATACGTTCTGTTGAGGACGTAGAGCGTAAACTAGGGCAGCGTATGCTTGGCTTAATTCCTTGGTCACCGCATAAAAAGAAAACCGACTTGCCAGTGCGCTCTTTCTTTGATGGGAAAAAACATCAGTTTGCCGAATCTGTTCGTACCCTACGTACCAGTTTGTCTTTGTTAAACTTAGATAAGGAACAACAGGCAATAATGGTAACGTCAAGTGTACCTAAAGAGGGTAAAACTACGGTTTCTATTAACTTGGCATTTGCACTAGGGCAGCTAGATAAGACTATCCTTATTGATGCAGACTTGCGTCGACCTAGTGTTGGAAAACAGTTCAATATTCCTAACTATCAGCCAGGTGTAGCAAATCTTATTTTAAAATCGCATACTTTCGATGAGTGCTTAGTAAGAGATGAAGAATCAAATATTGATATTTTGTCGGCGGGTACAATTCCGTCTAACCCACAAGAATTATTATCAGACAAAGGTTTCAACGAACTAATTCAACAGTTGAAAACCCAATACAAATACGTGGTTATCGACACGGCACCTACTCAAGCGGTAAGTGATTCTATGGTTATAGCGAACTCTTGTGACTCGGTAATTTACGTTGTACGTGCCGACAGTACCAGCGAAAAGCTAATCAATAATGGGCTATCTCGTTTCTTACAAGTAGGTCATCGTCTTGATGGCGTGGTACTAAATCAAGTAGACTTACGCAAATCAGGAGCAGCACAAAGGTATGCTGGTTTTTATGACCAATACGGATATACCAGTCATAAAAACAGCTAGCAGTATTTATTGATAGATCTACATAGCCATATATTACCTGGCATCGACGATGGTGCCAGGTCGTTAGATATAGCCTTAGAAATGGCACAGCAGGCTGTAGATGGCGGAGTTCGCCATATGGTTTGCACACCTCATATTCATAAAGGTTATTTTGACAACACTTCCAGCTCCATTGAGCACGCTTTTAAGCAATTCCATAAAGCAGTTGTTGACGCATCTATTCCACTTTCTCTGTCTTATGCCGCGGAAGTTCGTGTAAACGAATTGATTCCTGTTTGGTATAAGCAAAACGCTCTACCTTTTTTAGGCCATTACAATGGCAAGCATATCCTTTTACTCGAAATGCCACATAGTCATATACCACAAGGGTTAGATGCGCTTACTAAATGGCTTTTAAAGAATAATGTACAGCCACTTATTGCTCATCCGGAACGTAACCGAGAACTTTTAGCTCAACAGCATAAATTTAATTGGTTGCAGCGCTTAGGGTGCATGTTCCAAGTGACTGCAGGCGCGTTAACAGGGCGTTTTGGCGAGAAAGTAGAAAGGTTCGCGTTAACTATGATGGAAAGGAAAGCGTTTCATGTTGTAGCGTCAGATACCCACGACCTTATTCGCCGCCCTAATGACATGAAGGCAGCTTTTGAGGTAGTGTCTGAATTCAGTACTGAGTTTGCTAACGAGGTTTTTATCACAAGGCCCGGTGCGATTGTGTCGGTTACGAGTGATAGCGAGTAAATAATGTATAACCGTTTACTTAACTTGCTTACAGAGCCCAGAGCGATGATTAAATGGATAATGCTTTTAATTGCTGGATACAGCTTCGTATGGAGTATGCAGTTATTTAAAGCGGGGAACGCGTACTACAGCGTAAAAAATGATATTGAGATATGGCAATTGTCTCCAGAGAAAGCCTCGACACAGGAGGTTAATTACGCCATAAATAGAATCAACAAAGCTCTTACCTACTTCCCCGATAATGCGTTGTACTATCAAATGCAAGGCCAGTTATTCGAGTGGAAGGCCATTACCAAAATGAGAGAAAAAAGCGTATATAGCATGAATGCTGGCTCGCAAAGTAAGATATCTGATCTTCAAAAAGCAGCGGCTAGTTACGAAAAAAGCCTGAAACTAAGACCGACTTGGAGCGGTAGTTGGGTTGGACTAGCTTCGGTAAAACTTCAGCAAGATGAAATAGATAGTGTATTTTATGAATACCTTGAAAATGCGAAGAGAGTAGGTCCTCAGGACGCTATAGTACACAAGTTTATAGTAGAGTTTGGCTTAAAGATGTTTAACTCTAGATCCATTCACTACGTTAAAACCAAAGACCTATTGAAGCACCATTTAGATTTAGGGATTCAAAACCCTCTTAGTAGAGATTATGTGCTAAAAACTGTTGAAAATTACAAAGCTAATGAAACCGTTTGTAGATGGTTACGTGATGCCAGTTACCCAGTAAGAAAACGAATTCCAGATTGCATAAGTTACGACTAATTGACTTTGTTTAAGAACGTGTTGTTTGATACCTGTGAGGGCTATTTAAAAAACATTTCGGGCATATAAGTTATCCAGCTAACCATTGCCCTTCAGCCAGTCCCATAAGCCTAGAGAAAAGCCTTCAAATAAGTTAATGCCAAGCCAACTTTTTAATATATAAAGAAGCACTAACCCTACCACAAGGGACACACACAGAAATAGTGCAATAAAGGCTGCCATTACCAGCTTGCCAATTCTACTTTCAGTTCGTGAAAGGTCGCGTTTGTCTCGTCCCGCTAGCAAAACAAAATAATACCGGCTTCGTAATAGCCCTATAGTGCCTCTTACATCAACCTTATGGGTTCCCCAGCGACGACCAGCGAGTGCGGTATTTAAGTGAAACAGTTGATCATCGGTAAAAGAATCGGCTACGTCTTTAGGCATGCGTGTGAGCATATGCTGTACATTAGGTTCTTCTTTTATCGGTCGCTTAATCTTCAATACCACGCAGAGCCTCTTATCTTGTTAAGACAGTACTTATTTACTTACCTTATTTCTTCCCATAGAAATATCGCGGCTTAGCGCACCTAGCGCTAGTAGCACTATAAATATAGCTGTGTTTGCCGGTGCTTGTAGAGGAAAGTCGACGGTGCTGTGTAAAGCCATGCCGATAATAGCCATAACACTGGCAAAGGCAACACCTCTTGGTAACGGGTGACGTCTATGGCGAATGGCACTTAATGCGCTTTTAGAACACAGCAATACCAATGCAGCAAGTAGTGCAGCACCGACTAGACCAAACTCAATAGTAAACTGAAGGTATTCGTTATGGGCATGATCGTAAAAGTGTTGGATAGTGTCGCTTTGAAACTGTGGGTATACCGTATAAAAAGTACCGCCGCCTGTTCCCAAAATGCCGTGCTGATTAAGTATAGGAAGCGCGTCAGTAATTACTTCATCTCTACTTTCTTGTGCTAAATTTGTTTGCTCAAGGCGCTGCTGAACTTGTTTAAGGCCGAAAAGGCTACTTACGATAAGAATATCTATCACTAACATGCTAATAAATAAGACAACATAGTTTTTTTGGCGGGGTTTGAAATAGATTAGACCTAATGTAGCTGTAATAGTCATAGCGATAAAAAACGCACTATTACCCATGCGCGATCGCGACATAACTAAGGCAATAACCATAATAATAATACCTATGCGAAACAGTACTTTATTACTTAGCCAAAAATGCACTATTCGGCGTAATCGCTCTCTATGGCTAGAACCTACTTGTATACGCAGGCTGGCTATCATGTAGCCAATTGCTGCGCTTAGACAAAGAAGTAGAAAGTTAGCGTAATGGTTTTTATAAACAAAGCTTCCAGTAGCAATGTAAGAAACAGGAAGTTTAAAAACCAAACTGTATTTTAAACCAGACAAAACCTCTAGTGAGCCATAAATAGCTTGAAAAACTCCAGCAGCACTTATCACTATTAAGGTATATCTAAGGCGTTTAGCCGTGTTAATAAGTGTTAGCGAAATAAAGAACAAGAAGCAATAGGCCAGGGATTTAAAAAACGTTATGTCGCTTTGCCCAACATCGAAACTTAACGAAAGCCATTGTGACTTTATATCTTTTAACTGCCCCATATATTCGTTCAGTAGAATATGAACCCGCTCTGGGCGAATAGCTTCAACGACAAAAAAGGGGAGGGGGACTATATTAATAAGTTGCCAAGCTAAGAACGCCAGCCAAATAAATACTAGCGATTTATATTGTACATATAGCTTTGAAAGGAGCGATTGGTGAGTAATTAACAATATGCCGCCAATAAAAAAAAACGACATTTGCATTAGTGCCCATGCCCAAGGGCGGTTAGCGCCTAACGATAGGGGAAGCCAAAATAAGGTAAATAAAAGAAAACCGAAAAGAAACTTTTCGGTTTTCTGAAAATTAAATATAACCACTTACAAAGCGCTAGTTGTGAAACTTGAGTATAACTTACTTAGTTAGCTGAAATCGTGGTATCGCCGCCACCAGCACCTGCTGCACCAGTGCCTACGCCTAGCGGTGAAAAAGCATTGCCCGCTCCACCTGCTGCCGTAGCTGTTAATGTACTTGGGTCAATACCCGCGTTGATAACCGCCAGTAACGCATCTTCTTCTGTGATAACCTGCATTTGAAGCGCAATGTTATAAATTTCATCGGCGCTTTCAGGAAACATCAATATAGCGATGGTAACAACTTCTGATGGTTTTTCGGGCATTTCACCAAAACCCGCTATTGCGATTTCAAATCCGCTAGCGTTATCATTTAGAAGCGCCACCATTGATTGATACTCGGCATTGTTGTCGGTTAGGTAGGTTAAACCGGCTGCATCAAAAAACATGCCTTCGTCGAGCACTGTCTGACTTATTTCTGAAGCGGCCTGTTTAACGGCAACACCTTTTTCAATGTCTGCCAGTAAGATACTTCTTATCTGCAAGCCCGGAACGTTTTCTTCTTGAGCAAAAGAAATTGTTGAGACAGCGATAAAAGCGCAAAAAAGCACAGATAATAAAATGTTGCTACGCATACCTTATCCTTCAATAAATACATCGGGCTAGCTTCTTGCTAACGCCATATCTTTATATTGTACAACAAGTGAACGAGTTAGATCTCTTTTTTATTAATCATTTTTCAAAATTAGTTGAATATTATTGCCACAGCATGGGTTTTGCAAAATAAAAACCTTGTTGGTAGACAACATCTAATCGAGTTAACGCCACCGACTCTGCTTCATTTTCAACAAGTTCTGCTATAACACCAATACTTAACCCACGAGCAATGCTTAATAAACTTGTTACAAATAACTGACTGTCTTTATCTGCGTGAATCTCTTTTGTTAGTTTGCCAGATATTTTTACAAAATGAGGTTGTATAGCTCTTAACCCAGCTAACGATGCAAGGTTTTCACCAAAGTGTTCAATCGTTATCTTACATCCTAAACTTACCAACGACTTACATAAGGATATCGCTTCGTCTTTGTGATGAATTAAAGCTGAGTCTTCTAGTTCAAAGATTAAATGTGTGCAGAGTGCTTTATTTTGGTTCAATAAGCTAAGTAGCCATTGTCTGAAAGCAGCATTAGCTAACGATGCGTTCGCTATGTTAATAGCAATATCGCGTTTGTTTGATGCTAATTTTTGAACCACTAAGCTTACCACTAGCTTATCCACTTCAGGAATCAAGTTTAAACGCTCTGATGCTGGAATAAGTTGCGACATGGGTATTGCATTACCACTACTTTTTTCTTTAAAGCGTGCAAAGGCTTCACAGTAGCTCGGTGAGTTTAATTTAACATCCATAACAGGCTGAATGACTATGTCGGCGTACTGTTGCTGCAATATGTGGTTTAAACGCTCTTTCCACGCGGTATTGCTGTGGATGAGGGAAAGTTCAGAGGCGAACTGCCAACCGTTGGGTTGTTTAGTTGCCGCCATAAGCGCGCTGTCAGCATTTTCCATGATTTCAGAAAAAGACTGCTCGTCGTTAAATTGTGCTGCACCTATCCAAACGGCTTTACTGCCATCTTTAAGCGGGTTGCAGCGGGATAGGTTAAGGCTTAATGTTTGTAGGTGCGCCTCGCAATCTTGCTTAGTCATTGCTTCTGTAACTAGAACAAAATCAGCGCCCGACACCCTAAATAAAAAAGCACTTTCTTGAATGCTGGAAGTAAAGCTTTTCAGTTCTTTAGCCACTTTGGTTACGTAGCTGTCGCCCTCTTGCGCACCCAATGTCATGTTAATAGCGTTTAATTGCGCAAGGCGTACCAATATCACGTAGCCTTCGTCAGTAGTGGCCGTTTTACTGAGAAGCGCGTTCATATGCCGTGTAAAGGCATTTCTATTTTGCAGTCCAGTAAGACTATCTTCATAAGCCTGAACTCTAAACTGCTCAGCCTTTTGAGTAAGCTCTTTAAACATAACCTCAACAGATGAAGACAGCCGATTCACTGCTTTAGTTATAAAGGATAGCTCCTTAGTGAAAGGCTTATAGTTGATGTGGGAAAACTTTTGGTTTTGAATGTCATCAATTTTATCAACTACAATGCGAAGTGGTTTTGTGATTGCAGTTATAATGAAAAGCAACGCAATATAGGCAAAAACGAATGCGGCAAAAAACATAAAGGCGCTTTGCTTCACGCTTTCCCACAAGGTTTTATTGGCAAGCCCTGGGTGACTTTGAACCGCCAGTTCTCCCGCCATCGTCCAGCCATTATTTAGTTCGGTTTTCTCAACGGGTGGAGTCACTTCCACAATATCTGTAAACCAGGTAGGAACAGTATCGACCGTATCAGGGTTACGTCTTTCAATCAGTAAATTGCCTTCCATGTCGGTTATGGTTATATATTGATAAAACCCTCTATCAAAAATAGCGTTTACCATTGTCTCGGCTACGGCAATACCATTGGCCTCTCCCAAGTGTGGAGTAATTGAAAGCCCTAGAGAAGTGGCGGTATCCTGCGCATGAGTAGCAAGCTGCTCGTTTACATATTCTCTGGTTAGCTTCACGTTAATAATGAATGAACCAGCAAAAACCAGTATCAAAAAAACGAGTAAGCTTGTACTTAGTTGGGTAGATAGTCTCATTATTCTTTTTTATCTCCGTACATATCGCGGTCTAGCCGCTCTACCATATCGTCCCACATCTTCATCGGTCCGCTTCCCCTCAGTTTACGGCCCGTTCCCATAGCTTTTGCGGCCCACAAGCCGTTACCATTAAAGCTATAAATGGGTGACAAATCTCTTCTTTTATTCGCAGGCAATATACGCCTATTTATATTGTCCAAAACAAGTGGAATAGAGGTTGGGGTTTCATAATACGCCAAAACCATATGTGACTGGCGCAATTCCAAAGCTGTGACGTACATCAAACGAAGCTTAGATTCAGGGATACCTAGCTCAATTAACGAAAAGTATTTCGCTATCGTATAATCCTCACAATCGCCTGCGCCTGTGGAAATGAATTCTATTGGCGTGGCCCAGTAATCTTTTTGCTGCCAATGAACAAGGTCGTCAACAAAATCGAATCGGTTAAAAAAACGATTTACTGCAAACAGTTGCTCATCTATATCTTCGGCTTGTAATTCGCTTACAAGTTGTCGCCATTTAGCTACATTCTCACTAGCATCCCTACCGTAAATTGTATTTATTCTAGAATACACCTGTTCGGTGAATATGCTTTTTTGTTGGGCAATGGAGGAACTTAGTACCGCTAAAACACCGGCTACGAGTAAACCAACGCACATGCTTTTACGCTTAAAACGCAAGATTTTTGAGGCTTTAAAAGCTGAGCTAGTGTGACTTTCTTGATGCAAACCGTAAGTACTTTATGTAATGGATAAGAAATAAGTGTAAAAAATGTTTCACCACAACCGCGTATAGTAGCTTGCGAATTAGTAGCGTTATAATCTCAAAGTTATTAGAAACTTGAAAGGTTTTTAAGCAATACCTTTTGCTTTAATCGTTTAATGATACTTATTGGCATGGTTCGTGTTTAATAATCAATGCAGGAATCGTGGTGTTATAAAGGCCACAAAGTTTTATCTAGCAAAATAATACAATGCCAGACTGTACTGGATAACGACAACTGTTATCATATAAGCCTAACTGCAGTTTAGTTAAAAGTAGAAGGAACATTCATGGGTTACTCAGCGCGTCCGGCGGTGTTTATCATTAACTCACTTGAAGGCGGTGGCGCTGAACGAGTTATGGTTAAATTATTAACCATAATGAAAGCGTATTTCGATTCAAAAAACATTCCTGTTCATCTTATTCTTCTTGATAATCTGCCCGAATCTCAGGTTTGCCCGAGTTATGTAAACAAAATAGTGCTGAATTCCGAAGGTAGCTTGGTAACTGGCTATAGACAGCTAAAACCCGTTTTAGCAAAACTAAATCCAGCTTTTTGTTTTAGCTTTTTAACAAGAAGTAATTTTCTAAACGTGGCCTTATCGAAGCGTTTAAAGTTTAAATCGATAATAAGCGAGCGGGTTAACACAACAAGTCACCTTTCTGGGGGGCTAAAAGATGGTGTGAGCCGCTTGTTAGTTCGTTTGCTATACAATAAAGCGAACAGTGTTGTAGCTGTATCTGAAGGTGTAAAAGCGGATCTTATCGATAACTATGCGGTATCGAGAGACAAAGTATCGGTGTTATACAACCCTTACGATATTGAACAGCTGCAGGTCCAGGCATCTGATAGCGTGACCGATTTGCCAGCAAAGCCCTACATTATTGGGGTAGGGCGATTAGTCAAAAATAAAAACTTTTCCTTACTACTTAAGGCCTACGCAAAAGCTAACATACCAGAAAACTTATTAATTCTGGGCGTGGGCGATGAAGAAACGACTCTTAAAGCGTTAGCCAAAGAACTAGGAATTGAAAATAAAATACAGTTCCTTGGGTTTAAAGCTAACCCTTACCCATACTTAGTTAACGCAGAGTACTTTGTGAGTACGTCGAATGCAGAAGGGTTCCCCAATGCCATTGTTGAAGCTATGTGTTTGGGAAAAGCGGTGATAGCGACGAATTGTGAATCGGGACCTGCGGAGATCCTTGCAGAAAAATACCCTTACAGAGTAAGTGGTGCAAGTGAGGAAAAAAACGGTATTTTGTGTGAGCTGAACAGTGTGGAAGGCGTTACAGAGGCACTGGGTAAGTTTAAATGTATGTCGGTACGTCACTCGTTCGCGTCTAGAAGTTCGCAGTGTGCCGAAAATTTTTCATACAAAGCGTTTGAAAATAAGTTAATTCAACTCATCTCACAGGTAACTGAGTAGGCATGTTCGACGCAGTAAAAGTGGTAATAGGGCTTATTAGTCTAGTGCTGGTGTACCGCACTATTGTGGGAAATTGTAACAAATATTTGGCATTTGCTATCTGTGCAATATGGCTTCGCTTTTTCTTATCTGCGTTCCATACGATAACCTACCCACCCTTAGTTGCAGGGTTCTCTATCAATGCGCTGGGCAGCATTAGTGTTGCTGCCTTAGGGCTTTTCTTCTTGCCCAAAGGGATCTTTGCACTTAAAAAACTATTTCCGTTTTATTTGTTTTTCGTATGCGTCGCAGTTAGTGGCTTTGTCAATATGAAGTTGCCAGGCACTATAAATGTGTTGGTTAAATGGTGCTATTTTTTGGTGCTTGCGGGTGCCTTATTCCTATCGTTAAGGGTTCAAGGGCAAAATGAAACGTTTAAAAAACTTCTTGTCGCCTTTTTCATGCCAGTAGCGCTGCAAATAATGTCGTTTGCACTCGGGTATGCTAAGGCGACGGAATCAGACGGCTCTGTCAGCTATATCGGCGGTTATAATCACGAAGCGGCGTTTTCTATGGTAATTGTAGCCTTCATTTTCGTGGTCGGGCTCATTGAACGCGGCAGACTTAGATATAGAACAGTACTTTTTTCTGTTTCCGTACTGCTGTTGATATTGGTTAACTATCGAACGTCAATCCTTACAGTGCTGCCAATTGCTGCGGCATTCTATTTCACATTAGTTGAACAGCGTTTGAAGCCGGCGCAGAAAGTTCCAGTCCTCATTGTTTTTGCAATGATTTTTTTCGTCGCTTTTCTCGTTCTGTCCTTTTCGATGAGAGAGCGCTTTGCTGATATTGGTATACTGCTAGGTAACCTAGACTTGGTCTTCAAGGCCCCAATGTACTTTTCCGAATCAGATCGCGATATCATGTCTTCTCGCGTATATATTTGGAGCCAGTATATCGATGCGTTTAGAAACGCAAATGTGGTGCAGCAATTCCTTGGCTTTGGTCCAGACGCTTGGAAATTGAGATTTGAGCTGTATGCGCACAATACTTTTGTCTCTTACATTTACGAATATGGTGTGCTTGGATTCATGAGCTTTGTTTTTGTATGCGGCTCTATAGTCATCGGTGCGCTTCGGCTTTATGACAAAAAGCTATCGAAAGTAATGCTGTTTTCTTTTGCTGGGTTCATCGCAATGAATATGGCGACCATGCCTTTATGGAATATAGAGGGGTTAATATTTTTCGCAATTTTTAACGCAATCATATTCGCCAACCCAAATTCTGAAGCCCGTCGTGGCTATGCCATTAATATAAAGAGCACTGTCAATGCAAATTAAAGATAAAAGTGATTATGACGCTTTTTTACAAGCCGATCTTGATGCGCTAGGTATAAAAACAACCCTTAAAAATAAACTGACTCACGATATTTGGCACTTCCAAAAATTATTAAGAAAAGTTGAATTCTTTATTAATTGCAAACGAGGGCTGGTCTTTAAAGTATATACCCAATTTCTGCGGCTAAGATTACGTAATAAGGGAAGAAAGCTGGGCTTTTCCATACCACCAAATGTGTTTGGACCTGGCCTATCGATAGCACATGCGGGCACTATTGTCGTTAACGCCAATGCAAAAATTGGCGCGAATTGCCGTATTCATGTTTGTGTAAACATAGGCGCAGATATAACAGACGGAAGTAAAGCGCCTATTATCGGCGACAATTGTTACATAGGCCCTGGGGCAAAGCTTTTCGGCGGTATCACTCTGGGAAATAATGTGGGCATTGGCGCCAATGCAGTTGTAAACAAAAGTTTTGGTAGTGATGTAACAATTGCAGGTGCGCCTGCACGAGTTATTAAAGATGTTGGGCCGTCAGAATATAGGAGCCAGAATTAGATGAAGGTAGCTATTGTTGGCTTGCGTGGTATTCCAGATGTGATGGGCGGCATCGAGTCGCATTGTCAAAATATATACCCTATTATCAGCAAAGAAGACGTAGAGTTGACAGTAATAGGTAGGAAACCTTATCTAACTGAAAAGTCTTATGAATATAAAGGTGTGAGCGTTATTGGTCTGTGGTCGGTACAGAATAAATTTCTTGAAACATTTTTGCATACTTTTATTGCAATACTGTATGCAGGGTTTGTGGTGCGTCCCGACATACTACATATTCACGCTATCGGCCCTGCTTTATTTACGCCTCTAGCTCGTATATTGGGGATGAAAGTGGTTGTTACTCATCACGGTGCAGACTATAACCGCCAGAAATGGAATAAGTTTGCTAAATTTGTTTTGCAGTTTGGTGAGCGAATGGCCTGTTTGTTTGCAAACCGCGTTATTGTTGTAGGTCGTACGCTGACAGATGAGCTAAAAAGCAAATTTGCAAAACATTCTAGCGAGATCCTTTTTATTCCGAACGGTACATTGACGCACTTTGGACAGGACTGTACTACTGCAGACTTACCTGTTGATTTAAACTTGAAAGATAAGTCCTACGTTTTGGCTGTAGCTCGACTAGTTCCAGAAAAAGGGCTTCATGATTTAATTGATGCATTTAAAGCGAGCCAATCTTCGTTGAAATTAGTTATCGTTGGTGACGCAGACCACAGTGATTCGTACTCTCAAAGTATAAAAGGCGCTGCGAGTGAAAACGTGATTATTGCTGGACGCAGAAAGGGAAAGGCGCTACAAAGCCTTTACAAACATGCGAGAGTATTCGTGCTGCCGAGTTATCATGAGGGGCATCCAATTGTAGCTTTGGAAGCAATCAGTGCGGGAACTGATGTGATTTTATCGAATATTGAACCCAATTTAGATCTCGCGCTTTGTAACGATTGTTACTTTGAGGTAGGTGATGTTCAAAGCCTTGCTCAGAAATTGAGTGATGTAGAGTCACTCAACTTATCAGTTTGTCGAACAGAGTTTTTAGCAAGATACGACTGGCAGTCAATTTCTCAAAGTACACTTAATGTATATCGCGAAATTATGGATACGCCCAAAAATGGATAATAAAAAGCTAAGCGTAATCTATATCCTGTCAGAAAAGTCATCGGGCTCTAGCTTTTTGCACAGAAGCCTAGTGAATGCACTTGGCATTGATAATTACCCGAAAACGAAGCACTTTGAGTCAGAAACGCTGTATTGGACTAAAGCGGCTTCAGTTCTCTGTCTGCCGCAACTTAAAATGTTGGCTAGTGCAGTGCCTTACAGTCAAGATCAGGCTCTTAAAGAAATAAAAACATTTTTGATTGAAAATCTTGGTGAGCTACCCGTACACAAAAACGACAAAGAGCTTATTTTCAAAGGTTGGTTTCTGCTAATAGAAAAATTTGGGCCAGTATTTATTGAAAAATCTCCTCATCATCTTCTGCAAAGTAGTGTACTGGAGTTAATGAGAGCCTTTGAGAAAGAGTACGAAAGCGAAGTGCAGTGTCACTACATTGGCATAGTCAGAAACCCAAAAGATGTTTTCTTATCTCAGTTCCGCCGCTGGAATGTCAGCTTACCGTTGTTGGAAAATCAATGGCTGGTGAACTACATGAATTGGTTTTCTTTTACTAAGCAAGTTGGCAGTAGCCATATATTAATTCGCTACGAAGATTTAGTGGCGAAGCAAATGGAAATCGTCGACAAAATATGCAGACAAGTCGGTCTTGAAAATGCATTAAGCATTAAAGAAAAAGCGAGAAAAGGGAAAGCCGCTAAGCAATCTTCGTTTTTTGGATATAGCTTTTCTAGTTCGGTAATTTCTTTGTCGCAAATGATGGGATATTCTGCCGATGAAGTGCAAGGTAAACCAAACTTAAAATGGCGGTTTTATTCTGCATATATTCGCTACTTATATAGCCCCGCGAAAAAGTTTTACGTACTACTAAAAGGATAGGTACATTGGATTTTAGCGTAGTTATTACCACATATAATCGCCCAGATTATCTTTTTCATTCATTGCAAAGTGTACTTGAACAGACGCTACAGCCGAAAGAAATTATTGTTGTCGACGACAATTCCAGCGCAGACTATAGTGATGTGTTATCAAAATTCAATGACCCAAAACTTCGCTATATAAAGCAATGCGTATCTGGTGGTGCAAACGTTGCCAGGAATAAAGGCGTAACTGAGGCAAAATATGATCTAGTGGCGTTTTTAGACGACGACGATATATGGCTTCCACATTACCTACAAGAGCATAAGAAAAAGTATGACGATGGTGCAGATGCAGTGGTTTCTGGCTTCAAACACCTTGGTGATGAAAAAGAAATACGCATAAATACAGATAATGTCGTTACAAAGTCTTCTCTTGTCCAAGGAAACAGCTACTGCGGTATGAGTGGGTTTTCGTGTAAGCGGGATTTAATCAAGGAACTCGGGTTTGATGAGGCATTAGGCAATGGGCAAGACTGGGATATATACGTTCGTTTATTCATTGGTGACTATCGATTTGCTAATATACCAAACCCCATATATTTATATAGATTCCAAAATCTTGACGGTATTGGTGCAAAGGTTAGAAAGCTAGATCCAAGTAATATCGAATCTAGGCTTGCATCTGCTAAAAAGCACCGCCAGTTTTTGGGCGAAAAATGGTATAAGCGAAGAATCGCTCAACAGTATCTTTATTCGCTCAAGTACAAAAATAATAAATTATCGTGGGTTATGAATTCGCTAAAGCAGGCTGGATTAACAGCAACGGTTCACTTTTTTTATAGAAAATTCATGTTTTAAACAATCCATTATCTGTACCTTATCAGTCTAATTAACTTATGGCGACAGTTGGAACAAAGGGACTAATTTAGTGAGAGTGGTTTTCGTACCTTTTAATCACAATAATGATTATATAGAGATAAACAAAGAAGCGATTAGGGCTTTGGAATTACAGCCCGTGGCTTTTAGTTTCAAGGTTTTGATTGCATCTTTGTTTCGCCGTTACCCTTTGGTGCTTAATTGGGTTGAGGATAAGCCATACGGCTCTAAACTGAATAAGCTTAAGCGTTTTATCACCTTTATAAAATGTTTAGGGTTAGTCGTTGCTGGCGCTGTGTTTTTTTCTATTAAAATTTCTGTAAAACACAACTTCAAACCGCATAATATCGACGGGCGCGGGTTTTATTTCAGCGTTCTTCGGGGGCTAATGCGAGGGCTAGGTTACAAGTTTGTTTCGTTGGAATTATACGATGGGGGTGGGTTAGTTCACCCTCTTTATCTTGATGATGAAGCGATGGACGTACTTGTAGAAGAAAAAAATAATAGGGTCTTAAACTATATATTTTTTGGCGCTGTCAAACCCTATAAAGGTTTAGATATTATTCTAAATTCTTGGCCGAATAATAAGCATTTGAAAATTTTGGGAAAGTGTGATGATAAAAAGTATGAAAGTGCTCTTCGCCACATTATTGCCCAACGAAGTCTCAAAGTAACATGGAACAACACATTTTTACCAATTCAGGATTTAAACAAAGAACTAAGCGACGCTGACTTTGTATTAATGAACCACCTCGATAATACAATGATATCTTCTGGCAGTTTTTACCATGCAATAAGTTTTGGGTGTAACGTTATTGCAGCACCTTCAAAATTTACTATAGCAAAAAGTAAGCAGCACCAATTTGTTCATATTTTTAGAGATTTGAATGTCGACCTTCCCAATATTGAAGCTAACTACGTTTGTAAAAACAAAGTTAAAATAGAGGCAAAGAAGGAGTATTCTCGCTATAAATTGACTGAAAAATGGCGACAGTTACTTTTGCACTAGATATTGATAGTCTGTAAAGCCGCATCCAGGCGAGCGCTTATTTTTCAGTTAATAAAATGTCCTTATCTATTTCCTTTGTTGGCACAAATCTATTAAATCTGTGTTTTGTTTAATCATTTCAATGACGAGAAGTTTTAATGTCGCTTAAGAGAAAAGCTACAAGCGGAAGTTTGTGGACATCCCTAACACGAGTTGGGATAAACATAGTTGATTTTGTTGTTTATGCATACTTAGCGCGAGTGTTGACGCTTGAAGAGTTTGGTCTTGCGGGATTTTGCTTTTTGTTTATTGAGTTTGCCAATACTTTGGTGAATGCGGGTGTAAACCAAAATTTAGTTCAAAGAGCTAAGTGGGAAGAGAGGTACGCTGCGAGCACGATGACCTTTGTTGCGGGGCTCGGGCTAATAGCAGTATTGGGCGTTGTCGGGATAGGATTCCCAGTGGCGTATTATAATCACTCGGAACTGGCCGCATGGGTTGTAATGTGTTTAGCCCCATTAACTATATTGACAAGTTTTCAAGTTGTAGTAAGCGGAAAATTGCAGCGAGAGTTCAAAAATAAGCAAATGGGCATGGCTAGGCTCTGTGGTACGATTATTTCTTCAATCCTTATTGTCTTGATGGCTGAAAATGGATTAGGGCTATGGTCTCTAATAATCGGCAAGCTAATTAATGCCATCCTCCAATACATCTTTATGCTCTTCGTGGCTAATTATAGGCCATATTTTGCTTTTAACAAAAAAGATAACCAAGAGCTCATATCCTTTTGTTTTCCGCTTTTGGGAATGGCTGTATTGAACTTCTTGCATAGAAAGTCTAGTAATATGTTTACCGGTTTAGTGTTGGGGCCCGCTAGCTTTGCTCTTCTAGCTGCTGCACAGAAAGGGGAGAGCGTCATCAACCAGGTTACCATGAGCTCTATAAACTCGATGGTCGTTCCAAGTTTTTCTAGAGTTGAGGATAAAAGTAAACTTGGCCATCACTATATAAAAATGGTTTCAATAACATCTCTTTTGGTGTTGCCAATATTCATGGGTTTAGCAGCTATAGCTACCCCCTTCATAACGGTAGTATTCGGAGAAAAATTTGCACCCAGTGCTGTCTATATGACAATTTCCGCTTTTGGAATGTTTCCTTCTGTAATTGCATGGTTTTTACCGAATTTACTCATTTCTGTGGGCCAAACTAAAGACGCATTCAATTTAACCCTTCTCAATATAGTAAGCAGTGTTTTGATAGCAGGGGCAACAATTTGGTTTGGAATAAAGATAATGTTGATAAGTATTGTTGTTGGTAATTGTTTTATTCTTCCTGTGAGGCTGTTGATTGTTAACAAACACATCGTATTGCCTTTATGGTCGGTAGTTAAGGAAATTTTACCTCCAGTTATTAGCGCATTAATGATGTTCTTTGCAGTATTAAGTTTAAAAGGTTACCTGTCAGAGGTGATACAGAATGAGATTATAATACTCTTGGTATTGTCAGTCGGTGGAGCTATCTTTTATCCGTTATTTCTATTGTTAATTTTTAGGACTTACCTGCAAAAAATATTGGCTGAAGTTCGAACGTTGGCAAGGAAGCCGAAGGCTGCTGTTCAAGAGTAACCATTGATACCTAAAGGTCTATAGAGTCGTTAAATTGAGTGTCAGAGTATTTTACATGTCAAAACTTTAAGTCAGTTTAAGTTTGAGTAAGTTGTTGATTTAATTGATTTGTTGAATTGTGGATCAAGTTTTGCTTATCACGGTTAGTTGGTTTTAAATTATCTAGCTGTATAGAGAATTGAGGTTAAAATGAAGAAGTTTTTTAATAAAGCTATTGCTGCAGTAATGCTTGTCAGCGCTAGTTTAAGTGCAAATGCTGCACTAATTGTTAACGGGTCAACTGAAGTAAATGCGTTGCAACTTAGTGAGTCTTTTGAGTCGTTCTACGACTTCAACAATTGGAGCGCAAACACAGGCTTTGAACAAGCAAACGAATTAGTTGCATTTTTTGCAACTAACGATGCGGACGAGTTAGGTTTGTATATGATTTTTAGTGGCCCTACAGGTTCTGCAGGTGCTATCAACTTCGACATTAATGGCAGTAACGGCAGCGTTATTTTCGTTGATGACCCAGATGGTCGTGATCCGGTTGTTTCAACTGCAACAGGCTCTAACGTTTCATTTTCATATGTTGCCGGTAAAACAGATGGCTTAGTCTACGCTGACTTCGTCGGTGACCTATGGAGCTTAGATATTTTGTTCAACCGCTTTACTGGTATTAACGGTTATTCGTTCTTAACGTTCGACTCTGCGGGTAACAGCAGTGCTGCTGTTTCTGGTACTGGCCTTGATAACTTAACGCTTACTTCTTTCCCAAGCTCAAGCGTTTCAGTGAGCACGCCATCAACCTTGATGATTTTCGCTCTTTCGGTTGTATGTCTTCTAGCATCACGCCGCAAATTCTAAGAGTTTGAAGCGTTTGTAAAAGGTCAGCTTTTAAGCTGGCCTTTTTAGTTTTAGCGCCACTTTTTACAATATTTCTCGTTTAGCTTACACAAAAGGCAAGTCCTTCTTTCCTCTAATTAGAAACTTGGTTAGCTAATTCTCATGTTCAATTCATAAGATAGCTACGCCACTGTACTTAATGTATGCCCCCAAGTAGCAGCTAAATTACGATAGGCTCGTACGGCGACACCAAAGATCTCTAATATTTTAATATTGTCTTCACAAACCCTAGTTACGCTGATATTTAAAAAACCTCTTCCAGAAATATGCGCGTTTCACCGTGCTTACTGATAATATAAGCTAACGTTAATGTTTAATGTTTAATGTTACTTGAGTTTAAAGGCACGGATTGAAAAGTTTCCACCGCAGTTGGCGGATATTTTGCTTTCACAATAGTAAATAGACGAGAGAACTAAACTACAATGACAACGCGACAAGGAAAAAGCCCAATATTCATAGTTGGGGCACCCAGGTCTGGAACCACGCTTTTAACAAGTTTTTTAGTATCACATAGTGGAATAGGTTCTGGACCAGAAACGCAATTTTTCAATAAAATAGGGTTAGGAAGTAAAGCGCTTAAACAGGCCTTAGAAAATGAAAATTGGCCGTATCAAGCTGTAAACCTAATGGATGAGCGGCTTACATTGTCGGGCCAAAGCGTACTATCGCTCTATGGCAGGGAGCGGGAACAAGTAATAAATTTTTTAAAATCTAGAACTCCCTCAATTAGTGCAATGTTAGAATCAATTGTATCAAGTAAACGTGCACAACTCGGCGAGGAAAGGTGGCTTGAAAAAACACCTAATCATCTAAAGCATATCTCTGATATCAAAGTGCATTTTCCTGTCGCAAAAATCATACTAATACACCGCGATTTTAGGGATAGCGCGTCATCTATACCAAAACTGCCTTGGGCTTCTAGTTCAGTAGCTGAAAACGCTGCATTAATTCATTCTTGGTATAACAGCGCTGAAAAAGAACTCAACACTGACGATGTCTATATTCAAAGCTATGAAAAGTTAGTCATGAGTCCAGAGGAAGAGCTAAGGAAATTGTTTTCCTACATTGAAGAGCCCTTTGATAAAGGTATTCTTGAAAGAAAGGGGGCTAACGCAGTAACAACCGAAAACGAGCCTTGGAAGCAAGATGTTTGTCAAAAAATAGACAATCAGAACCTTTCAAAGTGGAAGGGAAAGCTACAAGGCGACCTTTTAGTGCAAACGGAAGGTATACTTGGCAACTTGCTTGGCAAGTACGGCTACAAATCTACAACCACAAAAACCTTCAACCCCCTTCGACTTAAAAAGCTAAAAAAACAAAAGTTTGAAGGGCTAGACAGTTTCACATCAGTATTAAACGATCACAGTTTCAAGCTTTCCTATGTTAATGATATTAACGACACCTTATTATTTGTTGAAAAAGGCCTAGTATTTAGAGCGTTTTTAGCTGCCATAAAGCTCAAATTGACAAAGAATGACCCGCTATATCTTTTAGGAAAAAAGAACACGTTTCTTTCCATGTTGGGCCGGTATTTGAACTAATTGGTACTTTAAATACTTCACATGGATGTGAATGTACATACATTAACTTCTAATGTTGTACTTAAAACAGAACAGGCATTCCAGAATACAAATCACCTCTCCCCACCTTAATAAACAACTTTTCACTGCAGTTCGATAAGCATTCCTCAGATAATAACTGTATTGGATCTATTGCGTCGTCTTCGGAAATAACAATCGAAATATTAGGAATTAGGTTTGTGCTATCGATTTCCAGTATATTGATAAGAGCAGGGTCAAAGTTTTGAACTGAACTTTTATTAACCGCTGTGTTGAATGTGGAAATTGTCTCAGGTGAAACATGTACTTTGGTATCATCCATTGAGATATTGTAAATTACATCGTTGAAAAAGTGGGAGGATAGAAATTGTTGTTCGTCATATATGCCGTAACCCACCATGTTTGAGTTGTTTCGAGTTATAATCACATTATTCTGCGTTTCAATCCAAAATGTCTTATCTTCTTGAAAGCTAGAAGCAGCAATACCATTACGATTGGTTAAAATTACGTTCTCGTAAACTCGCGTGACACCAGCTGGTTGGCTTAAGAGACCTCCAGCTTTTATCGACGCCCACTCGCGACCTCTCTCATCGCCAAGGTTGTAAATAAGGTTGTGAAATATATAGCTGGGGCCAAGCCTATTGGGGGCAACGCTGATACCCGCATACCCTTGAGTAAGTTCATTATCGTAAACGAGTACATTACTTTGTCCGCCGTCTATTTCTATTAAATCGTCATTTGCATAGGCAATATAGTTACCATAAATAGCTGAATCTCTTACAAACCCGCCAACACGCCAAGCATTCTTTCTGCCTTCTATCACGTCATTGAAACGCTTATCATCACTCCCATAAAGCCTATTATTTCTAATGATAAATTGTCCGCGCTTTTCAACATCAGGGTGATATGCCCACATTTGGATAGCATTTGCTCCGTTAGGGTGGCCGTTGCCCCAGTGATTTGCCCCTAAATTAGGATTATGAATTTCACAGTCTTCAATTACCGCAATACCAGACTTCTCAAGATAGATCCCAGAGTCATAATTTATTGGAGATGAACTTTCAGGGCTAGAGTAGGCTTTTCCGCCTCTGTACTCGTATGCCGTTCTGCCGAATTCAGCAATGTCGCATCCTTTTATCCAAATGTTGTGAGTTCGGTCGGCGAAAATTCCATACCTTAACCCTCCTCGAATAGTGAGGTTTTCTAACATAACGTATGACTGTCGGCCAATGTTCACTGCAGCTAAGTCACCCTCGTCTGGGCTTATGATCGCGCCGTCACCAATTATTTTTGCGTATCCTTCTGGGGAGCCAAATATATTTAGCGCTTCGAGATCTAACTGCCCACCGTCGTATATCTCAGAAAGGTAGTAAACTTTGTTGGGGTCAATAGGAGGGCTATCTGGATTTGTGGTAAATTCAAAGCTATAGTCTTTTGTTTCATCGCTCTGATTAACCTGTATTTCAACCTCATAGGTGGTGTCAGCTTTTAAATTAAAAATGCTTCCTGATAAGGCACCGTATATTGGGTCCCAAGAAAATGAAAGTCCTTCTTCCCAAATTTCTGTTCCAACTTGTCTGTATTTAACTTCACTGGTGTTCTCTTCAACCTGGTTATAAAGGGTTATACTTGCCGAGTGGATGAGCGGCGTAACTATGTTTTCTAGACCTGTGGCTGTTACTTCCATTGCAAGGGTAGGGTCGAGGCCTGCTTGCAAAATAGCACTAAGAAGCTGCTCTTTACCAATGACGTCCGTTCTACGAACGCTTCGAATAATGGAATAACTATCGATAGGAAATATCGTCAATAACGCGTGTAGCAATACCTCATTCTTTGACAGGGCAGGCATCGCTCGAGATAAACTAAGCTCGTCAGTATTTGTAAGCAGTCCCAGCTCGTAAAGCTTAATTATATTAGTACCAAACTTCTCTAATAACTGTTTTTCAACTCTATCAAGCGAGTTGCTTTTGCTTATTAATTCAACGGCTCTTTCTGGAGTTATATTTACTTTGTTTTTTGCGTAAATGGCACTAATGAGTTGTTCATACTTGTCGCCGGTTTGCTGCGCCGTTTGCGATTGCCGTGTTTCAGAAATAGTATTGGTACACGCTGAAATGGTAAGTAAGCTTAGTATAGCGATAAGGTGGTAAAGTGGGCGTAAATGCATAGGATAAGCCTTAAAGAAGAGAAGCGATAATCGCAAGAAGATATAAACAAAAGTTTAGTTTTTCAGTTTTAAAGCCGCAAGGTGTTGGTTATTCCATTAAATACTAATAAAATAAAAGAACTAGTAAGCAATTATATGCATCTAACCTGCGCTTTTTCTACAGTATGTGAATTTTCAGCTCTTCACCCAAAGCAAATATAAAGGAATTTAAATGCCACACGTTTGTGTTATCGGCACCAGAGGCATTCCGTCTTTCGTTGGTGGAATAGAGACCATATGTGAACATCTTTACCCTGGAATAGTGACGGCGTGTAGTGATTTTGATGTTACTGTACTTAGCCGAATAGAATATGAGGGAAAAACGGATTATGAGTATGAAGGCGTAAGAGTTAAAGTGCTAAAGTCTATAAATATCAGTGGATTAGAAACGTTTATCCACACGTTTTTTGCTTTAGTTTACGCTAGACTGTTTATTCACCCTGATATTATTCATTTACACGGAATTGGCCCCGGTTTTTTCAGCGTCATCTCTCGTATCTTTGGTTTCAAAACAATAGTCACTCACCATTCGCCCGACTATAAACGCCCCAAATGGCGTTGGCATGGTAAACTCATTCTGAAGCTGGGCGAGCTGCTAACGGTACTGTTTGCGCATCGTATTATTTGTGTGAGTCAGTCTGTTCTTGAAGAGGTGAACGAAAAATATACGTTTTTAAAAAGAAAACGCATGGTTATAAGAAATGCGGGCTCTCTAATTAATAACAGAAGCGGGCATGGTGAAGTACTTTCAGAACTTGGTATAGCAGCTAACCATTATATACTGGCAGTGGGGCGCTTAGATAAAACTAAAGGTTTTGATGACTTAATTGCGGCTTTTAATATGAGCAACGTCGCAACCTTAAAGTTGGTAATCGTTGGCTCTAATTATGTCGAAGATGAATATGTGAAGTCGTTAACGCAACATGCTTGTGAACGCATAGTGTTTGCGGGTACTCGAGTGGATGAAGAGCTCACCGAGCTATACAAAAATGCTGCATTATTAGTGAACCCTTCATATATGGAAGGTTTCTGCTTGGTGCTTGCGGAAGCCTTGTCCGTCGGAACTCCCATAATAGCTAGTGATATTGCACCTCACAAAGAGTTCGAGCTTAATAAGGAGAGCTACTTTGAGCGGGGGGATGTGTATAGCCTTTCTGCAAAGTTGAACGTTGAAAGCTATCTTGTTTATAAAAGCGCACACGCCGAAAATCTACAACAACAGAATACGTGGGACGTAAATATACGTAAGCACATAGACGTATTTAAGTCGTTATTGAAGTCGTGACTTTAAAAATTGCCAATATTCGTGTGCTATCTTATCGATATGAAAATCACTAGCTCGCTGTAGACTTTTAACACTGTAAACTTCTCTAAGCTTATTATCTTGAAGATAGTTTATTGCGGCGGTGAGCTCGCTTTGCTTGTTTAACGGAACCAGTATGCCGTGTTTTCCCAGGTGCATGGTTTCACTGGTAAACGCTTCGTTTCCCTCTAATATTTCCGCTGGCCCAGAAGGACAGTTTGTCATTATTGCCGGCAAACCTACTGCCATCGCCTCTACAAGCGCATTGGGAAAGCCTTCATTAGTAGATGCTGAAATATAGTATTTCGCTTTGGCAAGAACAGAAAAGGGGTTTTTGGCATAGCCTAACAATATGACTCTATTTGAAGCACCTTTAGCTTGAATAAAGTCTAGCAACTCTTGTTTCTGTTCTCCCTCGCCAAGTATGCAAAGGGGGGCTAGTTCTTTGGAAGCAAGATACGCGTCAATAAGGTGTTTAAAGTTCTTAGCGGGTGTTAGTCGGCCAGTGCTGATAATGAATTCAGGAGGAGTGTTTATTTCTGAAGGAGCCTGTGCCTTGGTGGAAATTTCTTCGATATTGTAGGGGTTAAATACCGTAAAGGCTTTTTCTTTAGGCACAGAAAAATGAGTAACTAGATCATTTGTCACACCAGTGGATACACCCACTACAGCGTCTGCAAAGCGATAAAAAAGCGTTGGAGGTAAGGATGCAAAACTACGCTTTAAACCGGAAAACTGGTTGTCTAAATGACTACTAAGGTGCATGCGTTCACACAATATCGATTTTGGGATTTTTCTCACAAGCCGCAGAAATGCATTGGCAACGTTAGAGCGCACTAAAAAGCTTACTACTAAATCTGGCTTTGTGTGTTTAACAAAAGTATATAGCTCGTTCACACTTTTAATTAACGAGCCATCGCTGTTTAAACTCTTTAATGGTATGTGACTGGGCATTTCGCGCTCAAGAGGCTCATTATCAAGAAGTAAGATAGAAACATCTAATTCTTCGAAAAACTCTGGCTTGCTCAGCAAGTTTGCGAGTGCACGTTCCGCGCCACCAAACTTAATAGAGTTGATTAAAAATACAACTTTTCTTTTCACCTAATCCTCACTTAAAAGAAATCCTTGTCTCTCGACAAAATGCTATTAGTCATCAACTCACTTCCAGCATTCGATAAGTGGACTGCATCTTTAACCATAAGGTTAGCGCTTTTGATTATGGAGCAAGTACCTTTCTTGCAAAAGATATCGAATGGGTTTACCACTTTAACAGTTGGAGGGAATTCGATTGAAGCTATAATTTTCTCTTCTTTTTTGCCCTTCGCAGGCTTAATTGTCCATTCGTGGATTTTTTCTGAGCTATTGGACAAGCGTAATTTTAAATATAGCGGGTTGTTAACTGGGTATACGGGGAGCTGGTTTATGATGGAAATTTCTAACCCGCGGCTATATAAATCTTCAACCGTTTCACGCAACCGGAAAATATCAACGCCTTGGGATCTAGCATATTGCCAGTTTGAAGCTAAAACAACTTTGGTGACGTTAAACTGTTCTAAAATTTTTGACAAATGCGCATTATTTCCAGCGCAGTTTGGGCGACTTTTTGGTATTTCTTGAAATATCGGTGCGCAACCAGCACTTGCAAAAACAATTACGTTATTTTGTATCCTTTCTTTATGCGCATTTATGCCGAAGACTAGGTGATTAATATGTGAATCACCCCACAGCAAAGTGGTTTTTTTCTCTTTATCATAATCGCCTATGAAGCAATGTTTTCCATTCCAAATTTCAAAAGACTCTTTGGTAGATAGAAAGCAGTTCCCTTTAGGAGAAAGAATATGGGGTGTTTTTTTTATGTCCTTGTTGTCAACTACGAATCTATCCTTAAAGCCCTCGTTAATGTGCACTACACCACCAAGTACGCAAACAAAAAGCGTTGCAACTAATGTCCCTACAAAAGTGCTTTTCACTTCTTTAGAGGATAAAGCTTTTAGGCGAAATTTATTTTCAATTAACTGATATAACAGAAAGCCAGCCCCAAACGATGCGAACACTAGCCCTGTTTGTTCTAATAGTGTTGGAACTCTCATTATAGCGTAGTTGTAATATACAACTATCGGCCAATGAACGAGGTAGGTAGAATATGAGATTTTACCAATATAGACAGCAGCTTTATTTGCCAGTAGCTTCATTAGCAAAGGCTGTTGGGGGGCAAAGAGTATTAGCAGGGCTGTTCCAAAAGTAACTGGTAAAGCGCTAAGACCAGGAAAAGAAGTTTCATCATTTATAGCGATTAGCGACGCAATTATGAGTACCAAACCTAAACAAGCAGTTGCGCCATGCTTCTGGGCTTTGTGTTCTGGAAAATAGCGGATTATTACACTACAAGCTGCTCCCATCATAAATTCCCACGCTCGAAACGGTGTAAGAAAAAAAACGGCGCTGTTATCAATTTTTAAAAATAAAATACTGCCAACAAATGAAAGCAAAAAAAGCCCGATGGCGAATATTAAAACTATGTGCCTTTTTAGTTTCGCTAATACCAATATGATTACGGGAAAAATAATGTAAAACTGCTCTTCAACTGCTAGAGACCAAGTATGTAAGAGAGGTTTAAGGTTAGAGGGGCCATCGAAGTAGTCGCTTTTCAAATAGAAAAAGACATTCGCTAAATAAGTGACTACGCCAACAGTGCTTTGTCCTAATTCTTTTAGTTCATCTGGCATAAAGACGAAGTAGCCAGCAATTACTGTTAGCACAATGGTGAAGAATAGTGCTGGATATAAGCGTCGAATACGCTTTGCATAAAAAGTGCTAAGTGAAAAGTTGCCGCCAAGTATCTCTTTGCTTAGTAGCGAAGTAATCAAAAAGCCTGAGATGACGAAAAATATATCGACACCTATAAAACCACCAGAAACAAAGTTAAAGCCACAATGGTATAAAACAACAGCAAGCACAGCGATTGCGCGCAATCCATCGATTTCAGGGCGATAGCTTAATGTTGCAGTATTGAAGCGTTTCAACGTAAAAATTAGCCGTCTTACTTTAAAAGGTCGTAAGTTTACATCAACGGCCCTTGCATATAACACTTTAATTTCAAAAGACGATTGGTTTTGAGTAAACAATGCCGTCTTTACAGATGAAGCTGCCGGCACAATATTAATGCTCGTTAGCACCAGAACGTGGCGAAACGCACTGTTTATTTTATCTGTTTATAAAAAATGACTGTAAGTAGAGCAGATATAGCAAAATTTCGCCATTATCAGCTATATAGGGTAGCGGTAATGTCTGTCACTCGTGTAAACTACCGCTTTTATTTCAGGCAAGCCTTAGCGCACAGAAAAATTCTTCCTATGCTTTGGCCATGCAGTCATCATGTAAATTGAGGAAAACATGGAGCTTGACGCTATTATCAATCAGGCACAAAGCCAGATTGACGCTGCCCAAGATGCAGCCACATTAGACCAAGTTAGGGTCGAATTTATGGGTAAGAAAGGTAAACTTACCGACTTACTTAAAGGGCTTGGAAAGTTATCGAACGAAGAACGTCCTGCCGCAGGCCAAAAGATTAACCAAGCTAAGCAGGTTATTCAGCAAGCTATTTCTGCAAAAGGTGAGTTTTTACGCACTGAAGAGCTTAACAAAAAGCTAGCCGAAGAAGCTATTGATGTAACTTTGCCTGGTCGCACTGAAAAGCCAGGTAACTTGCACCCGGTTAGCCGTACAATTGCGCGTATTGAATCTTTCTTTGGCGAGCTTGGCTTTTCAGTTAAAACTGGCCCTGAAATTGAAGATGGTTTTCACAACTTCGACGCATTGAACATTCCTGCGAATCACCCAGCGCGTGCCGATCACGATACCTTCTATTTTAACCCAGACATGATGCTTCGTACGCAAACCTCTGGTGTTCAAATTCGTACTATGGAAGCGGAAAAGCCGCCACTGCGCATTATTTCGCCAGGGCGCGTGTATCGTAACGATTACGATCAAACTCACACGCCAATGTTCCACCAAGTGGAAGGTTTGATGGTTGATAAGAACGTTAGCTTTACCGACCTTAAAGGTATTTTGCACGACTTCTTACATCACTTCTTTGAAGAGTCACTAGAAATTCGCTTCCGTCCGTCTTACTTCCCGTTTACCGAGCCTTCAGCTGAAGTAGACGTTATGGGTAAAAACGGTCAGTGGCTTGAAGTACTAGGCTGCGGCATGGTGCACCCAAATGTACTTAAAGCAGTGGGTATCGACCCAGAAGAGTACACAGGTTTTGCCTTTGGTATGGGCGTAGAGCGCTTAACTATGCTTCGTTACGGTGTTAACGACTTGCGCGCGTTCTTTGAAAACGATCTTCGTTTCCTTAAGCAGTTCAACTAAGGCAGAGAGTACACATGAAATTCAGTGAAAAATGGCTAAGAGAGTGGGTTAACCCGTCGCTGTCGGCACATGAGCTGTCTGAACAGTTGAGCATGGCTGGCCTTGAAGTAGACGGCGTTGAGCCAGTAGCAGGCGATTTTAAAGGCGTGCTAGTAGGTGAAGTAGTGGAGTGCGGTCAGCACCCTAACGCAGATAAACTGCGCGTAACAAAAATTAACGTAGGTGGCGATGAGCTACTTGATATCGTTTGTGGTGCACCTAACTGTCGTCAGGGCATTAAAGTAGCGGTAGCGGTTGTTGGCGCTGTATTGCCAGGCGATTTTAAAATTAAGAAAGCGAAGCTTCGCGGCGAGCCGTCATTCGGCATGCTATGTAGCTTTTCTGAGCTAGGTATTAGCGACGACCACGACGGTATTATCGAGCTTCCAGCCGATGCACCTATTGGCGAAGACATTCGCGATTACCTTGGTCTTGATGATAACGCTATTGAAGTAGACCTTACACCAAACCGTGCAGATTGTTTGGGTATTCGCGGTATTGCCCGTGAAGTAGGCGTGCTTAATAACCTTGACGTGTGCGAGCCTGAAGTAGCATCTGTAGAGGCTACTATTGATGATAAATTATCAATTACGTTAAGCGCTGATGACGCATGCCCGCGTTACTTAGGCCGTGTGGTTAAAGGCGTTAACGTAAACGCAGCATCGCCACTGTGGTTAGTTGAAAAGCTTCGTCGTTGCGGTATTCGCAGCATCGACCCCATTGTAGATGTGACTAACTTTGTATTGCTAGAGCTTGGCCAGCCAATGCACGCGTTTAACCTTGCCAGCATTGAAGGCAACATTAACGTGCGTATGGCGAACGAAGGCGAAGCCCTTACGCTACTTGACGAAACCGAAGCTAAGCTGCAAAGCAACACTTTGGTTATTGCCGATGACAACAAAGCGCTAGCAATGGCGGGTATTTTCGGTGGCCTACACTCTGGTGTAACGACTGAAACCCAAGATATCTTGCTTGAAAGTGCGTTCTTCAGCCGTGATGCGATTATGGGTCGTGCCCGTCAGTACGGTTTGCATACCGATGCCTCGCACCGCTATGAGCGTGGTGTAGACCCGCTACTTCAGCGTAAAGCCATGGAACGTGCTACAGCACTCGTTCTTGAAATTTGTGGTGGTGAAGCTGGCCCTGTGGTTGAAGCTGTGGCTGAAGACAAGCTACCTAAGCAGGCAACGGTTACGCTTCGTCGCGAACGTTTAGCGCGTGTACTAGGTATTAGCATTGATGATGCAAAAGTAACGGAAATGCTTAACCGCCTTGGTTTAGACGTTACTCAAATTGAAGCAGGCTGGGAAGCGGTTGCGCCAAGCTATCGTTTCGATATCTCAATTGAAGAAGATTTGATTGAAGAAATTGCCCGTGTTTATGGCTACAACAACATTCCAAACGTGGCGCCCAAAGCGACCTTGGCAATGCTACCTTCGCAAGAAGCTAAGCTTCCGCTAAATGCAATGAAGTCGTTGCTTCTTAGCCGTGGCTACAATGAAGCGATTACTTACTCGTTTGTTGACCCTAAAATTCAAAACGCATTATTCCCAGACGAGAAAGGCATGGTGCTACCACACCCAATTTCTTCTGATATGTCGGTAATGCGCGTTAGTTTATGGCCGGGTTTGCTAGGTGCTACTGCTTATAATCAGAAGCGTCAGCAGCAACGTGTTCGCATGTTTGAAACCGGATTACGCTTTATTCCTCAACAAGATGCGCCTAATGGTGTATTGCAACAACAAGTAATTGGTGGTGTAGTAGCAGGGCGTCGTAATGAAGAACATTGGGACTTGGGCGATAGCCCGGTTGATTTCTTCGATGCAAAAGCCGACGTTGAGGCGTTGTTGGCACTTACAGGTAAAACCGGTGAGTTCCAGTTCGTTACAGGGCAGCATAGTGCGCTACACCCTGGTATGACGGCAAAAATTTTGCTTAATGATGAAGAAGTTGGCTATATTGGTGCTATACACCCGCAGTTTACTAAATTGCTTGGTGTTAACGGCCGTGTATTTGTGTTCGAACTAGTGGTAGATGCCATTACCGATCGTAAATTACCGTCAGCCGTACCAGTATCGCGCTTCCCATCGAATCGCCGTGATATTGCTATTACGGTTAAAGATGAAGTGCGTGTAGGAAATGTGCTTTCTTACATAGAAAATATTGGCGTAAATCAACTAGTTGCTCTAAACTTGTTCGATGAGTACAAAGGCAAGGGAATTGAGCCTGGCTATAAGAGCCTTGCTTTGTCACTTCATTTACAAGATCCGGATAAAACCTTGGAAGAAGCTGAGATTCAGCAAGCTGTAGATACTGTGGTTAAAGGTCTGGAATCTGAGTTTGGGGCCGCGTTAAGAGAGTAAACTATGGCATTGACCAAAGCCGAGATGGCTGAACACCTATTCGAGAAACTAGGCATTAACAAGCGTGATGCGAAGGATCTGGTAGAGCTTTTTTTCGAAGAGATTAAAGGCGCTCTGGAATCTGGTGAGCAAGTAAAACTGTCAGGTTTTGGTAACTTTGACCTGCGTGATAAAAACGAACGGCCTGGCCGAAATCCTAAAACCGGCGAAGACATTCCAATTAAAGCGCGCCGCGTGGTAACTTTCCGCCCGGGTCAAAAACTGAAAAGCCGAGTTGAAAACTCAGAGCCTGTCGACCAATAATCTTTAGGTCGTTACAATACTGAAAAAGAGCGAGAACTCTCGCTCTTTTTGTATTGCTTCTTTTTTACAGTGCACCCGCACTGATTTCTATATGCAATGTTTTTGGAGGAAAGTGTGAAAAAAGCACTTGTCGTTCTTGCTATTATTATTGCCGCTACCTTTTCATGGTTTGCTTATTTGTCGGTAGATGCAGATAAGCGAGACCAAAGCGCTGCGCAAGTTCCGCTTATTACGGTTATGGAAATTCTTCACGCCAGCGATTTGCAGCAGGGCGTAAAGCAAGCTGTTAAAGAGGGAAATGACGAAGCTGTAAATTCATGGATGGAGCAAGCCCGTGAAGTAGGGCAGGCTGCTAATTTATCTTCAGAGGATATGGATTATCTTAATTCGGAAACCGCAAAAGACTACGTTGTTTTTAATGCCAAACGCCAGCTGTATAACGAAGCCTTTGAAGCGCGCTATTATGCCTTAGAAGACGTTGAATCGCTGAAGGCGCAGTATCCTGAAGCTAAAGATCTCTTCCCTCGCACTGATGCGTTGATTAAAAAGCGCGATGAAATTATTCAGCAAATTGCCGTAGCTATTTCGGGCAACGAACAGCCCGATGAAGCCGCGCTTGAGGAAGCGCGCAAGCAGTGGTTAGCGCAGGCGGGTAATTAGGCTATGTTTTAGGCTATTGCTCGCGCTGCATTCAAACACTCATCAGAAACCTATACCGCAGACCAGCTTCATACCCTTTCCTACTTTTCATACTATAGATTTATTGAAAGCTTAATTTGAAAATGTACGCAATTTGGCGTACATTTGGCGTGCATGTGGAGTGCAGGGTGGGTTACAAGGAAATAAAGCGGCAGGTCATTGACTGTCTAAATAAAGGATACGTTTCCCATGAGCAGAGAAACGATATTGATGTTAAAAATCTATTGGCAATTGGGCAAGTATCGCTTGAGGAAGTTGCCGAAATTATAGGTCGAAGTCGAGGAAACGATTATTCTTCCAGCCCTCATCATTATGATAGCAGCATTACGGTACACATAATTAAGACGAGGCGAGCCGGTCATAATTGGTATGTTAAATGGTATTTCGTAGAGCCGAATAGCGTTTTTATTAGCGTCCATCATTAAGGAAAAGATATGAAAATTTTCAAAGTAGGCGAGTCGCAGAAAGCGGCATGCAGCACGTGCCAGTCATTTGAAAATGCGACATTTCAACTTAGAGATGTTCCTTTCAGTGATGGTACGGGTGTGGTTAAAAAGGTTTTGGTAGGGGTATGTGATAAGTGTGAAAGTGTGACTGTATTACCTCACCAATCCACACCTGCGGTTAAACGTCAATATGAAGCAAAGCGAAAGCCAGTGGAAGGGCGTTTACCTGCGCATTTAATCGATATTCTCAATTTAGCGACAATGGAAATTGGTGCAACTACAGACTTTGTTCCAAGCATGATGAAGTACTACATTCACTCATTGTCTGAAGATGAAAAGTCAGCAAAAAAGATAGCGAGTTACCTTCAAAGTGACTTGGCAAAAGGTAGATCAGAAAAGCGCCTATCGCTAAAAGGGCGTAAGATTTTCGAAGACATAGAGCATCTTAAGTCACTCTCGCACATAGAAAACACCACTGATTTACTGAAAGGTATTATCCTCAAGATAAACGAAGATGTGCTGATTAAAAAAAGGCTCAAACCAATCGAAAACCTTAAGAATATAATGGCGGCAGTTGCATAACCAAATACCGCGCAGTTAGTTTTTGCTAGCGCAGTTAACGAGGTTCTAAATTGCGCTAAGTTAATTTACCGAAATATCTGCAAATTTAGCGCTTGTCAGCAAAGCTAAATCGGCAGAGGAAAGCGCCACTTCTAACCCTCGCTTTCCCGCGCTTACGTGAATAGTTTGCAGATTTTCAGCGCTTTTGTGAATAACGCTTGGTAAGCGTTTTTTTTGCCCCAACGGGCTTACTCCACCCAATACATAGCCTGTGGCAACCATTACCGCGTTTGCATGGGCCATTTCTACCTTTTTCACACCTAATGCTTTCGCCATTTTCTTTTCGCTTAGCTTGGTATTTACCGGTACTACAGCAACAGCCAGTTTTTTGGTATCTGTACTCACCACTAAGGTTTTAAACACGGTATCGGAGTTAAGGTTTAGCTTTTCAACCGCTTCAAGTCCGTAGGAAGCCGCATTTGCATCGTGGTCATACTTTAATACCTTATGGGCTATACGCTTTTTGGTAAGTAGTGTGATTGCAGGTGTCATTCAGCCTCTTTTTTATAGAATGTTCGGCTATGTATAGGTTCACTCGGTAGTAGAGGCGTTGCCGCGTGGGTGGCATAGTCGTTAAAACCTGCTGTAAAAAACTCTGACAGCGGGTGTCCGCTCTGCCCACCAGGTAAGGTCAGAATGGCATCTTCTAAATGACCAGGGCTTACAAAGAATCGCTCAGAAGCACCAAAATTAGGCGCTTGCACTGCGGGCATGTAAGTATCGCCAAAGCCTTCCACTTGCTGCATATTTAACATGCTTCCAACTAGTGGAATTTGACTAGCGAAAGGGTGCTCTACAGATAGTGCATTGACCTTGCCCCAAGCTAAGGTTTCCATGTTAGCTTCTACTGGGGAATACTTATCTAATAATTTGTGTTTGGCGCGTCTGTAAGCATCTACTAATAACTCGTCAAAATTTTCAGTGTCGGCAGGTAGCCATGCATCAGGCTGGCTATGAATAAGCTGCCAAGCGGCAGGCTCAATACCTCTAAGCAGAGTACGGCTGTTTACACCTTGTTGGTCTAAGTGTGAAAGCATGCCACCAAACAGTGTTTGTATTACCTCGCGCCTAAAGTGCTTAACTAGGGTGTAGCCCACTGAGTCTTCACATGCGCACTCTTTCCACGCGTTTAAATAAGCAAGGTCTGGTTTGAACTCAACGTCTTGCATGTTAAGCAAGCCGTACAATAGGTGCTGCCATGGAATGAGGAAGCGGGCGTGATTATCTAGCTGAATAGCGTAAAAGTCGGTTTCACTGAAGGTGTCTTTTTCAAAGAGTCGGTCTCTTATTTGTTGCCCGCGGGCGCCAAGGGCATAGCCACCGTCGCCCCATACTTTGAAGTCTTTAGCTGATATAACTCTGGCATTGGCCGTCCATATTCTTCCCATTTCAGGGTTTAATAATATTGGAAGTTGTGTAGCGCGCTTTGGTTCTATTGCATCTTGCTGTTTTATGGCGGTGAACGACGCCGTTTGCCTATCCATCACCGCGCCACCAGGTAGCCACGCGGCATTACCAGTTTCATCTACAACTACTAGATTCTGTGTTGGAATGGCAATGCGCTTGGCTGTATTTATTGCGGTCTGAACATTCTTGGCCGTGCCGAAATTTATAATATTCAAGTTGGCAGCAAAAGGGTGGTGCG
The DNA here is from genome assembly GCF_056159165.1 of Alteromonas sp. AWJ4_199. NCBI lineage: Bacteria > Pseudomonadati > Pseudomonadota > Gammaproteobacteria > Alteromonadales > Alteromonadaceae > Alteromonas > Alteromonas sp. AWJ4_199. The sequence continues at coordinate 379,627 of NZ_JBSWUR010000002.1, forward strand.
CAACCCAATTGAGCGCGTATCGTTTATCGTTTAGTTCTTTTACAGGGCCGTATTTGCTTACTTCAAATGTGAATTCATGTTCGCCATCGGGTAGGGAGATACGCTCTGTTACAGTATCGGTAGGCGTTGTTTCCTCTAATTCAATCCAGTCCACATTATCTAGATTTGCGTTAGTAAAGCCCCACGCAATATGACCGTTGGTACCCACTACAATTCCAGGTATGCCAGGTAAAGAAACACCTGTTACCTGCACATCGCTACCCGATTCCTGGTAGTTAAGCTGGGCGCGATACCAAATAATTGGCACACGTAAGCCTAAGTGCATGTCGTTGGCTAAAAGGCCTGCACCTGTTGATGTGTAGTTTCCTGTTACTGCCCAGTTGTTACTGCCGATGTCGGGTAGCTCAGTGCCGTTATATTCGGCACGAGCAATAGCGGTGTCTTTATTGATGATTTTACTTGGTGTAGATTCAGGTTTGCCATATTTACGGGGTGAAAATTCGATAGATGCTGAATTTTCACTTTGGCTATCGCTTATGGGCTCAACTGTTTTGTTGTCTGAGCCCTGTTCAGCGCGCTCGTCAATGCTACTAGCTGGTGCAGTTATATCTGTACGAAGGGAGGCAGGGTAGTCTGGAATTTCAGCCTCGAGTAAGGGAATTTCGCTGGCATCTAATGCGGCTTGATAGTTACTTGGCTGGGTAATAAAGCTATAGATATCATTTCCGAAAGTTGAAAGTAGTGCTTCTCTGGCTAAATCTAGTTCTACTTGGGTGCCTTGTAAGTCCAAATACATGCTATAGATGACTAGAATGCTGTCGGTGGGCTGCCATTGTTTTATGTCAACGCCTGCTGCGAGGTACTCGAACGGCGGTAAAGTGTATTCATCTAGTGCGTCATTTACACCGTGAGCGTAGCGTACTAACAAATCTTGTTGTGTTGAAGGCAGGTTCTTGAATACGACTTTTGCTCGTTTTTCAAATTGGTGAAAGCGCGCTTTTTTATCAATGTCTAGTGCTACATCACCAACCCACTGCGACAAACCACCCGACGCGGCGCGGCGCTGAAGGTCCATTTGAAAAAAGCGGTCTTGTGCGTGGGCAAAGCCTAAAGCGTAAGCAGCATCGAAAACATCGTCGGCGTTAATGACAGCATGACCTAAACCGTCGCGGCTTAACTCTGTGGGTGCGTTTACGTGATAAGTGGCGCTGTTTCCATCAAGCGCGGGTAAGCTTAGCCGAAGCGATATGTAAAGCCCCAAAGCCGCTATTAAAAGTAATGTTAAAACACTTAAAACCAACCACTTGAACCAATTTATCACGTGTAAAACTCCCTATTTTTCTCTATCCTAACCACAGAACTAGCAAAATTGAAGTGATGTTTTATGACATATACAAAGGCGGTGCTGTGGGACCATTAATGTTGGATTGTCAGGCTGAAGAACTTGCGCCTGAAGAAAAGGAAAAGTTAGCCCATCCAGTGGTAGGGGGCGTAATTTTATTTAGTCGTAATTATCATGATAAACGCCAGCTTTCTGCGCTTGTTCAAGATATAAGGCGCTATGCCAAGAGACCTGTATTGATAGCGGTTGATCACGAAGGGGGCCGAGTTCAGCGCTTCCGTGAAGGTTTCACCGCAATACCTGCAATGGGCAGTATTCTGAAGCAGTCAGAACATCAGGATGAAAGTGCAGCGTATGCTAAGGCGTGTGGGCTAGTATTGGCACACGAGCTTAAAACCTTAGATATTGATTTTAGTTTTGCGCCTGTGCTGGATATTAACGGTGTATCGCAAGTTATTGGCGATAGAGCATTTGCTGATAATGCACGCGAGGTAATACGTCTTGCTACCCACCTTATCCAAGGGCTTAAAGCGGTAAACATGCCAGCTATTGGAAAACATTTCCCTGGGCACGGCAGTGTTGCCCCCGACTCACATATCGCATTGCCGGTAGATGAGCGAGATTTTGATGCCATACGAAGTACCGATATGGTGGTGTTTGAGCGCTTAGTTGAGCGCGCTATGCTTGATGGTGTTATGCCTGCTCATGTTATTTATAACCAGGTGTGCAATAAGCCAGCCGGGTTTTCACCGAAATGGCTGCAAGATGTGCTTAAGCGTGACTTGGGCTTTAGTGGCGCTGTATTTTCCGATGATTTGTCTATGCATGGCGCGAGCGTTGCCGGAAGCTATGTGGAGCGCGCTGAAGCTGCGTTAGATGCTGGCTGCGACATGGTACTTGCCTGTAACAATCCCGAAGGGGCCGAGAGTATTCTGGATGGATTAGAAGCGCGCTTTTCTAACTTAAGCGAAGGCGATTCACAGAAGCAAGAGCGGGTTATGGCGCTATACGGGCGGGTTATGCCTGTAGGGCTTAATGATAATTACGACAGTGCTGTTGAAATGGTTAAGCGTCTGAGCGAACGGTAGGTGTTATACCTACCGTTTTATTCTTCATTTATGCTAGTAAGTTATCTCGGTGTACGTTTGCCTGCTTTATAGCTGATTTTATGACTGCCTGTTTCCCCTGGCGCATCATTGGTAAATCGACAACGACACTTTACACCTTAGTTTCTTCTACCCCGGCTTCTACATTCATAAAGCGCGCAAAGGTGAAAAGGAAATCACTCAAGCGGTTCAAGTACGCGTGCACCACTTCGGGTACGTCGTAGTGTTTGGCAAGGCTGATAACAGCGCGCTCCGCACGGCGGCACACGGCTCGGCATACATGAGCCTGGGCTGCCGCTTTACATCCGCCGGGCAGTACGAACGAAGTATTGGGCGGCATTTTGCTTGTAATGGTGTCTATAAGGCTTTCTAAGTTTTCAACGTCGGCTTGCTTCAATGTAGAGCTTGCAGAGATGGCAAAGCCAGCTTGGAACAGGTTACGCTGAATGTCGTGCAGCATTGGCTTATGTTCGTCAGCGACGTAAGCGGCTAGCAAACCAATATGGCTATTTAGTTCGTCCATGTCACCGTAGCTTTGTACAACCAAATCGTCTTTATCAACACGTACGGCTTTGTCGGCATAAATTTGCGTACTGCCTTTATCGCCAGAGCGAGTGTAAATTTTCATAAAAACCTTATTTTCTTAACTCTTTTCTTGTTCTGCTTTTACGCGTTATGCCACTAAATGCTGCAAACTCGCAACTCGCAACTCGCAACTCGCAACTCGCAACTCGCAACTCGCAACTCGCAACTCGCAACTCGCAACTCGCAACTCGCAACTTGCAACCAGCGACCAGCAACCATCGGTTAGCAACCACAAAGCTGGAAGCGCTATTGCTGTGCCAGGCCCGAAAAACGCTACTCGCTGACGTTAGGGCGGTTGTATCGGCGAACCTGAACTACAAACCCAAACAAGGGGTGGTCGAAATAGTGTAATTGAGTGCTTATTACGCGTCGCTGCTCGGCCAGCGGAACTGACACTAACTTATATTCGGTTGGTGTTGCTTGGTCAGCTGATGCAGCGTTACTTTCTTCACTACTAAAGTAACTTAGCGGCACTGGCTGGCGGTAGAACATCTCGCCATCCACATGAAGATACGGTACGCGATTGATGTATTTAAGAAAAACTTTTATTGTGCCGTCTATTTCCCAAATGGGGGTTCTTAGCGATGGGTCTAGGGCGCTGTCGTCGCCTTGCTCCACAATTATGGCGGTATCTAGCGCTTTGAACGCTTCATATTTTATAGCTTGCGGGTTTGATAGCCGGCGGTCTAAGTCAGCAAAAATATCAGACATGCTAGCTAACTCACCATCGCTCAATGCTGAAGTATTGTATGCGCTATTCGCATCTTCGCTTGTGCTTACGGGGCTAAATGCGTCGTCGTTTGGCGAATTTGATGTGTTATTAGCGCTTAAACCTGCGGTTACATCATATCCAAATTCCGACTTGCCATTTTGCGATTGGCTAATATTAGCGGTGGACTGCACTTGCTCTCGCATGTCGCCATTTAAATCGAACTGCTGCGCGTAGTTTTGGCCACCGTAGAGGCGTACATCAAAAGCCTTATTTTTGCCAAACATAACGGGCTGACGCCAGGTAGCATGAAATAAGCGTTCTAGCTGTCGGTTCGAGCGAATTTGGCGAGAAATAGATGATAGCGCCTGTTGTTCACTAGTAAGTAAGTGAGCTTTTGAGGCTAGTGGCCAGTCGTGCCCTTCAACTATAATGGGTAGATTAGCCGGGGCAGGCATTCTGTTGTCTGGTTTGTTGACCTTCCAAACAATTGCCGGCTTCAGTGCAGACTGAATTGCCCCCGTGTTATCTGAAATAGCGCTTGTTCTTGTATTACTGTTCACGTCGCTCTCTGCCGAGGCCATAACGTTTAGTACAGTGGTAATTTCTGCGCTAAGCCAAGGTTTTGCTTCTTCGCAATATTTAAACTTGGGAACAGCAACGGGCGTAGTTTGTTTTACCCCAAAAAACGATGTCCAGTAGCTAGCGATAGTTGTTGCATCTGGTGTGTTACCTGCGGTCTCGGCATTTGAATAATCTGCGTTACTGGTATACCCAGTTGATGAATAAACTACGTTATCTTGGCTTTTGTTAAACGCCGTTTGTCTTTGATTATTTACATCTGAAGTGCGAGACGAGACGCCTGCCGCCAAGCTTGAAACATCACCGTAGACTCTGCTTGTTGCGTCAGAGTGCGATACACCCTGTGTATTATTGCGTTGGGCACTCTTAGTCTTAACGCTATTTTGTGTGCTAGATAAGGTAGATAGCGATAAAAAATCTACATTTTTTGAAGGAATATCAAAAAGGGTTTCGTTTGGCCATTTTACCGTAGAGTCTGCACCGCAAACGGCTAAACCTTGCTTTAAATAGCTAATGTCGGGTGCAATTACATCGCTAATGATGTCTGCCTGAGCGCGAGGGGCGTTTAAGTTGTCGGCTAGCGAAAACTGCTCTTCTAACTCAGTCAGTGCCACATTGCGCTTAAACGCAATCACTTCCACATCAAACCACCAGTTATCGTTGGCGTAAGCTGTGGTTGAAATTGTTATTAAAAATACGGCGCTTATTGATGCGACTAACGGGCACCAGCGAGATAACTTCATGTTATCGCGACTCCTTTGCAAAATCGGCAATAATATCGCTAATAAACGCGATGCGTTCTTTAGCTGTTTCGGTCTTTTTCACCAAACGCAGTTTTTGGCTACCTTCAAACTTAAAGGTATTGGGTTTGGTTTGTACCAAGCTAATAATAAAGCCCGGATCGACCTTAGTGTTTTCTTTGAACTCTATGGTACCGCCTTGGGCCGACAAGTCTACTTTTAGAATGCCTAACTCTTGGGCTTTTAGTTTAATTTCAGCTACTTCTATCAAGTTTTTAGCTGGTTCTGGTAAAAGACCGAAACGGTCAATGCACTCTACCTGGAACTCATCAATATCGTCTTGGTTAGTACAGCTTGCCAAACGCTTGTATAGCGATAGGCGGGTGTTGACGTCGGCAATATAGTCTTCAGGCAATAGAGCAGGAATACGTAATTCTACCTCAGTGTGCCCTGATGTTGCATCGTCTAACGACGGCTCACGACCATCTTTAAGGGCGTTAACCGCTTTATCGAGCATATCCATGTAAAGGCTGAAACCAATACTGGCGATTTGCCCTGATTGGTCGTCACCTAAAAGCTCACCAGCCCCACGAATTTCCAAGTCGTGGGTAGCAAGGGCGAAACCTGCACCTAAATCTTCAAGTTGAGATATGGCTTCTAAGCGTTTCACTGCATCTTTGGTCATTCGCTTTGGATGCGGTGTTAACAGGTAAGCGTAGGCTTGGTGATGGGAACGACCCACACGACCACGAAGCTGGTGAAGCTGTGCTAAACCTAAATGGTCGGCCCTGTCCATAATAATGGTGTTTGCACTTGGTACGTCGATACCTGTTTCAATGATAGTGGTACAAACAAGCACGTTGTAGCGCTGGTGGTAGAAGTCGCTCATTACGCCTTCTAGTTCGCGCTCGCGCATTTGACCGTGCCCCATTGCAATACGTGCCTCGGGAACAATTTCGGCAATCTCTTCCACCGTTCGTGCAATACTTTCCACTTCATTATGAAGGAAGTAAACCTGACCACCACGTAGAATTTCACGCATGATGGCTTCGCGAATAACGGCTTTATTACGCTGCTGCACAAAGGTTTTAATTGATAAACGACGGGCCGGCGCTGTAGCGATGATAGACAAGTCGCGCATGCCAGATAACGCCATGTTCAGCGTACGAGGAATAGGCGTAGCGGTAAGGGTTAGAATATCGACATCGGCACGTAAAGATTTTAGCTTCTCTTTTTGACGCACACCAAAGCGGTGTTCTTCGTCGATGATCACAAGGCCTAAGTCTTTGTACTTAATATCGCTAGATAGCAACTTATGCGTGCCTACCACGATATCGACTTTACCTTCGCCAATACGCTCCACCACAGACTTTTGCGCTTTACCGCTGACAAAGCGGCTCATTACTTCAATTTCAAACGGCCAAGCGGCGAAGCGGTCTTTGAAGTTCTCGTAATGTTGCTGAGCCAGTAGGGTAGTAGGCACTAATATAGCTACCTGTTTACCTGCATTTGCGGCAAGGAATGCGGCTCGCATGGCAACCTCGGTTTTACCGAAGCCTACGTCGCCGCATACTAAGCGATCCATAGCTGATGGGCTTCCCATGTCGTGCATAACCGCAGCGATAGCTTGCGCCTGGTCGGGAGTTTCTTCAAAGGGGAAGCTGTCTGAGAATGCTTGGTAGTCGTCCCAGTTTATATTGTAAGAGAAACCGGGTTTAGCAGCGCGGCGGGCGTATACATCTAAAAGCTCAGCGGCTACGTCACGGACTTTTTCAGCCGCTTTTTGCTTGGCTTTTGTCCAGGCGTCAGAACCTAAAGCGCTGACTGGTGCGCTGTCTGCATCTCCGCCGGTGTAGCGCGAAATTAAGTGGAGTGACGCAACGGGTACGTACAATTTTGATTGTTTGGCGTACTCAATACACAAGTATTCGGTTGCAACACCGCCTGCATCTAGCGTTTGCAAGCCTAGGTAACGGCCCACGCCGTGGTCTAAATGCACTACAGGTTGGCCGATAGAAAGTTCGGCCAAGTTGCGAATTATGGCGCTTTCGTCTGTGGCGGTGCGCTTATCACGTAAACGGCGCTGGCTTACTTTTTGACCTAGTAACTCGGTTTCCGTAATAAATAACAGCTCGCCTTCCTGGGTTTGCCAGCGGAAGCTGTTATCAACCATACCTACCGTAATACCAATAGTTTCGTGGCTTGCGATGAAGTCGCTAAAGCTATCAACAATTGTTGGTTTTATGCCAGCTTTGGCTAGTACGGTTAGCAAGCCCTCTCGGCGACCTTGGGTTTCAGCACAAAACAGTACTTTAGCCCCGTTGTCAGTAGCCTGATTTACGGTTTTAATAAGTCGTTCAGCAGGTACTTTTTTCTGCGAGTTAATCGCAATGTCATTAAGTTTTTCGCACTGAAGGTTGGTAGAACCGTGTTTTTCTTCAAGTACCTTGCTGGAAAGCGACGCACGAGGCCATTGCTTAATAGCACCGAATAGCTCGTTAATGGGTAAGAACAGTTCGTCTGGTGCAAGTAACGGACGAGCTAAGTTATAACGATACTGCTCGTAACGTTCTTGCACATCGGCCCAGAAGAACTCGCCGGCGTCTTGCACATCACCGTGAAGCAACAGCAGACTTTTTGGGTGAAGGTAATCGAACAAAGTCGCGGTTTGTTTGAAAAATAAAGGCAAGTAATATTCAACACCACTTGGCATGGTGCCTTTGCTTACTTGCGAAAAGACGCTTTCAGAGGCGTTGTTAGCGTCGAATTTTTCTAAAAACTGTTGGCGAAAAAGGGTTATCGCTTCTTTATCAGTTGGGAATTCGCGAGCGGGAAGCAGGCGAATTTTATTCACCGCTTCGCCAGATCGCTGGGTTTCTGTATCGAAATAGCGAATAGAGTCGATTTCATCGTCGAATAAATCTATTCGAAACGGCTGGTCGCTACCCATTGGGAATAGGTCGATAATACTGCCGCGTACCGAGAATTCGCTATGGCTCATTACCTGGCTAACGTGAAGATAGCCAGCTTGTTCTAAGTTGCGTCTGAATTGATCTCTGTCTAAGGTGTCGCCTTTATTTAGCATCAGTAGGTACTTTGCTAAATAGTCGGTAGGCGCAAGGCGCTGCATTAGCGTGTTAACAGGAACAATAAAAACGCCTTCGACTTGTTGGGTAAAGCGAAACAGGGTTTCTAATCTTTGCGAAACAATGTCTTGGTGAGGTGAAAAGGAATCGTATGGCAGCGTTTCCCAGTCTGGAAACAGGGTAATGGGCGTATTTTTTTGATTATCGCTTAAGAAAAATGCGATTTCTTTTTCAAGCTTCATTGCCGATGGCGTATCGGCGGTAATCAATACAATAGGGCCTTTGTATTGGTTTAGCGTTTGGCTAATACATAACGCGGCGCTGCTGCCTTGCAGTTGGCCCCATTGTTTGTGATCTTGTGATGAGGCTTCTTTTTTAGGCGCAGGTAATGGAAGCGATAATAAAGTGGCTGTCATGACGTCCTGTTTTTTAAATGCAAGATGAGTTTTACGGCTTATATACTGTTGTTAGGGGCTATTCAGATCCCGCTTTTTTTTCTTTCGCCCGTTTTCTTAGTTGCTGTGTTTGAATATGCAAACTGGCGCGAACTAAAAGCTCTTGGTCTTGCTCTCGAATGGTATTAAAAATAAAGGCGATATGGTAACTATCTTCAACTTGCTCGCAAGTAATTACTTCACCAAAACAAAAAATTGCTGCGGCTTCGGCGTCAAGAAAAAGCTTTAGCTCTGCTCTAGTACCTACGTTCAGCGCGTCAGACGATTCAATAATTACACCACCACCACCGAGTTTTATCGTTTTGAAACGGTATTCGGGCTCATCTTGTTGATGCAATACATACGACATCATTAGGTCAATTTTTCGCGACTGATGATTTAGGTATTCCGCCAAGGTTTCGGCGTGATCACCTAAGTTTCTTAAAGGGCGAATTGCCTGCGCTTCTAACGCGGCCATTTCGCTGGCAATGCGAAATGCATAGGGCATCGAGTCTTCAAGGTTGTCCTCATCAGGTACTTTTTCATTGTCACCTAACGGGCGCACATTGGCATTTATGCTGTGCGCAATAGAAAAATACTCATCGAATTGGGCTTTTTTTTGTTCTAGGCTAAGTTCGCTCACATCATTCCTCTGCCACTATTTCTTGTGCCGCTAGTAACTTATAAGTAGTATACCGGTCACATGTAGTATACCCACTTTACTATTTTGGGGTTAACCCGTCATCTCGCCTTTGGGCTACTTATCTGAATTATTTATTCACTAAGCATAGCTAAATGTAAGGCAGATTACCGTATTACTGAAAAGCAAGGCGCTATGTTTTATCCTCTTTCTGCATTCATTGCTTATCGTTATGCCAAGTCTAACAAAGCAAGCCAAACCAGTTTTGTCTCATTTATCAACCGATTTTCAGTGGCCGGCATCGCGCTAGGGCTAATGGCGCTTATTATCGTAGTATCCGTAATGAATGGCCTAGAAGGGCAGTTAAAACAGCGCATATTAGGGATAGTCCCCCACATTGAAATTACAAAGACACCCATAGCAAGCAGCAGCCTTAGCAAGACACCCACCCAAAAAGAAGTTGCAAAGACACCCACCCAAAATGAAATTAGCATGACACCCATCGAAGGCGTTGTTGCCAGTATGGACTACAGAGAAGCTGAAGCCGTAGTGCAGTCACGCTCAGACTTGCGCGGCGTGCAGGTTCACGGTGTTCAGCCAGATGTGATGCTTGAGCACACCTTAGTTGCAAACCATATGGAGCAAGGTCGATTCAGTGACCTTGCTAAAGGTAGTTTCGCCGCCATCATTGGGCGTTCACTGGCTATAAAGCTTGATGCGCGTGTAGGCGACCGGCTGCGAGTTATGGTTGCAGGTGCCAGTGTTTATACTCCGTTTGGTAGAATGCCAAGTCAGAGGCTTGTGACTGTAGTGGGTGTCTTCGATATGGGCTCGCAAATGGATGACAAGGTGATGTACATGAACCTTGATGATGTGAATCGCTTAATGAGAGACCCCAAAGGCAATAAACAATCATTGCGTCTCTTTCTGAATGATGCGTTCAATTACCAAGCGGTGGTTAATGAGTTAACAGATAGGGTGGGTGTCTCTGCAAATAATATTAGAACGTGGCGGGAGCGCCAGGGGCCGCTGTTTGATGCTGTAAAAATGGAAAAGAACATGATGACACTCATGTTGTTACTTATTATCGCTGTAGCTGCATTTAACATAGTGTCTGCATTGGTAATGGTAGTAACCGAAAAGCAGGGCGATATTGCGGTACTTCAAACTCAAGGTATGTTGCCGAGTACGGTAATGTGGATTTTTGTTTTGAATGGCTTATTTAATGGTATTAAAGGCGCAGGTATCGGGCTTATCTTGGGTGTCTTTATAACGCTTCAGCTAAATAATATTCTGGATGCAATAGGTTCACCGTTGGCGCTAGCGGCTGACGGAAGAGGACTGCCCATTGAAATGGACGTAGTGCAAATTATCAGCATTACTTTGCTGTCGTTATTGTTGTGCGTTTTAGCCAGCGTTTATCCTGCACGCAAAGCGATGAAAATTGCACCGTCTCAGGCTCTTCAAAACGAATAAATAGTTGAATTTACCGTGCAAAAGACCGCGAAATTCACTATACTCGCGGTCTTTTAAAATTTGCTCAGTGAGACGTCATGAACAAGAATTTTATCACCTCGCAATCGCTTCTACAGGATTCCTTTCGCTTAGCGGCAAAGGTGTATGAAGACGGCTTCCGCCCTGACTTTATTATTGGTATTTGGCGTGGTGGTGCTCCAATTGGTATCGCAGTTCAAGAATTCTTTGAATTTAAAGATACGTCGACCGACCATATCGCGGTACGTACTTCGTCTTACTATGGAATCAATAAACAGTCGAAAGAAATCCGTGTGCACGGATTACATTACTTGGTCGAAAATGCCAACGCTGATGATAAGTTATTGATTGTTGATGATGTTTTTGACTCAGGCCGAAGTGTTGACGCGCTTATCAAGCAAATTAACAAGCTTATGCGCTTGAACATGCCAAAAGATATTCGCATTGCGTGCCCTTGGTATAAGCCTCAAAACAACACTACTGATATCGTGCCAGATTACTACGTAAACGAAAGTGATGAATGGCTAGTGTTTCCTCACGAAATTGCAGGTCTGTCAGAAGAAGAGATCCGTGAAGGAAAGGGCGAGTTAGCTGACGTTATGGACATTTTATTCCAGAAGTAACAGCCATATAGCTTTAATAGCGATTACAAATCGCTATCGAACGTATCTAAACCGCACGATTGTGCGGTTTTTTTATTGGCCAAATTCGTTGGAAACGAGAGCGTAAACGTAGTACCCACGTTAACCTCGCTATCTACGGCAATAGTGCCGCCCATGGCCTCAACGATAGAAAAAGAAATATAAAGTCCTAAACCCGTTCCTTTACCTGTAGGCTTAGTGGTGTAAAACGGCTCGAAAAGTTTTTGCAGAGCGTGTTTTTCTATACCACAACCCGTATCTTTGATGGTGATAACAGTATGGTTATCTTCTTCAAAAGAAGAAATGGTTAGCTTGTCTCCATCATCCATCGCTTGCGCAGCATTGACAAAAAGGTTCACCAACACCTGATTTAACTTTCCGGTTTTACCTTTAATTAGCGGGACTTCTGTTAAGTGCTGTTGTATTTTGATGCGGTGTTTTAATTCGCTATTTACTAACCTTAAGGCATGCCCAATACAGTCATTTACATTAATAGTTTCATCATCAGGGATGTCGGCATCATGAGAAAAGGAACGAAGGCTGGTGATTATGTCAGTGACTCTTTTTAAGCCTTCTTCAGATTCCCCACAAATATCTGCAATTTCATCACTTAGTGAATCTAACTTATTGTGCGATTGCCATAGGATTGCTTTTTGCGCTATTTCTAACCTTTCTTTATCGCTAGCACTTGATGCCAACTGCAGCACTATGTCCTGCATCTGAGATAAAGCAGGCAATACGTTTCTTAAAAAGTGAATGTTACTGTTGATAAACGCTATTGGGTTATTTATTTCGTGGGCCACACCTGCTGCCAATAACCCTAGAGAAGCCATTTTTTCAGAATCGATAAGGCTTTTTTCTACTTTGGCTTTTTCTTCTTTCAGCCTGACTGTTTCCAGCGTCATTAATTTTGCCTGCATACCCATTGCCATTTGCTCGGTAAAGGTACGGTATCTATTGGCCATATCTACGTATTCCTGGGTGTAGTAACCCAGAGATTGATGGCAAAAAACAATAACGGCCTGTTGCTGATGTACTTTAAATGGGCAGTAGAGCACCGATGTGACAGGAGATTCAAATAAGGCTAGGTGCTGTTGCCAAGTAGGTTGTTGTTGAATATTAAATAATGCAACGGGTTCACTTTTGACTGCGCGAGAAAGGGTGTCGTCTATCTTCCAAACCGTATCATATAAAGCATCATGCGTGCTATTTATACACCTCATTTTGCCCGCACTTTCGTTTTGAAGAACAAAGCATACTTCGTAGTTGTAAAGCCCCTTAAAAACGCTAAACATCTTCTTATAAAGATCTGTTTCATCCTCAGCAGTAAGCAGCACCCGCGTGCCCTCTAGCAAGACATCGCTTTCTTTTTTATGGGCCTCAGCTTGTTGCTTCAAACGGTAAACAAGGGCTAGATCTTCTAAAACATTTTCGTAATCTTTATTCATCGAGAAAACACTACCGCTGATATCATAAGGTTACCGTGTCTGTTTTTGCCGTCTAAAAAGCGCCCCTGTTCGCCAAACGTAAATGGGCCACAAATAGGTAGCGATAGAAACGTTTTTTGTAACGAGTTCAACATCGCATTTATCTCATCACCAACCATTAACCGGCATCCGGCGCAATAAATCATCAATACGCCAACGGGCGTTTTGTTTTCCGGAAGCAGCATTATTGCATTATTGATAACACGCTCTGCACGAGAGGTGAGGCTTGTAATATTGCCTTCCATTAAAACCAGCTCTTCGCCTTCTTGTACTTCGGAAAAAACATGAAGGGTCCCATCGTCGTCTACCGAGTCGGGATGGCAGAGAAGATAGTTTACTGCACCATTGTCCAACGCAACTGGCTTACCCAAAGGCGCTTTTGAAGTAAGACCTAATATTTGCCCGCCGTTAAGCTGTTGTGCAATCAAGCCATTAGTCGCATTATTGTAGATAGTGCTGGCTTTACCATTATCGAGTTGGTGAAGTTGTCGGCCTTTGGCAGTAGTGGCTTTAAACACAGTCTCAGTAGGTTTGTAACCAGAGCTATAGCTTAAACCCAAAGGTGTTGAAGGGTATAGAACTGCTACGGCAACGGTTTGAGGCCCTGAGGAAGTCGTTGTTACTGTGCACCAATTGCCTGAAACAGTATTATCTGCCATTGAGCCCCCGAAGATAGGAACCTTTGTTCCTACAACGCTGGCAAAACCTTCGAGTATGCTTTCTTCATTGCCAGGGGGAAGCGAGCACCAGATAAGGGCTGGGCTTTCGTATGGCCTCTCTGCGTTTGCTAATGCTTTCTGCAAGGAAGTTGCTCCCGCTTTAAATGGGTCGCACTCAGTTATATCCTCGCTGCCTACACCGTATGCCCCGTTCTCATCGTTAATGCAGAACAAGGCTAAATCACAGTTGGGGGAGGCTACGTTGTTATCGCAAAGCAACGCGCCTAAGCAAGAACTAGAGATGAAAAATGGTAGCGCTGTATCGGTTATAGTTCTTGTAAATGTATCTAATGATAAATCGGCATTGCCGTAACCGATGAGTAGTGAAGGCCTTTCATCGGCTAAAATACTCTCTAGTTGCGATGTTACGCTTGCAGTACCATCGCACTGTAATGCAAATGTCTGAATTTTCATTTAGCTCTACCACTCGACTTCACTCTTTAATCATAGATTGAAATTAGAAAAAGCTTATTAACTTTTAGTTTAATAAGTGAAGTGATTTGAAGAGGTAAAGGGTTTAATTGTCGAGGTAAAATTTGTCGTGGAAGGTATACACCCAAGTTGGCTGGTAAATAACGAGTAGGGTAATAGCCATTCCGTTTAGAAGAGCTTCTGGAAACACCAATAGCGGAATGAGTAAAATATAGTTATCGAAAACGATGTCCCAAGTATACGTACCTTCAAAATAATAGAAGGCGCCTAGCGATAAGGTTTTAAGAGCGATTGATAGTGCGGCAGGAAAAAATGCACACACAAAGATATATACAAACAGTTGTCTGGGGATACGGTGGAAAGACAACATGTAGAAAAGGTAAGTTGTTCCAATTGGTAAAATAGTTCCAAGCAGACCATTCACACCGAAATTTTCCCACGTGCCGTAACCTATTAAGTTTGCCCCCAAAAGCGCGATAAACGAGGCAATAATTGCATTTCTAAAGCCCAACATAAGGGTTAGGACAGAAAGGCCTAGAAAATGAACATCTAAGCCTTCAAAAATCCCCGCTTTAAACAACCAGAGCACAAATAGAGAGGCAGCAGTGCCGAATATAAGGTGTTGCTGCTGTTTGTTGCGAGCAAAGTGAGTAAAGTCGATGTGCTTAACCGCGCCTAACAAAAACGCGCCATAGATTAGCAATGCCAACAACTGTAATGAACTCACTAGTACTCCTTATCTGGGGCTACTTTATACGCTAACGGCCAACTACTTTTTATATTCAGCCCAAATTGGGGCGTGATCGGACGGCTTTTCAATGCCTCTTAATTCATAATCAATGCCAGCATCGTGCAGACGTGAATGCAAAGTTTTTGTAGCCAGTATCAGGTCTATGCGAAGGCCGCGGTTGTCGTTAAAACCTTTTGAGCGATAGTCGAACCACGAAAACTTGTCATTAGTTTCAGGATTGAGAGTTCTAAAGCTATCCTCAAAACCCCAATCGATAAGTGTGTTCAACCACTCACGCTCTTCCGGTAAGAAGCTACACTTGCCTGTTCTCAACCAGCGCTTTTTGTTTTCTTCACCAATGCCAATATCTAAATCTGTATGGGAGATGTTTACATCGCCCATCACTATAACGTTCTCATCTGGCGTGTGGTTCTCGTTCAAATACGTCATTAAATCTTTATAAAACTTGCGCTTAGCAGGGTATTTTGTTTCGTGCTTTTCGTTCTCACCTTGTGGAAAGTAGCCGTTGAGGATAGTTACCGGTTCGCCAGATTCATCAGTGGTTTTCAAGATGATCATTCTACGCTGGGCATCATCCTCGTCGGTAGGAAACCCCTTCTCTACAGAAAGGGGTTCTTTCTTTGCTAAAAACGCTACGCCGTAGTGACTTTTCTGCCCGTGGAAATAAACGTGATAGCCCATGGCTTCAACGGCTTCTAATGGAAACTGTTCGTTGTGGACCTTAATTTCTTGCAAACCAATAATGTCAGGTTGGTGAGCGTCTATAACCGCTTGTAGTTGATGCAAGCGGGCGCGTATACCGTTTATATTAAATGAGATTACTTTCATGTTTATGTTTTTTGTTGTTTCAACGTTGCGTTAAGTCTATCAGAAACTAAGCAAGCGCTTAACGAAGAACTGCCGTTATATTAATGCATCCAGTCGATTGGATGGATTAAGTTTATTTATAGCTATGAAGCTTGCGTGCCGCCCGGTGATGCCGGTGGGTGTGATTGAAACTAATTACCGCGCGATATTTACTTATTGCGGAAGTAGTCTTTGTATTTAAAAGCGCTATGCTAGCTAGCTCCAGCAGCCTGACTTATGCTGTTGTGCATTTCAGCATCAGCTAATGAAATCAAATATTCAAACCATGCATTCGCATCTTTTACTGCATCTGCAACAAAGCTTTCACTTTCTAAATCGAGTTCAGGGAGTAACTTTTCGACTTCTTGTTTGAATGACACCCATGCTTTCGCACACCCAGCCATTGCTTGGTAATAGTTTGTAGGTATGTCGCGCTCCATGGCATTTAACCTACGAACAATAATATTCGCTCCCATCGATGAGCCTAACCATACGTATATAGCTGAAATAGCTTGGCTGGTGGGCGAGCTGCTGAATGGCATAGATGGTCTGTTGTGGTGGGTGTCTTTGTTAAGTGAATCTTTGGTAAGCGCAACAATGTCTTGATTTAGCGCATCTTGAATTACGCCACTGTTTATCATCGAAGCCACTGTTTCAAGGGCAGGAACTTTGAATTCAGCTTGCTGAACAGCGTTTGCCGCTACTTGGTGGAACTTACTCATGATCTTTAAAATAGCGAGGTATGCCTTTTCATCGAACAAACTGTCTTTGTGATAGATAGAAAATGGGAAGGTGTTTTCCAAAATATCGTGGTTTGCATGGGTGTCTTGCTTAAGAGCAGTGAAAAGGTTGCGCATGGTATAAGTGTCTTGGCGTTGTTGCTGAGTAGTCATTATCGATTGGGCTTTACTTTAGCATGGGTGTCTCTGTAACCGGTAGTGAATTGAAGAAAAGCTAAATAATTTCAAATGAGCTTGGTTGATTGTTGGTTTGGGTGGGTGTCTTTGTAAGGATGGTTATGCTGCTTTTAGCATGGGTGTCTTTGTAAGGATGGTTATGCTGCCTTTAGCGTGGGTGTCTTTGTAAGAGAGGTTTTGGTGACTATTGCATTGCGCCTTTTGCTGGTGCGGGTATACTTGCCACAAATTTTGAGATAGGTGAATAAGCGTGTTTCCAGAAACAATTGCAGACAAGTTGAACGATGCGGTCATTGAGCAGGCAATGAAGCTAAGTGCTGAAGAACGACAAGAACTTGTTGTTAGCTATATAGCGAAAGCAAAAGAAATATGGATGATACAGGGCAGTGAAGGCTTTGTTATGTTCGAAGGCGGCGAGAGTGTTCAATTACCCGTATTCCCACATCGCGACTTGGCGCAAAAGTTCGTAGAAATAAATGAAATAGAAGGCCAATGCGTAAGCGTTGAATTGGCTGAATTTACAGAAACTTGGTTGCCTGGTCTCACAAAAAATGGTGTGGAACTGGTTATGTTTCCAACAACAAGCGACGTTGAAAACTTAGTTATGACCGCAGAAGATTTAGCTGCCGAACTAAACGGCAACTGAACTGGGCTTATAGCAGATGAATTCGGATGAAACTTTGCTTCCTTTAGCTTCATCGCTTGCCGCTTCGAAAGGGTGGGATGATTTCACTCGCACACTTATGTTAGCGGGTAAATCTTTAACGCCACTCCCTTTAGACGAACGTACTTCAGACACAGCAGTTGAAGGGTGTGAGAGCCCTGTGTGGATGGCATATTCAACGGAACAAGGCGGCATAATGGCGTACTCACCAAGTAAGGTGATTCGGGGTGTACTTGCAGTATTACTTGAAAAAGCCAATACCTTGTCCGAAGCGCAGCGTGAAAGTTTTGACTTCGAAAGTTACTTGTCTCGCTGCCAGTTAGAGCGTTATCTAAGCCAGTCGCGAGGCAACGGAATAAAGTCGGTGATAACAAAGTTGAAGTGCGTATAGGCGCTTCTTTCTCGCCCCTCTACTTGTTTTTTGCTTCAATCCACTGACTCATATATTTACTTGCTGCAAGCGTTTGATGCCACAACAAACTTTGCATAAACAAAGCATCTCTATGTTTATCTAGCCCTTGTTTTAACTCACTTATTCTTTCAATAAACGGCACTTCTGGCTGCTGCTGTTTAAATACGTTTAGCAAGCTAACTGCGTGATTATTGGCTAAACTCCATATCTTCTCATCTTCATACAGCGCTACAGCCTTTTCAACGTAGTCTTGAATAACGGCCGCATTAGAAGTATCGGCACCGCATAGAGCACCAGGCCATTGTGCCGATTGCAGATTTTTAACCTCGTGTTCGACTTTGGCGCTCATCTCGCTATTTACATCAACGCTATCTTCAATAATACCTTCTGCGCCAATCCAGGTCGTGATACTAGGCGTACCGCAGCGCATTGCATCCAGCAATTTTCCTTTTATCCCCGCGCCGAATCGCAAGGGAGCAATAAGAGCTTTAGCATTCATCATTACAGACTCAACATCGTTGGCCCAGCCCTTTACTAAGAAGCCTTGTTTCTCGTTGTGAAGTTGCGTTGCTTTCTTAGGTGGGTAAGCGCCGTAAATATGCAATTCAGCATGAGGCAATGCTTTTTTGATTGAAGGCCACAGATGCTGCTTTAACTGCAAAACAGCGTCCCAATTTGGCGCATGGCGAAAGTTACCAATATGGATAAAATGCGAGCGTTGCTCAAAAGATGGGGTATGGCTAATAGAACGGCCAACTATAAGAGGATGATACTGAAGTTGCGCTGAAGGTACACCGTAGTGTTCAGTCAATAAGGCCATTTCTTTTTTTGAAATAACCAAGGTTAGATCGCTTCGAATAATCGAGGCAATTTCTCTTTGGGCCAGTTCGCTATGTAGATGCGCTAGTTTTGCATCGCCATGCTTTTTTACCGCTTCATGTCGCGCTTGGCGAAGGCTATGTAAATCTTCAGTATTAAGCACTCTTAGCGCATTCGGGCAAACTTCTTTTACTCGCCAGGAAAACTGTTCTTCGGTCATGTAGCGATCAAAAATAACCACGTCTGGAGCTATGTCTGCAATAAGAGTGTTAAATGAACTGCAGTTTAGCGCCACAGGCTGAACATTTACCCCCATGGCTAGAAGATCGGCTTTGTGCTCGCTATCGGTGGCGGCTGTTAAAAAAGTCACGTTGAAGTTAGCGGCTAAGCAACGCTCAATAATAGAGAGCATGTTCTGCCCCGCTGCTGAGGAATTAGGCTCGGGCCATACATAGCCGACTACAACAACATTTAACATGGTACGAATTACAACTCTTATTTAAATTGTGCCTGAACTGCACGGTTATTTTGCGGCAGATGCTATCACAAAACTGCGCACGTCATTAATTAAAGGGGCTCTGCCTTAGAAATTCTAATTCTTATAGGTAATTACCCTAAGTTTTTCTTTGAAAAAGAATTTTAGGTTTGTAAAAACAAGCTGCTCGTTATAATACACGACGTTCCGGCATGTTCGAGGAACTACAAAGGTGTATTGTAGTCTAGCGTATTACCAAAATTGATAATGCTCAGGGTTGGAAAAACAGCTTATACTTACAAAAGAACATCAATTAATAATTACTCTTTTAAGAGTTTTTTAACTACCTGATTAGTAAAGAAATCATACTTTCTTACTAGGCGATATTAATTGACCTATTTAGGTTTAACGCCTATACCTTAATGAGGCTCATGGCGAATGGAGGTGCCTTGAACACGATAATGACAAAGACTGCATTGAAGAGAGTGCACGAATGAATTTAGATGAATTAGTTTCGAAAGCGGAAGACCTCTTTGTTTTACCAGACTCGGTAACGCGACTTAAAGCTTGTATGGACGATGAAGCTTCAAGCATTGACGATATTGGCGATATCATTGCTTTCGACCCGTCATTGGCTACCCAGCTACTTAGAGTGGCAAACTCAGCACTCTATCGTTTTCCCAATAAAATTGACACGATAACACGGGCTATTCAGGTTGTGGGAACCCGTTCTACCTACGACTTAGCGTTGGCCTATGGTGTAAGTCAGGCATTTAGTGAAGTAAATGGCCAAGCTATAGACTTAGACAAGTTCTGGGAACAAAGCGTTTCTTGCGGGTTATTGGCCAAGTATTTTGCCGATATGCGCAATATTAGAGAGCCCGAAAGACTTTTCGTTTCCGGGCTGCTTCACAATATTGGAGAGCTAGTTACCGTTTCGCTTTTGCCTGAGTCGGCAACCCGTTGTCAGGCGTTCAATGCACAGGTAAGCCCAGCAGAGCTTCAATTTGGCGTATTAGGATTTACTTACGCAGATCTGTCGGCAAGGCTGATCGAGAAATGGGAAATCCCTAGTTCAATTTATACGCCTATTGCCAGTATTCACAAAGGCGAAGATGTAGAGAGAAATGTAGAAGATAAAATTCTACAGCTTTCTTACGTGTTAGCACTAGATAACGTAAACCCAGAAATTTATCCAAGCTATCACAACTTAAAACCAGAGATGCACGAGGCGTTGTCGCTTAATCGCGAGGATTTGGAAGACGCGCTAGATATAACTAACCTTCAATGTATTTCGGTTATTTCCTTGTTTAATCCTAACGCGTTTATGCTCTATTAAGGTTAAACGCCTTCAGACATAGCTAATGCCGTAGAGATTAGTCAAAAATCGCTACGGTTTGTCTGCTTATTGCAATGACTTCGTTATCTTTATCCCAAATTGTCGCTTCCGTATGTCCATAACCGTCAGCTGCCTGTCTAGTATGGGCTTTATAGCCGAACCAATCAGTTGGGCTTACCGGCTTATGCGGGTGGATAAATTCTAAATTCCAGCTAACCGTGCTAGCCGGTGCTGGCAATTTCATCATTTGCAATAGTGTAGGCGGCCAGGCATCAATCATGGTAATAATGTGTGCATCAGTTATCGTCGCAGGAGCTTGTTTAAACCGCATGAAACCGTGGTAGTGGCTTGTTTTTCTGCGCGTAAA
This sequence comes from Alteromonas sp. AWJ4_199, assembly GCF_056159165.1. Classification (NCBI taxonomy): domain Bacteria; kingdom Pseudomonadati; phylum Pseudomonadota; class Gammaproteobacteria; order Alteromonadales; family Alteromonadaceae; genus Alteromonas; species Alteromonas sp. AWJ4_199. The sequence continues at coordinate 400,214 of NZ_JBSWUR010000002.1, forward strand.
AGGAATACCGCCATCTTCAATGGCTAAGTCAAAGTAACGTAAAAACTTTGGCGTAACTTTAGGTATTTGTGGGATGAATTTCGCCTTATTAGGCAAAGGCATATCATGTTTTTCGGTATTCTCTACCTTAATGCCAGATTCTCTAGCAACCCCAAAGCAAGCTTGGGAAAAAACGCAGCTTTTGCCGTCTTGAATGGCATGCGCGGTATACTGCGAAACATTTTTACCCGTTCTTAATAGGGTAACTTCGATAGAGAAGGGGGCTTCGAGGGACAACGGACCAACAAAATTAGTAGTAAAAGAGCGTAACACGCGACTATCAGTTACTTGTTGCTTCACAGCGGTATATAGCATGCCGGCAGAGATGCCGCCAAACGCCGTTCGTCCTTGACCCCAAGTTTTAGGAATAACTAGCCCGTCAACTTTCCAGGTATTTTCCGATGTTTGTGATAGTTGGGGAATATTGAGCAATTCATCTACTGTCATATTGGCTTGTCTGGTCTGATGAGTTAAGTGGGGGTCATCGTACATTAAGCGCTGCTCAACGAAAAGCCTGAGTTAGAAATTTTCGTTATGTTAACAAATAAGTAACAATTAGTTGTGTATTTTTTTACCAGCTGCGTAGACTGGGATATCGTCACTCAAAAGGACTGTTATGGCCCATACGCACGTTGAAGGTATTCCCGCTAACGAAGCTGGAACATCTAGAAGTTACCGCAATTACGTTCTGTTCATATTAACCTTAGTGTATGCCTTTAACTTTATAGATAGGCAAATTATCGGAATATTATCGCCTTTCATTAAAGCCGATCTGGGGTTAGATGACGCCCAGTTGGGGTGGCTTAAAGGCATCTACTTCGCGCTACTTTATACCGTAATGGGTATTCCAATTGCTTGGCTTGCAGACCGTTATAGCCGAGTTAACATTATTGCAATATCACTAACGCTATGGAGTGGTTTTACTGCGGCATCAGGCTTAGCAGCCAATTATATGCAACTCGCTATTGCTCGTATTGGTGTAGGTATAGGTGAGGCTGGGGGCAGCCCACCATCGCACAGTATAATTTCTGACCTTTTTCCTAAAGAAAAACGCGCTGGAGCTCTGGCTATTTATTCTTTAGGCATTCCATTTGGTGTAATGCTGGCGTTTTTTGCCTCAGCGTTCTTTTTACAGGGCGGATCTGCCGACTGGCGTACGGTAATGTACAGCGTGGGTATACCTGGAGTAATACTGGCTATTTTGCTGAAGTTGACGGTAAAAGAGCCTGCTAGAACAGTTTCTGCGCCAAGTGCAGATGACGCGAATAAGCCAAGTGTTAAATCGTCATTGAAAATGCTGCTAAAAATACCCACGTGGTGGGGAATGGCATTGGGTATTTCATTTGGTTCGTTCGGTAACTATGCAATATCGACTTGGGTCATAGATTACTACGTGCGAGCATTTGCAGGGCTAGATATTACACAACTTCTTATTGTATTTGGCATCATCAACGGTACTGCGTATGCATTGGGCGTGTGGTTAGGTGGCTATGTAGCTGACAGGTGGGGCAAGCACAATAAGAAAGCTTATGCATTACTACCTGCTATCGCGCTTATTATCGGGGTGCCTGCCTTTTATGCATCGCTACAAGTTCAAGATTTGTGGTTGTCTGTTGGGCTTATGGCGCTGCTGTTATTTACAAGTGGCTCTTATTTAGGGCCTAGTTTTGCGATGGCACAAACCCTTGCACCACTAAACGTAAGGGCAATGTCGACGGCACTCTTCTTCTTTGTTTTAAATATAATTGCGCTAGGCGGCGGGCCTACACTTACCGGTATTATAAGCCAAGCGCTGGTGCCGTCTTTAGGCGAGACTGAGGCATTAAGGCAAGCTTTGATTTACCTAGTAGTTCCTTACGCCATCTCAATTGCTGTGTTCTTATGGACAAGCACGAAGATTGTAAAAGATTGGGAAATGGCAGAATCTAGGGGCTTGTAGTATTATCGATATTCCATTGTAAGGGGCTGATTATAGGCCCCTTTATTGTTTGAATGTGAAGGAGTGTATTGGTGTCGTCGTCAGAGTTGAGTTTTCATTTTGCCCATGCAAACGGGTTTCCTGCAGGAAGCTATAATGCCATGTTTTCGGCGTTACCCAGCCACTTCAACCGTTTGCACGTTGAGCGATTCGGGCACGACCCTCAGCTCCCCGTAAATGGCAACTGGCGAAATCAGGTTCAAGAACTCATCAAACATATTAAGAAAGAAAACAAAGATCCACGCGGTGTTTACGGTGTAGGGCATTCGTTTGGCGCCGTCATTACCTACATGGCGGCGTGTGAGGCGCCTGAGCTATTTCGGGGCGTTATTTTATTCGACCCGCCGCTAGTGGTTGGCCCACTGAGTTATTTCTTTAAGTTTGCGAAACATACACCTTTAATTAATAAGCTAACGCCTGCAAAACTCGCACAAACGCGTAATACACGTTGGCCAAGCAATACCGATATGGTTGCGTACTTTCATGGCAAAGCACTTTTTAGAGATATGGATAAACGATGCGTACGTGACTACGTGAAGTCTGTTACAGAGAGTAAAGGAGGCAATATCTCACTTACATTTCGGGCGGACGTGGAAGCTGATTTGTTCCGCAACGTGCCTCATAACCTCGGGAAATACAAAGGAAAGCTTAAGTGCCCTGCAGTATTGGCGACGGGGAGCAGTAGTAATGTATGTAAGCCTGAAATGTACTCGCGACTAATGAAGCATAATGCAATTGAACATGTGGTATTGGATGGTGGTCATATGTTCCCGTTAGAGCATCCTGAAGCGGTAGCGAGCTTTATTGAGCAAACCCTTATAAGGTGGAGCAACGAGGCGGAGTAAGCGGGTGGTTTCGCTTGTTGGTTACATAAATTGGGCTAAGTTATTAAAGGTTTAGCCGGTTTATCTGAGATTGATTTTGACCGTAGGCGCCAAAATCAATCTTTTAGACGTTTAAAACCTTTATTAATTCTGTTTGCTCGAGGCGCTTAGCCCACCCACAGGTTGGCCTAGCATTTCACGTGTTACAAGTACCACACCTTTTTCTGAGACACGGAAGCCTCGTGCTGTATCTTGTTCGTGGTCGTAACCAATGGTCGTTCCTTCCGGTATAACGCAGCCGCGATCAATAATCACCTTTTTCAACTTACAATGGCGTTTAATTTCAACGTCTGGAAGGATGACGGCATCTTCTATTAACCCGTATGAATGTACACGTACGTTAGAAAAACAAATAGAAGAGCGAAGGGTAGAGCCAGAGATGATGCAGCCACCGGATACAACAGAGTTAATAGCTTCACCACGTCTGTCGTGATCTTCCCATACAAACTTAGCAGGCGGTAGTTGTTCTTGGTACGTCCAAATAGGCCATTTTCTATCGTATAAATTAAGCTGAGGTACTGGCGCTACCATCTCCATATTGGCTTCCCAGAACGAATCAATTGTACCTACGTCACGCCAGTAAGCGTTATCTCCGCCACTTTTCTCAAATGGGTAGGCATATACCGGGTGGTCAGCAATTATCGATGGAATAATATCTTTACCAAAATCACGCTGAGACCCCATATTTTCAGAGTCTACTCGCAGTTGTTCAAATAAAAACTCGGTGTCGAATACATAATTGCCCATAGAGGCTAGGCAGCGCGTGGGGTCGTTCGGAAGCGGGGTAGGGTTGGCAGGTTTTTCTTCAAAACCATTAATACGGTAGTTTTCATCTACGGACATCACACCAAAAGCACCCGCTGCTTCTTCTAATGGAACTGACATACAAGATACTGTCATCTTGGCACCAGACTCTTTGTGCTTAGCGAGCAAATCACCGTAGTCCATACGATAGATATGGTCACCTGATAGGATCATTACGTATTTGGGCAGTTCATCACGGATGATGTCGATGTTTTGAAAAACAGCATCGGCGGTGCCTTCATACCAACTGTCGGAGAAGCGCTGAGACGCCGGAAGAATTTCAACTGATTCGCCGAGTTCTTTCTTGAAGTGCCCCCAACCTCTGACCAAGTGGCGAATTAAGGAGTGAGACTTGTACTGAGTGACAACGCCAATTCTTCGAATGCCTGAGTTAACACAATTTGATAGGGGAAAGTCGATGATTCTAAATTTACCGCCGAAATAAAGCGCGGGTTTGGCTCGCCAAGTAGTGAGCTCGTGTAGTCTTGAACCTTTTCCCCCAGCTAAGATAAGCGCATATGTATCGCGGGTGAGGTTACTGATGTAACGAGAACTTTGATCTGCCATTTTCTAAAAACTCCTGTAAAAAAGCGATAACCGTGTATCAATAGAAATATAAAGAGAAAACGAGGTGTTGCGATTTGCTGCGCTATCCGTGAGCCGCCCAAGTGAACAGGCTTTGCTGATAACCTAAACCCATATTACACAAGATAATTTAGAATAACAGTGCGATTTTCTTGCTTTGTGATGAAATGGTTAAATTTTTAAAAATCATGTTATTTTGCGATTTTTCTAAGCAAGATTCTAAGCAAGACACCCAACGTAACATCGAACTTTTCATTGAAAGAGCTAAGAAAGACACCCACTCATAAAACGCATACCTATAAACAATAGTCGACGCACTCATTATCACAAGGTGTAGATAGGTGAAGAAAGACATCCAGCATAAGTTTTTCGATCGCATCTTGAAAAGACATCCACTTCACTCATAAAACGATAGGTTTGCAGTTTTTATCGAACTATTTATGAAGACACCCAGCTAAACGACCAAGTTATTAAAGATGTTAGCTCATCGAAACGTTTTTAATTCCGTTAAAAATGATTCGATGGGTGTCTATCTAACGCAAATTCCGGAAAAGTGGTAACCACACCAATAAGTGACATTTGTTAATTAGATGTTATATTTGAGCGACTGGTCATTTTATGGAGTCTTAGATGGAAGCGCTGAAAAAACTTTTAGTTGTGGTTGGCATAATAATTTTATTGTTTGTCGGTATGAGCTTTTTTATTCCAAATAAGTATAGCGTGGAAAGAAGAGTCAGTATCGATGCTAAGCCATCTGAGATATATCCTTATGTTGTTGACCTAAAGGAATGGCAAAAGTGGGGGGTGTGGTTCAAACGCGACCCGAAAATGAAGCTTGACTATTCTGGCCCTGACAGGGCGATTGGAATGCGTTCGGAGTGGATAAGTGAGACGGAAGGGAATGGCGAAATGGAAATAACGCAACTAGAACACAACAAGCGAGTTCTCTATCAACTGTATTTCCCTGAGTTTGACGTAGGCTCTTCAGGCGTAGTTGAAATTGTACCTACGGTCGACGGCTCTTTGGTCATTTGGAGAGATGAAGGAACAGTAGATAATAATCCAATCAACAAATATTTTGCATTAATGGTGGATGGTATGATTGGACCCGATTTTGAAATGGGCCTTGAAAACCTAAAGGTGTTGGTTGAAAACAACAGGTAATATGCGCAACTTTCTGATCTTAAAACATATAAGTGCCGTATATACCGGATTTTATACGGTACATGCCATCGACCATGAAAGAAAAAAAACTCCTCATCGCTGGCCTTTCGCTTAATAAGCTTGCCGACCTGTTGATATCAGCTAAGACAACTCTAACGGCAGTTCTTCTGAGTGTCGGTGCTCCAGTTTGGATGGTGGGGTGGTTAGTTCCTATCCGAGAGTCGGGTGCACTTCTTCCTCAAGTACTCATTAGTATTTATCTTCGAAAACATTCGCAGCGGCATATCGTATGGCGCATTGGCATGGCAATACAAGCATTTGCTGTGCTTGGCATGCTGTTTTCGGTGATATTCTTTTCTAGCTTCACAGCAGGAACTCTACTACTTATCTCTCTTATGCTTCTTAGTTTGGGCCGTTCTGCGTGTTCGTTAACTGTTAAAGATATGGAAGCAGATGTCGCCGATAAAGGAGAGCGTGGCAATTTGATAGGATTGGCATCTACTATATCTGGGGTGGTTACACTCGTAATTTCAATACCCCTGGTCATTATAGATGACAACCTTTCTTCAAATGTACTTTTGCTAATTTTAAGTGGAAGTTTGCTTTCTTTTATTTTGACTTTGGTATGTGTGTGGCCCATCAAGACAAGTGTGGACACTGGCAGCGACGACGGAAAAGCGTTTAGTATTAACTTTGATCCTACCATTTATAAATTTATTTTTGTAAGGGGGCTTTTTGTGCATTCGGCGCTTGTTGCTCCCTATTTTATGATCGAAAATAATGGTGATGCGCAAGAGTTGCTACCGATATATATAGGTGCTGAGGCTTCGGCTGCGCTTTTATCTTCGATCGTTTGGGGGAGGCTTGCTGATAAAAGTGCGAAGTTAACGCTGCAACTATCAGGTCTGCTCGCGCTGTGCGCGTGTGGAGGGCTTCTTTATTGGCAATCAGCCTCAATTGCCACATCAGCTTTTCTGTTCTTCTTGCTATCAATAGCTCATACAGGCGTAAGAACAGGAAGAAAGACATATAGTTTAGATGTTAAAGATGGCCAAGAGCGAACTGAGTTAGTCGGTTTTTCTAACACTGCGATAGGAGTAATTTTGCTAGCGTTTGGCGCTCTCTACGCTGCGCTAACGCCTGTTTTACCGTTTTCTGTGGTGTATATCATGGCAGCAGTGCTTTTGATCGCAGTTGCTATGACTGTAATTCTACCTTCTGAGAAGTAGATTTAAGGTCGAAGCAGAGCGATGCTGATCTCTGTTTAGCCATTCGCTTTCTATTAGTGCGCTCTTTGAATTTTTGCATAGATGTTTTGTCTCCAGCAGCAAAGGAAAAAATGTTCTCAAAATCATTGATAACCTTGAGCCATTGAGCTTCTCCGAGGCCAATTAAATTTACATTGCTACAATTTTCTTGCTTAGCCGCTTGTGCACTGCCATCAAGAAGTAACTTAATAGAGTTATTAAGAAGTTCGCAATAGTCGCTTAGAGTGAGATTTAAGCAGCGGTGGCAGTCATTTATTCTATTAGTTTTAAACGGCATTAATCCATTGACAGGTTGATTATTCAATGCGCGTGAGGCCAGCCTGGTATACATGCTTGTATACAACGAGTCTTTTAGATTCGTAGCTGATCTCGCTCGAATAGGGTTTAAATCAACATAGGCCATACAGGAAAATAGTGCCTTCTCAGTCAATAAAGCCTGTGAACGAAATCGGCCTTCCCAGAATCTGCCAGTACAGTTATCTTCTTCATTGGCTTTCCTCGCGATAAACTCATTCAAGTTTCTCATAAACCAACTAATATCAAACAGACGTTTTCTATAAACTTCAGCCGTAGCTTTGACCGCATCTAATTCATTATCGCTAAGTAATTCGCCCTTCAAATATTTTTGAGTGAGTAGGGTGCCTTTGTGCATTTTATGCCATTGCCTTAAAACAGTGTCTACTGACCAAGCGAGGGCAACATTTTTATTTACTGATAAAACGACATGGACATGGTTGCTCATAACCGCATAAGCACAAATGTCTATGGAGAAAACTTTACCTAAAAATAGAAGCCTTTTCTCTACCCAAGATTTTCTATGCTCGTAACTAACATTATTATGTCGATCGTACCCGCAAAGGTAGCTACGTCTTACGCATCGAGATATACAGTGATAATAGGGCGTGTCTTGAAGACTAATAAGGGATTTTCTGCTTTGCGCCACTTTTTCATCCGGCAAATCATATTACTTGATCAAACCTTAACACCTGAGGTGTTGCTCTGTGACCTGAACAATAGCGCGGTTTTTATGATTACGTGTCAATAATGGTGGGACAGCTTACAAAGAAGCATACAAAGACATCCATCCTAAAGAAGTAGCAGCTAGTAGTGACATCCATTCTACAGAGCTTTGTATAGCGAGAGCTTGTAGAGACACCCACCTTAAAAAATTTTTGGTCTTTAGGGTGGGTGTCTTCATAAAACGGATACATGAATCCATGGGCCCGTAACTGAAGGCTATTTACCCAAAAGTGCGTTGGCTGATTTCGATACGGGCAAGCGACCCAAAACGTCAGAAATGTACGACGAGGCTACAAGCAGCTTGTTCATGTCCACTTCTGTGGAAATGTCCATGCCATTCAACATATACAGGACATCTTCAGTTGAGACGTTACCGCTGGCCCCTTTGGCATAAGGGCAACCTCCTAGTCCTGCAACAGCCGAATCTATAATAGAAACACCATATCCTAGTGCCGTGTACAAATTAACTAGTGCTTGTCCATAAGTATCATGAAAGTGGGCTGCAACCTTGCTAACACTAATTTCCTTTAGTACTTCATCAAGCAACAAGCTGGTAGCTTTTGGTGTGCCCACTCCAATGGTATCGCCTAGTGAAACTTCGTAACATCCCATGTCAATCAGTTCCTTACTTACTTGTGTAACGGCATTAGGAGAGATATTACCTTCATAGGGGCAGCCCATTACACATGAAACATAACCTCTCACTTTTATATTATGCTGGTTGGCTAGTTTAAACACGCCTTCGAAACGCTTTAAACTTTCGCCAATTGAGCAGTTGATATTCTTTTGTGAAAAAGACTCAGAGGCTGCACCAAATACAGCAACCTCTTTCACTCCTGACTCTACGGCCGCTTCTAGCCCCTTAAGGTTGGGTGTCAACGCAGAATAACGGATATTCTCCTTTGAATTTAGCGCTTTAATAACCTCACCTGAATTCGCCATTTGAGGCACCCATTTGGGCGAAACAAAGCTACCAGCCTCTATACGGTTGAGACCAGTTTCTGATAGAAGCTTTATAAGCTCTACCTTTTGTTCGACACTTAAGGTATGTTTTTCATTCTGAAGGCCGTCTCGAGGGCCGACTTCGACAATGCTTACTTCTTTAGGAAACGTCACATTAAACCTCGGTTGCTTCTTTAGTCGAAAACGCCAATAGCGTAGCCCCACCATCCACTAATTCACCTGGGTTGAAGAAGAATTCTTCTACTGAGCCGTCATGTGGAGCAATAATACTGTGCTCCATCTTCATCGCCTCCATTACTAAAATTGGAGCACCTTTCTTAACCTGCTGACCTTTCTCAACTAAATGCGCGACTATTGTTCCATTCATAGGAGCACTTAAATTGGCATCATCACCATCACTGTTATCATCACCTAACGAGGGCGAAACTACACTAAACTTAGCATGGGTGTCTTTGTTAAAAAGAGTAAACACCCCATCATTGTCTGAAAACGAAAAAGTTGATTTGTATCCATTGATTGTCGCTTTCAGCGTGTTATTTATGATCTTGCCACTTACTTCGAAGCTTTCGTTAGCTACCGTAAGCTCCCAGACAGGCTGATTCCCGTGTAGTAGATGTTTTACCTCAACACCGACCTCTTCTTGGCCGCAAAGCAACGTTAGAGTTTCTTGGTGATTTCCATTAGACCGCCACGCACCCGCAGTGGACCATACTTCAGGTGTGCGATTACTCAAGGTAACTTTTCTACTTACTAGGGAAAGTAATGCCATTACTGGGATATTAGAATGGGTGTCTTCGCTAGCTACATGGTTAAACAACGAATCGTTATGCTTTTCAACAAATGTAGTTGTCAACTCAGCAGCACCGAATGCCGGGTGGGTAGCGACGCGCTTTAGGAAGTCAATATTTGTGCTTACACCGTCAATATAGTAATCGCCCAATGCACTAATTAGGCGCTTGAGGGCTACCTCCCGGTTCTCTCCCCAAACCACAAGTTTGGCAATCATAGGGTCGTAAAATACGCTTACCTCATCGCCTTCGACAACGCCAGTATCAACGCGAACTACGTCATTTTCTTTTGGTGTGCGTAACAGGCACAGCGTGCCGGTGGAAGGTAGAAACTCGTTGTTCGGATCTTCAGCATAAATACGTGCTTCGAATGCGTGTCCTGCTAACGTTAGTTCCTTTTGTTGCTTAGGTAGGGGCTTACCTTCAGCAATAATTAATTGCCAGTGAACCAAATCTTCTCGGGTAATCATTTCTGTAACAGGGTGTTCAACCTGCAAGCGCGTATTCATTTCCATAAAGTAAAATGAATCGTCTTCATCAAGTAAGAACTCTACAGTTCCTGCACCTACGTAATTAATTGCTTTCGCCGCCAGTATTGCCGCTTCGCCCATTTTTTCTCTCACTGACTGAGACATATTAGGCGCTGGTGCTTCTTCAATAATCTTTTGGTGACGGCGTTGAACCGAGCAATCACGCTCGAAAAGGTATACACCGTTATCGTGGGTGTCACAGAAAACTTGTATTTCAACATGACGAGGGCGAGTTAGGTACTTTTCAACCAGCATATGGTCGTCACCAAAGCTGGCCATAGATTCACGTTTAGCGGCGTTTAAAGCCTGAGAAAATTCTTTCTCGCTCCACACTTGGCGCATGCCTTTACCGCCGCCACCAGCTGCGGCTTTCAAAAGCACCGGGTAGCCCATCTCATCGGCAGCACCTTTCAACACCGCTTCACTTTGTTCGTCACCATGATAGCCTGGAACCAATGGAACGCCTGCTTTTTCCATGATGTGCTTAGCGGCAGATTTTGAACCCATCGCTTCTATTGCAGATGCGGGTGGACCTACAAAAATAATGTTGTTTTCTGCGCACAGATTTGCAAATTCTGCATTTTCAGAGAGAAAGCCGTAACCCGGGTGGATAGCATCCACACCAAGCTCTTTCGATTTCTCAATAATGATTTCACCACGTAAATAACTTTCTTTTGACGGAGATGGCCCTAAATAAACTGCTTCGTCAGCCATTTGCACGTGAAGTGCATTCTCATCTGCGTCTGAATAAACAGCTACGGTTTTTATACCTTGTGCGTTGGCTGTCTTTATAACGCGGCAGGCTATTTCGCCACGGTTTGCGATTAGTAATTTATTTATCATTTTGTACCTCCACCCATGACGCACTGCGCTTTTCTAAAAAGGCTGACAGACCTTCTTGACCTTCATCAGAAGTCCTAACTTGTGCAATAAGTTTGCTCGTTTGTGTGAGAAGGACATCATCAATTTCTTGCGTAGACACCCATTGCACCAAGTCTTTAGCTTTCGCCACTGCTTGGGGGCCGTTTTTCAGTATGTCTGATACAATGTCATCTATGGTGCTGTCTAGCTCATCTTCGGTAACAGATTCGCTTAATAAACCTAGTCGTCGTGCTCTACGCGCAGAAAACACTTCAGCGGTTTGAAAGTAGCGTCGGCATACACGTGCCCCCATTGCCTCAACAACGTAAGGGCTGATCGTCGCTGGAATAAGGCCTATTTTAACTTCGCTTAAGCAAAACTTGCTTAACTTGCTTCCAATTGCAATATCGCAACAGGCAATTAAACCTACTGCGCCTCCGAAAGCTGCGCCTTGTACTCTCGCTATTGTGGGCTTTGGCATTTTATAAAGCGTCTGTAGCATGGTTGCTAATGCAAGAGCGTCACTTTCATTTTGCGCTTCGGTATAACTAGCCATCTTTTTCATCCAGTTAAGATCGGCGCCAGCGCTGAAGCTTTTACCTTCCGCTCTTAAAATAAGGGCGCGTACGTTCTCGTCTTCGCCCGCTTTTTTAAATAAACGAGTCAGCTCGATTATCATTTCGTCGTTGAAGGCATTATGTTTATCAGCCCTGTTTAAGGTGACAGTGGCAATGTTTCTTTCATCTACGCTGTAAATAACTGATTTTTCCATAACCCGAACTCCTACATTCTAAATATGCCAAATTGGGTGTCTTCAATAGGCTTGTTAAGCGCCGCTGAAAGCGATAGCCCGAGCACTAAACGTGTATCCGCTGGGTCGATAACGCCATCGTCCCAAAGCCTCGCAGATGCATAGTATGGATGTCCTTGCTTTTCGTAGGTATCAATAACGGGTTGTTTAAATGCTTTCTCTTCTTCTGCGCTCCAAGATTCTCCAGAACGCTCTTTTTGGTCGCGTTTAACCTGTGCGAGAACACCTGCTGCTTGCTCACCGCCCATCACAGAGATGCGAGCATTTGGCCACATGAAAAGAAACCGTGGGTCATAGGCTCTGCCGCACATGCCGTAGTTACCCGCACCAAAACTTCCACCGATAAGCACAGTGAGTTTTGGAACATTCGCGCATGCTACAGCGGTTACCATTTTTGCTCCGTGTTTTGCGATACCGCCGTGCTCGTATTGCTTACCGACCATAAAGCCTGTGATGTTTTGCAAAAACACGATAGGGATTTTTCGCATGGCGCAAAGCTCGACAAAATGAGCACCTTTGAGCGCACTTTCACCGAAAAGTATGCCGTTGTTCGCAACAATGCCGATTGGGAAGCCGAAAATGCGTGCAAAACCACAAACAAGAGTAGTGCCATAGAGGGGTTTGAATTCGTCAAAATCTGAATCATCCACAATACGCGCAATGATTTCTCTTACATCGTAAGTCTGGCGACTATCGGCAGGCACAATGCCGTAAATTTCTTTGGTGTCGTAGCGCGGTGGTTTCACCTCAGCAACGTCTAAGTCTTCAGGTTTCTTTCGGTTTAGCCTAGAGATAGCATTTCGAGCTAGAGAAAGTGCATGATGGTCATTGTTGGCAAGATGATCAGCGACCCCGGAAATACGAGTATGGACATCACCGCCACCGAGCTCTTCTGCAGTTACCACTTCACCTGTTGCAGCCTTAACAAGTGGTGGGCCGCCCAGAAAAATAGTCGCTTGTTCTTTAACGATAATGCTTTCATCAGCCATGGCGGGAACATAAGCCCCCCCAGCTGTACAGGAACCCATTACTACAGCAATTTGAGGGATATTCTTAGCAGACATATTTGCCTGGTTGAAAAATATACGGCCGAAATGTTCTCTGTCGGGGAATACATCATCTTGGCGTGGCAAGTTAGCACCACCTGAATCTACAAGATAAATACAAGGTAAGTTATTCTGTTCTGCAATGGTTTGAGCGCGAAGGTGCTTTTTTACCGTAAGAGGGTAGTAAGTCCCGCCTTTGACAGTAGCATCATTAGCTACAATCATGCACTCGATGCCAGCTACAATACCTATACCGGCAACTACCCCTGCACAAGGTACATAGTCTTCATACACTTCCCATGCAGCCAACTGGCCTATTTCTAGAAAAGGCGTGTCTGGGTCAATCAGTGCATTGATTCGGTCACGAGGTAGAAGTTTTCCCCGTGACACGTGGCGCTCAGCCGCTTTCTCGCCGCCACCTTGGCAAATTTGTTCTATTTTTTCGACTAGATCATTTACCTGAGCCTGCATGTGCTCGGCGTTTGAGATAAATGTTTCAGATTTCGTGTTTATACTTGAGCGAAGAACGGGCATAACCCCTCCTTGTATTGGGCATTGGCGACGGCTGTCGCTGAGCCACTAGTTAGCATGACGATTAGCAAGACACCCATGCCAAGCATTTTCGTTGCGATGGGTGTCTTTGTAATTCATTGGCCTGTAAATAAAGTTCAGCTTTCGTAAATGTCCTAATAAATCTTAGGGTGGGTGTCTTGCTAATTTCTATAAAACAAACAGCGTTTAATCTTTCATTGTTCAGTAGAATTAGCCTTCCACCCGTAATCCCGATTTACTTCGATTCGTTGAATAGCTCGCGGCCTATTAGCATTCGGCGAATTTCAGACGTTCCCGCGCCAATTTCGTATAGCTTGGCATCACGTAATAGGCGACCTGTTGGGTATTCGTTGATGTAACCATTACCACCTAACAGCTGAATGGCATCTAACGCCATTTTGGTTGCCAGTTCTGCTGAGTAAAGAATGGCGCCAGCAGCATCTTTTCGCGTTGTTTCACCGCGATCGCACGACTGTGCAACGGTGTAAACATACGCGCGTGCAGCATTCATTTGCGTGTACATGTCAGCGACTTTGCCCTGTATCAGTTGAAATTGACCAATTGATTGACCAAACTGCTGGCGGTCGTGAATATAAGGAACAACAATATCCATGCACGACTGCATGATGCCGAGTGGGCCGCCGGATAAAACAAGACGCTCGTAATCTAAGCCGCTCATTAGTACACGAACGCCTTCGCCTTCATTGCCAAGAATATTCTCCGCAGGTACTTCGCAATCTTCAAAAACTAACTCACAGGTATTAGATGAGCGCATACCAAGTTTGTCGAGTTTCTGTGCGCGGCTAAAGCCAGGGAAATCGCGCTCTACGATAAACGCTGTGATCCCTCTAGGCCCTGCGTTAGGGTCAGTCTTAGCGTAGATAACAAAAGTATGTGCATCAGGACCGTTTGTGATCCACATCTTGTTTCCATTAAGGATGTATTTATCGCCGCGCTTTTCAGCTTTTAATTTCATGCTAACGACGTCAGAACCTGCGTTAGGCTCACTCATTGCTAACGCACCAATGTGTTCACCACTTACTAACTTAGGCAAGTACTTTTCACGTTGTGCGTCGTTACCGTTTTTGAAAATTTGATTAACGCAAAGGTTTGAGTGAGCGCCGTAGCTCAATCCGATACCACCTGAAGCGCGGCTAACCTCTTCCATAGCAATAGTGTGGGCGAGATAGCCCATGTCAGAACCACCGTACTGCTCTGAAACAGTTACACCCAATAAACCCATATCACCAAGCTTAGTCCACAGTTGATTTGGGAATTGGTTATCTGCGTCTGCTTGTTCAGCAAGAGGAGCAATCTCATTTTGTGCAAATTGGTAGACCTGGTCACGTAACATCTCGATGTCTTCACCAAGTCCAAAATTCAAAGTAGGGTAGGAGGTGTTCATGCGATATTTCCTCGTTTCAATTCTGCGAGTTCTTCACGGCAACGTGCTTCAACATCGTCCAGCTCTGTCATTAACATCTGGATATCTTCTAATTGTTGTTTAAGCACTGCTCTTTTTTGCTCAGTCATTTCAAGCATAGCCTCTAGCTGAATGGCCGAGTTGGGGTTAGTGTCGTACATGTCGAACAGTGTTTTGACTTCAGCAAGGGAAAAACCTAAGCGTTTACCCCGCAAGATAAGCTTTAAGCGCACTCTGTCTTTGTTTAAATAAACACGATTCTGCCCAGTTCTGGACGGCGACATTAGCCCTTGCTCTTCATAAAAACGAATTGAACGAGGAGTAATGTCAAACTCTCGCGCGAGTTCACCTATAGCATATGTTGTTTCGTCTTCGTACTTGCTCATTACACGTACCTTGTTTTTAGCGCTGTTTAACACCCTTTATCTTAGCTTGGGTGTCTTTGTAATTAAGTTTGCTGTACTCGGTGGATGTCTTTGTAATTGCACTATTGACTTGGAGCCGTGTGTTTTTTACACCACTATGCTAAAGCGTAGTGTTAGGTTGACACACACTTGGTACAGGTTTACGTTAACGTTAATTACATTTTACGTTAAGGTAAAGTAACATTTTGCTAACGTCAATTTTTCACGGTGAAGGTAAAGCTTAGGCGCTATTTGAGGTGTTTACTTTTGTATACATCTGTGTAGTACTTTTCACTTAACATTATGATTTAAATGAATTTTAAGGGCACAGTTATGAGTAAAGAATCAGTGGTTATTGTCGCTGCCAAGCGCACACCAATGGGTGGATTTAACGGTAATTTGTCTTCACTAGCTGCGACCAAACTCGGCGAAGTTGCGATTAAAGCAGCCTGTGAAGCGGTGGATGTCTCTGTAATTGATGAAGTCATTATGGGGTGTGTATTACCCGCTGGCCTTGGTCAATCACCTGCACGACAAGCTTCACTGGGGGCGGGGCTTCCGTTAAGTGCGGGAGTAACAACCATTAATAAAGTATGTGGCTCGGGCTTAAAAGCGGTAATGATGGCGCATGACTTAATCAAAGCTGGCAGTGCGACAGCAGTTGTAGCGGGTGGAATGGAAAGCATGAGTAATGCCCCCTACATGCTGCCTAAAGCAAGAACGGGTTATCGCATGGGCCATGGTCAAGTGCTAGATCACATGATGCTAGACGGGCTAGAAAATGCTTATGATGGGAAAGCAATGGGATGTTTTGCGCAAGATACTGCCGATGAAGAAAATATATCTCGCGGCGAAATGGATGAATTTGCATTAAGTTCGCTTTCAAAGGCACATGAAGCAATAAATAGCGGTACATTCGTTGATGAAATAGTACCTGTTACAGTTTCTTCTCGTAAGGGCGATACTGTTGTTGATACCGATGAAGGCCCAGGTTCCTCTCGCCCTGAAAAAATACCAACACTAAGACCTGCTTTTAAAAAAGACGGTTCGGTCACGGCAGCTAACTCAAGCTCGATTTCAGATGGTGCAGCGGCACTGGTTGTAATGAGCGAAAGCAAAGCAAAAGAGCTGGGTCTCGCACCGCTTGCGCGCGTGGTTGCTCACGCTACAAATTCTATTGAACCTGAAAACTTCACTGTGGCACCTGTAGGGGCAATGGAAAAAGTGTTGGATAAAGCAGGCTGGACAAAAGAAGAAGTTGATTTGTTTGAGATTAATGAAGCTTTTGCAATGGTAACTATGCTGGCAGTCAAGAAACTTGGGCTTGATGAAAGTAAAGTGAACGTGAAAGGTGGTGCATGTGCATTGGGCCACCCAATCGGTGCATCAGGCGCACGTATTTTGGTAACTCTGCTGCATGCGCTTAAGCAACGTGGCGGGAAAAAAGGTATTGCATCTTTATGTATAGGCGGTGGCGAAGGCGTAGCACTGGCTGTTGAAATAATCTAAGCAGAGCCCGGCGATAATATGTCAAAAAATTAATCATAGAGTGCCACCATTTACTTGGTACTCTATGATTTAATTGAAATAAAAACTATTAATATGAAATCTTCTATCAAAGGTATCTCTCCAATCACATTAGCTGTATTAGCGACGCTGTTGCCCGCTGTAAATACTCAAGCGACTTCACTTCCGAATGAAGGTAATGTTGTAAATAACAATGTAACTTACGATGACACCCATGCGAACTCGGAGCTTCATGCAGACTCGCAAGAGTTATCTTTAACGATGGGTGTCACCCGATCAACGCCGAATTACAAAGACACCCACGATAACGTACCGAACCTTTTCCCGAAAAACGCTTCGAATGACACTCATGCAAATATTAATGTAAACGCCCATTCTAATGAGTACTCTCGCACACTGACCCAAGTGCCATATTCTGCGTTGGGTGTCTTGCCAACGTCAGAGCATGATAGTCAATTCAGCTATGGGAATGACCCGCTTCAGACTGTGTATTTATGGCATGGCCGCGGTGGGGATGAAAATGAGTTTGCTGGGGACGCATTCATCTTCGTTCATGGTGGTTGTTGGCTTAACGCATACGGCTACGACCATGCTAAAGGGTTTTATCATGCCTTGGCAGAGCTTGGGATGGGTGTCTATGCAATGGAATATAGGCGTGTTGGTGATGAAGGTGGAGGCTGGCCTGGTAGTTTGGAAGATGTAATAAGTGCTGTGAAAGCATCGATCGAGAATATTGAAGCTACAGGCGATAATGGCAACATATATTTGGTAGGTCACTCTGCAGGCGGGCACCTTGGCTTACTTGCCGCACAGCAACTATCGAGTAGCGATGTAGGTACAGGCATTAAACAAGTAATAGGCCTTGCCGCTATAACAAATGTGCAAAGTTATGCCCTTGGTGAAAATAGCTGTCAGTCAGCCACGCCACAGTTTATGGGTGGCATGCCAGCTGAAAACGAACGTGAATACCAAATGGCTACGCCAGACGCAGCTAAAATCAAGCCCTCGGTAATATTAATACAAGGCAACGAAGATAGTATTGTACCCGAACACCACGCTACAATGCCCAGCGCAAAAAGTAGAATAATAACAAACGGTGGTCATTTCGACTGGCTACATCCAGAATCAACGTCCTTTGATGCTTTACTTGAGGTTTTAAGTCACCATGATAAATAAGGTTTTTTCTGCTAAGCAGCTTGATGAGAAAGACCCCCTTTTTAGCAAGGCGGAAGAATTCGCGCTGCCAAATGATACTATCTATCTTGACGGTAACTCTCTTGGGCCCTTGCCGAAAAAAGCGGAAGAGCGCGCCAGTGAGGTAGTAAAAAATCAGTGGGGTGAGGGCCTTATCACAAGCTGGAACAAGCATCAGTGGATTTCACTTCCACAGCAGGTAGGCGACAAAATTGGTACCATTATCGGCGCAAAGCAAGGCCAAGTAATATGCTGTGATTCAATATCAATCAATTTGTTTAAGGTGCTTAGCGCTGCCTTGAAAATGCACCCTGAAAGGAAGGTCATCGCTACCACGAGAGATAATTTTCCCACCGACATTTATATGGTTCAAGGTTTGCTCGATTTACTCGGCACTGAATACAGTATTCGGTACGTAGATGAAAACAGTGTTGCTGCCCAGCTTGACGAAGATATCGCAGTGCTGATGCTGACTCAGGTAAACTTCAGAAGTGGTTTGAAGCTTGATATGAAGGGTATTACCGAGCAAGCGCATAATAAAGGAATACTTACGCTGTGGGACTTGGCACACAGTGCGGGCGCGTTTCCCGTAGCCCTAGATGAGTGCAATGTAGATTTCGCCGTGGGTTGTACCTATAAATATTTAAATGGCGGCCCAGGTGCTCCTGCATTTATTTATGTTGCCCGACGACATCAAGACGCTTATAAACAGCCTTTATCAGGTTGGATGGGCCATAGCTCGCCATTTTCATTTTCTCCCGACTACACCGCTGATACCTCAATAAAACAAAACTTGTGCGGTACGCCAGGCATTATTGGCATGAGCATTCTAGATGCTGCCCTTGACGTGTTCGAAGACGTTTCGATTAAAGCCATTGATGAAAAATCTAAAAAACTTCAAGCCTATTTTATCGCTGAAGCTAAAAGAGCAGGCTTATTAGACGAACTCAAGGTTGTAAGCCCTTCGCTAGATAATCGAGGTAGCCAGATCGCTTTCGCACACGATGATGCTTATGCCATTTGCCAAGCGTGGATAGCTGAAGGTGTCATTGCTGATTTTCGTGCACCAAATATACTTCGTGTTGGCTTTGCGCCACTGTATTTAAGTTTTGCTGATATTGAAAAAGCGGTAATAGCATTGGCTGCTATCATGAGTGAAAAGCGCTATGATCGGGAAGAATTCAAGCAACAGCAGAGTGTCACATAGCTAAATAGTGACTAAATAGTCGAATTTATTGCATTTTTTGCGTTTAACCTTAATACTTCGCGGTTGACTTGTTATTGATGTAACTATTCTTTTGGGTGTGCAGTTGAGAAAAATAAGAAAAGGCCTGCTTTGCACAGTGTTGTTTGTAGGATCCGCTTTTAGCGCGTTGTTGCAAGCGGCACCTGAGCAACCATTAGCATCTCAAAATTCAATTGAAGTAACCTATTGTATCGACCCTAACTGGGCGCCTTATGAAGCGATAAGAAATGGCATCCACGTAGGTATTTCAGCTCAGTACATGCAGCTTATTGCTGAACTCAGCGAGCTTAAATTCAAGCTTGTTTCTTCACAGAGCTGGCAGGAAAGTCTAGAGTTTGTTCAACAAGGTAAGTGCCAAGTCATTCCCATGATGAACACCTCTGATTATCGCAAGCAGTTTTTAGATTTTAGTGTGCCGTATTTTGAGGCGCCAAATGTATTGGTTGCCCGTACGGGAACGCCCATGCTGCAGGGCTATTCAGGTATTGGCAATCGTACAGTAGGTATTGTGCAGGGGTACCGCCAAGTCGAATATATCTCTCGTCATTACCCAGGGCTGCGTCTAAAACTCATCCCATCTGAGGAAGAGGGCCTTAAGCAACTCGCAAATGGTGAATTTGACGTAATGGTAGGTTCACTAATGAGTGTGAATATGCACATTAATAACCTTGAGCTTGAAGATTTACACATTGTTGGTTACGCCGAACCCTTTGATTCTCTCGCATTTGGTGTTAATAAGTCGTACAGCCATTTAGTAGAAAAACTCAATGTTGCAATAGAGCGTATTCCAGAGGCAAAGAAAGTAGAAATCTACAAGCAGTGGAATAACGTGCAAATCCGCTATAGTCGCAATTACACTGTAATGATACTGAGTTCGGTTATTGTATTGATAATGTTGCTATGGCTTATTTCGAAAAACCGACATGTGGGGGGCTACAAGCGTATAATCCAACAAAAAAATGAAGAGATAAATGCGCTACAGGCCAATTTGTTAGAGAAAAACAAAACATTAGGATTTCTTTCGGCTTACGATACAATCACGGGCCTATACAACCGCAACCACATAATACAGAGAGCGGAAGAAGAGATATCACGCTTCCATCGGTTTCATACTTCCGCCACATTGATCGCTATAGACCTAACACCTGTTGATGAAGATTTATTTTCTCACGACCCCTCTAGTCGAGAAGAGGTGCTAAAGACCGCAGCCCAAAACTGTCTTAATACTGTAAGAGAGGTTGACATTGTTTCAAGATTCAACAAAGAGCAGTTTATTGTCCTTTGTCCACAGACTCAATTAGACTCAGCGAAGATTCTCGCAGATAGGCTATTAGAGTGCATGGGTTCTCACTATCTGCTAAGCGATAAGTTTAAAATTGCTATTGGCATGGCTGAATTGCGAGACTCAGAAGAGTTCCCTGATTGGCTTGAGCGCACTAAAAAGGCACTTTATCAGTCTAAGCGGCAAGGCTACGGCAATGTGACCATTGCTCAGTAAAATTGGATTATCCTGCAGCTAAATAGAAAGGCAGATGTGCGAAGCCTGAAATGCCGGCTTCGCTAGCTAACATCATCTAAATAATTGGTTCGTAATGCCATTGGTGTGAGTCGTAGTGGATTTGAGCGCGATCATACTCCCGCTCAGAACGCCAGTTTCGATTATTTAATTTGGCAGATACGCCCGGATAGAGCCTTTTATTTGCAATAAGTTTTATATCTGTTTGATAGTTTTCTTTTGCGGCTTTGACGTCGTTAGCTTTATTCTCTAACCACTCTAGAAGGGCGCTTTCGTTGTTAAAAAGCTCAAGCGCTTCTGCAGCCTTGCGCTGTAGCTCTTTAGGAATTTTTTTACCCTGAATAAGGTCGATTTTTTCTTTGTGCTTTAAGTTATTTTCGCGAATTTGCCTTAATAACTCATCAAGGGAATCTTTGCGTTCTAGCAACTGATTAAAACCAGGGCTGAAATCAACTTTCAACGTACTTCCAGAAACAGCGCCGAGCGTTCCTGCTTCAACCCTATCTTGACTGATAATGTCACAAGCAAACAAATTGCCCATTGGCTTATCAATTTGCCCTACAATCACAGCTCCACCGCAGCGCAGACGACTGTATGCAAGCTGTCTACCGACAGTTATATTCCCAGCGCACTGGATATCGATGCCTTGGCCATGCTGTACGTGAATACTTCCTGCGGCAACGAGTTTGCATTGGTAGTCACCTTGCTTATCGTTTACCTTGCCCATTGCACCTTCAGTGATAATGATGTCGCCGCCCGACTCAATGTAAGCCGACTCTACGAAACCGTTAATAGTAACGTCTCCGGCCGCTTTAATTTGCATTTTCTCGGTGACATCGCCATTGACCAATACAGCGCCTTCATAATTTACATGCCCTGACCCAACGTTAACGCCATTACAAATAAAGGTATCATCTATATTCATAACTTGGTCACGGTATTTAGGCATTCCTGAAATGGAAGACATTAATAGGTTTGCGTCGCTGTCAGACACCACCGTTCCTGATCCCATTTTAAAGTCTACCCATTCACCTGGAGCGGCTGAGATCGTGTTTCCTTTCACGTCAAAGCCAGAACGACCTTTTGTAGGTGGAGTACGGCGCAAAACAGGCGTGCTTATTTTCACGCATATCACGTCGCCTAAGTTGCGCATGTCAACGCGTTCACCTTCGTTCGTTTGCGGTCTTAGTATTCGTTCAAGTGCGTTCGGAACAAGGGGAATAAATTTAGAGTTTTTCCCATTTCGAGCAGGAAGCCCTTTAGCTATGGTTTCCTCTAATACAGTGCCAGGCGCCACATTTCTTGCGGCTTTTAGCATGGCGTCTATTTTTTTAGCGCTAACACCTCGAATCACTCTATTTTTGACTGCTAATGATTTAACTGTCGCAAGGGATGGGAGTTTACCGCCATAGGGGGTAGTAAGGACCAAATTCGCAATCATGCCGTCTTCAGGCACCCGAAATTCAACTTCGGCGTTTTTGCGTTCGCCAATGCGTTCTTGAACCACAGTACCATCACCTGTTTTAAAGTAATGGTTGGCCGTTTCACAGGCTGATTTTAACGCTTTTTCTGACACATACAGACGCTTGGTTTCGCCACTTTCCAACTGCTGTCTAACATCACGAATATCCACCTCTGATGTAAATTCAGAAGGATTGAGCATAATGTTTATATAGGTTCTTGATTTGTCGAAGCTTATTGTAACGCCATTCATGACTACTTATTCCCTTACGCGCGTGTATTGTTATTATCGGCGGAGGTTATCAATTCCTTGACTACGTTTTATCCTTTACCGCCTTAGTTCAACTATCATTAATTTATGATGTTATAAAACCTCCGTCAAAGGTTTTTAGCATACTGATACAGGGCGCGCAGTATGGCCTGCTTGTCGGGGTTGTCGCTGTGCTCGTGAGCTAACGCTTCAAGTCGCATCATGTAATTTTCTAGTGTAATCGAGCCGCCAAATGCGGAGTCTGTTAGTCGAGCCTGACGGTGATACTGCCATTTCGTCATCTCATCAGCGGTAAGTGTATTGGGGTAGTTGCGCGCACGATAACGAAACAGTTGTTTGCGCAATCTTTCATGCTGTGTTTCATCGGCCAAGGTGGCAAGGTCGTCAGGGGCTGCATCAATAACACGCTCACACCAACGTCTATCTTCGTCATTTAAGAAACCACCGCTATACAAGGCGTGGTCTACGTCATGCTCTGTACTTTCACGTTCTTCATCATATACGTCCACAAGTTTAGCCGCGAGTTCGTTAGTGCTTGCGAGTGTTTTGTAATTGTCTAGGCAACGTTCGCGATCAAGACCTAACCTAGCGGCGTTTTCCTCAGTCATTGCTTTGGCTGTGGTAATAAAAGGGGAGCGATTAATGTGGATAAGTTTAAGACCAGGTCGTTCTTTTGTATCTGAATACGTATCCGCTGGCGCGTAAAGCGCCTGTCTTATTTCTTCGGCTGAGTCGTTTACCACGCTGTCTATATCATGGGATAAATCTATCGCTATAAACGCATTCGAATTGGTTGGATGTTTAGCAATTGGCATTACCCATGTGCAACACCCCTGAGAGGCTGGTAATTTAGAAGATATATGCAAAAGTACCGAAGGTTTGCTTAGGTCAATTTGCTG
This sequence comes from Alteromonas sp. AWJ4_199, assembly GCF_056159165.1. Classification (NCBI taxonomy): domain Bacteria; kingdom Pseudomonadati; phylum Pseudomonadota; class Gammaproteobacteria; order Alteromonadales; family Alteromonadaceae; genus Alteromonas; species Alteromonas sp. AWJ4_199. The sequence continues at coordinate 423,448 of NZ_JBSWUR010000002.1, forward strand.
CATAACCGTATGTTTATTGCGAAGCGACAATGCATACTCAAATAAACGAGGCTGCTTTTCTTTAATAAGCTTTGCCAAAGAAATGGTTGCGTAGACATCGCTAAGCGCATCGTGTGCATTTTCGTGACCAATGTTATTAGCTGCAGTGAGCGATTCTAATTTGAAGCTAGGCGTACCATCTTCTCGTTCTGGCCAATTGATTCCTTCCGGTCTAAGCGCATAACACGCTCTTGCTACATCAATAATATCCCAGCGGCTATTCCCGTTTCGCCACTCCCGTGAATAAGGATCGTAAAAATTACGGTAAAACAAATAGCGCGACACTTCATCGTCAAAGCGAATACTATTAAATCCTACACTACAGGTGTTTGGGGTAGACATCTCTTGGTAAATTCGCGCTGCAAAATCTGCCTCGTTCGAACCATCTCTTATGGTTTGCTGTGGCGTAATGCCGGTAACCAAGCATGCCTCTGGGTGAGGTAGATAATCATTAGCAATGGCGCTCATAATGTTGATGGGTTTTCCAACAACATTTAAATCCATATCTGTTCTGACCGCGGCAAATTGGCAGGGGAGATCTTTTTGTGGCCTGGTGCCAAACGTTTCAAAATCGTGCCACAAAAATGTAGGTGCGTGCATAACCACCATTGCTTAATAGAAAAACCTTGCACGCAGTGTACACTGCGATAATTTTAATACCAAATGCTGTTGGTTTTATGCCCAATAATTCAGCCACTTGAAAGGCTGGCGTGACGTTGTAACTTACGGTTTTAACGTTTGTTTTTTATATAAAAATTTTAGACTGTAAACTTGCTAAACAAACCATCTCTGACTAGTTTTAGGTTATTACAAGTTATACGGAAATTATTGGCTTGTCAGTCCTTCCATCTAAACCTGCGTTTAACGAAGCTAAAAGTACGTTTATATTGGCTATTGTGCTTGCTACCTTACTGATTGTGTTGGTTGTTAGTTTGTTTGAAAGCAACATAAAAGCGACGGCGGAGAGTCAGGCGTTTGAGGCCTTAGAGAAAAGCGCCTTAAGCGCGGAAAATGTCGCCGAAACACAGCTAGTCAAACATCTCAACGCCCTTAATTTTTTGCACCAAACGCCGCCGATAAGCGGAATAGTTAGAGCTACGCAGAACAATAAGTTAGATCCTAAAGATGGCACTACGCTTAATCAGTGGAAGCACCGCTTAGAAACTATATTCGTTGCTTTTATCGAAAATAACAGCGAAATCGATCAGTTAAGAGTCATTAAGGCGGATGAAGAAGGGAACGAGTTCTTAAGGGTCGAGCGCGAAGGCGGGAGTGTTTTAATCGCCAGCAATACTGATTTACAGACCAAAGCAACACGAAATTATTTCATTGAAAGCGCTAAAAGTAATAGAGGACAATTTTACATATCTGATATCAACTTGAATAGGGAATATGGAGAATTAGAATACCCCTACAAAAGCGTCATTCGGCTTTCCTTACCAATCTTTAGTGAAAGTGGCGAGCGTTACGGAATGTTAATTATGAACGTTAACGCGCAGTACATGCTTTCTCAAATGACCCAATCCTTAACGAGCAACCATTCGCTCTACGTCACTGACCGTGATGGCTATTTTGTAGTACATCCCGATAGCCAAAAGTCCTTTTCTAAAGACTTAAACCCGTCTGTAACATGGCAAAGCGAATTCTCAGTATCTCAATTCAACGGGCGCGGAAAGATTACCTCCAAAAATGAAAGCCAGGACGTACATTACGCTGTTTCAAGGGCATTCACACTAGGAGCGAAAGGTCAGGGCTCAGGCTTTTACTTGCACATACTTCTACCGCAATCTCAAGTGAGTGCGTTAATAAACGAAAAGCGGCTGAGCGTTTACAGCGTGATTGGCGTCATATCAATTATCTTTGTAAGCATTCTACTTTTTGTATATCGCAGTAATAAAAAGAATATTGAGTTAGCCAAAGTGCGTGGTGAATCAGCCGCTATTGTCGATATTTCAAAAGATGCCATTTTTAGTGTGGACTCTACGGGTATTGTCAAAAGTTGGAACAAAGCTGCGGAGTCACTTTTTGGGATCCCCTCCCAAATAATCCTCAATCAACATTACTCGTCTTTCGAACCACTATCCTTATCAGGGTTAGAGGATGAGCTTGTTAAAGGTGGTAAGCAAGTTACTTTCACCACTCCTTATGTCGATGATGATAAAAATGAGCATTCGCTATTGATAACTACCTCAACGATATGGGGCGAGCATTCACAGTTTTCTGGCGTAGCTGTAGTAATTAGAGACATTACGGATGAACAAAAAGCGAAAGATGCCATTGAGCGAGTCAACTTAAAACTTGAAGAGAAAGTGGTAAGTAGAACAAAAGAGTTGGTTGAGGCAACACAAGAAGCGCGTAAAGCGAGTAAGGTGAAGAGTTCATTCATTTCTAATATCAGTCATGAAATGCGCACGCCCCTCAACGGGGTAGTTGGCTCTTTAGCTTTATTAAAACGCCAACCGCTTAACGAGAAGGCAGAGCAGCTGGTTTCCATGATGGAAATCAGCTGTAACAACTTAAACGTGCTTATAAATGATGTACTAGATCTTTCAAAAATAGAGGCGGGTAAACTAGATATTAACCAGCAAAATTTCGAAATACTCTCTCTTATCGAGTCTATTGCTAAAGTGTTCGCTATTAAAGCGGCAAGCAAAGGACTAGAGTTACTGGTGGATACCTCAGAAGTACCCAGGATAGAAATTAACTCAGATCCTCACAGAATTAACCAAGTATTGAGTAACCTACTTAACAATGCGATTAAGTTTACCAAAACAGGGCACGTTAAACTTACTCTGTTTTTAAGCGAATCGGTGTCTGACGTTCTGCAGTTACATTTCAGTGTTGAAGATACCGGTGTCGGTATAGCAAAAGACAATCAGCCCAAGCTTTTTTCTGCGTTCACCCAGGCCGATGCCTCAGTGGCGACACAATACGGCGGTACAGGACTAGGACTATCTATTTGCAAGCAGTTATGCCAATTATTAGGTGGGGATATTACCTTTGAGTCGGAGTTAGGAACGGGGAGTAAGTTTTCGTTTTACATTTCACTTCCCGATACTACATCGGACAATGAAGCAAGTTCTGACAAAATTGAACAAGACGAGAAGTCACTTCTTAGTAAGGTTAAAGTTGGCGTTTCATCTGCTTATTTACCGCTACAAACGCATATTTGCAAACTTGCGTCATACGTAGGCGCTACTCCTGAAGTCTTAGATGGGCCCGCTAGTGCTATTCAGTGGCAAGATTACAATGTACTTTTACTTGATGAATCCAGCGCTTTAATTGATGAAATAGACAGAGAATGGGAGCGAAGTGAAAAGGGCGGAAAGGATAGCAAAATGCCCGTGGTTTATATTCTTCAAAAGCTAGAGGGGGCACCCTATGAGTTTACGCATTTGACGCCTCTGTACCTACCTAAACCCCTTTTCCGCTCTACGTTTATAACGGTAAAGCAAGGGTTAGATGTTGTTAAATATGGTGGTTTGATTAAAAAAGTCACCATTGAAGACAGCCATAGCAGTGCACCAGAAGCCGAAAATTGGGCTGAAGACCAAATTAAATCACACATTTCAATTGAAAATACTCGCTTACTTATCGTTGATGACAATATGATAAATAGGGAAGTGGCTAAGGGCGTACTAGAGTGTTTACCTTGTAAATTATATACCTGCGCAGACGGTGAAGAAGTCGTTGCTTTTCTGCGTAAATGCGATGAAAAAGGCCGTCGTATTCATAGTATTTTAATGGATTGCCAGATGCCTAAAATGAATGGTTACGAGGCGACTCGTGCTATTCGAGAGGGAAAAGCTGGTGCAATGCATGCCGATGTTCCCATTATAGCCATGACAGCAAACGCTATGCTGGGCGAGAAGGAAAAGTGCTTAGGAGCAGGGATGGACGACTTTGCCACTAAACCGGTTATTGCAGATGTACTTATCCCAAAAGTCAGGCAGTGGCTAGTAAATCAAGTTACCAAGGTGGCTGGCACCGAGCTTGAAAATTCAGATATTGATTCCCAAAGCGCTGAGCGCACCAAAACTTCTTATGCAGAACCCGCCAATAGCACAAGTAATAGCGCGTCGTTGCCCCCCTTAGTAGACAGCTTGCTTGGCGCTATTGATAGAGATTTAGAACAAAGTACTGAGTCTATGAATGAAATAATCGATTCACAGGAAAGCGCTAATACTCTTGTTCACTCTGAGGCTACCGACGCATTAGGTCAGCCTGAAGTTATTTCTATCGAGAAAACGAATACAGTAAGTGACGGCTGTTGGGAAAAAGAGGATGCTATAGCACGAATTATGGGTGATAAAGCTTTATTCTCTCGGGTTTGTGAGCTCTATTCTCAAAGCGCACCTGAAAAATTTAAACGTTTAGAAAGGGCTGTAGAGCATCAAGACTTTTCACAAATACAAATTCTGTCGCTTAAACTCAAAGGAATGTCTGCTGATATTGGTGCCGTGCAGCTGAGAAAAGATTTTGAATCACTTTGGGAGTTATCAAAAGTAGCTGATTGGGAGAAAGTAAAGGCGTTGCTTCCATCTATCGGCGACGATCTCAATACCTTTTTAGAACTTCTTGAAGTGGCCTAGATTATCATCTTTTAGTGTGTCATCTTAATTCGCTATAAATACGATAATCACATCGCTCGTTTGTGTTAGTTTCATCTGCCACGGAACTAAGCGGTGTTTTATAACTTTTAAAGGAGTTAACCGTTTGAACCTTCCTCGCATTTTTCATCAGTCCAATAAAGCTCGAAATACCTTATGTGTAATCAGTGCCTTAGTAGCTTCGCTAACGCTCGTTAGTGCTAACGCATCGGCGGCTGATACTCACCAAGAAAACTCACGGGTTGCCATCGCCATTCATGGCGGAGCCGGCACTATTTTAAAGTCTTCGATGACGGCTGAAAAAGAGGCGGCGTATAAAAAGGTGTTAACGCAAGCAGTACAGCACGGTTATACCTTGCTGCAAGACGGTGTAAAAGGTGAAGTCGCGGTGGTTGAAACCATTAAAATTCTTGAAAGCTCACCTTTGTTTAACGCCGGCATTGGCGCCGTGTATACCTTTGACGGCGAGCATGAACTCGACGCATCTATCATGCATGGCGGAAGTAAAAACGCAGGTGCGGTTGCGGGCGTTAAAACTATAAGAAGCCCAATTGAGGCAGCGCTGCTGGTAATGAATGAATCTCCACACGTTATGCTTTCCGGGGAAGGGGCTGAAGATTATGCCAAAGAGAATGGCCTTGAGCAGGTGGACAATTCGGTTTTCGACACTGAGTTTCGCAAGCAGGCTCTAGATAAAGCGAAAGCCCGTATGGAGCAGGCTTCAAATGGTTATGGTTTACAGCAGGGCAACGAACGCTTTGGAACCGTAGGGGCAGTGGTACTAGATGGCGAGGGCAATATTGTAGCCGGAACATCAACCGGTGGAATGACGGCTAAACGGTATGGGCGTATTGGTGATTCACCCGTGATTGGTGCTGGCACCTATGCCGACAATGAAAGCTGTGCGGTATCGGCTACTGGGCATGGTGAGTATTTTATACGATACAACGTGGCAGCAGATATCTGCGCGCGGATGAAGTATCAAGGGCTAACACTAAATGACGCGGCTGATACCGTGGTGAACGACGTGCTAGTTAAAGCCGGTGGTGATGGCGGTGTAATTGCCATTGACGCAAAAGGCAACGTAGCAATGCCGTTTAACTCTGCGGGTATGTACCGCGCGAGCATTGATGTAAATGGCAATGTGAGCGTGGCAATTTACAAAGATTAACCACTGTAAAATCTATTTGTTGTTTTAATGTTAAATATGTTGGCTTGTAGGCAACGAAAGGTCTAATCTTAAAGTGTGGGGGAATGTTACTTTCACATGTGGTTAAAAATAATTGAAGTGCCGTAACGCCAAATAAGTCGCAGTATCGGTCACATTAGGCGCCACGGCTGGAGAATCGAAAATGGAATCGTTGCAAGTCAGTGATTATATGAATACTCACCCAGTGAAGCTTAATGTCGATATGCCCGTTGCGCAGGCTGTCGAAGCGTTGTTAGCCAGTGGGCAAAGTGGTGGACCTGTGCTTGATGTAAAGGGAAAAGTGGTGGGCTTTTTATCTGAACAAGACTGTATCGCTCAAATGATTGCGTCTAGCTATTATCGCGAGCAGATTTGTAAGGTAGGTGAAATCATGAAAACGCCGGTGGTTTCGGTTAAGCCCTATATGTCGGTGATAGAGTTGGCGCAATTGCTGCTTAAAGAGAAGCCGCGGGTTTACCCGGTAGTAGATGATGATGGTGTGCTTTTGGGCTCAATTAACCGAACGGCTGTGCTTCGCGCCATTGATGTTCAATTAAATGATGGGTATCAGCGAGCAGGCTAGCTGATATTAGATTTTGCGCTGCCTATTTAAGCTTGTCTGCAAAACTTAGGGTGGTGTTTGCGATGTTTGAGGTAATGCAACCCTAAGCGCAATTAAGCTACAGCGATAAGTCAGCAAATTTTGAGAGTAAAGGGAGAGGTTAAGCTTTAAACTTCCCCCTTTCTTTATTATTGGTGTGGGTGTTGATGGTTACTCACACCATGTGTCGTTAACCTTGTCTGTTTACTAAATCTCTTATTGCGTTTTTTAGCGTTGTACCTGCGACAAGTTTAAAGTTTTGTTTTTGGCTTGGCATTACGTTTCGGCCATCTTGCACTACCCACAGTCCTTCAGTAAAAGCCCCGCCAAGGTTGGCATTTGTTGCTTCTAGCCCGTCAGTTTCCGATACCCCGTCAATTTGCTTTGCATTGTCAGCGGCAATTTTAATTAGCCCCATAAGTGTTAACGTTTCAGGGTTTTCTTCATGTATGAGATAGATGGCGTAGCTGTTATTGCCCTGACTTGATGCAATGAGGTATTTCTTGCCATCAACGGTAAATAGTGCCAAGCCCTCAACATCAGCTTCAACGGGTGTTGTTATTGCTGAGGTAAATGTAGGTGTATTATCAGTAGAGCTGATATCCAGCGCCCAGATGCCTGTGGCCTCTTCACCAAGGTAAGCGGTATTGGTGTGGGTGTCTACCACGCAGCCTTCAGGCTGTGAGGGAAGAGAGAAGCTCTGACTTAACTTTCCTTCGACTGCTTTGCCCTGGTTGATTGATAATTCATATCTCTCGAAGCGACCACTGGTATCGTTCGCAAAAACATGAGCTATACCGTTATTGGTAAAAAGACACATACCATATATGTCGCTAAGCGTTGTTTTAATCTCACCTAAATGGGCGAGGTTACCGTTATGATCTATTTCCAAAACAGACAAGCTGTTATGTGTTCGGTTTGAAGCAACGGCAATATCAGTAAATTCTTTTTTACCGTCGACGTTGACAGTGTTTACTGCAACCCGGTACCCAACATCAACGTTATTAACTCTTCCTATCGGCAGGCTCTGATGTTGCTTGCCGGTAAGGTCGTAGGTATTCAATGCGCCTTTTTTGTCGGTGCCAACTATGCGACTGTCTGAAGGGGCCTGTGAGTTAACCCAAATAGCAGGGTCGTCAGCTGCATCACCATAGTTTTGCACAGGCTGAGTTTGCGCTAAGGGTAAAACAGTGGCCACCTTATGTTGGGCAGAAGTATCGGAACCGTTTTGAGTATCATCGTCTTTTTTAGCAAGACACCCATCGTTAAAATATGCGCCGGCCAAACTAGCCGGCAGTTCTACAGAATAAACCCTGCCGGATGCGTCATCATCTACTACCACCGAAATTCCTTGCCCTTCTTTATTTGCAAAAGTAGCTAACTGAATAAATTCAGGTTCTATGCTTTCTGCGGCCCCATCTTCATCGCGCATCAAAGTTACGAACTCAGTATGACATTGACTTTGAAGCCATACGCCGCTTTTATCTGGGCTTACCCAACCGACAAGGCTGCTATTTGAATTTAGGGTTGTAGAGGGTAAGACGCTCACGCCTTCTACTGGTGTATCTGCGTCATGAAAAATAAGTGTTTTCTCTAACTCACTCTCTATTTGGGCGTTAATCTTCCATACCCCGGCGAACTCGTCCGCCAAATAGATGTTTTGCGTTTCTAGGTCAACACTGCAACTTTTAATGCCAGGGCCTATGGCGAAACTGCGTAGTGATAAAAACTGATCATGGTGCAGTTCATATTGATTGAGGGTGCCTGTGGCATCCACATTGATAATGTGAGGGTGTCCTTGCGCACTCATTGTTGCGCAAATGGCCTCAGAGCCTTTGGCGGCTTGGCTAAGCTGCTGTTGCACTGCCAGGGTCTCAACAGATATGCGATACGCTTCAATATGTTGCGTGTTGTTATTAAACACTACCAAAGACACCCATTGCTTGTTCGTAGAGTTAGCTACTTCAGCGAGAGCAAGCGTGTAGCTGCCTTCAATAAATTGAGTTTTACCTTGGCGGTTAGTAAGTGAAATGCCTTTATGCTCGTTTATTTGAAGGTCAATAGCATGGGTGTCTTTGTAAGAGTGACTTTTCTTTGACTGCGCTACTTTAAGCGTATGATTGCCATGGGTGTCATTGTTAGACGCTGCTGGCATGGGTGTCTTTGTAAGTGCTGTGTTTTTTGCGCTGTTAGCATGGGTGTCTTTGTAAGCGTTAGCTTGATCAATGTTTTGGTAATAAAGCGTTTGCTCAAAACCTTTTTTAAGATGTGTAAGCGTAAGTACAGTGCCTGTGGGCTCGATTTGGCTTTTTGTGGCTGTAGCATTTTGAGCTGCACAGCTAAAGAGTGTGGCTAGAGCGCCGGTAAAAACGGCGGTCTTTGCTACTGCGCGGTGTAGCCCTTTTCTTTTTTGATTATCCATTGTCATTATTGATCCTGAATCGTGGTCGTCGAAGACGCTTTACTGGCTTTATTCATTGTGTGGGTGTAAATCGTCTTCCCATTGTGATCGATGTAATTAAGGAAGATGTTTTTAGCTGTCACGCTCACACTGACAAAGCCGCCGGTCGATTTTGCGAATTGTGTAAAGTCGTAGTTACTAACAGGCCGCACTTCTGAGCCGCCACCGGACACTACGTGCACTAGGTCATCTCTGGGTAATTGGTTGTGTTGAAGATCGTGCTCGTGCCCGGCAATGTAAAGGTTCACGCCATGTTCGTGAAAAATGGGTTCTAACACGTCTTTGATCGCGTCTGTTTTACCGTAGCGCTTACCACTTGAATAAAGTGGATGATGGCCTATGACAACTTTCCAGGTATATTGCTCTTTGGCCAACATAGTATTTATCCAATCAAGCTGTTTAGATGCCCCTTGTGAGTAAGCTTCCTGGTATTTAGCTTCACCTGCATAGTCGGGGTTTAGCGGAGACGTATCGATAAACAACAAGAGAGCTGAGCTTCCATCGTCAAGCTTTAAAGTCTTACTGTAATACTGCGCCGGCATTTCCCAACGTCGACTTTTAGTGCTGTAATCTATTTGCGCCTGCCAGTTTCCTCGATAGTCATGGTTTCCCAACACAGGGTACCAGTCGATGAATAAATGAGGTTGATGATAAATGTTTTCGTAAGAAGACAGCCAGTAAGGGTCGTCAACTGAGGCAACACCATTGTCGTAGAAGTTATCGCCGGTGGTTGCGATAAATTCTGCGTCTAGTTTGTAACTTGCAATATCTAGCCATTTAGCAACGTGTTTTTGATAAAAGTGACCGTTGCGGCCCCAATCACCTAACGTTAAAAAAGAAACCGCGTCATCCGGTACCGATAAACCTTCAATCGTGGTGTGCGCATAGTAACTATGTGAATACTGCTCGTTGGTAGCCTTCGCATTTTCAATAGCTACGTTAGTTTTTGCCGCGGAGTAAGCGGGGCTTGTTTGCTCTGCCTTTACAAAATCTGAGGTAAGGCAGCAGGTGAAACAAAACGCAACCGCAAACAAGGTTGCGAATGTTGGCTTTGTGGTTGGGGCGAGTGTGGGTAAACCGTGCATGAAAGACTCTCAAAAGCAGATGACGCAAGCCCCATTTTAGAAGCTTGCGAACATCTGAACATTAACAACAAATAAAAGTGATTAATTTAGCTGCCAAGTAAAACCTAGCTCGAAAGTACGGCCATACTCTTCGTACTGCGCGTTTTGACTGCGCGTATCAAAGTAGTTATAGAAAGGCTCGTCACCTAGGTTTATGCCGTTAAAATACACCTGCATGCTGTCGTTAATGTAATAACGGGCCATGAAATCAATTTGTACATGGTCATCTTCAAACCTCAGCATGTCACCGTCAATTTCTTCGAAGTTTTCACTTTTATACGTGGTAGCAAGTCGTACACTGAAATCATTCGCTTCGTAACCAATGGTTAAGTTGCCAATGCGATCTGACTGGTTAGGTAACTGAGTTTCGAAAGTTTCGCCGTCTAAGAATGTGGTGGCTTCAGAGTCCGTGAACGTTGCGTTCGCAGATACAATAAACCCGTTGTTAAAGGCTTTGACCCAAGACAGTTCTAAGCCCGTCAAATCAGCAGAGTCACCATTTATTGGCTGAATAACTTCTTCAAAACCTTCCCAGCCAGTGGTACCTGCAACATCTGCATACACAACAAAGTTGTCGATATTCTTATAGAACAATCCTGCTGAAATTACGCCAATGTCACCAGGGTAGTATTCAACTGACAAATCAACGTTTTGCGCTTCATAAGGTTGAAGCTCTGGGTTGCCCACTTCTGCCTCACGTTCAGTTACAAATACGCCGTCGTCTTCTTCGGTTTTACTTTCGATAATTTGAAACGCAGCCACATCTTCAAATTTTGGACGTGAAATGGTTTGAGTGTAGGCGGCACGAAGCTGTAGCTTGTCAGAAAACGTATATCTGGCGTTTACACTCGGTAGCCAGTAGTCATAATCACGCTCAGCTTCCCATGGTGTGTTGACCACTTCTTCTACATCAGTTTGTTCGTTTTCAACTAGCTCGACGCGCATGCCTGACGTTGAAAAGTCGGTGCGCTCATAGCGAACACCGGCGACCAAGTGAAGCTTTTCAATATCAACGCTGCCCATTACGTAGGCCGCAAAAATATCTTCTTCGTTTACATAGGTGGCACCGCGAGATTCAACTTCTGAATTAAGGCTGTCTACTTCAAGGCTTGAGCGGTTATCGTTAAAGTAGCTGCGCATTACGCCGCGATTAAGCCCTGGACCGAAGTCACCGAGTGCATACTCTGGGCTAGCAGTACCAAACTGAGAGGCATCTAGCCCGTCAAAGTCACCATCAAAAATCGTGATGCTGCTGTCTCTGTCTTTTTCTCGGCTGCGGTATTTTGAACCGAATTTGAATTCACCAATGTACCCACCCAGGTTTATAGGTCGTGATGCGTCAAATTTAATACTGGTTTCGGTATCTTTCGTGTAGTTATCTTCAAAGCTAATTTCATCTACCTCGTAGGTAGATAAGTCCATGGCATCAGCGTTTTGCGAAACCGTTGGGCGCATGGTGTTTAGATCAGCATCAATGCTGTCGTTTTCTGTTTTAAATACATAATACAAAGCGTCTGGTTCGTCTTCATCAGACTTTGCATAACCAAGTTGCCAGTTTGCTCTCCACGTTTCTAACTGGTGCTCACCACCTAGTGCCACAGTAAAGATGCTTTGGCTTTCGTAACGATCTTTACTTTCTCTTTCTATTTCCGAGTCTTCACCGTCGAAAGTGAAAATGTTGCCTTGACGGTATTCGTCATCAGAAAATTCGCTGTAAAGTGTGCGAAGGAAATACTGGTTGTTGAAGTCGGGGCGAAAATCAATATTCAGCGCACTACCTAAACGTTCGCGAGTAATTGTGTAGTCACGTTGCTCAAGCTCATCATCTCCGTTACTTTCAACGTTATCTGAGCCAAAGTCTCTGTCAAAGTAAGAGATAGCACCGGCCACGCCCCATTCAGATGAAAGCTTTTTAGTAAAGGTGCCGGACAGTTTAGGACTGGTTTTATCCACTAAATCATTCTGACTTGCTTGTACGGTAACGCTTGCTGTATCACGGGCTTTGTCAAAGGCACTTACGCTTTTTACCGCCACCGAGCCACCAATGGCGTCGCCATCCATATCTGGGGTTACAGATTTCGATACTTCTAATGTTTGAATAAGTTCTGAGGGAATAACGTCAAGGGCAACAGAGCGCACGCCTGACTCCGGCGAGGGAATATTAAGCCCGTTAATGGTTACGTTATTAAGGTTTGGATCGATACCGCGAATTCCCACAAAGCGACCTTCGCCTTGGTCACGTTCTATAGAAAGGCCGGGCAAACGTTGTAGCGATTCCGCAGCATTCTGATCAGGAAATTGACCAATAGCGTCTGCCGAAACAATAGACGAGATACGGTCAGATACGCGTTGCTGGTTAATGGCGCTTGCCTGTCCGCTTCGTTGGCCGCGCACCAGAATCTCATCGATGGTATCGCCGCTACCAAATTCGACGGCAGCGCGGGCAATACCATTATCTGTCACGTTAATCGTTTGCGTGACGGTATCTTCACCAAGATAAGAGATTTCTAAGGTATAAGTGCCTTCAGGAATAGAAGGGAAGCGAAACGTGCCGTCTCTGCCAGCTTCGGTCACAAGTCCTAGCTCGACAATTCTAATTTGTGCGCCTGTATAGCTGCGTGCTTTGGCGGCGTCTTTTACTGAACCAATAATGACACCATCCGCCGCTAAAGCAGGCGACGCAACGCTAAGGCCTAGCGCCGCTACGCAGGCAAGTGTAAGAGAAGAGTACGCGGTTTTAATTTTCATTTATTTTCCAATCAATTAAGCAGTCAATAGGAGTGTGAAGTAAGTGCTAAGTTAATGACTAAGTACCCTAAGAATGCTCCATGACAGTTATATGACGATTAAGTGGAACATGGGGCTTACTTACGGCAAATGTCGCTAATTCTCAAATCGGTGAGCTAAATTGACCCTGGCTTAAGTTTATGATTTTGTATGGTTTTTGCTTGTTTTTTTGCGTTCTTTGAATAGGTTGCCATCAATATGTCACATTGATGAGCCAAACTGACCCTCGACAGTTTCATCAAATTTGGGCAAGACTCTCGTTTTGTTTTAAGCGCTGGAAGCCGCTGGACTGGCGCGTGATGTATTCAATATTAGAGATTTCCAAAGAGAGCATTATGTTTACCTTTACAAATTCAACACAATTTAGACATCACAAGCTTTGGCTGGTATTTACGTTGTGCGTGGTAACTTTGGCGGTTTGCCTAGCTTTTATATTTGGCAATGCAAAAGAAAGCACCGTGATATCTGGCCTAGATATTGTGGGGGAGGGGAGCATCGCTTTTTTAACGCTTGCGTGGATGCTAGCAGCGCTCGCTAGCCGTCCTCCTGGAAAAGTAACTAGCCTTCTTATTATAGGGCTAGGCTGTTTCTTGTTTTCTGTCAGTTTAGATTTTTTAGACGAATTTTTTCATTACCCCGAATCCGCTTACTGGATAAGTATGATTGAGTCTTACCCTGCTGCGGTGGGGATGGTAGTGATGACCGCGGCACTTTATCAATGGCACCTAGAGCAGCGTGCGTTAAATTTGCAATTGCGACGTCGTGAATGGGACGTTCGGGATCACGATGCTATCGATCCTATTACTCAACTTTACCGTGCAGAGTATTGGAAAACACAAATAAGTAAATTACAGCAATCCGGGAAGTCGGCTGTAATTGCCATCATTGATATCAATAACTTCTCTTTGTTCAATCAAAAGCACGGGTATACAGAAGGCGACAGGTATCTGCACGACATTGCGCAATTGGTGATCATGAATTTGCGCCAGCAAGATCTAGCGTGCCGTTACGCTGGTGATAGGTTTGCTATTTTGATGCCAGACGTCTCGCCCATGCAGGCCGATGTTATCTTGAATGATATCAAAGTAAGTATTCAGCATCTGGCTTTTAGACATAGCCTCAATGCCAATGCTATTTACACCACCGCACGCAGTGCTCAAGTGACTTTGTTACCTAATCAGCGCCTTGCGACTGTGCTTAACACCATGCTGTTAGAGCTTGAGCGTTCTCATGACAGTGCAGCGTAGTTTGGACAGTTTGGTGAGACTAGTTGGTGTATGTGCACGAAGATACCTGCGGTGAATATCTAATGGATTTAACGTTACCACGAATCAACGCACTACGAGATTCTGCAAACGAAGATACAGTTGTAGGTGCTGAGCGGTGTCACTCAACACGTGTATCTAGCGTGGGTGTCTCTGTAAAGAGTAATGTTGATGAGTTAGCGGTGGGTGTCTCTGCAAAAGGTGATGTTGATGATTTAGGCGTGGGTGTCTCTGTAAATGGTGCTGTAAATGGTGATGCTGATGGGCTTAGCATGGATGTCATCGGTAGTGATAGTGCTGGTAGCTATCATGTAGTGATGTCTAGCCAAGATAAAGTGATCGCTGGGTATTGGCTGGTACAGGCAGTGCTCAATGTAGCGCTCTCTCGTGGCGGTAATAAGAATAAGCTCTTGCGCGGTACAGGTATTTTTGAGGAGTCGTTACAACACAATTCGTTAGTAAGCATAAACCAATATTCATCGCTGTTAGTCAATGTTCACAGCCAAACCAAAGGTAACGATGTCAGTTTTTTACTGGGTGGAGCTTTCGCTTCGCAGTGGCTTACTAGTCCGCTACATGTGCTTAAAACATGTGAAAATATTGAGCAGCTACTTTTACACCTTACTCAACGCCAAGCATTTAGGTGGTGTAGCTTACCGCTATGTCAGTTTCAGCGGTTTGAAAGTACCGACAAAATAATACTAGTGCCTCAGTTTACAGGCATAAGCAGCAAACAGCTTCAGTTCACTCTTGAAGTGGCATTTGCAACGCTGGTGGCGCTCATTAAGAATATTGGGAATAAGCGAATACCTTTGTCTTTTACCTTCACAGGCAGTCGCCCGAAGAATATCGCTGACTATGAAACGCACCTTGGGCTTAAATTATCGTTTAATAGCCGTTTTAACAGTATTTGCATCGAAAAAGGTGCAGCAAGTCAACCCTTAGGACTAACGGCTCAGCCGACAGACACTGTTAAATCGCACGTTTCTTTAGAAGGTTTATCGAGTAACAGCGCAACGCAAACTAAGGAACGGGCTTCTATTGAACAGCAATACCGCTTGTCTTTGCCTGATTTTGTGAGGCGTTACGTTTGTACATCCTCCAACACGCACTCGCCAAATATCGGGTTGCCTGAATTGGCGGAAACCCTAGACGTCAGCGTAGCTACGCTGAAACGGAAATTAAAAGAGTTCGGCACTAGCTATCGCGCTCTGTCTGAAGAAGTTCAGCGCAATCATGCGCTTTTACTTTTATCGGTGCACAAGGTGAGTAACGAGGCTGCGGCCAATGAAATGGGCATTAACGATTTGCCTAACTTTCGTCGTACGGTAAAACGATTAACAGGTAAAACCCCTAGCGAACTTAGAAATTAACTAGAAACCGTAAAACGTGTTCGCCCCTTAGTTGTAAAGTATAAGCCCCCTGCAAAATAACATCTAATACACTATTGATCCTACGATATAAGTATGTGAATCTGGTTCTAACACAAGGTAGTAGTAGTCTCCGTAAACGACGATAATACTCTTTGTCGCGTCACCTTAATGCAGAACTAGTATACCTGCGGTAATACGACACAATTACGAACTTTGCCAGTCTCATTGAGAGGGTAATAATCTGTTAGGCCTGATATGACATTGTCGTTGGAAAGTAAATGTCTTTTCAATATCAGCAAAACCTTTTATCCTTTGCAGCTTTAGCTTTTTAATCGTTAAAAAAACCTTCACAAAATGGTTTGGTTGAAGCTTTTTCTTACGCACTCGCACCCTCAAGGTGGCTGTTCAGCGTAGCCTTTAAACTTTTGCTGTTACGCAATTAAAACCAAAAGAGAGTTTTCTGTGCACGAAAATAACGACATTGCACCAAATTCTATCGTACCCAATCCGTTAGGTTTAACGCCTATTTTGCTTTTTGTAATTCTTGTTGTAGTGACAGGCATTACCACAAACGATATTACTGCGATGCCTATTTTGGTGGCGTTTTTTATCAGCGCTGGGTATGGACTATGTTTAAATCCGAAAGGTAACAAGGTCAGCTTTTCTGAAAAGGTACAAACCTTTTGTAAAGGTGGTGGTGATAAAAACATTATTCTCTTAGTGCTGATATTCCTGTTAGCCGGTGCATTCTATGCCGTGACTATCGATATTGGTGCACGAGATGCCACGGTCAACATGGCGTTACAATTTGTACCTTCCGCACTGATATTACCAGGCCTGTTTTTGATTTGCTGTTTTATATCATTTTCCATGGGCACGTCCATGGGCACCATTACCGCACTCTCACCCATAGGTGCAGGCCTTGCCACAAGCCTCGGGCTGCCGGTGGAAATGGCGCTGGGTATTGTCGTGGGCGGCGCTATGTTTGGTGATAACCTCTCGTTTGTTTCAGACACCACCATTGCAGCAACACGTACCCAAGGTGTACAGCTTAAAGACAAGTTCAAGGCAAACTTAATGGTGGCCGTGCCGGCCTGCATCGTTACCATGGCACTATTGCTTATGGTCGATGTTGATACCTCTGGCATTGTTGAAGGCGGCAGTTACGATTTTTGGCGCATAGTGCCGTACTTGTGCATTATTGCTTTCGCGCTAACAGGGTTTAACGTCATCAGCGTACTTGCAGTGGGTATTGCCAGTGCCTGCGTAGTAGGCTTGCTGCAAGGCAGCTTTACGCCACTTTCCATGATGCAAAGCATTCAAAAAGGGATGGGTTGGATGCAGGACTTGGCGATGATTGCCATAACCATAGGCGGTATTGTGGCGTTAATGCACGCTAACGGCGGTATAACCTGGTTAATCGAACGCTTAACCCGTAAAGTTACGTCTAAGAAAGGCGCGGAATTTAGTATTGCTGGCTTGGTCAGCTTTTTAGACATTACGACAGCAAACAATACCATTGCCATTGTTACAGCAGGCCCAATTGCTAAAGACCTAAATGAAAAATACGGTGTTGACCCTCGTCGTACCGCATCACTTTTGGATATCTTTTCGTGCAGCTTTCAAGGCTTAGTACCTTACGGCGCGCAGCTTTTAAGTGCAGCGGCCGTAGTGGGCATTTCACCTTTGGCCATTACGCCTTATTGCTGGTACCCCATGCTTATTTTTGTGTTTGGTGTGGCGGCCATTTGGTTTGGTTTTCCCCGTTTTAAAACGGCGCAAGACGATGAATTAACCCAAAGCGCTTAAATTCTCGTAACGCTTAACACACTGGCTTTTTAGGGCGGTATCTTCTAGGATCACCGCCCGAATTTTATTGATGATTAGAAACTCGCTTTAGGATGTCACTTTGTCTTCACCACTTGCAATAAAACCTCTTTACAACAAACTAGACGCTTGTTTAAGCGCAGATAAGTTTCGCTTAAAGCGCCGTATTACGCAGCTTGCGCAAAAAGTGAATGATAGATCTGGTGTTGACGGAAAAGGTGCGGAGAAAAAAGCAGCTAATCCCAAAGGTTCAATACAGGACGACGCGGTTAGCGAAGATAGCCTTAAAAAGCAGTTCGAGAAACTAGAAAGCGATATCAACACATCAATAGAAAAGCGCAATTGGCGTCAAAATAATCTTCCTAAGGTTGAGTATCCGCCGCTGCCGGTTAGCGACAAAAAAGAAGATATCAAAGAAGCAATAGCCAATAACCAAGTGGTTATCGTTGCTGGTGAGACTGGGTCGGGTAAAACGACACAGCTCCCTAAGATATGCTTAGAGTTAGGCCGCGGTGTAAACGGCATGATAGCCCACACCCAGCCAAGACGATTAGCGGCACGAAGTGTAGCTACTCGTATAGCAGAAGAGCTAAAGACGCCCCTTGGTGAAAAGGTGGGTTTTAAGATTCGCTTTAGCGATCAGGTAAGCGAACGAAGCTACGTTAAGCTTATGACCGACGGTATGCTGCTTGCTGAAATGCAGCAAGATCGCTTTTTAAATCAGTACGATACTATCATCATCGATGAAGCCCACGAGCGAAGCCTTAATATCGACTTCTTGTTAGGCTATCTGCGTCAGCTGTTAGATAAGCGCCCCGATTTAAAGCTTATCATTACCTCTGCCACCATTGACCCAGAGCGATTCTCTAAGCATTTTAATAATGCGCCGATTATCGAAGTGAGCGGACGTACCTATCCGGTTGAAATTCGTTATCACGCGCCAGAAGATAATGATGGCGATATTGATCAAAGCGACGCCATCGTAAACGCAGTCGACGAACTAATGCGCGAAGCGCCGGGCGATATCTTAGTGTTCCTAAGCGGGGAGCGCGAGATACGCGACACCCAAGATGCTTTGAGCAAACAGCATTATCGCAATACTGAAATTGTACCGCTTTACGCTAGGTTATCGGCTGCAGAGCAAAACCGCATTTTTCAGTCTCACAGCGGCAGGCGCATTGTTCTTGCCACCAACGTGGCCGAGACCTCATTAACCGTACCCGGTATCAAATACGTAATAGACCCGGGGTTTGCCCGTATTTCACGCTATAGCGCTAGAAGTAAAGTGCAGCGTCTACCTATTGAACCAATATCTCAAGCCTCAGCGAATCAGCGGGCAGGGCGATGCGGCCGTGTGTCTGACGGTATTTGTATTCGCCTATACAGCGAAGACGACTATTTAGGACGCCCAGAATTCACTGACCCAGAGATCCTGCGAACAAACCTTGCTTCGGTTATTTTGCAAATGCTTGCTTTAGGGCTAGGCGACATCGCTGCTTTTCCATTTGTTCAGCCGCCTGATAACCGCAATATCAACGACGGTTTTCGCTTACTTGAAGAAATCCAAGCTATTGCGAAAGGCAAAGCTAATAGAAAAACGAAGCAAAGCGGCAAGATGCAGCTTACCCCGCTGGGTCGTCAGGTAGCACGATTGCCCATCGACCCACGCTATGCACGCATGGTGATAGAAGCCGAGCGTACAAACGCGCTCAGCGAAGTCATGGTGATTGCGGCGGGGCTTTCAATTCAAGACCCACGAGAGCGCCCACAGGAAAAACGCCAGCAAGCAGACGAGAAGCACAGCGAATACCACGATAAAGATTCAGATTTCATAAGTCTTTACAACTTGTGGGTGGCGTTTAGAGAACAGCAAAATGCGTTAAGCCAAAATCAGCTTCGCAAATGGTGTAAGCAGAATTTCATCAATTATTTGCGTATGCGCGAGTGGCAAGACATTGTAAGCCAGCTTAAAAAGTCTATTGCTGAGCTGGGCTTTGGTATTTCTAAGCAAGAAGCCGACTATCAGGCTATTCACCAAGCTATCGCCAGCGGTTTGCTGTCGCACATGGGCTTTAAAGATAAAGACCGTGAATATATGGGGTCACGTAATTCACGCTTTTTAATTTTCCCAGGCTCAGGGTTATCAAAGTCTCAGCCAAAATGGGTAATGGCAGCTGAGCTTGTAGAAACCTCTAAACTTTTTGCCCGTATGGTGGCAAAAATAGACCCAGCGTGGGTAGAGCCTTTAGCTGAACACGTTGTACAAAGAAGCTATTCAGAGCCCCATTGGTCTAAAAAGCGCGGCGCGGTTATCGCGTTTGAAAAGGTTACTTTGTTCGGGCTGCCCATTGTGATGAAGCGCGCAAAGGTTTACAGCCTAATTGACCCGCCAATCTGCCACGAGCTATTCATCCGCGAAGCCTTCGTAGAGGGCAATACTAAGCTCAATTACAGCTTCCTACAGGAAAATCAGGCACTGCTGGAACAAGCGGATGAATTTGAACAAAAGACTCGACGTCGCGATTTGATTGTAGATGATGAAGAGCTCGTAAGCTTCTACGCTAAACGTATCCCGGTTGAAGCCAATAATGATGCAGCGTTTAAGAAATGGTTTAGACAGCACGGAAGTAACGACAGTTTAACCTTCAAAGAAGAAGACGTGTATCGTCAGCAGCCTGGGCAGTCGGTAGCGAACGCGTTCCCTGATGTATGGCGTCAGGGCAATATTACGCTGCCGCTACGTTATAACTTTGAACCCAACGCTGAAGATGACGGTGTAACGGTAGTGATCCCGCTACCAGTGCTTAACCAAGTGGACAATGTAGGTTTTGATTGGTTAGTACCTGGGCTAAGGCACGACCTCATAGTAGGCTTAATTAAAACCTTACCTAAACGCTTGCGACGCAATTTTGTGCCTGCGCCTAACTTTGCCGATGCCTGCCTTGCTGATATCAGTGAAACGGACAAAAACAATCGCCCTGTGCCTTTGCTTGAAGCGGTTAGCGATAAGCTTCGCAAAATGACTGGCGTTGTTATTGAAAGCGAAGAATGGAATTTAACCCAGCTTGATAAGCATTTAAAAATGCATTTTGCGGTAGTGAACGACAACGGTGATGATATCGCCAAAGGTGATGACCTTCATGCCCTTAAACAACAGTGTGCAGGGCAGGTCAAGCAAACTTTTGAGAAAGCCGCAACACCAGAGTTAGAGCGAAATAACATAGAACAATGGGATTTCGAAAGCTTGCCAGAAACCTTCGTGCAGAAAGTTGGCGGGTTTGAAGTTCAGGCGTTCCCGGCTCTGGTACAAAAGGGCGATAAGGTAGATATTGCTCTCATTGAAGAAGCGGATAAAGCCCAAGTGCTGCATAAGCAAGGCGTGAATGTCTTGATTAAAAACGCGATGCCGTCGCCCCTTAACTATTTGCAAAGCAAATTACCGAATAAAGCCAAGCTGGGTTTGTATTTCAATCCATTCGGGCAAGTTAAAGCGCTGATAGATGATTGCATTTTTGCCGGTATCGACGCCATTGTCACTGATTACTGCAAATCGAACGACACTGACATTCGAAATAAAGCTGATTTTGAGGCCTGTTTAGAGATTGCGCGAGCAAATATCAATGACAGAGTGTTAGAAATCGCCAAGCAGGTAGAGCAGGGGCTTACCCTTGCTCATCAGTGCCAAAAGCAGATGAAAGGCAACGTACCGCTGACTATGATTAACGCGTTAGGTGACTGTAAAGCGCATCTTGCGTCATTGGTGTTCCCTGGTTTTGTCTCTCAAATTGGTGAAAGTAGGCTGGACGATTGGAACCGCTATATTAAAGGCTTGGCCCGTCGTCTTGAGAAGCTTCCCATTGACCCCAACAAAGACAGAATGCATCAGGTAACGGTAGAAAAGTCGATTAAGGAATGGGAAAAAGCGTGCAGTAAGTACCCCAAAGGTAAAGTGCCACAAGCCCTTATTGATGTGCGCTGGATGATAGAAGAATTGCGGGTTTCTCTGTTTGCGCAGCAACTTGGTACGGCATACCCCATATCAGCGAAGCGTATAACCCTCCATTTAGCAGACTTTTAATTTTAATGGGGCTCTCGATGTACACAAAGTGTAACGCTTAGCTTACCAAGCGCGAAGGGTTTCTACTTAGAATGGTAAACTAATTAAAGCCCCGCAATGTAGTGTGTTGAGGGGCTTAATTAATTGTAATTAATAAGCATACGCCGTGTGTTTAATCGATAGCAAAACATCATCATCGAATTATTGAGGTAAGACCAATACTACTTTTGCAGTATTGTTGAATAAAAATTAGACAGTTCGATTGACAAGTTATCGCCATCAACCTATAACAACACTTGTAGTCGTCAGCGTAATGCTAAAAATCAGGAGAAGTAGACATGTTGGGATACGACGATAAGCGAAATTTTTTCAGGATGATGGTAAATTCGCCGTGTCAGTTGCAGATTACTGACGATGAGTCGAGCCGCACCATGCAGGCAATGTGCAAAGATATAAGCGCCACAGGTATGTCGTTAGAAGTTGATGAACCTTCTATTGAGGTGGGCACTCAGGTTAGTGTTGCTATAGAGTCGTCTAGCTCTCAAATCCCTTCTTTAGCAGCGTTAGCTACGGTCGTACGCTGTGAACCTGAATCTGATTCTAGCTGCATCATAGGCGTCGAAATTTCTCAGATGAAATAGATTTATCGAATGTAGTAAGGCGAAATTTAACTTCGCCTTACATGGCCATCAAAAGCGTCACACAGTACAAGTGTTATGTACGAGCGCTTTAAGTATCCTATTACCTTAAAAGCCAATTTTCCTTTTACGTTTTATTAGTAGCAGCCTGTTTCGCTAATCTTTATTCAGCGTCAGCGTTAATCGCTCTTTTATTTATCATTCAATAAAACGAATAAGCGGTTCAGTTTTTTCTATTTTTATTTCCTTTCTTAATTGATAATAATTCTCATTAATGCGAAAGCAAACAAAATTCAACTTTTGATAGAGCGATTATTATGAAAAAGACAATTACCTTTGCTGTTATGCACTTTTCAGTAGCCTTTACGGTAGCTTACCTACTTACGGGCAGCTTGGTAGTAGGCGGTGCGGTAGCATTAGTTGAGCCAGCAATTAATACTGTGGCCTTTTATTTTCACGAAATGGTGTGGAAAAAATTAGAGGATAAAGAGGTGGTTACTGAAGGGCAAGCAAGTGAGTCTTCACAGCCGCTATCGAATATCTTTTCAAATGATAGTGGCTT
Source organism: Alteromonas sp. AWJ4_199 (assembly GCF_056159165.1). Lineage (NCBI taxonomy): Bacteria > Pseudomonadati > Pseudomonadota > Gammaproteobacteria > Alteromonadales > Alteromonadaceae > Alteromonas > Alteromonas sp. AWJ4_199. Next base: position 445,981 of record NZ_JBSWUR010000002.1, read on the forward strand.
TTCGAATAATGTTGCAACCTTTGCTTCTTAAAATGTAAGGTTTATTGCTCGCTTTCTAAGCTATTTGCATAACCTATCGTTAATTCAATCAGTGAAATCAGCGCCCCAGTTTTTATAAGAACGAGGGCGCTTTTTCATTTCTAATCGTCGGTGACTTCGCAGACTAAACCTTTCAGGTAATAGCCTTCGGGGTAGCTACCAATAATAGGGTGGTCAGACGCTTGATTTAGCCTTGCAATGATTTTTATTGTGCGGCCAGCATCAAGGGCAGCATCGGCGACAACCTTCTGGAATAAATCTGCAGGCATAAGACCTGAACAGCTGAAAGTTAGCAGCAATCCGCCAGGTTTAACCGCATGGATACCGTACATATTAATGTCTTTATAGCCGCGAGCAGCGCGGTTTAGTGTAGCTTTGCTGTCAACAAATTTTGGTGGGTCGAGTATGACCATATCAAACTGTTTGTCCTTTTCGTGATACTCACGCAACGCCTTAAATACATCCTGGTTTACATAGTGCGCCTTTTCTTCATCTAATCCATTGATCGCCACATGGTGTTTAGCCAAATCTAAAGCTGGTTGAGACACATCAACGTTAGTCACTGACTTGGCACCACCTGAAAGGGCATAGCAAGAGAATGTGCCTGTGTAGCTGAAACAGTTTAGTACGTCAGCATCTTTTGCGTAATGAGCAGCGGCGGCACGGCTATCACGCTGGTCGAGATAAAAACCGGTTTTATGACCATGTTCTATATCAACAACGATACTAATGCCGTTTTCTTTTACTGTAACCTGCATGGGTGGCTCGCCGTGAAGCACGCCTGTTACCGGCTCTAATCCCTCTTTTTTGCGTACATCAACGTCACTACGCTCATAGATGTGAACATCAGGCATTAGCTTGGTGATTGCCCACACTATCTTATTTCGGTGCTTTTCACCGCCAGCGCTTAGAAGCTGCACCACGGCAACATTGTCGTATAGGTCTATTGTAATGCCGGGAAGGCCATCACTTTCGGACGCTATCCAACGAAACGCATTCGTTTTGGCTGGGTCAAACAAGCGCTTACGCAGCGTTAGCGCAGTTTCTAAACGGCGCAAGAAAAAGCCGTTATCAATGCTCTCGTCTTTTTTAAACGTCCACATGCGAACGCGAATTTTAGAGTTTGGAGAGTAAGCGCCTCTTCCTAACCAATCGCCTTCAGAGTCAAACACGTCAACCGTATCGCCAACTCGAGCACGGCCTTTTAACTCAGCTACGGCGCTCTCGAAAACCCAAGGGTGTTTACGGCGAAGTGATTTATCTCTGGATGGTTGTAATATGACCTGTGCTGACATGTAGGCTCTCGTGGTAGTTTAAACAATATATATTTGATGTAAGCCATCATAGAAGCTTACGGTAATGGCCGCGATTATACGCATTTTCAGAGGTTCTGTGTTTAATAATACCAATCTAGATGGGTATAAACTCAAAAGAAACCCAAACTGATTGTTACAGTAGTACGTAGACACATTACGACTGAAATTTTAAGACTAGAATTGGATGCAAAGTATGCGCTATGTGGATTTTGAAAAGGGATGTAGCCCGAGCGAGTTGGTTGTTAAAGAATGCGACGGGTTATCGCTAACATCAGGAAAAGTAAAAGTAGAGGTAAAAGCATTCGGTGTAAATCGAGCAGATACGTTGCAGCGTCAAGGTAATTATCCACCTCCGCCAGGGGAAAGTGAAATCCTTGGGTTAGAGGTAGCAGGTGTTGTAACAGAAGTTGCCAGTGATGTTAGTACCTTTAAAGAGGGAGATGAAGTATTTGGTTTGGTCGCAGGTGGTGGCTATGCCACTGAAGTCATTGTTAATCCTGCCCACCTAATGATTATTCCTAAGGGCATGCCATTTTTTGAAGCTGCAGGTCTTGCCGAAGTTTTTCTCACCGCATTTCAGTGTTTACGTACGATTGCTCATATTAAGCCCGCTGAACGAACCTTGATACACGGGGGCGCAAGTGGTGTGGGGTTGGCCGCCACTCAGCTATGTCGATATTGGGGCGTGCATAGTGCTGTAACGGCTTCAAGCCAAGACAAGCTTTCCCTTTGTGAAAGCAATGGCGCAGAGCATCTTATTAACTACAAACATCAGCAATTTGATGACGTTCTAAAAAAAGTATGGCCTGAAGGTGTTGATATGGTGCTTGATATGGTTGGTGGCGATTATCTTAACCGAAATCTTAAAGTGCTGAAGCAAGACGGCAAAGTGGTTTACCTAGCCATGCTAGCAGGTCGGTATGCTGATAACCTTGATATGGCCTTGCTTTTAGGAAAGAGAGCCTCGATTATTGGGACTACACTGAGAAATCGAAGCGACGACTATAAGGCGGACTTGATACGTGATTTCTCTAACGTATGTTTGCCCGCTTTTGAAAATAAAGAGCTGAATGTAAATATCGATACTCACTATAGTATTGATGATATCGATAAGCCTCATGCGCGATTGGAAAACAACGACACACAGGGCAAGTTGGTCATTTCTTGGTAATAGTTCGTGGTAAAAAGCTCGTCGTAAAAACTCGCGGTAAGTATTCTTAGCGAAAGCTATGAGCGAGAGCTTCTAGTAAAGGCTCTCACTAAAGACGCCTTGCTAAGATATTTTACTTTCCAACAAAGCCTTCATCTGGTTTTGTTGGGTTCGCTTCTGCTGCACCGCGAGCAAGGTCATCACAACGCTCGTTTTCCGGGTGTCCTGAATGACCTTTCACCCAATGCCAGTTTATTTTGTGCTTTTTCACCGCTTCGTCTAAACGCTGCCACAAATCTGCGTTTTTAACCGGCTTTTTATCAGCAGTGCGCCAGCCGTTTTTACGCCAGTTATGGATCCACTGATTAATACCATTTTTTACGTACTGACTGTCGGTAGTTAACTCAACGTTGCACGGCTCGTTTAAGCTATTGAGTGCTTCAATCGGGGCAAGCAGTTCCATACGATTATTCGTGGTGTGGGCAAAGCCATCGCTCAACTCTTTTCTATGCTGTTTGTAAATTAGTACAGCACCGTACCCGCCCGGGCCAGGGTTACCTAGACACGAGCCGTCGGTATAAATGTGAATGGTCTTTTGAGCCACAGCGTTTCCTTTAGTTTAACTCGCTTAATTTATCTTGTGTTTTCCCTTAGCGGATTGCGAAGGGGTTGATATACTATCAAAAAATGAAAGTGTAATTATAGTAGAGGTTCCATGCGCCAAATTGTTCTCGATACTGAAACCACAGGTATTGACCCCAAAGAAGGCCACCGCATTATCGAAATAGGGTGTGTTGAAGTTGTTAACCGCCGTTTGACGGGGAATCACTTTCACGTTTACATCAACCCAGGCCGGCATATTGAACAAGAGGCAATTGAAGTTCACGGCATAACCAATGAATTTCTTGCCGACAAGCCTACGTTTTCTCAGGTTGCCCAGGAGTTTGTTAGCTTTATCAAAGGGGCGCAACTTGTTATTCACAACGCACCATTTGACGTGGGCTTCATGGACCACGAGTTTGGAATGGAAGCCTCAACAAAAGGCGTCATCACCAACCAGATATGTGATGTACTGGATACGCTGACCCTTGCTCGCCAAATGCACCCTGGGCAGAAAAACAACCTCGATGCATTGTGTAAACGCTACGGTATAGACAACAGCCATCGTACGCTGCACGGCGCCTTGCTGGATGCGGAAATTCTGGCAGATGTTTACCTGTTAATGACCGGTGGGCAGACCAAACTTAAACTAGCATCTAGTTCTGGTAGTGATGCTGACTCAACCGCTATTCGCAGGGTCAAGCGAGGCGCAAATAAATTAAAGGTTATTAAAGCTACCGCCGATGAAATAACACAGCATGAGGCTCGCTTGGACATTGTAGAAAAAGCGGGTGGCAAATGCTTGTGGCGTCCTCAGTCTGAAGAGGCGTCTTAGCCAAAAACGTATAAATAGAAATAAAATAACCAAACAGAGCAGGAGCAGCGTAGCGTGAGAGTGTGGTTTTGTTGGGTAATTATCTTATCGCTTTTTATACACTTAAGCGCTGGCGCTCAGTCGCAAGACGACGAGCGTGACGCCGCTAGGCAGCTCGCAGATAATGCAATTCAAAACCCTCAGTCAAATAATCAAGATGTTGATGCTTCTCCGCTTACTGATTTAGGCGACAGCTACACAAACTCAATCAAACTTCTACAAAACCGATTTCGTGTTGATTACAACGTTGAAGAAATCACTATGGTTTTCTTCAGAGAGTATGGCTCTGCCCCCGTAGTACTTGTGAGACCTGATGGGTCTAAGCTGTTCCAGGGGCGAGTGGACGAAGACAAAGTAGAGTGGTTCGATGCCGACACCTTCGACATGATCACCATTAAAAACCCAGTTGCTGGACCGTGGCAGGCCGTTGGCCAGGTGTTGCCAGAGAGCCGCGTCATGGTGATATCGAACATAGAGCTGCATGCAGACCCGTTACCTGACGTTTTATTTGCCGGTGAAATTTTAAAATCTACGGCGTATCTCACTAATAACGGCGAGCCTATTGATAACAAGCAGTTTAGAGATGTGGTCGAGCTCGATATTGAATTTAAAAGTACGAACAATCCTAATTTCGGAAATTTTGGTTCAGGCGATCAAAATATTGCTACGTTTCAAGACGACGGCCGAGGAATGGACGAACGCCCAGCAGACGGTGTCTTTACCGGGCAATTTAATTTAAAAATACCGGCGGGTGAGTGGAAGCCCGTTTTTCGCGTTATTACTCCCATGTATACCCGTGAGCAAGAAAGCCAACCGATTGTCTTACATAACAACCCTGTTTCTATTGACGTCGAAATGAATGGCGGTGGTAATGGCTACCACAAGATCATAATTGATGTTGATCGGGAGCTCGTGGATATTGAGTCTTTACTTGTGGATGGAAAAGTAAAGTTCCCCAATGCAGACATGCAGAACTTTTCTTTGACAGAGGGGGGCAGTGAGCCTCGTGAGCATCTAATTGTTGCTTATGAGGAAGGCATTTTTAGAGTTAAGATTACGGCGTATGGAACAACAGTGAACGGGCGAGACTTCATTTTAGATGTGCCTGAATTTAGTTTTGTTGCAGAGGGGCCGCAAGAGCCTGAGGTTGAAGACCCACTAATAGATGGAAAAGACCCAATCGTCGACGGGAGCGCGCCACTTGTTACGTCGCCTGAGCTGAATCCCGCCGCAATTACGCCAAATGAAGAGTCTTCGGAAAAGGAAATGGATAACGGAACCTTGACCATTATTTTGATAGCGGTCAACGGGTCTATAGTTATTATCGGCGTCATTGCTGCTGCGGTTATTATTTTTATGCGCAAAAAGCGCACGTCTTCTACATCATCGCCTGAACCAGCAAAGCAAAGCTCGGCCACGACAGATGCCGATCTCTCTATGGAGGAAGCGCCTAAAGGATTTAAAAAGTTGTTGGGCATGTTTAAGAAAGGGAGCAAGCCGGAAAAATCCTAAAGCGTGTATTATCACAGTTGTGATTATGCGATGTTAAATTGTTCACTTTGAATTTTATTTCGACATAATGTCTATTTAACAGGCAAACAAACCGCAGATGACAATTTTATTAATAAAAAGCGTTGACTCCACATGGGGGAATACGTATTATCTGCGCCGCAGTCAGGGGACAGGGCAACAACAGTCAAGTCAACTCACTGATAACATTGAAGATGTGGAGCGGTAGTTCAGTTGGTTAGAATACCGGCCTGTCACGCCGGGGGTCGCGGGTTCGAGTCCCGTCCGCTCCGCCACTCTTTCAATGGTATAACTAAAAGGTCTTCGGAGCGGTAGTTCAGTTGGTTAGAATACCGGCCTGTCACGCCGGGGGTCGCGGGTTCGAGTCCCGTCCGCTCCGCCATTTAGTTATACAGCGCAATCTCGATTATGTGGAGCGGTAGTTCAGTTGGTTAGAATACCGGCCTGTCACGCCGGGGGTCGCGGGTTCGAGTCCCGTCCGCTCCGCCATTAATCGAAAAACGCGCGCTCATCATTACTGCGGAGCGGTAGTTCAGTTGGTTAGAATACCGGCCTGTCACGCCGGGGGTCGCGGGTTCGAGTCCCGTCCGCTCCGCCATTAATGATTCGCTTTCTATTACAAATTCCCCGTTCGGGGTTATCTCCAAATTACACCTATTTTCTTCAGTCACAACTCAAATACAACGTTAGTATTCCGTTTGTATTATTTCAAACACGCCTTACCAAGATTTACATTGCTTTTATCTTTCGTTACTTGAGCACCTTGCTTTATGCAGGCTGGTATTACGCACTCAACAACAGTTCGTCAAAAACTATTCAACAAACAATAATATGTGACCTAAAGTCGTAGTGTTTTTTTTTGAATCTGTACTACGTTTAGGGCGACAGTGCTTAATAACAATGGAAATTATGAATAAAAGCGATCAAAAACGGTATTTTCTTGCAGATAACTTAAAAGCGATTGGCGTTTCTCTATTAAGCGTAGCTTTGGTAACACTTATCCTTGCCATCGTTATGTTTGTGTTTATCAAAGAACAAGAAGAAAGCCGAGCCAAAGAAATTCTGGACAATGTTCGTCTTGTCTTCAGAGATGCTGAAATTACTCTCGATTACCTTAACGCATTGCCTTACCAATCCTGTGAACTCGATAATTTGGCCGAAATGCGCAAAACCTTATTTCGCTCTCGCTTTGTTAAAGAGATTGGTTTTTATGAGAATAATGAACTTAAGTGTAGTACTTATCTTGGTATTCTAGATACGCCGTTTAAAGAAGTTGAGCCCGACTTTTATACGCAGCTTGGTGATGCATTCTGGATAAATACACCTTTACAACTTTTTGATAAGCAGGCTACGGGCACCATCGTACAGCGTGGGCGCTACAACGCCGTATTAGATATGGACAGTGTAATTGGCTACAGCTACACACAAGATTGGCAGCTTTTTTACAATGGCGATCAATTTTATCATATAGCAGGTAACCCTGGCTTGGTTGACACAAGACTTAGTGAGGATGAAATGAATGCACGCACTGGCTATTTCTCTTTACAATTTATATTGTGTGACGAGCGCTACAACAACACTTGCTTAAAAGTGAAATCTGATCACGGCAGAGTATTAGATTTACACTCAGGGAAAATCGTCTTATTTGTCTTTGCCATGTTGATGACCGCAGCGTTAACGCATATGTTAATGTTTAATTATTTACGCCGTCGCCGGTCTTTGGAATCTCGTGTGAGTAAAGGCCTGAAAGAACATAAGTTCTATAGCCTCTATCAGCCTTTCGTTGATTTAGATACCGGCAAAGTAATTGGTTGTGAAGTACTGAGTAGGTTTGAAGACGAATTCGGGCCTATTTATCCTGATGAGTTTATTCCTCAAGTCAAAGAGCAGGATATGACGTGGGAATTCACCATAGATATGATAACAACAGCGATGAAAGAGCTTAACGAAAACCCGAATATTCCTGAAGGGTTCAAAGTATCGTTTAACCTTTTCCCTTTTGATTTTACAAGAGAAGATTGTTTAGACTTAGATTTTGTTCTTGAGATGAACGTCAAAAACTTTAAGTTGGTCTTGGAAATTACTGAGGACGAACAGATAGCTACTCATAGTGCCGTTAAACATATCAAGTCTCTCAAAAGCAAAGGCTTCTTATTTGCTATTGATGATTTTGGTGTGGGTTACTCTAACTTAAGTCAGCTTAAAATCTTGAACTGCGACTATCTTAAAATAGATAGAAGTTTTGTTATGGATATGGAAGACAACAGTATTCGTTCGTCACTTATTCCACATATTGTCAGCATCGCCGAGGGGTTAAACGTCGACCTGATTGCAGAAGGCGTCGAAAATACCGAACAGTGTAATGAACTGAAGGGCTTGACTATCGGGTTTGGCCAAGGGTGGTTGTTTGGCAAGCCTCAGTCTGCCGATGCGCTAGCTAAAAGCGTCCAAGACACACAATAACACGTTTTAGCGCTGTTATTTTTCAGTTGGTGTTGGTAGTGTTTAGCGCTACCATTCACCGTCTGGAAACTATAGAAGAACAGTCGCATGCAGGACGTGCTAATTTGCAGCAATATTAATAAAACCTATCAAGATGGCAGTAACGCCACCCCCGTATTACACGATGTTTCTCTTTCTATAAAAGCTGGTGAACATGTAGCCATTTTAGGAAGTTCCGGTTCGGGAAAAAGTACGCTACTACATATACTTGGAGGTTTAGATAAACCCTCCAGCGGCGAAGTGGAATTCAATGGAAAACCCCTTGGTAAACTTTCTGGTAATGCGTTAGCTAAACTTCGCAATGACGAAATGGGGTTTATTTACCAATTTCATCATCTACTTGGTGAATTCACTGCCTTAGAAAACATTGCGATGCCGCTGAGAATAAGAGGGCTGCCGACAAAAGCAGCGCATAGTAAAGCTAAGGTTATGTTAGACGAAGTTGGACTTTCCCATCGAGCGGATCATTTACCCTCAACCATGTCGGGAGGCGAGCGACAGCGTGTAGCAATAGCCCGTGCGTTGGTTACCGAACCTTCTGTGGTGCTTGCCGATGAACCCACCGGGAATTTGGATGATTCTACGGGTGAACAAATTTATAAGCTCTTGACAAGTTTAAGTGATAAAAAGGGCACTGCTTTTGTGGTGGTGACTCACGATATTGCGCTTGCTGCGAAAATGGATAGGGTGTTGAAGATCAAAGATGGCCAGTTAGCCAGCGAAGCATTGCTTGTGGAGAGTCAAAATGCTCGCCCTTGAATTGGCTAAGAGATTTAGAAAAGCAGGTTCCGAACAGCGCTTTATTTCGTTTATATCAATGTCATCGACTATTGGTATTGGTCTTGGATGTTTTGTTCTTATCGTGCTGCTTAGTGTTATGAACGGTTTTGAAAAAGAGCTAACGAGTCGTATTTTAAGCGTGGTTCCACACGGCGAGCTATACAGTAAAAGCGAAAGTGGAATAGAGAATTTAGATGCTCAGCTTTACCGCTTTTCTCAAGATAGCCGTATCGCATCGGTAACCCCTTACACAGGTTTAACAGGCATGCTGCAGTCGAAAGGCGAATTAAAGGCAATTAGCGTTACCGGTATCCCAGTAAATCAGGTTGGTGATCAATACGCTGAAAGAGTAGCTAGTCAAGATTGGCTAGACTTTTCAAAGCAATCTGATGGATTGCTTGTTGGTAAAGGTATTATGTCTTCAATGAAGCTAAATATAGGTGACACAGTTCAGCTATTAATACCTCAAACCACGCATGATTTAACCTTTAAGGCGCCACGTTCCATTACGCTAACTATCGCAGGTGTACTATCTGTTGGTGGTGAGCTAGACAATCAGCTTGGGCTGATGCATTTAGCGGTCGCATCGGAAGCTATCGGTATTACATCTAAAGCCCAGGGTATTCAGTTTACCCTTAACGATCCTTTTTCAGCATACGATACCATGCGGGATATTGGCTATAGCTACCCTCAAGCTGTTTATATGTCTGACTGGACACGAACTCAAGGGCATTTATACAACGACATTCAGCTTGTAAGGTCCGTGGTTTATATTGCGCTTACGTTAGTGATTGCCGTAGCTTGCTTCAATATAGTGTCATCGTTAGTGATGGCGGTTAGAGACAAGCAGGCTGCTATTGCCATTTTAAAAACTATGGGAGCCAACGATAGCTTAATCCGCAATACATTCGTGCTGCAAGGGGTTATAAATGGATTTGTCGGCATTACCGTTGGCGTTACGCTTGCCTTGCTGGTAGCGCCCAATTTGTCGGATATTGTTCGCTTTATCGAAACCTCGTTAGGTGTAGAAATTTTGTCTGGAGATATTTATTTTATTGATTTCCTGCCGTCAAGTTTACACTGGCAGGATGTCCTAATAACCGTTGTTGTGGCCATGTTTTTAAGCGTAGGTGCAACGCTATATCCAGCGCAAAAAGCTGCTAAAGTATCGCCATCTTCTGCGCTTCACTAGCCAAAGATAAAACGGACTATGGCTTCATAGATCTGCGACTAATGTTCACTGGCCCAACAACACAACGTTAATTAATAAGAAGGCCAGCAAATTATGCTGGCCTTCTCTGTATTTAACGGCTGTTCTTGTACGCCACTTACGTTAAGTGTAGAGCCCACCAAGTGGGCTCCAAACCCTTGCTAACTGTTCTTTTTGAAGTGCTCGAAATCTACATCTTCTTGTTTCAAACCAGCTTTAGGGTCGTTGTAAACACTCTCATCTAATGCGCCCTCACTCTTAGCAACAACGCATGACACCATGCAGTCACCGGTAATATTAACTGCGGTACGGGTCATATCAAGCAATCTGTCTACGCCGATAATAAGCGCAATACCTTCAACGGGTAAGTTCACCTGCTGTAAGACCATCGCCAACATAATAAGGCCAACACCAGGTACACCAGCGGTTCCGATAGAAGCAAGCGTGGCGGTAAGTACTACCATCATATAGTCGCTTAGGCTTAAATCGACGGCGTACACCTGAGCAATGAATACCGTCGCTACACCTTGCATGATGGCGGTACCGTCCATGTTAATTGTTGCGCCCAAAGGCAGAGTGAATGAAGAAACTGAATTACCCACACCCAATTTGTTTTTAGCGGTTTCCATAGTGACCGGAAGAGTAGCGCTGCTGCTCGACGTACTAAAAGCGAAAAGTGCAGCATCACGCATTTTTTTCAACAATATGACCGGGTTCAAGCCCGCCAAAACTTTGAGTAAAACAGAGTAGGTAACAAGACCGTGAAGAATCAGAACGCCAAATACCAGGAAGAAGTATTTGGCTAAGCTTAATATGGTATCGCCACCTATTGTGGAGAAGAGCTTTGCCATTAACACGAACACGCCGTAAGGCGCTAAGTTCATGATAATAGTAACAAGGCGCATGATAACTGTATTGATGTCTTCAAAAATAGCGGTAAGGCGCTTGCCCGCGTCACCCGTCATTGCCATTGCTATACCAAAGAGTACAGCAAAAACAATAATTTGAAGCATATTTCCCTGCGCCATAGAGTTTATGGGGTTGCTAGGAAACATGTTAACAATAACGTCTGACAGGCTAGGTGCTTCTTTCGCTTGAAACGCTGTTTCAGTTGTTAAATTTAGCCCGTCTCCCGGCGCTACTATCAAAGCAATACTCATAGCTAGTGTTATAGCAATTGCTGTTGTGACAATATATAATCCTACAGACTTTGCACCTAATCTCCCCAGTTTGCTTGGGTCTGACAAGGTGCTGGTTCCACAAATAAGGGAAACAAAAACAAGGGGGACCACTAGCATTTTTAAGCTGGCGATGAATATTTGACCGAGAGTGGAAAATATACCTTCAACAAGAATGTTATACGTTGAAAGCTCTAAACCGAATATTGAAAAAGTAAAATCTCCGCTATCATCGAACAATAGTTGGAGAATAACGCCAGTTAATATACCGGTAGCCATACCGATAAAGATCCGAGCGGTTAAACTATATTTATGTGCAGATGAAGACATCAAAGTTTCCTGTGCATTTTTATATTTTTAATCTATGGTAGTGTGCCAGATTCAGTTGATTTTTAAACATAAAAAACGACGCAATTGTCAATAAAAGAGGTTCAGGAACGAATTATGTCGACATTAGCGAGAATGCTAAGCCTAATTAGCACGATTATTATACTAACAGCATGTGGTGGAGGCGGCTCTTCAGTCTCTCGGGATAACACGGATAATGGAAGCGGAGACGGCGGAACAACTACATCTACCTACTCAATAGCTGTATCTTTAGAGAATGAGAGCGGTGAAAGCGACAACAATCTATCAGAAAGCAACAGCTTGTTTGCTGTGGCGACGGTAACAGATGAAGATGGTAACCCTCATTCAGATGCGCTTTTAACATTTACACTGAGCAATGATGAGCTAGCAGAGTTTGGAAACGACACGGGGACTGCGCGCACTGACTCAGACGGTGTAGCCAGACTTCGTTTAAATGCAAGCACAGCGTCGGGTGATGGTGAAATTACTGCTGCGCTTTCAAGTGGCGAGACGGGAACTACCACATTTTCGGCTACTGCAGTAAGTGGTACAGATCCTTCAACTGTAAGTGTTTCGCTTTCGTTGGTAAATAATAGTGGCGAGGCCGATAATAGTCTTTCTTCTAGTAATGCTTTAACGGCAGTGGCGACAGTAACGAATTCATTGGGCGAACCTCAGGCAGACCTCCTACTTACTTTTTCATTAAGTAACGATGACCTTGCCACCTTTTCTAACGACACTGCTACTGCACTAACTAATGCTGAAGGGATAGCTACAATAGGTATGTCAGTAGGTAGTGCTTCTGGCGATGGCGAAGTGACAGCGACTTTACCTAGCGGCGTTACAGACTCAACAACCTTTAGTTCTGAAGGCAGTGCCACGGTGAGTGAAGAGCCAGCGTCTCTTGAGCTTTTCGCAAATAGCATCCAACTAGCGTCAAGCGGTACAGATGATGTAGAGCTTATTGCACTGGTAAAAAACGAACAAAGCGTGTTGATGGAAGGTGTTGAAGTAAGCTTCTCGGCGGCGACAGGCGATGGTGTGGAAATCCAGCTAATCCAACCTGAAACAGCCGCAGACGGAACAGCTCGCGCTATCCTTACCTCTAGAAACGATGCTTCTGAGCGTACTATCACAGTAACAGCAGGGGCGGGCAGCCTTTCGCAAAATATTGCCATTACTGTTACTGGTACAGAAGTCACGATAAACGGAGCGTCATCGGTTATCTTGAACGACAGTGTAGAGTATAACATTCGCGTTCAAGACTCAGATGGTAATTCAATTGAAAACACTGATATTACTTTAAGTGCAGCGCTTGGCACACTGACAGTCGATGGCCAAGTTGTAGACACAGTGAATACAGGTCCTGCGGGCCAAGCAACGGTCACTTACACTTCTTCTACTTCAGGAAGCGATACGATCACCGCCTCTGCGTTAAACGTTAGCTCAGAATTTACGGTACAAGTTCAACAAGACGAATTTAACTTTGTTAATTTACCTGCAGAGGAAATCCCAGTAGGGCAGTCTCAACCTATTACTGTTCAGTGGCGACAAGACAATGCACCTGTAGTGGGCGAAGAAGTAACCTTTAGTGCTTCAAGAGGAACGCTTGCAGGCGATACAGATGTTGTAACCGATGCTGTAACCGATGCTGATGGCCGAGCTACAATATCTATTAGCTCAAACAGTGCTGGTATCTCTTCAATTACGGCTACGGCCACTGATGATAGTGGTGAAGTATTGGTATCTGCACTTACTCAAATTGAGTTTATTGCTACTACACCAGATACGTTAATTGCCGATGCATCTAAGGACTTGTTAGGACCAGATGGCCAGACAAGTACAATCAGTGCTGTAGTAAGAGATGTGGATGGTAACCTTGTCAAAAATAGTGTGGTGAATTTTACGGTTTCAGACGTATCAACCGGCTTTGTATCTCCTTCTCAAGCGACCACTGACAGCAAAGGTATTGCAACAACAGTATTCACTTCAGGGTCTGTTTCAACACAAGACGCGGTTGTTATCACTGCTTTTGTGGCAGATGACTCTGATATTGAAGATGAAGTAGTGCTAACGGTTGGAGCCCGCGCATTTGATATTTCAATTGGTACTGGTAATGAAATTGAAGAGCCGAATACAACGTTTTATCTTAAGCGCTTTGGTGTTTTTGTGTCTGACTCAGTGGGTCAACCTGTTAGCGGTGTAAATTTAACCGCGTCGGTTACGCCGGTTAAGTTTGTTGACGACGGACAATATAGAACTGGCTTCTGGGTTTACGATGATCTTGAAAGCCAATGGGTTCCCATTGTCAATCAGGAATGTAGATCTGAAGACGACAATGACAATGGCTTCTTAGATACAACGCCAAAAGATGAAGACACTAACAAAGATGGAATGTTGACGCCAGGACTTGTTGGTACAATTTCGTTTGCAGGAGGTAATGCAGTTACCGATGAAAACGGTTTTGCAGAGCTAGAATACCGTTACCCAAGAAGTTATGCGGTTTGGTATGACGCGGTAATATCTGTTAATGGCCAGTCAACGGGAACTGAAGCGAAAGCATCTATGAACTATACCCTAGGTATTTCAGCAGACGATTTGACCGATGAAGGTGCTTCTCCGCCGGCGAACCCTTTTGGTGTCACAGACCAATGTACAGAAGTTACACCTTAATAAGTGTTTAACACTAAAAAAGCCGGCTATATGCCGGCTTTGTTTTGTGTTGAAGAGTATACCGTTTGCACGTAATACCAGTCCGCATAGATAATTACGCACTCAGCGAGAGTTAAAATTTTAGTAATCGCGGCGTGTTACCGCAGGTATAGTGGTTATACATCAAGGTGACACAACAAAGACTAAGGACATTTTAAACACTCGTCCTTCGGGAAGGTCTGGCAAGCTTCCTAGTTTCATTCTGCGAATTTGAAATGGGACACATTCCTGCATTCCACGCTTCGCTAGGAAACTTGCCAACGCCTTCTGAGTGGGCGCTTATCTATGCGGATTGGTATGAATCACTAACCCATTTGGAAAGGATAAACCGAACCAAGCTTCAGAATTTGTGTAAGCTCATCTAGTGCTGTACGAGATTCAATTAGCAACTGCGGGTCGCGCAGATCATCTTCACTTAATTCATCACGATAGTGCTTATCGACCCAAGTATTTAAGCGGGCAAATTGAGTTTCGTTAATTAGCGTATTTTGATTTACTGCTTCAAGCTCTTGGTCGTTCATGGCAACACGCAAACGAAGACACGCCGGGCCGCCGCCATTACGCATGCTTTGCTTAACATCAAAATAATTGACCGACTTAATTGGCGTACCCAGAGTTACCAGCTTGTCTAAATAACGTTTAACGGCTTCGTTTTCTTGGCACTCAGTTGGCGCGATAATGGTCATATCGCCGCTTGGAAGGGTTATGATTTGCGTATTGAACAAGTAGGTTTTTACTGCGTCTTGAACAGACACTTCAGCAGTAGGCACTTCGATAAAATGAAGCGGCTCGCTACCAAATTTAGCTTGAAGCTCTTTAAATCCTGCGTCTTTGTGGTAAAACGCTTGCTCGTGGAAGAACAGTACATTCTGGTTACCTACCGCGATTACGTCGTTGTGGAATACGCCTTGGTCGATAACGTCAGGGTTTTGCTGCATGTAAACCACACCATCCTCGTCAAGGCCATGCAAACGCGCGACGGCTTGGCAGGCTTCTAAGGTTTGGCGAGCCGGATATTTTTTCGGCGCCGGTTTGCTGGTATCAAATGCATGGCGGCCATAAACAAATAACTCTATGCCAGCCTGGCCATAGTTACTGCAAAGTCGCGTGTGGTTGGCTGCGCCTTCATCACCAAAATGCTCGTTGTCTGGCAAATGTTGGTGATGAGCAAAGTGCTTTTCATTGGCGAACGTGCCGCGCAGAATGTTGCCCGTAACTTGAGGCTCTAATGAGCGATGAAACTTGTTTGTTAAGTTTGCTGGCGTAAAGTGAACGCGACCATCAGCAGTATCGGCGCTAGGAGACACAGTGGCGGCATTTGCAGTCCACATGCTACTGGCAGAGCAACACGCTAAGAAAATCTCGCGAGACTGCTTTGCAGCGCTTTCTAGCACACGAGCATCGGAACCAGTAAAACCTAGGCGACGAAGCGCAGCGATATCAGGGCGTTCTTGCGGAGCTAACACACCTTGAACCATTCCCATATCGGCCAGCGCTTTTGCCTTAGCAAGGCCTTGCTTAGCAGCTTGTCTAGGACTGCTCTTTGCATTAGCGTTGTTTAGGGAAGCGACGTTACCAAACGACAAACCGGCATAGTTATGGGTAGGCCCAACAAGACCATCAAAATTAACTTCAAACTGCTTCATACTTTCCCTCATTCTTGTAGTTTTTGCTGTTGACCCCATATGCTAAGTTCTTAAAGATTCTGCGACTAAATTAATTGCAGTTGTAGCGCTTTCGCTTTTGTACAGGGGCAAACGCAGCACTTCTTTAAACCTGAGCTCGTTGTTAGTTCAGGTTGGAATGGCTGGCATTATACGGCTTTTAAGACCGATGCCAATCGCACTGTTTATTTATTGTACAGTTTTTGTGCGCGTTTAGAGCGGTAGGAAGAATAAGTATGAAGAAGATCTTGTTTTCCATTCACTTTGTAGATATATGTTAAAAAAGAGCGAGCACCCTATATATAGTGCAAGGTTGCTCCAAATTTCAGAATTTGACGTAAATAGTCATTAAAAATCAATAGGTTTAGTTCAATTATATGGCAAAATCACTGGTCATAGTCGAGTCACCAGCCAAAGCAAAAACGATAAATAAATATCTTGGCAAAGATTTTATCGTAAAAAGTTCGGTTGGCCACGTGCGAGATCTTCCAACGAAGGCGTTAGGCAAAGTAGAGCCTAAAAAACCGGCTAAAGAACTCAAAACTTTAGGCGAAGAAGAGCGTCAAGAATATCTTCGTCGTCACGAATACTTAAAACTTGTAGACAGAATGGGCGTTGATCCAGAAAAAGACTGGAAGGCTCACTATCAGGTGCTGCAGGGCAAAGAAAAGGTAGTCAACGAACTTAAAAAGCTCGCAAAAGACGCCGACACTATCTATCTCGCAACGGATTTGGACCGCGAGGGAGAGGCGATTGCTTGGCACTTACAAGAATTATTAGGCAAAAAAGATAAGACTTATCAGCGGGTCGTTTTTAACGAAATTACCAAAAACGCGATACAAGACGCGTTTTCAGACCCGGGTGAGCTAAATATATCTCGAGTTAATGCGCAACAGGCACGCCGATTCCTAGACCGTGTTGTAGGCTTTATGGTATCGCCACTTCTGTGGAAAAAGATTGCTCGAGGCCTTTCTGCAGGGCGTGTTCAGTCGGTAGCGGTTAGGCTCGTTGTTGAGCGCGAACGAGAGATAAAAGCCTTCGTACCAGAAGAGTTTTGGGACGTTCACGCAGACTTGACCAGCCAGCAAAAAGCAGCGCTTCGTATGTTGGTTGCCAAGCACCAAGGTAATGCGTTTAAGCCTAAAAACAAGGCCGAAACAGATAAGGCTCTCGCTGACCTAGAAGGCGCTAATTACACGGTAGAAAGCCGCGAGTCGAAGCCAACGCAAAGTCGCCCTTCCGCGCCATTTATTACCTCTACGCTGCAACAAGCAGCGAGCACGCGGTTGGGCTTTGGTGTAAAGAAAACCATGATGATGGCTCAGCGTCTTTATGAAGCGGGTTACATCACCTATATGCGTACTGACTCGACCAATTTGAGTCAAGAGGCAGTAGACAGCGCGCGAGCATATATCTCAGATAATTTTGGTGGAAAATACCTACCAGATTCGCCAATTCGCTATGGGAGCAAAGAAGGCGCACAAGAAGCGCACGAAGCGATTCGTCCTTCAAATGTGAGCATTAGTGCGGCGAGTTTAGGGGATATGGAGCGCGATGCACAACGTCTTTATGAGCTTATTTGGCGCCAGTTCTTAGCGTGTCAAATGACACCGGCTAAGTACGATGCAACTACGATTAAAGTGGCGGCAGGAGACTACGAACTTACAGCAAAAGGCCGTGTACTTAAGTTTGACGGTTGGACGCGCGTGCAGCCACAGCTTCGCAAAAAAGGCGACGAAGAGCTTATGTTGCCGGATGTTCAGAAAGGCGATGTGCTTGACTTAAAAGCCCTTGATCCTAAGCAACACTTCACTAAGCCTGTGGCGCGATTCAATGAAGCGTCTTTGGTAAAAGAGCTTGAAAAACGCGGCATTGGTCGTCCTTCTACGTATGCTAGCATCATTTCAACCATACAAGATCGCGGCTATGTGCGTTTAGAAAACAAACGTTTTTACGCCGAGAAAATGGGAGAGATAGTAAACGATCGCCTGATGGAAAACTTCGACGATCTCATGAGCTATGACTTCACGGCTAACATGGAGCAACATCTTGATGATATTGCTGAAGGCAATAAAGATTGGAAAGATGTTCTTAATGAGTTCTATAGTGACTTCTATGGAAAACTGCTAACCGCCGAAAAAGACCCTGAAGAGGGCGGTATGCGCTTAAATCAGGCAATACCTGCGGGCATTGAATGCGACAAATGCGGCCGCGAAATGAACGTGAGAACCGCGTCTACTGGCGTATTCTTGGGCTGTTCAGGTTATAATTTACCGCCCAAAGAGCGCTGCACTAACACCATGAATTTAACGCCTGGTGATGAAGTCGTGAAAGTGGACGATGAAGAAGAGCTTGAAACAGAAGCGCTTCGCTCTAAAAAGCGTTGTCCTAAGTGTGGCACGGCGATGGACAGTTATCTGGTCGATGAAACCCGTAAACTTCATGTGTGTGGTAATACGCCAACGTGTGATGGCACATTGGTAGAGACAGGCACATTCAAAATTAAAGGCTATGATGGCCCCATTATCGAATGCGATAAATGCGGTAGCGATATGGAGCTTAAAAACGGTCGATTTGGTAAATACTTCGGTTGTACTAACGAAGAATGTAAAAATACTCGTAAGTTACTGAGAAATGGCGAAGCTGCGCCGCCAAAAGAAGATCCGGTCGATTTACCAGAGCTTCCGTGTGAAAAGTCGGATGCGCATTTCATGCTGCGTGACGGTGCTTCAGGTATCTTCTTGGCAGCGCATAACTTCCCTAAATCTCGTGAGACTCGTGCTCCGAAAGTCGAAGAACTTGCACGCTTTAGAGATAGAATTTCGCCGAAGTTCTATTACCTTGCTGATGCGCCAAAAACGGACCCTGACGGTAACCCTGCAATAGTTCGCTACAGCAGAAAGACCAAACAGCAGTATGTGATGTCTGAAAACGACAGCGGAAAAGCAACCGGATGGTCGGCATGGTACGACAACGGTAAATGGCAGGAGCAAGCAGCGAAAAAGCCTGCGGCAAAGTCAAAAGCCAAGAAAAAGTAATTCAAAGTTAATATAATACTTTGAAGCCTAAGCAATAAGCCCGGATTTATTCGGGCTTATTACGTTTTAAGACACACAATGAAGACTTGCAACTCGCTTCATGCAAGGTTTATTACTACATTAATAGAGAGTGAATTATGGCCTCTTTACAAGATCAACTTTTGAAAGCAGGGTTGGCTGATAAAGCGACGGCAAAACAAGCACGCGCTGATAAACGCAAAAAGCAAAAACAGAAAAATAAGCAAAAACAGCCAGTGGTAGACGAGGCGACGTTAGCAGCTCAGAAAGCGGCGGAAGAGAAAAAAGCCCGCTCACGTGAGCTTAACCAATTGCAGCAGGAAGAACGTGAAAAACGTTCGATTGCGGCTCAAGTAAGGCAGCTTATTAACGTTAATAAACAGCCGCGCAAGGGTGAAGCTTTACTCAATTTTACTCACGATAACGTGGTAAAGCGCATGTATGTGAGTGAAGAAATGCACAGGCAAGTGACGAAAGGTCGTTTGACAGTAGTATTACTTGACGATGCTTACGAGCTCGTTCCAACGCCGGTTGCTGACAAGATTGCTCAGCGTGATGAATCTTCAATTATATATCGCGCCGATTTAGATAAAAGTGGTAGCGATGGAAAAGACGAAGATGAAGACGACTGGTATGCCGACTACGAAATCCCAGACGATTTAACCTGGTAATCCTCCAAAACTCACCACTTTTTTGCCTTTAGGTGAACTGTGTGGTGAGTAGGTTTTTCTTGTTTTTATCTAAAGTAATCCGCGTTTCAGATACCTATTTCCAATAGCCAAATTTTAGTTAAATGTATTCATAGTAAGTGAGATTAAAATCATTATTAATACTAAGGATTCTCTAAATACATGTTTTAAAATGAATATTTTATAGGGTTCTTATTTTAAACGTTCTTATCTATGCCGCTTCGCATAAATTGTTAAAAAAGCATTGCACCTCGAATTTCTAGTCTATAGTTATTAAAGCACATAAGTAACGCTGTCAATAATTATTAGCATAGCATGCTGTTTCTCAATTCTGGAGGGAAGCCATGAAAGGTTTACCGAAGCTGGTTTTAGGTGTCGCAGTATCATTATGTATTTCATTGCCTTCACATGCAGGGCTATTCAATATCTCTATTAATAATCTTGGTGGCCTTACGCCTTCTCAATCCAGTGCATTTGATGGTGCGGTAGCATTTTGGGAATCCTATTTGATAGGTGTTCAAAGCGCGTTCAATCATACTATTGTTATAGACGCTAGTGGAACGTCGATTGATGGGGTTGGAACCATAATAGCCAGCGCTGGCCCAACAAGTATCATACAATTTTCCGATAGTGCGTTTGTTTATGCAAATAGAGGCCGCATGCAGTTCGATACGGCAGATCTAAATATCATAGAAAATGACGGCACACTTTTCGATGTTATTGTACACGAGATGGCTCACGCTATCGGATTTGGAATCTTATGGACCACCGACTTTATTAGATCGGGGAGCCAGTCTAATTATGTCATGAATTCGGGACGATATACGGGGGAATATGCATTAGAAATATACCGTCAAGAATTTGTGGAAGATACTGAATTTATTCCAGTAGAACTCGGCGGTGGAGATGGTACTGCCAATAGTCATTGGGACGAGCCTTGGCCTGGTGGCTCATCGGACTTAATGACCGGCTATTTAGGGCCCTATCCAATTACGTTAAGCGATACCACTGTAGCGTCGTTTGCTGATATTGGTTATTTGACTACTGTTACTCATGCAGTTGATGAAGCCGCAACAGTATGGCTGTTCGTATTTTCCATTGGACTTGTTGTTAGTCGACGCCAAAAAAAACCGGTACATATCGCTTAAAAGCATTGTCTCCGATGTGATTTTAGCCACATGGACGTGCTAGTGCTTAAAATCATGCGTTCAGTGTACTTACAAGTTCTGTACTCCATTGGTAGAATCACGATAAAACCTACTTATTGTGATGAAGGTATAGATTTCTGGATATTTTCCAACTCTGGTTTCTGCTTAGATTAGGAGAAACACAACACTGCAGTAAAGTGGCCAAATTATGTAATTCGATACACCTCTATATCGCTCAGGTCTGCATGAGGAAAGGCGAGCTCAGTTCTTCCATTGCCAAACAATACTTTGAGTTTTTAAAAAGTTAATGAGAAGATTTTAAGCATTGGAGATTTATGTAGTGGGTAAAGTGAAAACGACGCTCATCGGTTTAGTCCTTGCAGGTGGCAAATCGCGCAGAATGGGGCAAGATAAAGCGCTTATGCGTTATCAGGGTCGAACCCTCGTTGACAATGCTTCGTTACTTTTACAGGAAGCGAAGTGCGATGAAGTGATAGTTAGCCGTAACGTGCCAGGTTTTTTGAATGATAAAATTGAGGATGCCGGTCCGCTTAGCGGAATTCATGCTGCACTAAATGTACTCTCTAAATCTGAGATTCACAATGGCAATCATTGTGAACTACTTGTTCTCCCTGTTGATATGCCACAGATGACGCCAGAGCTTTTAAGTATGTTAGTTTCGCGAGGGCGAGAAACACAACAGGCATGTTATGTTGAAAACCGCTTTTTACCTTTTTATTTACCTGTTGCGAGGAACACCAACGCCATTTTAACCCGCTATTTGGTTGAGCAAAGAAAAAGACGCGTTGTCGGATTTTTAGAAACTATTAGCGCTGTTTCTCTTAAAGAAACTGATCTTAAAAGCACAGCTTTTAAAGATGTAGGGAATAACAAAAAGCGTCTCGAAGGTATGACCAGTGTAGATGACGCACAGTGGCTGAACGTGAATTCTCCCGGTGATTGGCCTAATGAAAAGTAACATTGAACAACACGCATTGGTTTTAGGTGCTGCACCCTATACTCAAAAGTTTGCTCTTGCTGAAGAAGTCGCTTTAAGCATTAGTTACAACGGTATTAATTATGCCGTAATGCTGATAACCCCTGACGACATTGAAGATTTTATTATGGGCTTCAGTTTGAGTAGCGACATTATCGAACATCCCCGCCAGCTTTACGGTATTGAACTGACGCACCACAAAGAGCATATCAATGCTGAAGTTGAAATTGCCAATCAGGCGTTTTGGAAGCTTAAGGAAAATAAACGGCAATTGGCAGGAGCATCGGGCTGTGGACTATGCGGTGTTGAGGCATTAGACAACGCCTTGCCACGATTAACGTCTATTGATGTATCGCCTTTACCCGATGTGAGCTGGTTTGAAGGCTTGCGTAGCCTTATAAGTAACGCTCAAGCGATAGCCCAGCAGAGCGGTGCAGTACACGGCGCGCTTTATATTGATGCGAAGCGCAATGTACTGGCGTGTCGTGAAGATATAGGAAGGCATAACGCTTTTGATAAGTTAATTGGTGCCATTGCGGCTAATAAACTTTATCAGAAGGATTGCCTTGTAGTGCTAACCAGTCGCTGTAGCGTAGAACTAGTACAAAAAGCGATAAGAGCAAAATTACCTTTACTTGTAACCCTTTCAGCACCAACGGCATTATCAGTTAAGTGGGCTAACCGCTATGGTGTTACCCTTATCCACGTGCCTAAATACGATCCACCAAGGGCTTATTCACCACAACTTTAGAAAGGCGTAAGGCTAAAGAGCTATTAAATAGCCCCGTAACCGGGGCCAAATTGGATAAGCTCAGACTGAAGAAACAGCTATTCGTCCATCCGACTCTGACTTTGAAAGTTTGATCGCGATAAATTTCGATGTTGGTGTGAACGTGCCATCACCGTAGCTTTCTAGTGGTACTAACGGATTGGTTTCGGGGTAATATGCTGCGGCTTGACCTTGCGGTATGTCGTAAGCCACCAACATAAACTGTTTAACTTGGCGTGTTTTGCCGTCGTTCCACAACGAGGTAATGTCGACCTTATCGCCATCTTTAAAACCCAGTATCTTAATATCACTTTCATTAATAAACAGTACGTCCCGCGCGCCAAACACGTTTCTGTAGCGGTCATCCATACCATAGATAGTTGTGTTGTACTGATCGTGAGAACGCAGCGTTTGCAAAATAAGGTCAGGCTTTTCACCTTGAGCAACTAGGTCGGCATTTAACAGTGAATCTGGCAGATCGTTAGCAGCAAATTCGGCCTTGCCTGAAGGTGTTAACCAGTGCCTTTCGCTAGCTGCGTTGCCTAGATGGAAGCCGCCGGGCTGCGCAAGTTTGGTATTAAAGTCTTTAAAGCCGTCTATGGTATCTGCAATCAGTTCACGAATGTTATCGTAATCGCTAATTAGCTCATCCCAGTCTACTGGTGTGTTGCCCAGTGTCGCTTTTGCAATACCGGCAATGATGGCGGGTTCAGAACGAAGTTCCGGCGAGCTTGGCGGAAGCTGACCATAAGAAATATGGACCATTGAAAACGTATCTTCTACGGTCACGCCTTGTTGTCCTCTAGACTGCATGTCAATTTCAGTACGTCCCAAGCAAGGTAAAATAAGCGCGTCTCTACCTGTAGTCAGGTGAGAACGGTTTAGTTTGGTAGCGATATGTACCGTTAAATCACATTTTGATAATGCAGCGTGTGTACGCGGTGTATCCGGTGTTGCCTGCGCAAAATTGCCGCCCAAGCCTATAAAAACTTTAGCCTCGCCGCGCTCCATAGCTTGAATAGCTTGAATGGTATTGTGACCCTGTTCTCGGGGGACTGCGAAGTTAAACTTGCTTTCTAACGCATCGAGCAGCGCTTTAGGCGGCGCTTCGTTAATACCCACCGTTCTATCACCCTGTACATTACTATGGCCTCTAACAGGCGATAGTCCTGCGCCAGGCTTGCCGACGTTTCCTCGTAATAGCTGGACGTTCACTATTTCCTGGACCGTAGCAACAGAGTGCTTGTGCTGTGTAATTCCCATAGCCCAGCACATAATTACCCGTTCTCCACGTTTGTACATGGTGGCCGCGTGACGGATGTCGTCTTTTGATAAACCGCTTTGTGCTTCAATATGCTCCCAGCTCGTCGCTTCAACGGTTCTCAGATAATCATCCATGCCGTTGGTATGTGCATTGATAAAGTCGTGGTCGAATACGGGCGCAGCATTGTTCGCTTTAGCTTCATATTCCCAGGTCAAAAGCCATTTAGCGATGCCGCGCATAACCGCCATGTCACCACCAAGGGCAGGCCTAAAATAGGCGGTATTTGTGGGAGTTGAACCATTGGTCAGCATCTCGATAGGGTGCTGAGGATGCTGGAACTTTTCTAACCCGCGCTCTTTTAGCGGATTTAAACATACAACTTGTGCACCTCTGCGAACAGCGTCGCGCAGCGGCTCTAGCATGCGAGGGTGGTTAGTGCCCGGGTTTTGCCCGATAACAAATATAGTATCCGCTTTTTCAAAATCGTTGAACGTAACCGTGCCTTTACCTACACCAATGGTGGGCTTCATACCTTGTCCCGAGGCTTCATGACACATATTTGAGCAATCGGGAAAGTTGTTAGTACCAAACGCGCGTACAAAGAGTTGATATAGGTAAGCGGCTTCGTTACTTGCCCGTCCAGAGGTATAAAATTCGGCTTGATGTGGTGAGCTCAGAGCATTTAAATGTTTAGCGATAAGTGCAAAGGCATCGTCCCATGATATAGGTTCATAATGATCAGTTTGAGCATTGAAGCGCATTGGGTGTGTGAGTCTACCTTGTGATTCTAACCAATAGTCAGTGTGCTTCTTTAGCAAACTTACTGAATGGTTTGAAAAAAACGCTGGGTCGACATAGCGGCCCGTAGACTCCCAATTCACCGCTTTAGCACCGTTTTCACAAAACTTCACTAATCCGCTTTCAGGTGACTCACCCCAAGCACAGCCCAGGCAGTCAAAACCCTTATCCTGATTGGTTTTAAGCATCGCCCGTAAATTTTTAAGCGGCTTCTCACTTTGGATCCAATTTTTAGTCACGCTTTTTAGCGCACCCCATCCGCCAGCGGGCTTGTCGTAAGTTTTGATGTTGCGCTTATCACTCATATTTTGCCCCTGTGCCCGCGCGGGTGTTTGCTCATGTATATAATACCTAGTAGCAAAGCACCTTAACTATTTTTAAATTGTGTTCCAATTAAATACGCCGACTAAATTATAGGGTTCATCAATTAAACGCTTATTTCCAGTCGCCAGTCTTTACAGGAAAGGTGCTACGACCGTTATATTCTTAAGGTAAAGTAAGAGCTTGAGCTTTGTGAGTAAAACGCTATGCGTTACACTCGCAAGTAGGTAACGAGTTGTAGCCTTTTACTTTTAGGTTTTTACAGCACCAGTAATAGCGCGCTACTTAAACGTTAATAATAAAAACTCATTGGGACAACATGGTTTCTTGGCAATCACTTACATTTAATGAACTTACGAATCACCAACTCTTCGACTTGCTTAAGCTACGAGTCAATGTTTTTGTTGTTGAACAAAACTGCCCCTATCCGGAACTTGATGAGAAAGACCGCCACCCACAAACCCATCACCTAATGGGTTTTGAAAATAATAATCTTGTGGCGTGTGCACGATTACTTGGTGAAGGCGTCAGTTATCCATCGGTAAGCATAGGCCGTGTGGCGACCAGTGAAGCTTTTCGGGGGAAAGGAGCGGGAAAAGCCCTCATGTGCGAAGCCATCAAACACTGTGAGTCGCTGTGGCCTGGGAGTGATATTGAAATTGGTGCGCAAGAGTATTTAAAACGCTTTTATGAGAGTTTTGGTTTTGAAGCCACATCGACCATGTACTTGGAAGATGGCATCCCTCATATAGATATGAAGAGACTAGGGACGGCACAAGCGTAGCCCTGTGCCTAGCTCGAAAAATCGGTTGGCATAAGCTTTAGCTTTGGCTCAGGCGTTTAGCCTGAGCATTAAGCCAAGTCCCTTATGCGTGCTAACCGATAAGCTGTGCTTTTGTGTACACCTTGATACCATCGACCCGAACGCTTATTTTGCATCCGGTAAACGGGATACCAGCTCATCTAGTCCGCTCACTACAGTGTCAGGCGATAGAGCCAAAGGGTAGAGCACTTTGCCCGGTCGAGCGATAAACGCAGCTTGCCAGCCAGCCTGTTTAGCCCCAGCAATATCCCAACCGTGAGCCGCAACTAACATAGCGTCTTCTGCTGCTATGCCCATTTTTTCAATCGCCCACTCATAAGTGCGTGTATCTGGCTTGTACAAATTAATATCTTCAACGCTAAGTCGCTCATCGAAGTAAGACAGTAGGTCTGCATTTTTAAACTGGGTATACACGCCTTTATTAGAGGAATTGGTAAGGCTTACCAGTTTATAGCCCTTGTCTTTTAACGCCTGCAAGCCATCACGTACGTCTGGGTGTGGAGGAAGGCTTCGCAAAGGCGTAACGATTGCCGTTTTAGCCTGCTCTTTAGTTAATTCAATACCTTCAATTTCAGCGACCATCAATAGTGAGGCAACGCCAATCTCTCCAAAGGTATGGAAGCGACCAGTGGTTGAGTCGACCAGCGAATGATGCAGCATGGTAGAGAACCAAAGCGGTAACAAATCATCTCGACCTCCTAATGCTTCACCCACCGAACTGCGCATGGCGGTAAGGTCGAGCAAGGTCTCATTAACATCGAAAAAGATAACCTTTGGTGCTCGCAATTCGCGTGCAGACATTGCCGTGTTCTTATCAGGCTGCGCTGCATCTCTGGCGTCTGTCTGAGCGAAAACAGGTGATGATAATAGACTAATGCCTACAGCGGTTGCGCAACATAGCCTTAAGAGTAGTGAAGAAGGTAAGAGAGCCATAATTATCCTTTTTAAATTTTGAACGAGTGTTCAAGTTAGATGGGATAATATATGAATGCAATAGCTAATGAGACGAAATGGCTATTTTCTAGTGGTTAATCGATATCCATTTCCGCGCAAGGTTTCAATAAATAATAAATCACAGCTTTGGAGCTTTTGACGCAGCCTACTAATGTATACATCAACAACATTGGTAAGTGGGTCGCTGTGGCTTCTCCATACTCGACTTAATATACGTTCTCGAGAAAGGACTTTTTCAGTATTTTCCGCAAAATAATAGAGCATGTCGTATTCTAGTTTAGTGAGTGTAATTTCTTCTCCTGACAGTGTCGCAATGCGAGATTCATCATCGATGTTTAACGGTCCGACGGTTAAGCCTGATTGAGTAACAGGCGTGTTGGTCACTCTTCGGCTTAAGGCCGTTATACGCGCTAGCAGTTCGTCAAAGTCAAAAGGCTTACATAGATAATCGTCTGCGCCTTGTTTTAAACCATTCACGCGCTCCCGTACCTCATCTACTGCTGTAAGTAGCAAAACCATAGGAGCATGAGGGAGAGATTTAATGGCGGGCAACAGCTCTACGCTATCTTCGTCGCCAAACATGCGATCGAGTACGATAATGTCTGGGGACTCGTGTCGAATGCGCGTAACTAAGTTGTGCAATGCCGACTCTTCGACACACTCAAAGCCTTCCGCACTCAAGCCTCGCGATAAAAAGCGTAGTAAGGGGGCTTCGTCATCAGCAATAAGAATCTTCATTGTTAGTATGACCTTAATTATTTATTGTTGAATATTATCTGAATGAATCGCTTGTTCTTCTATCACAGGCAGTGTCAACGTGAACTGAGAGCCTTTGCCTAGCGTAGAGTGGGCAGTTAGTGCGCCGTGGTGCGCTTCTGCTATGGCTTTTGCGATAGACAAACCTAACCCCATTCCATTGCCTTTGCGTTTTAACCTAACGAAGCGTTCAAACACGTGCTGCAAATCACTTGAAGAAATGCCTTCACCGCTATCAATGACTGATACATTGATATTCTGGTCTTCGCTTTCAACACGCAGCGAAATGGGCGTATCTGGATAGGAGTATTTGTGTGCGTTTTCAATAAGAATGGTCAGTGCCTGCGAAATTCTGTCACTGTCTATAAGCACTTGCGCTTTTTCTTTAGCAAGCCATTTAATATCTAGTTTTCTGGGCTTTGTAAGTTTTTGCCACGATGGCATGTTTTGAGTAAGCAGGCTGTGTAAGTCCGATTTAACCAAATCCACCGTGAATTCGTGCATCTCGGCCCGTGCGAGTAGCAGTAAATCATCGACTAATTTACTTAAGTTGACGGCCTGCTCGAGAATGGTTTCTAGCGTCTCTTTGTATATTTCATTGCTAGCTGCAGCTTGCCTAAGAGTGACCTGTGCTTCGCCGCGAATAATGGTTAGCGGTGTGCGCAATTCGTGGCTAACATCGGCCATAAATTGTCGGCGCTTGGCATCTTGCTTGGTTAGCTTGTCATTCGCCTCTTTTAGCGCACGAGTGCGGCTCTCCACTTCAAATTCTAGGTGCTTGCGATGGGCGTCAGCCTGATCTTCGTGTTCTTGTAAACGCGCAATCATAGAGTTAAGTGCTTTGACCAAGTCAGTGAATTCGCTGTCTAGCGTTTCAGGCAACCGATATTGGTAATTTCCTGAAGCAATGGCGTCTGTACCGGTGCGGATGACTGTAAGGGGTTGATAAAGGGCATTGAATAGCCAGTAGCAACCCAGCAAAATGAAGGGGCAGGTGATAAGACCCAAACTAATCGTAAACCATACAATGCTGGTGTTAAGTGTTTCAATGCTAGCATTAATACGCGATACCACACCTGTCTGGCGATTTACCGCAGAGTTGATGGCCTCCCTAAATTGGTTGTCGATAGTTACTTCTAGTAATGTTTGAAGGCGCTGCTGTTGATTAAGTGGGGTGCTGTCGTTACTTAGCGCAATAGCTCTAAACTCTTCCACAATGCCTTGAATAAGCGCTTCAAGTTCAGCAGTATCTTCAACACTTCCTAGCGTTGCCTCAAGCCCTAGATCTTCGCGTTGGGCAAGTTCCAGAGATTTTATACGGTTCAACGAGTTTTCTATTTGTTGTTGCTTATTGCGTACTTTCGCTTGGTTCGCATTCTTTCCAAAAATAAGCTCATCGGTTAGCTGTTTGAAAAGTCGGTAGGAAATGCTTGATAACTGTTGGTGTTCTGACAAAAGTGATTGAGCAAGCTGCGCTTGGGTTAGATTAGTACGGGTTAAATGTGCCGAGACAGCAGCACTGGCCAACGCTATTAACAAGATAAATGTAGATAACAACCCAAAAAGATAAAGTTTGCGTTTGTACATGGCAACGACATTGTATTTGTTTGCCACTATATACGCTAAATTTTATGTAATGGTGCAGTTTTATTTGGTTTTAAAGGCGAGCAGCCGTGTGAATTCTTACGAGCATTGCGGGTTTAGTACTTACGTGATTTTGTATTCAGGGCTGTGCTTTAATCTTTTTACTTTAAGGCGGCTAAGGCGATATTAGTTTGGTACTTAAGCTCAGTATCTATTTTCCAGTGCTCGGGGCTCCAACCAGATAAAAACCGATAAAAGTCAGCGCAGGCAAAAGGGTACAGCTTTTTCCATTCGGCAATGACGTGCTCAATATCACTGTTTTTGAAATAAAAAGGGGTATCATGGTTTGACGAGCGAGCTTGTAGTGCGCCTTCTAGTGCAAGGAAATACGTATTAAGTAAAGCGTCCCGATGGGATATATGGGTTTCAGTGGGTAATGCGCTTCCCAAAAAGTAAGCCACATCTTTTATGCCGACACCAAAACCGACATACTGAAAGTCGACGGCGGCACAGGCGGAAAAATCTTCAGTAAAACAGAAGTTAGCCACTTTAGCATCGCCATGTACTAACGTTTGATAGTTAGCACTATCTAAAGTTCTAGAAATGGCCAGGGCGTTTTGTTTTAACAGACCCTCTGGCATGGCTTGAAACTCATCTTCACGTGTAGCTAAGTGCCAATAAGTGCCCTCGCTCCACAGCTGTATATTTCGGTTTTCAAATTCACTTCTTACATTAAGAAAGCGCGCGTGAAAGTGAGCTAACCATTTGAGAACGGTTTCGCATCGCGCTGGGGTAAGTGAAGAGGCTGTACTTGAGTAGCCAGCGTGCGCTAAATCTTCCATAACCAGAAGGGAGGCTTCGCCCTGCTGGCTGTGAGCTATGTATTTAGCTGTTGGAAAGCAGGCATCAGTTTGCTTTTGAACAAGGCTATAAAAACAGTTCTCTACCGCAAAAGATTGGCACTTTCGGTTATGGCTTGCCTTGCCGTTCCAACCTTTGGGGTGTGAAAGGGTGTTTGGCGGTGTGGCGCATTTTACTACAACCTTAGTAACTGGTTGGTTGTTGGCTTTGTGTTGGGTAGTTGAGCTATCTTGTACGTGCTGGATTTCATCTCTACAAGTAGCGCTAACATTTTTACTGGCTTTTGCGGTGTCGTCACTAGAATAGCTTAGTGTGGCACGAAAGCAGGCACCGTAGCCACTCCAAAGAGGCTGGATTAGTTGCGTATTTAATACTCTTGCATTACACACTTGGCTTAACCAATCTATATATTGCTGGTCTACCGTGTCTGACATTTCATTCTCAATTCGAACTAGATTTCAAAAGTACACTAACAAACAAAAAAGCCGCTCGAAAGCGGCTTTTATTCATGGGCTAGTCAACCACTAGCAACTGAGATTTATTCAGCCACTGCTGGCGCTTCAGCAACGTCACTTACTGATTGAGGAAGTGTTGTAGTTGCTGATGCTCTCGAGTTGGCGTACGACATGGCCGCAGTTTTACCCGATACTGCTAGTGCAGGTCGTGTATCGTCAGCTTTTGCAGTAAGCGCCACATCAACAAAGGTATCGTTCACTTGCGCTGGCAACGCCATAGGGTGAGATGCACCACGCTTACCTTTACCGCTAGCAGCTAGACTATTTACAGCTGAAGCTGCCCTTACAGTACGTTGCTCTTTGGCCGGCGCCTCAGATGCTTTCGCTTCAGGCTCTGATGGCGCATCTGCCAAGTTAATTTCAACTTGTTCTGGGGATGCTGATTCATCTTTAGCTTCTGGCGCTGCGCTTGAACTGTCAGTATCAGCAGTCTCAACTGAAGATTCAGCGTCTGCTTCCGACACGGATTCTTCAGATTCACTTGATTGTTCAGTGTTTTGAGTTGCTTTGAACTGCTCAGCTTCAGTGGTAGCGTTATCTTCTGCTGCAGTTTCTACAGTCGTAGAAGGCTTATCTTCTGAAGGTTTATTTTCAGCTGAAGCTTCATTACCCGCTGAAGGCTCATTACCCGCTGAAGGCTCCGCATCAAACTGAAGTTCGTCCTGAACGGCTTCAACATCAAGCTTGGCTTTTTCTTGCTGGCCTTGGTTAGAAACAGGCTGTTCGTCTGCTGGCGCTAGTTGACCAGGCTCCTGTGCTTGCGTTTCTTCAACAACAGGCGCATCTGTATTAGCTGTTGCTTCAACTTCTGCTTCTGGCTGCTGTGGTGACAGTTCACCAGGCTGTTTAGCTTGCGTGTCTGTATCGTCAACTTGCTGCGACTCTTTCTTACGACGTTGACCTGCGGCACGAACGTGACGAGGAGAGCGGCGTGAACGGCCACGGCCTTCACGTTTTTGACCTTGTTCTTCACTATTGGCTTCACTGCTCGCATCAGTAGTCGCTTCAACAGGGTCATTAGCTACTGAAGTTTGACTATCAACCTTAGCCGCATCCGATTGAGCCGCTACTGGCTTTGCGTCTACAGATTTTTCAGCTACTTGCTGTTCCGCTTGCGGCGCTGGTTTATTAGCGTTCTGCTTAGACTCAACATTACTTTCAGCTGGCGCCTGTGCTTTCTCTACTTTAGACGACTTAGGTTTTGCATCAGCTTTAGGCTTCTGCTGTACCTGTGCTTCTTTCGGCGCAGAGGCTGTTTGAGCGTCATTTTGTTCTGCAGAATTTACAGCATCATCTTTCTTCACACGAACGCTACGGCGCTTGTCACGACGTTTTCTGCGCTCAGCCACTTCACGCTTCTTCTGCGCTTGGTTTTCTTGCTGCTCGCCATCTTGCTTTTCGTGCTTAGGCTTTTGCTGTTCATCGCGATGCTGTTGCGCTTTACGCGGCTTACGGCCTTTGTTATTACGCTTATCGTCTTGGTCTGACCGTTGTTCTTGACGCTGGTCTTTTCGTTGATCGCCGCGCGGTTTGCGATTATCTTTCTGGTCACTATCGCGGTTTTGATCTTTGTCTTGGTCTCGCCCTTTAGACTGGCTGCCACGGCGATTGTTTTTATTGCGCGGCTTACGACGGCGGTCATCATTATTGCGACTGCGGTTGTTTCTATTTTGGTTACCAGACTGTGCTTTCTTGTCTTTATTGGTCTCTTCTTCGCTTTCGCTACCAAATAAGTCGCTGATCCATTTGCCAAAGCGTGCAAACAGTGAAGGCACATCGTCAGCTTTCTTTGCCGGCTCTTCTTTCGGCGCCACAACAGGAGCAGCCGTAGGCGCAACAAGCCCTTTAAGTGCTGGTTCTTCGCGTTTGACGGGTGCAGCGGTCGTCGTTTCTGTTTCAGCTTCTACTGCAGGCATTAGCTCTACGTCGTAGCTCGCTTCAGATACAACGTCGTCTGGACGTCGACGCAACACCTGGTAATGAGGTGTATCCAAGTTTGCATTAGGAATAAGTAGTAAATCTACGCCGTGACGCTTTTCAAGAAGCTGAATTGACTTACGCTTTTCGTTAAGTAGATAGGTCGCAACTGGAACAGGCAACTGTGCTTCAATTTGCCCTGTGTTTTCTTTGATGCTTTCTTCTTCCAAAATACGAAGAATAGACAGTGCTAAAGATTCGGTTCCGCGAATAGTGCCGTGACCAGAGCATCGTGGACACACGTGGTGCGCTGATTCACCTAGAGAAGGGCGTAAACGCTGGCGAGACATTTCCAAAAGACCAAAGCGAGAAATGCGACCCAATTGTACTCGTGCTCTGTCGCTTCTTACCGCGTCTTTCATGCGGTTTTCAACTTCACGTTGGTGACGTACTGGCGTCATGTCGATGAAGTCAATAACTACCAAACCACCTAAATCGCGAAGACGTAACTGACGAGCAATCTCGTCTGCCGCTTCTAAGTTAGTATTAAGTGCAGTCTCTTCAATATCACCACCCTTGGTTGCGCGGGCAGAGTTGATATCAATAGAGGTTAGTGCTTCAGTAGGGTCGATAACAATTGAGCCGCCAGACGGTAAACGCACTTCGCGTTGGAACGCAGACTCAATTTGGCTTTCGATTTGGTAATGGCTAAATAATGGTACTTCACCGCGATAAAGCTTTACACGATTCGCAAAGTCAGGGCGCACTAGCTGGATGTGCTGCAGCGCTTGCTCGTAAATGCTGGTTTTATCGATAAGGATTTCGCCGATATCGCGACGTAGATAGTCACGAATAGCACGCACGATAACGTTACTTTCTTGGTGAATTAAGAAAGGAGCTTCGCGCTCTTCAGATACCTCTGAAATCGCTTCCCAGTGTTTAAGCAGAACTTTTAAATCCCACTCTAATTCTTCGTACGACTTACCTACACCGGCAGTACGCACAATTAGGCCCATACCTTCAGGAAGATCTAATTTGCTTAGTGATTCTTTAAGCTCAGTACGTTCGTCGCCTTCAATACGACGAGAGATGCCGCCAGCGCGTGGGTTATTCGGCATTAGCACCAAATAGCTACCTGCAAGCGATAGGAACGTAGTTAAAGCCGCGCCTTTTTGGCCACGCTCTTCTTTGTCGATTTGAATAATAACTTCTTGGCCTTCCTTAATCACATCTTTGATATTTGGACGGCCTTCGAATTTGTAACCTTTAGGGAAATAAGTGCGGGCAATTTCTTTTAGAGGGAGGAAACCGTGACGCTCTGCGCCGTAGTCGACAAAAGCGGCTTCTAAGCTTGGTTCAACGCGGGTAATTTTACCTTTGTAAATATTCGCTTTTTTCTGTTCGTGCCCTGGGCTTTCAATATCTAAATCGTACAACCGTTGCCCATCAACAAGGGCAACGCGCAACTCTTCTTGCTGAGTTGCATTAATTAACATTCTTTTCATTGTATCTAACTCTGTTTTAGTACAGCCGTTAAGACACAAAATTAAAGTGACATGTGCAAACCCTCACCGCGCAACCTCACGGCTGGACGGGGACCTTGTTGTTGCGTCGCATTATCCCTGGTGGTTGGCCATGTTAGCACCGTTTTTAGCGCTTAATTTTAACTGTTTTCACTTGTGTCTTATTTTCAGACAAAATCGCAAGCGAATTGCAATGGCCACACTGCTTTAAGGATGTCGGGAGCGACTAGCCCTTATTACTGTATTCTTTTTTACGAGCATTTTTATATGCTCGCTAGTCATTTAATTCTGTTAGTTAACGGCAAACTTATTTTATGTTCGCAAGCAATGGCGGTTGCTTTATCACGGCAGTGTAGTCGTTGCCTCTCTAGCTTGGTTGGTCTGAAAAATATTTTTTCATTGCGGATGCTACCAACGCGAACGCCATACTTTTTCGTTTTACAAGTGTGAGTAGCATCGTCGTTCTTTATAGATTGCTATCTCGTTCTCGTTTGTTGTTTTTATAACGCTGAGTTTCACGTTTCTGAAAGGGCGTTTTTTTACCACTTACTATCAAAAACTAAATTGTGAATATTACCGTTCAAAAAACGTCGTTAATTATCGCACCAAAACTGCAAATTTAGCAAGGAAAGCAAGTGAATAAATTGTGTATATCTCAATAAGTAGGCTGTGTACTGAGCGCAGACGAGTAGCAAAAAATTGCCTTTGGTTAAAATTGCGTCGATAAATGCTTTTTTCAATTATTTATCACTTTCAATTAGCCCAGAGAAATACCAATGAGGTATACTCTGCGCATGAAAGAAGAAGCCCCCAAAAAAGTACGTTTTGTAACGGTTGAAGCCGACTTGGCTGGTCAACGAGTCGATAACTTTTTGCGTACGCAGTTAAAAGGCGTGCCTAAAAGTATGATCTATCGCATTTTACGCAAAGGTGAAGTGCGAGTGAACAAAGGCCGTGTGAAACCTGAATACAAACTACAAGCCGACGATTTAGTCAGAATTCCACCTGTTCGTGTGTCGGAAGGCGCACCGGCGCCATCGCCTAAACTCGATAAAATTGCAGCGCTTGAGTCGCACATTCTATTCGAAGACGATCGCATACTTGTTATAAACAAGCCCTCTGGAATGGCAGTTCATGGTGGCAGTGGTTTAAGCTTTGGTTTAATTGAGGGCTTAAGATCCTTGCGCCCCGATGCCAAGTTTATGGAACTGGTACATAGACTCGACCGCGATACCTCTGGCTGTATTTTGATCGCTAAGAAGCGTTCTGCACTTCGCCATATGCATGAGCAGCTTCGTACTGGCAAAATGGACAAGCGATACAATGCGCTGGTTGCAGGTGAATGGCCTAAAAACCGATTTAAAGTAAAAGCACCACTTCGTAAGAATGTACTCCAATCGGGCGAGCGCATGGTAAGTGTAAGTGATGACGGTAAACCGTCAGAAACTCGCTATCGCATATTAGAAGAATACGCAGGGGCGACCTTAGTTGAGGCATCGCCTATCACAGGTAGGACTCACCAAATTCGCGTTCACTGTTTGCACGCCGGTCATCCTATTGCTTGCGACCCTAAGTACGGTGATGCGGATTTTGATGCATCAATGCGCCAAAAAGGGCTGAACAGACTGTTCCTTCACGCTCGCAGTATTTCACTGCTGCACCCAGCGACTGAAGAGCGAGTGACCTTTACTGCACCCTTAGACAATACACTCTCAAATACACTAAAAGCGCTGTAATTTATGCACTCAAAGAATCAGGCTGTGGCAGCACAGCCTTTCACTTCATTAAATGAAAAGCTGCCTAAGTACAAACTTGTTATCTTTGACTGGGATGGCACGCTCATGGATTCGGCGGCAAAAATTGTTAGCTGCATGCAGCTTGCCGCCAAGCAGTGCGATATGCCTGTTCCTACGTACGACGAAGTAGGCCACATTATTGGCATAAGTTTAAAGCCCGCCATAAAGCAGCTTTTTAAAATTGAAGATGATGCGTTAGCTGAACGTTTAGTCGCAGCATATAAAGATGCGTTTGTTACCCGTGATACAACGCCGTGTCCGTTGTTTGATGGCGTTGAGCAGTTACTGAATACTTTAAAAAAAGCAGGATGTACATTAGCCGTGGCGACAGGCAAAGCACGCCGCGGACTTGACCGAGCTTGGTTACAAACAGAAACGGGCGTTTTTTTCAGTACGTCGCGCACTGCTGACGAGGCAGAATCAAAACCATCGCCGGATATGCTGTTGCAGATTCTCGATGAGCTCGGCTTTGAAATTGAAGATGCCGTGATGATAGGTGACACAACCTATGACATGCAAATGGCTAAAACCATTGGAATGGATAGAATAGGGGTGTCTTACGGTGTTCATGCTCAGGTTCATTTAGAAGCGTTGTCACCTGTGGCACTTGTACACTCAATAAGTGAACTAGAAACAGCGCTATTTAAATAGCGCTGTTTCTTGGAACTGCTTTGGCAGCGCTTTTCAGACTGAATTAGTGGCTCACTGGGCTGCCACTGCTAATAAGTCGACATTGAAGTGGGCGCCCAGTAGTTCATTTAGCAGCATTATAGGAAGGCCTATTAGACTGTTAGGGTCGCGGCTCTCTATTTTGTCAAACAGCAGTACACCCAAACCTTCGCTTTTAAAACTGCCGGCGCAATCAAGTGGTTGCTCTTTATCTACATAGGCGCGAATGGCAGTTTCACTGTTATGGCGAAAGAAAACGCGTGTTTCATCTACCTGAGTTACCGTTTTATTGGTACTAGGTTGGTGAAGGCAAAGTGCAGTATAAAATGACACTTGCTTACCTTGGCATGCCATTAGCTGGTTTACTGCATTTTCAAACGTACCAGGCTTGCCAAGTAGCTGCGGGCCCGCATCGTTTTGGACCAAAGCTACTTGATCACTACCTATAATAATGGTGTCGTTATTTGCCTTTTCTAATTCAGCGGCAACCTTGTGCGCCTTTTGTTCGGCCAAACGCAAACTCAATGCAGTAGGGCTTTCGTTCGCAAAGGGCGTTTCGTCAATATCTGGTGCGTGGGTGTCTACCTGAATACCAATGTTGGCGAGCAACATTTTTCGGTATTGCGATGATGAGGCAAGAACAAGGGAGGCCACAATTACTCCTTTTATAAAATCAATATGTTGCGTACTTTCAGTTAGTAGTACAATGTTACATTATCACTGCGCACCACATACAGCGTTTTATTGTAGGTTAAAACGCAATTTTGCTTTGACAGGAAGGGGTTGACCCTATATCATGCGCGCCCTATGCAGAAAGTGAAACTCCCTCATTCGGTTGAACCGACTAAAAGTGCCATGAAACGTTCCGATTACCGGGGCGTGATTGCGTCTAAGGATATGGAACGATTGAGTGAAGCAGTTGTCCGATGCAATGACTATGTGGACGCAGAAGTACAGTTCGAAAAAGACGCGCAGGGTCTTACTGTCTTTCACGGCCACTTAGCCACGCAGGTAACACTTATCTGTCAAAGGTGTAATGGTGAACTCGATTATCCCGTGGAAGCGGAATTCTGTTTTACTCCAGTGCAGGGAGACGAACAGGAAAGCGATGACATCATTCCCGAGGCTTACGAACCGGTAGAGGTCAACGACCACGGAGAAGTTAATCTGCTTCAGATTTTTGAAGACGAGCTACTGTTATCTTTGCCAATTGTGCCCCTTCATGCAGAGTCGGAGTGTACAGTGAAGCAGGACGATATGTCGTTTGGAAAGATTGAACCGGAACAAGAGCGACAAAACCCTTTCGCGGTTTTGAAAGAACTTAAGCGAGACCAGGAGTAAGTTATGGCAGTACAACAAAATCGTAAAACGCGTTCTAAGCGCGGTATGCGTCGCTCTCACGATGCATTGACAGGCGCGACTTTGTCTGTCGATTCAACGTCGGGCGAAACTCACCGTCGTCACCACGTGACCGCTGACGGTTATTATAAAGGCAAGAAAGTAATCGGCGCGTAATACGGCGACTACATTTTGTCTAAACTAACCATCGCGTTAGATATCATGGGGGGCGATCATGGTCCCCCTGTTATCCTTTCCGCAGCCGTAAAGGCTATCCAACTTCATCCCGATGTGCATTTCACATTGTGCGGTGACGAAAAAATTATCAATTCGAGCTTGCAACCCCTTACCAATGTTGAGCGCAACCGCGTTACCATAAAGCATTGCTCACAAGTGGTTGAAATGGGCGAAGCGCCTACATCAGCGCTACGAAATAAAAAAGACTCTTCTATGCGTCGCGTTATCGAACTCGTTGAGAGCGGTGAAGCAGACGCGTGCGTAAGTGCAGGTAATACCGGTGCACTACTTACCTTGTCTTTCTACTTACTCAAAACCTTGTCAGGCATTGATAGGCCCGCGCTTATTAATATGATGCCGACAACAGGGCACCATAATGTTTTTCTTTTAGATTTAGGCGCTAACGTAAACTGCACGCCTGAAATACTTTTCCAATACGGTGTTATGGGTTCAGTGCTTGCGCAAGAGGTGGCGGGCATAGCATCGCCACGGGTTGCCTTATTGAACGTGGGCGAAGAAGATATTAAAGGCAACGCGCAGGTGAAATCTGCCGACCAGCTTTTCAAAGATGCGCCAGGCATAAACTATATTGGTTATGTGGAAGGCGACGACATTTTCACCGATCATGCCGATGTAGTGGTAACAGACGGTTTTACCGGAAATGTAGCGCTTAAATCGAGCGAAGGGCTGGCTAAGTTAGTGATAAACGAAGTAAAACGCCAGTCACAGAAGAACTTTTATACCCGATTATTGGCAAAAATTGCCTTCCCATTACTGAAATCTATCTATAACAGCGTGAACCCCGACCAGTATAACGGTGCGAGTCTGATAGGATTGCGCGGCATTGTTATCAAGAGTCATGGAAATGCACAAAAAGATGCCTTTTATTACGCCATCGTGCAAGCAATGAAAGAAGCAAAAATGCATTTACCTGAGAAGATAAAGACTAAGATAGAAACGGTATTGTTGGAGCAGCTTTGAGCAAATATTCACGCCTTATAGGAACAGGTAGCTATTATCCCAGCGACGTGCGTACAAACGCAGATTTAGAGCAAATGGTGGACACCAGTGACGAATGGATCACTGACCGTACCGGGATAAAAGAGCGACGTATTATTGGAGCAGATGAAACCGCTGCTACCATGGGTGCAGAAGCCAGTAAAAAAGCCATAGAAATGGCGGGCATCGACCCAAAATCTATCGACATGATTGTGTGCGCTACCACAAGTGGTCGCTATGCGCTTCCAAGCACAGCATGTGAAATTCAACGTATTCTTGATTTAGACGGCATTCCGGCATTTGACGTGGCTGCTGCGTGTGCAGGCTATTGTTATGCATTGAGTGTGGCCGATCAGTACATTAAATCGGGAATGGCTAAACGCATTCTTGTAATCGGAACCGACTGCCTAAGCCGATTGATAGACCCAGAAGACAGAACCATGGTTATTCTGTTTGGCGATGCTGCAGGCGCGACTATCATAGAAGCCAGTGATGAACCTGGTATTTTATCTACACATATTCATGCAGCAGGTTCATACGGCGACTTGTTATACGTAGGCAATCCAACCCGTGGTGATGAGCAGTCAGTTCACGAAAATTGGGGTGTGATGCGCGGCAACGAAGTCTTTAAAGTTGCGGTAACCAAGCTTTCAGAAGTGGTTGAACAAACCCTTGCTGCCAACGGTATGCAAAAATCTGATCTTGACTGGTTAGTGCCTCACCAAGCAAACTTTAGAATTATTAAAGCGACAGCTAAAAAGCTAAATATGTCTCTTGACCAAGTTGTGCTTACGTTAGAACAGTATGGCAATACCTCTGCTGCTACCGTGCCAACAGCGCTTGATACCGCTATCAGAGATGGACGCATACAACGCGGACAGCATTTATTACTAGAAGCATTCGGAGGCGGATTTGCTTGGGCATCGGCGCTTGTACGCTATTAGCCTTACGCGATGATGAATTTTAACTTCGACGTATTCTCGTTTCTAGTAAACTAAAAATAATAAGGAATCGACATGACAAAGACAGCCTGTGTATTTCCAGGACAAGGTTCTCAAAGTGTGGGCATGTTAAAGGAACTTGCTGAGACTTCTCCTATTATCGAAGCAACGTTTAAAGAAGCCTCTGACGCACTTGGATACGACCTGTGGGATTTAGTCCAAAACGATGCAGACGGTAAACTTAACGAAACCCATATCACTCAGCCAGCGTTGCTTGCAGCGAGTGTTGCAATTTGGCGTGTTATTCGCGAGCAGGGCATAGACGTAGATTACCTAGCGGGCCACAGCCTTGGTGAGTACTCAGCATTAGTATGTGGCGGCGCCATGGATTTTGCTGATGCTATCAAACTTGTGGAAGCCCGCGGCAAATACATGCAAGAAGCTGTACCAGCAGGTGCGGGTGCCATGTATGCCATTATCGGATTAGACGACGCTGCCATTGCTGATATCTGCCAGCAAACCGCTATCGCTACGGGCGATGTGGTTGCGCCGGTAAACTTTAACTCTCCAGGCCAAGTGGTTATTGCAGGGGAAAAGAATGCAGCAGAGCAAGCCGCTAATGCATGTAAAGAAGCGGGCGCAAAGCGCGCACTTCCTCTTGCGGTAAGCGTTCCTTCACACTGCGAGTTAATGCGTCCTGCAGCAGATAAGTTAGAAGACGCGTTATCGTCATTGAACGTTAATGAGCCTGCAATCAATATCGTGAATAATGTTGATGTCACTATTGAAACCCAAGGTGATGCAATCAAGAACGCATTAGTGAGACAACTATATTGCCCCGTTCAATGGACGCGTACTGTTGAATACTTGGCGGCTGCGGGCGTTGAGCGCGTTATTGAAGTAGGTCCAGGTAAAGTACTTACTGGATTGAACAAACGTATCGACAAGAGTCTTGAATCTCTTGCAGTTAATACACCTGATGGTGTTGAAGCATTAAAACAATAAGGAAACGCAATGAGTCAATTAGACGGTAAAATTGCGCTTGTTACCGGCGCAAGCCGAGGTATAGGCAAAGCGATTGCCACGCAGCTTGCTCAGCAAGGTGCTACAGTTATCGGAACGGCAACCAGTGAAAATGGTGCGCAAGCGATCAGCGATTATCTTTCTGAATTCGGCGGCAAGGGTTTTGCGCTTAATGTCACCGACAAAGAAAGTGTAGATACAACATTAAAAGCAATTAACGAAGCTTTTGGTAGCATCGATATATTGGTCAATAATGCAGGTATCACACGTGATAATCTGCTAATGCGCATGAAAGATGACGAGTGGCAGGACATTATCGACACCAACTTAACTTCAATTTTCACACTGTCAAAAGCGGTACTTCGCGGTATGATGAAGAAGCGTTGTGGTCGCATTGTAAATATCGGTTCTGTAGTGGGTAGTGCGGGTAACGCTGGTCAGGCGAACTATGCTGCAGCGAAAGCAGGGGTTATTGGTTTTTCTAAATCAATGGCTCGTGAAGTAGCTTCTCGCGGTATCACCATCAACGTTGTGGCGCCTGGTTTTATCGATACCGATATGACAAAAGCGCTAACCGATGACCAAAAAGAAGCCATTTTCAAAGATATTCCGGCTAACCGTTTGGGTGCGCCTGATGAAATTGCAGCCACTGTTGCCTTTTTAGTAAGCGATGGTGCAGCCTATATTACAGGCGAAACTATCCATGTAAATGGTGGTATGTATATGGGGTAAATTCGCAAAATTTGCGAATTTTCCTTAGTTTGGGGTGGTATTTACCCGAACTTGGATGTAAAAATAGTATTTTACGAATTTCGAATGTCGCTGGTTTGACCAGAAAATTTGTTTAAACTGGTGCTTGCAAGGATGCACCTTGCAAAATAAACTAGCGGCACTTTTATTATCTAGTGACGTTTAAGGGAAACCTAGAATTATGAGTAACATTGAAGAACGCGTTAAGAAAATCATCGTTGAACAACTTGGCGTGAAAGAAGAAGAAGTAAAAGCAGAAGCTTCATTCGTTGACGATTTAGGCGCTGATTCACTTGACACTGTTGAGCTAGTAATGGCTTTGGAAGAAGAATTCGACACTGAAATTCCTGACGAAGAAGCAGAAAAAATTACTACTGTTCAGTCTGCAATTGACTACATCAACGCTAACAAAGACGCTTAAGTCTTAAGTAGCGACAAAGCGGCTCTTCTTACAGAGCCGTTTTTGTATCTCCTACCTTAGTTCCAAAGCGAGGGCTTTTTGTGACAAAACGTCGCGTAGTGGTTACTGGTCTTGGAATGCTTTCACCATTAGGTCTTAATAGCGAAGACACATGGCGCAAACTGCTCGCGGGCGAAAGCGGCATTGGTGAAATCACCCATTTCGATTGTAGTAACTATTCAACCCGTTTCGCAGGTCAAATTAACGATTTTGATCCGCAGGAATACATTGAAAAGAAAGAAACCAAGAAAATGGACCGCTTTATCCAATTGGGTATTGCAGCAGGCAAGCAAGCTTTGGTCGATTCTGGTTTAACTGTTTCACAAGATAATGCGCATCGCGTAGGTGTAGCCATTGGTTCAGGTATTGGTGGTTTAGAACAAATTGAACAAAACCATTTAAAACTGACAAATAGTGGACCTAAGCGCGTATCGCCGTTCTTTGTACCTTCAACCATTACCAACATGATTTCAGGCTTTTTGTCTATCATGGAAGGGTTGAAAGGACCGAATTTAAACGTTGTGACTGCTTGTACAACAGGGGTTCATAACATTGGTATTGCCGCAAGAACTATTGCTTATGGCGATGCTGATGCCATGCTGGCCGGAGGCGCAGAAGCATCTATTACTCCGCTAGGTATGGCAGGCTTTGCCGCAGCTCGTGCGTTGTCATCTCGCAACGACAACCCACAAGCAGCAAGCCGCCCATGGGATAAGGACCGCGATGGTTTTGTTATGGGTGAGGGCGCTGGCGTGGTAATGCTGGAAGAATACGAAGCAGCTAAGGCACGTGGTGCTACTATCTACGCTGAGCTAGTTGGTTTTGGTATGAGTGGCGACGCGTACCACATGACATCTCCACCTGAAGATGGTGAAGGCGCGGCCGCATCTATGCAAAACGCAATAAACGACGCGAAGATGGATGCAAGCGAAATTGGCTATGTTAACGCTCACGGTACGTCTACGCCTGCCGGTGACATTGCAGAAGTGGCTGCGGTAAAACGTGTATTTAACGATCATGCTCACAAATTACTTGTTAGCTCTACCAAGTCAATGACTGGTCACTTACTGGGTGCGGCCGGTTCGGTTGAGGCAATTTTCACTATTTTGGCACTGCGTGACAAAATGGCGCCGCCAACCATTAATTTGGATGAACCAGGTGAAGGCTGTGACTTAGACTTTGTTGCACACAAAGCGAAAGCATTCAGTGAAGACTACGCACTGTGTAACTCATTCGGGTTTGGCGGTACGAACGGCTCATTGATATTTAAGCGCATATAGCGCACTCTAGCTAACATAATTCTCGCGAGTTTTACTCGCATTTAAAAGGCAGCTTCGGTTGCCTTTTTTTGTTTATGTGACCAAGCAGAACCATTATACCTGCGGTAACACGCCGCGATTACGAATATTTTAACTCTCGCTAAGTTAGTTATTATCTATGCAGGCTGTTATTATTCATTGGCGGCCAACTAAATGGTCGTAGCTATAAGTTGTTTGACCAATTCAAGTTGGTATACTCCCATCAAAGATAGTAACGGCGAACAAGAGTAGGCAGTGATAATTATTCCCAGCGCTACGCCTATTTCACCCAGTGATAGGGCGTTTAATTACGGAGACGGTGTGTTTACTACACTGA
Source organism: Alteromonas sp. AWJ4_199 (assembly GCF_056159165.1). Taxonomy (NCBI): domain Bacteria; kingdom Pseudomonadati; phylum Pseudomonadota; class Gammaproteobacteria; order Alteromonadales; family Alteromonadaceae; genus Alteromonas; species Alteromonas sp. AWJ4_199. The sequence goes on from NZ_JBSWUR010000002.1 coordinate 489,707, forward strand.
TGGTGAACGAACACAAAGTAGAATTATTGCCTTATCATCTTTCACGTTTAGAGCACGATACAGCTGCCATCAAACTAGATATCGATATAGATATCCTCGAAGCCGCAATTGCAGAACAAGTTAAGGCGATAAAGAAAGCTTCAGAAGACAACGCATCAACTAAATATGTATTAAAAGTTCACGTTTCTGGTGGTCAGGCGGGTAGAGGCTATGCGCGAAGTAAAGAGAGTGAAGCATTAGTAAGATTCAGTCAGCATCCATACCCGAGTCATTACGATAGTCTTGCTGATGACGGGATGACGCTTATATGTGCTCAAACTAAGCTAGCCATTCAACCATTGCTTGCGGGTGTAAAGCATATGAACAGGCTAGAACAAGTCTTAGTTAAGCACGAAGTAGACGATGCTGGCGCACACGATGCTATTGTTTGCGATACCCAAGATAACATTATTGAAGCGAGTGCTGGCAATGTATTTTTCTACCTCAATGAACAATGGTATACCCCGTCTTTGAAAGGAAGCGGTGTCAATGGCGTAGTCAGGCAGTGCCTTATTGATTCGCTGTTAAACGACAATTGTTCGCTTCACGTGGGGGAATATGACCTTTCTTATTTGCGAAAAACGAGTGCAGTGGTAATTACCAATGCACTAATGGGCGTTATGCCGGTACAGCAAATACGAATGCCGGATTTCTCTTATGTCGATTTTGATACAAAAAGCGATGCGATTGTAGCGCTAAAGACACGGCTTCAGACTGCGCTTAAAAATTAACTAAAACGCACTTCTTACAACAGGGTTCGTCAACGTTTTACGAGCTTCACCAGATTAGTAATAAAAAGAAACAAAATGGAATGTAGAGCAATGAAAAAAGGGGAAGTTCAAGCATGAAGCGGGTAATTGTTATTCTATTATCTCTTGTCATGCTTGCCGTTGTTGGGGCAGCCTCTGGCGTAATGTATGTCTCGAGCAAGGTTACCGATGAACTAGCATTAAAAAGTGAAATCTTATTTACGATAGAGAGCGGCAGTAACGCTTATCGTACCGTGAAACACTTGCGTAAAATAGGCATGACCGATGTGTCGCCCTTTGTTGCGAAGGTGTGGCTCAAATTCTTCGCAGGCAGTACGTCTGTTAAGTCTGGCACCTACATGCTGCGCCCAGGGCAGTCACTAGTAGATGTGTTTACCTTGTTTACTGAGGGCGATGAGCATCTGTTTGCAGTGAGTTTAGTTGAAGGGCTAACCCTTGCACAGTGGCTTGAGGCGCTTAAACAAAACACAGATTTGGTGTTTGATTTAAACGAAGGGAAATTAAACCAGCTCACTCAGGATAATGGCGTAGATTGGTGTTGCGAAAACGTTTCGCAGACAGAGGGCGTATATTTGGCTGATACGTATTTCTTTACCAAAGGCACAACCGCAAGCGCGTTATTGAAAAGAGCACACCGCGCGCTAATTGACTTTGTCTCTAGCGAATGGGAGTTACGGGATGCCGAACTGCCGTTAGCCACACCTTACGAGGCTCTTATCTTGGCGAGTATCATTGAAAAAGAAACGGCTGTGCCTGCGGAACGAGACATGATTTCAGGCGTTTTCGTCAATAGGCTAAACAGAAATATGCGTCTTCAAACTGATCCCACCGTGATTTATGGTATCGGTCCTACGTTTGACGGAAACATTACTCGTAAGCACTTGCGAACAGCAACGCCTTACAATACCTATGTTATTAAAGGGCTCCCACCTACGCCTATCGCGATGGCAGGCAAGGCCGCCATTCACGCTGCGTTGCACCCACTGACAACGGATGCACTCTATTTTGTGGCGAAGGGCGATGGCAGCCATCAATTTTCTACGACACTAGCTGAACACAATGCAGCTGTGCGAAAATACCAGTTAAAACGATAGCCGTATTGATGCAGACAACCGATACGTTATAGCTAAATAAAAACAGAGTTTAAAAAGTAATGCGCGGAAAGTTTATTGTAGTTGAAGGCCTTGAAGGGGCAGGAAAAAGCTCAGTGATTGGGCTGATTGTTCAAGCATTGAAAGGGGCAGGAAAGCGCGTTGAGCAAACTCGTGAGCCAGGCGGCACACCGATGGCAGAAGCCATTCGAGAATGTGTAAAACACGACTGGGATGAGACCGTGAGTGAGGAGACTGAACTACTTCTTATGTATGCGGCTCGTGTGCAATTACTTACCAATAAAATCTTACCTTCACTTGATGCTGGTGCGTGGGTGGTAGGTGACAGACACGACCTGTCATCTCAAGCCTATCAAGGCGGTGGTCGGGGCGTCAGTGGAAAAACAATGTCGGCCATCAGCGATATCGCCCTTAAAGGGTTTAAGCCAGATTTAACTCTATACCTGGATGTCGAGCCTGCGGTTGGACTAGAGCGCGCCCGCGGGCGAGGGGAGCTTGACCGCATTGAACAAGCGGGGCTCGCCTTTTTCGAACGAACTCGTGCAAAATACTTGTCTCTTGCTAAGCAAGATGAATCTATTGTCGTGGTTAGTGCAATGCAGCCTATGGAAAAGGTTCATCAAGACGTGATTGCGATTATCAATGACTATGTGACGAACACAAGTAGCGAAAGCAGTAACATTGCTCGAAACGAAAGCCAGCAGGGGAAAGGCTAATGCAAGTAATGCCTTGGTTTTCTACAACGTTCTCGACGTTACTGTCGCGATATATGGCAAAGAAACTACACCATGGTTTATTGCTGACAGGGCCAAAGGGAATTGGAAAATACCAACTCGCGTTAGGGTTAAGCAATGCGCTATTGTGTAAGCAGCCAAGCATAAATGGGCCATGTGAACAGTGTCAAAGTTGCCATTTAAGGCAAGCTGGAAACCACCCAGACTTTCATGTATTAGAAAGTGAAAAGCAGTTAGGTGTGGATAAGATTCGTGAAGGCATAGCCAAGCTTTCCGGTACTGCGCAAATGGGGGGCAATAAAGTGTTGTTGATCCCTCGTGCCGATACCATGACGGAAGCGGCGGCTAATGCACTGTTGAAAACCTTGGAAGAACCCACAAATAATACCTTCTTGCTGCTGCTCACTGACAGTATCAATAAAATTATGCCGACCATATTAAGTCGATGTGAACGGCAGATACTCTCGCTCCCGTCAGTGTCAGACAGTTTGAACTACTTAAACGCTAAGGGCGTAGAAGATTCAAGCGAAGCGTTACTGGCAGCTTATGGCTATGCCCCTCTTCGCGTAGAAGAGGCACTCTCTGGTGACGAAGGTATTAGTTATCGCGATTTTAGTGATGGCATGCAGGCACTTTTAGCAGGTGATGCGAATATGCAGGCGCAAGCACTTGCAAATAAATGGCAGGGTAATGCGCAGCAAATCGCATTGTGGTGCCAACAAATGGCCCATGACGAATACATGAAACGTCAGCAGGCCGTCGACTTTGAACGCTATGTAGCGTGTGTAGAGGCAGTAAAAACGCTCGAGCATGCTGGGGTAAATAAATCGATGGTGCTGTTTGGGTTGTTAAAGCAGTTTCAACGTTAGCAGACAAATACAGTCTTTTTGTTCCTTTTGTCTGAAAGCAATTTTTTATACAGGTGTAGTTTGTTCGTAGATTCTCATTGTCATTTAGACCGACTTAAACAAGGGCCAGAAGAGCTGGCTGAAACCTTAAATTTCGCAAGAACCCGAGGTGTTGAACACTTCCTTTGTGTGTGCGTATCTGTTGGTGATTACGACAGCATGTTAGACGCTGTTAGCCAATTTGATGACGTTTCAGTTTCTTGTGGTGTGCATCCGTTGCATCAAGATGAAGCGTGCAGTTATGAAGAACTGCTAGAGAAGGCGCAGCGTGAAGAAGTTGTTGCGATAGGAGAGACAGGGCTGGACTATTTTTACAGCCCGGAAAGTAAAGATATTCAGCTTACCTCTTTTATAGACCATATTAAGGTGGCTAACGAGACCAACAAGCCACTTATTATCCACACGCGGGATGCGAGAGAAGATACCATCAACTTACTCCGTGAATACAAAGCAGAGCATACCAAAGGCGTTTTACATTGTTTTACTGAGTCATTGGAGATGGCCCAGGCGGCTATAGAGATGGATTTTTACATTTCGATTTCTGGCATTGTGACTTTTAATTCCGCTGATGAATTACGTGAAGTCGTGAGAGCTATACCTTTAGAGCGGTTGCTAATTGAGACTGACTCGCCTTGGCTTGCACCAGTCCCTCATCGCGGTAAGCAAAACCAACCAGGCTATGTAGTGGAAGTGGCTGAGTTCATTGCAGAGCTTAAAGGTGTATCGGTTAAAGAGCTTGCCAATATTACTACGCGCAATTTTTACACCTTATTTTCTTTAGCTGATAGGAAAAAAGCAGCGTAACGAAAATAGCGGTTGGTTTATAATAGGAGGTGGGCATGCCCCAGTGGCGACAAGGATTGACAAAGAGTCTTCACCAAACCCGCAGTATGCCAGAGAGTCGTTACTTTCAGTTAGCTACTGTGGACGGTAGTGGTGTACCGTACTGCCGTACCGTGGTTTTTAGAGGGATCACCGACGACAACCAACTGGTGGTTATTTCTGACACTCGCTCAGATAAATATGACCAGCTTGGCCAGAATCCTCACTCTCAGGTGTGTTGGTATTTCTCTAAAACTAGGGAGCAATATCGCTTCTCTTGTACTGCAACAATAATAACGTTACATCAAGATGCTGACTTAGTTACTCAGCACTGGAATAAATTGTCAGATGCAGGCAAAAAGCAGTTCTTATGGGGCGAGCCCGGCACACCAAGAAACGATGGTTCGGCACTACAGGTTGAAGGGGATTTTGGTGTAGTACCACCTCATTTCTGTGTGATCATGCTTGCTATTGATAGCGTAGATTACCTGAATTTGAGAGGTAACCCTCAAAGCCGAGAGTGGCACCAAAAAGACGGCAATGCCAATTGGATGAGTCAGTCGTTGATTCCCTAGACAAAAAATCAACGTTTTCCTAGCAAATTGAATGAAAACTCCAAGCTTAAATATGCTTCAAACCTGTGGTTAAGATTAGACGCTCGATTAATGTGTCTTAGGCACATATTTGAAGCCCTCTTGCTCTTCGTTGTTAAACTTGCAAGAGTACAAGGGGGCTTTACATTATTTATACAGTTTATAAAACCTGAGAGATCGGTGTTTCGCCTTTGAACAGGTGAGTAATTACGTTTTCAGTTCCTTCTTTTGCAACGCTTTCCACAATGGCTGTAGCTACGTCTTCCCTCGGTATAACAGCATCATCTTTATTGCTGGGCATATCTGTGCGGACAAGGTGATTACCTGGTTCATTTAATAAGGTACCTGGGCGGAGGATGGTATAATGTAAGCCACTATTAATTAAATGCTCGTCTGCCATGTGTTTCGCAACTAAGTAAGGCTTTATGGCTGATTCAACGGAGTCAGGATCGCCAGCACCGATAGAGCTTACCATTACAAACTTGGGTGTACCTGCAGCCTTTGCGTAGTTAACCGCATTGCGAGCGGCCCATAGGTCTATCATTAACGTCTTATCTGCCCCTGTATTTCCTCCCGAACCGGCTGTAAACACAGCGACATCTACGCCTTCGAAATGTGCCGAGAAGTCTTTTTCTAAATCCTGCTCAACCACGGTAAGGTTGCTACTTTGTATATCAGAAAGTTTCTGTGGACTTCTTACAGGAGCTAAAACCTTGTGCCCTGCATCTAAGAGCTTTACGGTGGCTTGTTTACCGATTTGTCCTGAAGCGCCAATCACTAATACGTAAGCCATAATGTTATCCTCCTTGCAATTAAAAATGTTTGTCGTTACAAAGTTTTATAAGAAGCAAACGCAACAAGTGATCAATAACTACGGTGGATTGCATGTTAAAGAGATTGACTGCATAAAAGAGTAAACGCAAAAAAGCCAGATTGAGTTAGTCAAGACCTTGTGGATAGGGGCACAGCATGTTGCCGGCATGTTATCGTTATTTCACAACGGCGTTTCGACCAGACTCTTTCCCCTCATACAGCTTTTTATCAACGGCGTGAATACATGCATCTACGCTATCGTAATCTTTGATGTCTGCAACGCCACACGTTATGGTTACCTTGATAGAGTGGGGAGAGCTTTCAATAGTTTGCTCCGAAACACACTTACGTAACTTTTCTGCTACCCAATAGGCCTCTTGTACATTGAGTGACGGTAACAATATCAAAAATTCTTCTCCGCCCCAGCGTGCAATGACATCGCTTTCTCGAAGGTTTTTTTCCAAGGTTTTGGCTATTTTTACCAACACCTCATCGCCAACATGATGGCCGTATTCATCGTTTATATTCTTGAAAAAGTCTATATCCACAATAAGCAAGGAAAAGGTACGACTATGGCGTTTAAATTCTTGCCACTCTGCGTTGGCTCTCTGTGTGAAATATCGTCTATTTTTCAGCTCAGTTAACGAGTCTTGAGTCGATAATTGCGTAAGTTTTTCTATCATTGCTTCAAGATCTCGTGTTTTTTCCTCTACCTTAAGGGCCAGTTCAGCAGAGCGTTTTTTCAACGTCGAAATTCGTAGCCAGATTACTGAAGAGATGATGAAGAGAATACTTAAAACTAATGCGCCTCGCCAAATAGGCTCGTCCCACCAAGGAGGAATCACTATAACTTCAAGTTGAGCTTCGTCGCTACTCCATACATTCTCCTGATTTATAGCTTTTACCGTAAAACGGTATCGCCCAGGCTCTAGATTTGTATAGGTTGCCACTCGCGTCTTAAAATCAGTAAATCGCCAGTTATTTTCGAAATCAACGAGCTTGTATGCATAGCGCAGTTCATTAGCATTCATAAAATCTGTGGCTGCGAACTCAATGGAAAGGGCAATGTTATTATGAGTGAGTTCTATCTTCTCTCCTAAGTTAAGGCGTTGCTGCACGCTAGTACCATTTTGTTCGTCTCGACTTACTGTCTCTACCTTTGTCAGGTGAACAGCAGGCGACCATTTAACGTTTGCAACTTCTGACGGAACGAACTGCGTGAGCCCCTCTGCACCGCCAAAAAGAATAGTGTTATTTGGGGTTGTGGCAACAGAGCCGATATAGTAACCCTTGGAAAGGGCGCCATTTTCTGCGCCATAGTGATAAAGTGTCGAAAGATCAGGCGCTAGATAAGTTATTCCCTCTATAGTTGAAATCCACAGCCCGTACTCATCATCTTCAACAATTGCCCCGATTGATACTTTGCTCAACCTACTCTCTGGCTTAATTTGTGTCACTTTTATGGTTGATAAGTCATCATTATTTTTGGTGACAAAATACAAGCCATCAGCTTGCGTCCCGACCCAATAGCCACCGCGCTCAGAACGCGAAACCCACGTTACTACCGTACTGTCTGTAATTTTGTCGGTGTAATCACTAATACTTTTTAATTCACCAGTGAGCTTATTAGCCAAATGTAGCCCTGTTACAGTGCTGAGCCATGCACTTTCTTCATTTTCAATAACAATACGAGTAGTAAGTGAAAGAGGCCATTGCTTTATAATCCGTCCCTCGGAAGGGCGATACACGAAAACACCATCGCTATATCCGCCGAACCAAATATCGCCTTGGTTGTCCATGTTAATGCTGTAGCCAGACTTACCTTGTAACGCCTCAATTTCGAGGCGGTTTGTTTCCCGGTTTAACTTTGCAAGTCCGCTGCGAGTCGTCACCCAAAGCGTATCGCTCTTTGAATCATAAAAAATACTGGTGAGTTTATCACTAGCTTGACTGTCAGTTTTTTGTGCGTGATTTGAAGTGAAAGGTCCTTGATAGGTCTTATTAACTGTATTGTAAACCCATAGACCTTTTTCATTCGCCACCCATACTTTATTCTCTTTAAACGAGGCCATAGATCCAATTATCCGGCCACCACCGACTTCAGTCGTATAAAAGTTGCTTAGTTCGGGGTTACTTATGGCAAAGCCATCGTCCTTTGTACCCACTACGACAAGGCCTGATTTAGTTTGATATAGGCTTGAGACGCGCTCGTCTCCTGAGTCTTTGTCACTAATTGGGAAGTGTAATACTGTATAAGGGCTGTGGGCTTTTAAAAGGTTTAAACCTCGTTCTGTCGCAACCCATAAATCGCCATTTCGCTGTAGTAAAATATCCGTTACCGAATTGTCTGACAACCCTTGTATTTCACTCGTACATTGTTCAGTTATTGGCTCGGGCTCGATATTGAGATTAAACAGGCAGATACCATGAGTAGAGGTGCCCAACCAGAGTCGTGACCGCTCTGCAGCGATCAGTCTGGAAAAGTTAACACCTTCATAAGCAGCAAGTACCAATGAATTTTTTATCGTATCGAGCTTATAAAGACCAGAGGTGGAGGTAACGTATAGACTATTGCCGATTAGCTCTATATCAGTGAGTGTGCTCGTTGTATCGGGAAGGTAACTGACGAGCTCGATACTGTCGTTTTTTTCATAGTACCGATACAAGTTTCGTTCAGATATTATCCACAGCGTGCCGTCGTGTGTGGTTTTCAGCCTGTTGATGACCTGTTTGTCAAAAGGTGATGAAACAGGGAGTGCGTAATGCATAAATTTTTCAGTGTCTACATTTAATCGACTCAGACCGCTAAAGGTGCCAACCCAAATATGTTGGCCGTCTACGCTTGCTTCTAACTGAAGAGCACTTAGTGTTTGTAGACCTGTAGACTTATCGTTGTCCCACATTCCAAAATTTCTAAAGGTATAACCATCGAATTTATCAATGCCCGACTGTGATGCTAGCCAAAGAAAACCGTTTTTATCTTCCGCGATATCAGAAACAGTAACGTGGGTGATACCGCTTTCCATATCAAACGTGTGAAAGGCTGGGGCACCTATTTCAGCTCTTGCGACAAAATTAAAGCTAGCCAATAAAGCGAAGATAGGGAATAGGTACGCTGAGGGACCGCGCATATAGTGGCAACATTAAAAATAATTCATGTCTAAAAACTACGCTAATTCAGGGAACTTTCAATAGAACAAAAGTTTAATTTGTTTAGAAAAAGCCCCGTGGGGGGCTTTGTCTATTAAAAATGTTCACAACTGTGTTGTGATTTAAGTACCAAAGCGAGTTACCAGCCACACTGGCGGGATGCGTTTTGTTCATCAAGCCATGTTTTTAGCGGCGCAAAGTAATCGGCAATGGTACTGGCGTCCATTTGCGGTGAGCCTGTCAATGTCTCTAATGCATTTTGCCACGGTTGGCTCATGCCCATTTCCAACATTTCATTTAATGCTTTACCAGCCTCTTCGCTTCCATAAATAGAGCAGCGATTTAATGGACCCTCATCTCCTGCAATGTCACACAGTGCTTTGTGGAATTGAAATTGAAGAATATGCGCCAAGAAATAACGCGTGTAGGGCACGTTGGCTGGAACGTGGTATTTTGCACCCGGATCAAATGAATTGGTGCCGCGCTCCACTGGCGCCATGACGCCTTGATACTTTTCTCTCAATTCCCACCAAAGCTGGTTGTATTGTTCAGGTGTTACTTCACCTGACATCACTTTCCAGCGCCACTGGTCTACCATCAAGCCAAAGGGAATAAAGGCTATCTTATCAAGCGCTACCTGCATCAGCATGCCGATATCGTTTGATGCGTCTGGGATCTCATCAATTAAGTCAATTTGCTTCAGATACTTAGGCGTTATGGATAGTGCTATAGTGTCACCAATGGCTTCGTGGAACCCGTCATTGGCTGAACCACGATAAAGAAGCGGCTGGTCTTTATAAGCGCGTTGATAGTAGTTGTGACCCAACTCATGGTGAATAACGTTAAATTCTTCCCCCGTTTTCTGGATACACATCTTAATACGAAGGTCGTCTTTATCGTCTAAATCCCATGCAGAAGCATGACACTGTACGTCACGGCCGTCTGGCTTTTGAAACATAGAACGTTCCCAAAAGGTATCTGGAAGTTCTTCAAAGCCAAGCGATGAGAAAAATGACTCTGCTTGTTTAACCATGGCGATTTCGTCATACCCTTGTTTAGCTAATGCGCTTGTAACATCAGGCACTTTCATTTCTTGCTGAGGTTTAACGATATCGTAAATATTCCCCCACGACTGCGCCCACATGTTACCTAACAAATGCGCTGGGATTGGTTTGTCTTGTGGTACCACATCTTCGCCGTAATGTTCACCAAGCTTTGCTCGAACATGACAATGAAGTGACTCGTAAAAGGGCTCTACTTGCGTCCATAGACGATCTAACTCTTTCGGAAATTCATCAGCTGGCATGTCATATTTGCCACGCCACAAAGCGCTGACGTTTTCGAAGCCTAGTTCTGCAGCACCTTCATTGGCAAGTGCTACTTGTTCGGCATAAAGTGGTGCCATGGGTTTAGATACTTCACGCCAGCCTGTCCAATACTCTAACAATTTATCGGCATCGCGTAGGGTTGCCATTTCAGCGCTCATTTCGACCAGGCTTTTACACGTACCATCTTCGCTGCAATACTCACCAGAGCCGTACATGGCACTTAAATCAGAACCAATTTTTGCAAGACGCTCAGCTTTTTGTGCATCTGCCGGCGGAGGCATTGTTAAACTGTTTTTAAGTAGGTCAAGCTGTCTGCGAGTGTCGGTATCTACTTCTACATCGTTAAACTTCGCCGCTTCTTTCGCTAGCTTAGCCACTTTCGTTGAAAGTACTTCGTTAAAATAAGCACTGACTGCTGCTGTGTCGAAATTGATGTTCGTAGCGTAGCTCCACTCTGCGTGCGCGGCAGGAACTTGCATTTTCGCAATGTCATTTTGCGCCTGTGTTAAAAACTGTTTGGCATCTTGCGCTGTGAGTTCTGGTTTAGTTTCTGTCTGTGGTGTACTTTCGCCACATCCCATAAGCGAAACGCTTACTAATGCTGCTATAAGAGTACGTTTATGATTGAGCATATTTTGTCCTTTAATTATTTTGATTTTAAAGTGAATCGATGTTCACATAGACATGCGGTAGCATTGTGTAATGCTGCGCAGCTTTTGTAAAACAAATTTGATGTTCGCATATGCATGAAGCCTTGTAGTGCAAGGCATAATAGACAGAGTACAAAAACGTGCTCTGGGAAAGTAATGATGAGCCTTTAATATCGAGACGGCCTCTCATGAAATTAAAAACCTAATAATGCGCAAAATTATGATTTTGAAGATGAGCAATACGAAAAAGTAATTGTTCCAGTTAAGCTAGGCTGCAGCAAAACAATAGATGCTTATATTTATCAGATAGCACCAACTAAATAGAAAGGAAAAGTTATGTCAACGGAAGAACCACTCTATTGGGGTTTAAACGCTCGAAGCTATTGCACGCTTATTCATGTTTCTCAATTATCCAGCTTCGTTATACCTGGTTTGGGGGTCATATTGCCTATCGTGCTATGGATTGCTCACAAAGATCAGAACGAAGACATCAACCAGCACGGCAGGGTGACTGCGAATTGGTTGATAAGCTTGCTTATATACTCGGTTATTTGTTTTGTATTGACGTTAATAATTATAGGAGCGCTGGGCTTTATCGTTCTAGGTCTGATGAATTTCGTCTTTGCTATTGTGGCAGCGGTTAAAGCAAATAAAGGAGAGCTGTGGACCTATCCGCTAAGTTTTGAGTTCTTCAAACGTTAATCTCACAAATAACATGTTGCTTCAAGCAAGAAAGAACTGCGATTAAAAACTGCTTATGAAGGACGTTTCAATGTTGAAACGTCTTCGTACCTATCCCATAGCAGACACTGCAATGGCCAACGTAAGCAATAACGCGATATGTTTTGGTTTTAATAGCATGCTTACCTCTTTTCTTGTGACTTTTTCTACCGGTGTTAAGCTTAACGATAGTTTTCAAAATGGTGTCGCGCTATACATAATTAGTATAATGGGCTTAAATGTCGCTAATGTCATTTAGTTTGCGTTATTATAAAGGCGCTATGACCAAGGCGTTATCGTGGAGCGATTTTGTTGGAAGGTAAGCTGAGTGCCGGGTTCTAGACTAGGAATTACTTCGCACTAAATCGATCACTCGGCAGTGCGCTGTGAATAAGGTACTGGCTTTTCAACTGTTTGGCGCTTTTAAGCGAAGTACTGCTACCGCGCTTCACTGTGCTTAGTGCTAGCGGTTTATTCTGGCGCTGCTTCTTAAGTAATTGGGATGAAGGCG
>NZ_JBSWUR010000003.1:0-278479 GCF_056159165.1 Alteromonas sp. AWJ4_199
ACTCGCTGGGCCACCAAACTGGCGATATTCTAATTAAGCAAATTGCTAAACGGCTACAGCGTATTACAGGCAAAAGTGCCACTTGTTATCGACTAGGCGGCGATGAGTTCAGTATTTTAATGGAAGATAACGCCGATATTCATACAGTGACCCATTATGCACAAAGCTTGTTAGATACCTTATCACGCCCCTTTATTATCAATAAACAAGAGTTTGTGCTGGGCGCGAGTATTGGTATTGCCTTTTACCCTGATGACGGTGAGTCACCCCAAGAAATGCTTAAAAACGCGGATACAGCCATGTATTTTGCGAAAAATAACGGCGGCAACAGCTATCAGTTCTTTAGTGGTGAGATGAATCAAAACGCGGTTAGGCAGCTGCAAATTGAAAACTTGATCCGTCAAGGCATTAAGGACGACCTGTTCACTGTATACTACCAGCCTAAAGTCGATATAGCCTCTGGTAAGTTAGTCAGTATGGAAGCCTTGGTGCGTTTTGAACACCCGCAGAAAGGCATAGTAAGCCCAGGGCAGTTTATTCCGTTAGCAGAGCAGACAGGTCAAATTATTGAGATTGGCGAGCAGGTGCTTCGCAAGGCCTGTGCCGATACTAAACGCTGGGTGAAGCAAGGTTTGTTTAGCGGCCGTGTTGCCGTGAATATTTCTGCTAAACAGTTTGAACTGCCTGATTTAGACGACAGGATAAATAAAATATTAAGCGATGTTGGTCTGTCACCACTGCATCTTGAGTGTGAAATTACCGAAGGCACGCTAATGGAAAGCCCTGAAAACGGCCTTCAAATGATGACTCGACTACGCGAGCGCGGTATTCACCTGGCGCTGGACGATTTTGGCACCGGCTATTCGTCGCTGGCGTATTTAAAACGTTTCCCGCTTAACACCTTAAAGATAGACAAGGCCTTTATTGATGACATTGCTAAGAGCAGTGTAGACAGACATATGGCTGCGGCCATTATTAATATTGCCCACAATTTAGGTCTTAAAGTGGTAGCCGAAGGTGTAGAAGAAGAATCTCAACTAGACATACTGCGTCGTTACGACTGCGAGATGTTACAGGGCTTCCTATACAGTCGCCCATTGAACGCAGAACGCTTTGAGAAACTGCTTACCGAAAATCAAAAGTTGCACACACTTATAGGTAACGGGCAATTTTAAAACTGCGCCCTATCTTTAAGGGGGCATGTTCTTTCCCCAAAAACACCTCTTTAACGGCAAACTAAGGCAATATACTTCCACTACAACCTTCGTATATTAGACTTTAGTGTCATTATAATGACACCAATGCTTCTAGACTTTATTGCCACCCCTCCCAAAAATCATATGGTATTGATTTTGTTGAATATAATAACCATTTCTCCATATTGGCACGTAACTAGCAAAGTCTAAGATGCCGATAACAAATATAAAAATCGGCTTTGTTTGTTCGTTCAAAAAATCAGAGGAAATTAACATGTTAAAAGAGTACGCAGTTGCACTAGTACTTTCTACCGCTACCCCAGTTGCTGCCGACAAGCAAGAAGGCGCTCAACAGGCTCCTGAGTCACAAAAAGAGACCACTTCTCAGCCAGAGTACATCAGACCTAAGACAGGTGGTAGTAATGGTGGCGTAGGCTTATAATTTGAAGCTAAAACGATTTTCAAAAAAAGAGAGTGGATACTCTCTTTTTTTATATCTGGAGATAATAGGATAGGTCTATTAAGCGTAATCGCTAACCCTACGCAGAAATATAAAGGTTATTGAACCCAACTGCATTTCGCCAATGTATATGGCGAGAGATAGAAAACATGGGTAGTAAGATTGGGCCTAACACAAAACCCGCTATCGCCCACTTTTTAGCGCTCATTCCCCATTTAAACGCTTCTACATAAAAATATAGAGAAAAGATAACGCTTAATACTACGAGTGAAATCACACTGCCTCCGCCTATTTGACCTAGTTACGTGGGTTTACTTATCCCCATCAATTATTCAATTTAACTTACTGATAATTGACGCCAACAATTTGACACGTTCATTTTTTAACCGCAGGAATTCTACCCAAAATAGAACAATAAACCAGCAAAAATATCCATTAGACATAAAAAAACCGGGCAAAGCCCGGTTTTTTAACATTATATAAACTTAGCTATAAAACTTTTGATCGTTTTCTGCCATTTTCACTAACACATCGGCAGGTGCGAACTTATCACCCACCGCGGTAGCGTAATGATTTAAACGAGCAACTAGGTGCTTAATACCTAATGTATCCATATAGCGGAATGGGCCGCCTAAGAATGGAGGGAAACCAATACCGAAGATAGCGCCAATGTCGCCGTCGCGGGCATTACGGATAACGCCTTCGTCTAAACAGCGCGCTGCTTCATTAAGCATCATTAATACACAGCGTTCAGCAACTTCTTTTTCGCTTAGTTTGGCTGAAGGCGATAGCCCAAGTAATTCGTAGATTGATTCATCCACTTCTTTACCTGGTTTTTTGCCTTCATAAGAATAAAACCCTTTTTGGTTTTTCTTACCCTTTCTGCCGTCTGCAAGTACTTTATCGAAAGCACTTGGCGCAGTGAAGCGCTCGCCGAATGCCTCTACAAGAAATGGGATGATCTTGGTGCCAACGTCAATGCCCACTTCATCAAGTAGTTTCACAGGACCTACAGGGAAACCGAACTTAACTAATGATTTATCGATGTGCTCAATAGGCTCACCGTCAAGAATAAGGTTTGCCGCTTCATTCATGTAAGGTGCCAAAATACGGTTTACGTAGAAACCCGCACCGTCTTTAACAACAACCGGTGTTTTGCCTTGCTTTTTAGCAAATTCAACCGTAGATGAAATGACTTGGTCAGACGTTCTATCGTGAGCAATTACTTCGGCCAAAGGCATTTTGTCTACTGGAGAGAAGTAATGCAGACCAATCACGTTTTCAGGACGTGCCGCTTTCGCTGCAATTTGTGTAATTGGAATAGACGAAGTATTAGATGCGAAGATCGTGCTTTCTTTACAGTTCTCTTCAATATCCGCCACCATTTTTTGCTTAAGGTCTAGATCTTCGAAAACCGCTTCAACCACGATATCAGCATCTTGGTAGCCGCTGTAATCAAGCGTACCGGTAAGAAGCGCTAACTGCTTCTGCATTTCGCTGTTACGCATGAAACGCTTCTTCACCTTTTTGTTTAAGATGTCATAGCTATATTTCATTGCATTGGCTATGCCTTCAGCACGCACGTCTTTAATACGCACTGGTACACCGGCTTTGGTCGACGTTACATAGGCGATACCACCACCCATTAAGCCACCGCCAAGTACGCCAACTTTCTTCATCTTTTCAGGTTTAACACCTTCAACGCCATTTTCTTTCTTCATTTCTGTGGTAGCAAAGAAAATCTGACGTAATTGGAAAGATTCAGGCGTCATTACAAGCTTACCAAAAGCCTCAGCTTCGGCTTTAAGGCCGGCTTTCATTCCTTCGTTCATGCCCGTTTCAATTACATCAATAATGTAACCCGGCGCTGGATAATTACCTTTGGTTTTGGCAAACGTCGCTTCACGCGCTTTTTTAAACATCATGTTACGGCCTGGGCCTGTTTTTTCTAACACTTTGTCCATCGCGCTTTTTTGCGGTGCTTCACGTTCAGGCTTGCGTTTAAGGGCAAACTGCTCTGCCACTTTCAAAAGCACGCTATGCGGCACGACTTCATCTACAATGCCGTATTTTTTGGCTTGCTTGGCGCGTGCAGGTGAGCCAGTAAGCATCATTTTCATGGCTTGCTGAATACCAATTAGGCGAGGAAGACGCTGCGTACCGCCGCTGCCCGGTAATAAGCCAAGCTGCACTTCCGGTAGACCTACCTGAGTGCTAGGTGAATCGGTACATACACGGTAGTGACACGCTAATGCTAGCTCTAAACCACCGCCTAACGCTGGGCCGTGAATAGCCGCTACAAAGGTAGCCTTCATGTTCTCGATTCTATCGAAAATAGCTTGGCCGCCAGCCGCAATCGTTGTGGCGTCTTCAGCGGTTTTACACGCCGCTAGCATGGTGATATCGGCACCTGCTACGAATGAGCTTGGCTTGCCGCTTGTTAACACCACACCTTTGATGCTGCTGTCGCGTTCAATATCGTCGAGCATGGCAGATATCTCATCGCCAAACTCAGCTTTAAGCGTGTTCATGCTCTCGCCAGGTACGTCCATGCTAAGAATAGCAACGCCATTATCTTGCTTGGTTAACGTAAATGCGCCTGATGTTGGCTGAACTTCATTTGTCATTTCTTGTTCCTGACTCATATTATTCTGTCTCCACGATCATTGCGGCACCAAGACCACCCGCAGCACATGCGGTCAATAGGCCTGTACCACCTCCACGGCGATTTAGTTCGTTAAGCATTTGCGTAATCATACGAGTACCGGTTGCGGCAAACGGGTGACCATAAGCAATTGAACTACCCATCACGTTGAACTTGTCCATGTCAATTTCGCCGGTCGCTTTGTCGCGGCCGAGTTTCTCTTTGGCGAACTTGTCACTTGCAAACATTTTAACGTTTGCCAAGGTTTGCGCTGCGAACGCTTCGTGCATTTCAATTAGCGTTAAGTCGTTTAGGGTCATGCCTGCGCGGTCTAGCGCAATAGGTGTCGCGTACGACGGTCCCATTAACATGTCTTCCCAAACATCAATTGCCGAAAACGCGTAGCTCTTGATATAGCCCAACGGCGTGTAGCCTAGCTCTTTCGCTCGGCTTTCCGTCATCATAATTACTGCAGACGCACCATCTGTTAGCGGTGTTGCGTTCGCGGCCGTAACAGAGCCGTACTTTTTATCAAATACAGGGCGTAGTTTCGCGTAGCCTTCAAGCTTTGAATCGAAACGCACGTTGTTGTCGCGCTCAAGAGCGCCTTTGTACGGTTCTGCGTAAGCAGTCATTACTTCGCTAGACAGTTTACCTGCTTCCCAGCTCTCAGCGGCTAGGCTGTGCGAGCGATGTGCAAGCTTGTCTTGCTCTTCACGAGAAATTTGATGTGTTTTCGCCATTTGCTCTGCCGTTTGTCCCATCGACAGACCTGTTGAGTACTCTGCTACCGCAGGAGGAACAGGCGCTAGGTCTTTTAAGCTTAAACGCTTGAAGATGTTTAGCTTTTGGCCAAGGGTCTTGGTTTTCTGTAAATCAACCAGCGCACGCGCAAGATTCTTAGAAACCCCAATAGGTGATACCGACGTTGAATCAGCACCACCAGCAATGCCTACCTGGACCGTACCAGCCATCATGCTTTCAGCGATGTTAACCGTTGACTGGAAGCTTGTGGCACATGCACGAGATACGCTGTAAGCGTCGGTATGAATATTCATGCCCGTGCCAAGCACGATTTCGCGCGCAATGTTTGGCGCTTCAGGCATTTGTACTACTTGACCGTAGACAACCTGGTCAACCCATTCTTTTTGAACACCATGGCGAACGAGAAGTTCGTTTACGACCATTTTACCTAGATCAACAGCCGGAACACCGTGGAAATATGTAGCCATTTTCGCAAACGGAGTACGCAACCCCGCGACAATGGCGATGCGATCACCCTCTCGGGTAGTAACTGATTGTTTTGTTGCCATAATGCACCTAAATTAATGACCGACTTCCGTTTGAGCTTATTGCCCCAAAGTGGTCTGACCTGTAATAAACCCGATTTTTACAAACAATGAACAAAATAGCAAATAATGCAGGGTTAAGGGCAACATAAATGAAACTAAAGTTTACCCTGGTTATAAATTTTGACCGTTTTATGCTATCGAAATTTATAAAGCTTGCTTTGCATCCAACCACATATCGCATTTTTATTACTGTTTGACGACTTGAAGAAAGATAGAATGAACCTTATATGGAAATGAAAGTCTGTTTTGTGTCATTGTGACGGGCTAAAGCTATCTAATTAATATGTAATTTACTTTTTAGCTAAGCGATCACTTTATAAGAGATTTATAAATCTATCGTTCCGATGACACTTCCTGATAACGAGAACTCAAACGGAAATTTTGCATTATGGCAGCAGCGCAATTTCAACAGTTACACGCTTATTTAGACCAACAGATTATTGGTCAGCATGCGTTAACCAAAAGCCTTCTTATCGCTCTTTTGGCCGACGGCCACCTTCTGGTAGAAGGTCCTCCAGGGCTTGCAAAAACACGCGCAATCAATGCACTTGCTAATGGTATTGACGGAGACTTCCATCGCGTGCAATTTACCCCTGATCTTTTGCCTGCCGACTTAACTGGTACAGACATATACCGCCCAGAAACCGGTGAGTTTGTTTTTCAAAAAGGGCCGCTTTTTCATAACTTAGTGTTAGCCGACGAAATCAACCGTGCACCTGCAAAAGTGCAGTCGGCCCTGCTCGAAGCCATGGCCGAACGTCAAATTACGGTAGGCAGTAAAACCTACCCTCTTCCTCCGCTATTTTTAGTAATGGCAACGCAAAACCCGCTAGAACAGGAAGGAACTTATCCACTACCTGAAGCACAGCTAGACCGATTCTTAATGCACGTGGACATCGATTATCCTGGCGCCGAGACAGAATTAGAGATATTGCGTTTAACGCGAGGTGAAGCCCTCTCAGAACCGCCTGTTACGCCACCAACGCTAACTCAAGACGATATTTTTACGTCGCGTAAAGAAGCCTTGTCTTTGTATATGGCGCCTGAGTTAGAACAGTATTTAGTTCAATTGATTATGGCCACACGTCAGCCTGCAAATTTTGACGCGGAATTAGGCCAGTGGATAGCGATGGGAACAAGCCCTCGAGCAACCATCAGTCTAGATCGCTGTGCACGCGCTCACGCATGGCTTAGCGGCAGAGACTTTGTTGGTCCTGATGATATTCAAGCTGTGGTTCACAACGTGCTTCGCCACCGTATTATTCTGTCATATCAAGCCGAGGCTGAAGGCGTAACGATTAACGACGTACTTGATAAGATTGTTGCAACTGTCGCAGTCCCTTAAGCTATGGTGAATGTACAAGCGCAGCTAGACAAGCTGCAAAGTAACGGGGTGTCTCTGTCTACCGCGGAGCTACTTCGCTATCAACAGTTGGCTAAGCTGTTTAGCTTAGCGCCTAAACGTATGCCACAAGCTAAACTTGCTGGGAGTTATCTCACCAAGCACAAAGGCCGAGGCATGGAGTTTGATGAGGCCCGGCATTATCAGCCCGGTGATGATATTCGCGCTATCGATTGGCGCGTTACTGCGCGCACGGGTAAAACTCACACTAAAGTGTATCGGGAAGAGCGAGAGCGCCCGGTTTTTCTATTCTGTGACTACCTACCTTCAATGGCATTTGGCACGCAGCTGCTTACTAAAGCGGTGCAAGCCGCGCATGTATCTTCATTAATAAGCTGGTCTGCTGCCGCTCGTGGCGATAAAGTTGGTGCACTGGTATTTAATCAGCAACAGCACAAAGAAATTAAACCACTAACTCGCAAAAAAGCCGTGTTGCACGTGTGCCATGAACTTATGGCATTGCACGAACAGAGCGCGCAATCTAAGCCGGACAAAGTCAAAGACGAACAAGCGTTTGCTGATGCGTGCGCTAGGGCAAGACGATTAGCAAGACCTGGGAGCTTGGTTTATCTGGTATCAGACTTTCAGCATTTAAGTAGCCAAGCTATTCAACACTTGAGTCACTTAACACGACACTGTGAAGTGAGAGCCATCGTAATTAACGATCCAATAGAACACGCTTTGCCACATACCAGTTCATTACAAACCGTCAGCGTTTCTGATGGTCGAAGCCGACAGCGTTGGGTGTTAGGCGACAATACCGAGCAACAGCACTATCAAAAATGGCGCAACGAACACAACAGCGCGATTTATAGCACCTTGCGCAAAAACAATATCGCTCGATTCAGTGTTTCAGCGGGTCTTCCCCTAGACGAACAGCTTCAAAGTATGCAACAAGAACAAAGGTTGGAGCTTAATTAATGCAAAGCAGTATTTTTTCAACCCATTTTTTATCAAACTTTTTATCTAGTTACACAAGATCAGCTGCTCAATCGATGCCGCCGGCAAATCAAATACCAGTGCCCCCTCAGCAGCAAGACCCACTAGCTCAACTGCGCGATATACATGTACCTACAGAGGTCAACATTTGGCCATTAGATTGGGGGTGGTGGGTCGCTATCGCAGTACTTTTACTTGCCCTATTTTGCTTATATAAAGCTATCACTGCTCACATACGTCACAACAAGGCGCGCAAGCAAGCTTTAGCCTTACTTGAATCGATTTCGGCACAACAAAACAATTGGCCCGTGACGTTAAACTCAATTCTAAAACGAACGGCGATGAGTTATTACCCAACTCAGCAAGTAGCTGGGTTATACGGTAAACAGTGGCAAGCGTTCTTAACCTCTGCATTGAAAGTTAGTGATAGCAAACTTGAAAGTGATTTAGGTTTGTTAGTAAGCAATGTTTATCAAGCCCCCCCCAACCCTAGTGATTTTGAAACCTGCAAGGGGGCAGTAAAACACTGGCTTTCAAAAGCCAAACTGCCAAAAAACAAGGGGGCTTACGGCGGTGTGAATGATGGCGGTCTAAACGATGGCAGCCCTCATGATAAACAAGCCAAGGAGCCGCATCATGCTTAATTTTGCTTGGTGGTGGGTCTTTTTTGTACTCCCTTTACCTATTATCGTTCGCCTGCTTTCTAAGAAGGCACAAGACATACCCATGGCTGCACTGCGGGTTCCTAATTTGCGACCTGGTGATGTGTCAGAGCAAACCCAATTGAAACAAACCAAAATTCCGCTAGTGGTAAGTAGCTTGATATGGCTGCTGCTAGTAATGGCTGCCGCGCGCCCTCAATGGTTAGGAGAGCCTGTCAGCATCCCGAACGAAGGTCGAGAAATGATGTTAGCGGTGGATTTGTCTGGCAGTATGAAGATAGATGACATGCAGCTAAATGGCCGACAAGTTAACCGTTTAACCATGACTAAGTCGGTGGTTTATGACTTTATTCAGCGTCGCGTTGGCGACAGAATTGGCCTTATCTTATTTGCCGATACAGCGTACGTTCAAGCGCCGCTTACGTATGACAGAGACACCGTTTCTACACTTCTGAGTGAAGCTGTCATTGGGTTGGTTGGCGAACAGACGGCCATTGGCGATGCGATAGGTTTAGCGGTGAAGCGCTTTGACGAACGGGAAGAGTCTAATAACGTATTAATTCTTCTTACCGATGGGCAAAATACTGCAGGGAATATTACACCCGAGCAGGCGAAAGAGTTGGCAATTAGTAAGGGTGTGAAGGTTTACACTATTGGTGTGGGCGCAGATAAAATGCTGATCCAAAGCTTTTTTGGTAGTCGACAAATAAACCCGTCGCAAGAACTTGATGAAGGCATGTTGACAGACATTGCGACTAGCACTGGCGGCCAATATTTTAGGGCTCGAAATGCCCAGGAACTTCAGGCTATTTATCAACAACTTGACGCGCTTGAGCCTATTGAAGGTGAAACGCGCAAGATGCGTCCATTGAGCGCACTGTTTTACTACCCCCTTGGTGCGGCGATATTACTGTCAGCACTATGGGCATTCTTGACGGTGCTTTTATCAACATTTCGTTGGTTCGCACAAAGACGAATTAACTCGTCCCAGCAACACCCGAATTCAGTTGATTCAATACGAGCAGCACAAACAAATAGGGAGACGAAGTAATGGAATTCGACTTCTTAAACCAATTTCATTTTTTACGCCCCGAATGGTTTATCGCGCTCGCTCCCTTGATGCTGCTTGTGTTTTTAATTAGAAAAAACACGGCTAAGCAATCTGGCTGGCAATCTGTGATCCCTTCTCATCTATATCAATACATGGTGATTGGAAAAAACGAAATGGGCGCAAAACCCCCAATGTGGATGCTTGCTTTTGTGTGGATTATAAGTGTGATAGCACTTGCTGGCCCAACCTGGGAGCGCCTGCCGCAGCCGGTTTACCAGTTGAAAATGGGACACGTTATAGTCATAGATATGTCGCTTTCAATGCGTGCTACCGATATGACGCCAGACAGGCTAACTCGCGCTAAATATAAAGCGATAGACCTAGTCAACGCTATTGGTGAAGGTGAAATGGGCTTGGTTGCTTACGCTGGCGATGCGTTTGTCATTAGCCCTTTAACCGAAGACGCAGGAAATATCACAACCCTAATCCCTAGCCTGTCACCGGAAATTATGCCCGTGCCAGGCAGCGATCCTCTCCTAGGTATAGAGAGTGCGTCAGAGCTTCTCACGAATGCCGGATATAACTCAGGCATGATCTACTGGATTACTGATGGTATAGAGTTAGAACAACAACAAGAACTTCAAGAATATGTAGCCTCTATTCCTTTTACGGTAAATGCACTTACCGTTGGAACGTCTGAAGGCGCGCCTATTCGTCAGCAAAGTGGCGAGCTCTTAAAAGACTTCACCGGCAGCATCGTTATACCCAAGCTAAATGAAAGCGCGGTGGAAGGTGTAGTGAAAACAAGTGGTGGTCGCTTTGAATCCTTTACTTCTAACGACAGTGACATTGATGCTCTCGCTGCGGTATCGCTGCTAGATAAAGGCGACAGCGAAGAGAACGAAGAAGAGAGTAATTTACAAGGAGACCAGTGGAAAGAAGTTGGCCCTTACTTGCTGCTTATACTTCTTCCATTTGCCGCCTTTGCATTCAAGCGCGGCTTAGTATTCATTGTATTAGTTGGCCTACTAAGCCCTTCAATAGTAAAAGACGCCCATGCAGCGCAAAGTATTAGCTCACCTCAAGGCGTTCAATCTATTCCAAGCACGAAAATAGCGAAAGAGTCTGCGCCACCAACGGAAAATATACCTGAACCGCTTGCATGGTGGCAAAAACCATTTATGAATGATGATCAGGAAGCTTTGAATAAATATCAAAGAGGTAAATACAAAGACGCCGTTAGCCAGTTCAATAGCGAAGCGTGGAAAGCATCATCCCTTTTTAAATCAGGTGACTATGAAGGTGCTTTAAATGCTTATAAATATATTCCGGGCGCTGAAAGCCTTTACAATCAGGGCAATGCATTGGCCAAACTCGGAAAGCTTGAAGAAGCGATCGAGAAATACGAGCAGGCTTTAAACGAATCACCTGATTTTGAAGATGCGAAAACCAATAAAAAGGTTGTTGAGGATTTACTGAAACAGCAGCAACAACAAGACCAGGGCCAAAACCAGGGCGAAAATGGTAACGATGGCGAACAAAGTGACTCGCAAGATAGTGACCAGCAGCAATCAGGAGAGCAGAACAATCAGGAGGGTTCGAATGATCAGAATGGCCAGCAAAACAATACTGAAGGACAACAGTCTGACCAAAACCAAGAGCAGCGCTCTGATGACGAACAACAAAATGGCGGAGATAACTCGGCGCAGCCTGATGATACTGAGATGAATAATCAAAACGAGTCATCAGACTCTCAGCAGCAAAATGCGGAACAAGAACAGTCTGAGCAAGGTAATAAAGCACAGCAAGAAAACACTCAGCAAGCTAGTGCGCAAGCGCGAGAAAACGAACAAGAAGCACAGCGGGAAGCGCAGGCAATGCAAGGTCAAGAAGCCGAGCTTACCGATGCAGAAAAAGAAGAACTACAGCGAATGGAAGGTTTAATGCGTCGCGTGCCAGACGACCCAGCATTCTTACTAAAACGAAAAATGCAATTAGAAGCACAAAAACGTCAGCGTCAACGTATGCCTTCAAACCGGAGTGATTGGTAGATGAGAGCCTTATTACAATCTACAGGAATAATTTTTTTACTAACCCTACTTATTAGCGCGGCTGCTCATGCCGATGTAAATTCAGTTGAAGCAACCATTGACCGCAATCCGGTTATGCTAGATGAAGCTATTCGTTTAACCATTACGGCAGATGGAAGCGCCGACAGAGATGCATTTGACAGTTCTCCCCTATTGAAAGATTTTGTAGTGGGCAGGACATCGGTAAGTAGCCAAACGTCTATCGTCAATTTTGACACCAAACGCACTACAGTTTGGACCACCACGTTATTCCCTCGTAAAGAAGGTACGTTCACAATTCCTTCATTAGCTATTGAAGGGAAATCAACAAAGCCTATTCAAGTTGAAGTTATTCCTGTTCAAGAACAAAGCAATGTGGCCCGCGACTATTTTGTTACTACAGATATCGACGTGAACGAGGCCTATTTAAACCAACAACTGCTGTACACTGTTAAGCTTTTTCTCTCTAGCAATATTGAGCGGGGCAGCTTGCAAGCACCAGAAATGCAAAATGCGGAAATTACTCAGCTAGGTGAAGATAAACAGTATACCGATATAGTAAACGGCAGACGGTATCAGATTATTGAGCGTCAATTTGCTGTTGTCCCTCAAGCTTCAGGAGAGTTCACACTAAGGGGCCCCATCTTTACCGGTGAAGTTATGGCGGCTAATACTAACCAGCGTTTTGGCTTCTTTAATCGTACCCAGCAAATTAATCGTGTTGGTCCTGACATTACGGTAAACATTAAGCCTATCCCTCAAGGAATTGACTATCCTTGGCTGCCTTCTGAAATGGTTCGCGTTGACGAAGAGTGGCCGCAAGGGGATAACTTTGTCGCGGGCGAACCGGTAACACGCATAGTTACGCTAACCGCATTGGGCGTAGTAGAAGAACAGCTTCCTGATATTCCTGAGTTTTATCCGCCGAACTTTAAGTTATATCCTGATCAATCAAATACAACGACTGTTGAAAAAGACCAGAGCTTGATTTCACAGCGCCAAACGTCTTTGGCAATTATTCCAACACAGCCAGGCGACTTTGTTTTACCTGAAATTACTATTCCTTGGTTTAATACGCTTACTCAAAAGACTGAGTATGCCACAATTCCTGCTCGCTCAATTACGGTAGTACCGGCGACTGGCAGCAACAACCAGAAAAACGCCAGTGCCACATCGACAAGTACTGCGGCGGTAAACGACGCACAAAGTGATTTACCGTCAGCAACAATTAAGCCCGACGTCGATTCGGGTAAGGAAAGCAAACCGTCTAATAGCAATGCCGATAACGCTAGTACTAGTGAAAAAACGCAGTTTGATTGGATTGTGAGCAGTGTACTACTTGCACTTTTGCTGGTCGCGCTTACCGGGTGGCTATTTACCTATAGAAAACTTAAACAAGCTCAGTTCATCGGAAATGCTCATGGCCCTAAACAGCGCCTAATTCCTACAGCGGAATTTGATGAGAAAGCCCAATATCAAAAACTGATGGCAGTGATAAAAGCAAAAGATACCAGCTCAGTTACACTTGCTCTTAAGCAATGGATAAACGCACTAACTGCCGGGAAAGCGCAACTTTCACAGTTTGAAGGAGTTAACACCGCTGTGAATGAGCTTTACGCACTGCGCTTCTCGGCTAGTCAAACTGATAAACGTGCTCAATCGGAACAAGTATCTAAGACGTTAGAAAAACTTACCGAGGAAATAAAGCGCGCTCGCAGCGAATGGAAACAAACAGGTGCAAAGAATAGCCACACGCTATCTAACTTGTATCCTGCTTCATAAAACGCATTTCATTTGCTAATACATGGAAACCTGCGTAATTAAAGCCCTTGCATAGAGCTGAACGACAGCCGCAAGGGTCTTGAAAGCATTATCTGTAGTTAATATTCAGCACAAGTCTCGGTCTTTAATGCCCTTTGAGAGGCTCAAAAATCCGAACCGCTTGTAGCCTATAAAAATAATTAATTAAACGCGACGGGGAATAGAATGAAGAAAACACTACTAAAGCTAACGCCAATTGCGTTGGCAGTTACCACATTAACGGCTTGCTCGCCCGCAAGTGAAACCGCGCAAACAGCGCCAGAACCGATTAAAACCGAACAGCCTGCTGGACAGTCTGAGTCTGAACGCCTTAATGCGTTTTTTGAGCGTACTTTCGAAGAAGATCTTAAGCGCTCTCCCCTATTCCAGAGTTACCTCGGTAAAAAGTGGGATTACGACAAGTGGGACGACATCAGTGATGAGGAAGCCGATGCCCGTGTTGCTATCGCCAAAAACCGTTTAGAGAAGCTTAATAGTTTCGACACCAGCAAGTTAAGCGAGCAAGAAAAGTTAAGCTTGCGCCTGTATAAGCTTGGCATTGAACGTGACTTGGCTAACGACGAATTTAGACACCACCGCTACATTGTGCATCAGTTCCGCGCTGCGCATACACAGGTACCTAGCTTTCTTATTAATATTCACAGCGTGAAAAGCAAAGAAGATGCCCAGGCATATATTGGTCGTTTAGACAATGTACGCACCTACTTTGACCAAGTCATCGAACAGATGAAAGTTCGTGAAAAAGCCGGCGTATTCCCACCGGCATGGGCTTATGACCAAATGATTGATGCGTCGAAAAACGTGATTACCGGCGCACCATTTGATTCAAGCGAAACACCGTCGACGATCTGGGAAGACTTTCAAAACAAGGTAAACAACCTTGATATTACCGAAGCTGAAAAAACCACGCTGCTAGGTGAAGCAAAGGCCGCTTTGGTGACATCGGTCATGCCATCGTACGAAAAGTTTATTGAGGAACTCGCCCACCAGCGTGAAGTAACCCCTGAAGGCGATGGTGTATGGCGCTTACCTAACGGCGACAAGTGGTATCAAAATCGCCTTAACTGGTTTACTACTACGGACCTTACCGCTGAAGAAGTCCATCAAATTGGCCTAGACAATGTAGAGCGCATACACAACGCCATGCGCGACATTATGAAACAGGTGAAATTTGAGGGTACGCTACAAGAGTTTTTTGTTTTCATGCGTGAAGACGAACAATTCTATTTACCTTCAACAGATGAAGGCAGACAGCAATACCTTGATATGGCGAAAACCGCCATAGATGACATGCGAGAAGCTATCCCTGAATATTTTGGAATTCTTCCAGAAGCGCCAATGATCGTTAAACGCGTCGAAGCATTCCGAGAACAGTCTGCAGGCAAAGCGTTCTATCAAAGTCCAGCGCAAGACGGCAGCCGCCCAGGTATTTACTATGCAAACCTTTATGATATGAAAGCGATGCCGACGTATCAGCTAGAGGCGCTGGCATATCACGAAGGCATTCCAGGTCACCACATGCAGCGTGCCATTGCGCAAGAGCTTGATGGTGTACCACAATTCCAAAAGTTCTTGAGCTTTACTGCGTACACAGAAGGCTGGGGTCTATATACCGAAGAACTTGCCAAAGACATGGGCTTTTATGAAGACCCTTATTCTGATTTCGGCCGTCTAGCCATGGAACTATGGCGCGCATGTCGTCTTGTTGTGGATACGGGTATTCATGCGAAGAAGTGGACCCGTGAAGAGGCTGTAGATTACCTCATTGAAAATACGCCAAACCCTGAGTATGACGCGCAAAAAGCCATTGAGCGCTACATAGCTATGCCAGGTCAGGCTACCGCCTATATGATTGGCAAACTAAAAATCATGGAGCTTAGAGCGCATGCTCAAGCTGAACTTGGTGACAAGTTTGACTGGAAAGGCTTCCATGACGAGGTGCTAAAATACGGTCCAGTACCACTTTCTATACTAGAAGAAAACATCAACGCTTGGATAGCCACTCAAAAAGGTGCTTAGCATTCCTTAATAGGTGCTCTGATCACTGGAATTAAAATAAAAACGCGCCTTTCGGCTAACGAAATGGCGCGTTTTTTGTGCCATAGTGAAAATTCTTTAAGTTTTTGGATTTTTTTATGTTTGGGCGAAATAAATCCGACAGTGGTCAGGTCTTATCGGGTATGAAAGCAAAACACCAAAGATATGAAGCACTGGTAAAGGCATTCCACGCCGACATTTACCGCTATGCATTCTGGCTTATTAAAGACCAGAGCATTGCTGAAGATGTTGTACAGGAAACGTTTCTACGTGCGTGGCGATCGTTAGACGCCCTAAATGATGAAAAGGCGGCAAAGTCATGGTTAATAACCATTCTTCGTCGTGAGAATGCCCGCAGGTTCGAGCGCAAGCAATTCGACACGGTAGATATTGACGATTGTCATATACAAGATGACACCCAACATGCAGACGGCGACCTGAAAGACAGAGAGCTTCAGCGACTGTTAGGTGGGCTTAGTGTGGAATACCGCGAACC
Source organism: Alteromonas sp. AWJ4_199 (assembly GCF_056159165.1). Lineage (NCBI taxonomy): Bacteria > Pseudomonadati > Pseudomonadota > Gammaproteobacteria > Alteromonadales > Alteromonadaceae > Alteromonas > Alteromonas sp. AWJ4_199. The sequence goes on from NZ_JBSWUR010000003.1 coordinate 16,130, forward strand.
GTTAATCCTTCAATTGATTTTCGGGTTCAGTGGTGAAGAGATTGCCAACCAGTTAGGGCTTAATAAAAACACAGTAATGACGCGTTTATTTAGAGCGAGAAACCAGCTGAAAGAGGCATTAGAGAAACAAAATGAACAGAGAGGTCGTATAAATGGATGAGTTAGAATTTAGGCGTCGAATCTACGCCGATCCAGAAACGACTGACAGTGATGTTGTAGAAGCAGCGAAAGCGGATGAAAGCAAACGCAATTTCTGGAATGAACAAAAGCAGTTAGATAAGCAATTAAAGCAAGCTTTAAAAGTCGATGTGCCAGAAGACCTTGCTAGCAAGCTCATTTGGCAACAGTCGACTGACGAGTTCAATCGCTACAAACGCAGAAGTCGTTGGTATTTGGCGATGGCCGCATCTGTTGCTTTCACTATAGGTATCGGACTTACCATGTGGTACCACCAACCGCTTAGTATTGGTGGTCAAGCGCTAGCGCATATGCAGTATGCCGAAATGGAAACTGCGCATTCGCTACTTCCAGCTGATTTGAATATGGTAAATGCAAAACTAGCCAGCTTTGGCGGTAGCTTTAGTGAGATGCTTGATGGTGTTGAAGTGGTGAACTATTGTCACTTAAGTACAGTGAGAAGCCTGCACCTTATCCTTGATACGCCACAAGGGAAAATGTCGGTATTTGTTGTGCCTGAACGCGGTGACATCACCGTACCTAGCGAATTTTCTGACGACCAATACCACGGCGAAAGCATCAAAATGAGACACGCCAATGTCATGATTGTGGGCGACAAAGACGCTGACTTAAGTGAAATGAAAAAAGCAGTCTCTGAAAGGATTCAATTTTCGGCCTAGAAAAAAGCTTGCTCATTGTTCCAAAAAAGTGCTGAATTTATGCACTTCCCTTCATCGGCCCACTGTGGCCGATTTTTTTTTACCTAAATTTAAGGTGAAAATACGTTCAATAAAACTTATACTTTAGGATTAAAACAACCGTTTTAATTTTCAGCAAACATTTCAGCTTATCCGCAGTATAGAGGTAGCAAATTCAATGGCCGCTTGGTGTCGTTTTACAAGGGGGAAGTTTTGTCTACTTTTCATCATTTTCTTCAGTCACTCGCTTCATGCACAGTTAGACAACAATTCTGAAAAGTTAAGGCTTAAAAAGCTAGATGCTTATAGTCGGTTAGCAGCAGTAACTATCTATAACTGGAATTATCAATCTGATATTGATAATGACCAGATAGAAGCCAAAATCGAAGACTTACAAATTCAATCTGATGATAGTAGTGAAGGCATCATCTTTAGACATTTATTGGCTACGGGGACAGCTAACGAAACGGAAGGCCCTCGAGTTCCAATATACGTTAAGTCACCTTTGCTTGAGAACCATTGGAACGAGCTAAAGTCGCTCAATACAGATTTGTACGCTGCCGCAAGGGCGTATTATATCTATGCCAGAGCAGTTAACGACTTTGACCGTTCGTCACTGCGAATCAATGTTACAGTGCCTTCGCTTAAACGCTTAAAGCGTGAAGTTTTGGAAACAGGTAGCAAATCAGCAACCGCAATAGCTAGTGTGTGGCTGTCAATGGAACTTACGCTAGCTAACCCCATTCAGGCAATCAATGAATTAGAGTACGCACTCCCCCATCTACCCGCCCGCTCGTCTACGCTTACTTTGGAAAATGCATTAGATAGCGATACTGCCCATGAATGGCTTCGCATCGCTTTTACTGAGTTATCCGTACCAAGTCGAGCTTATTTTCACTCTATGAAGATAGTAAAAGAGAGCACTCAACGTGACGATATTGTAGCGTGGGCATATTATACAGCGATTGATGCCTTGCTACTTCAAGCTAAATACGAGGAAGCTTTATTCATCTCGGAAAAAGCTATTGAGTTTGTAGAAAACAGAAATTCAAAAGCCGACATGTTTGCAATTCTGTATCAAAAATTAAGAGTACTCATTATGGGATTTCGGGTAACTCATGATAGTCAAATACGCTCTATTGTAAGTGAGATAGATGCTATAAGCGCCCTTCGGTTTGAAACTGATTTAAAAGAACTTGTTTCCCTTTATCAGTCTTATAAAGCCATTGTTGAAAATAACGAAAAGCAACTCGCTTTGGCAGTTAAGAATTACGAAAATTCGGTACTTGAAAACGTATCTTCAACCGAATTTAAGAGCAGGTTTCTTTTACGTAAAGAACTCGAACTTACAAGAATCTATGATACTGCAGGCAATTACGAAAAAGCCTACGAGCATTCAAAAGCGTACAACCAACTTCTCTTCGAAAAGAACACTGAGCAATTTCAGTTTTCTTCGTCTAATTTTTCAAACAGTATCGCTAAGGACATCGAGCTAGCTCATTATCGCCAAAAAGAAATTAACGCCCTGCGAGACGAAAAGGAAGGGCTATCCACCGATAAAGAGGCAATGAAAACCACCATTTTTGCGCTTATTGTCACTATTCTTCTCATACTCGCTTTGTGGCTTTGGATTTCTAAACGGCAAAGTGATTTACTCGCAGAGCGAGACTCACTCACCGGTGCCCTCACCCGTCGCGCGATGTTGAATAGCCTTAAGAAGTCACTTAAAGGCGACAATACATCATGCATAGCCCTGCTTGATGTTGATAACTTTAAAAAAATTAACGATAGATATGGTCACACAGTAGGCGACGAAGTGTTAACTACGCTCACCCGAATCATCCAAAATAGAATTAGAAAATCAGATAAGCTTTGCCGATATGGTGGAGAAGAATTTTTGATCTACTTTTCTGACTCCGATGAACAATCGGCCAAGCGCATACTCGATGAGTTAAATGTGGCGCTTTCTCACCAAAAAAACTGGACGCATACCAATAAGAACTTTTCAGTTAGCTTTTCTTCGGGGCTGCTGAATGTCCGAGGAGAAACCAATTTGGATACTATGATTAAAGCCTGTGATGAGCTTCTCTACAAAGCAAAAAGATCCGGGCGCGCGCGAGTAGAATCTTTCGCGTATTAAAAAATTTGCCAAACTTTATTTACCTGTAGTCGTATATAAAACAAGCAAGGTCGCCGACTGACGTAGAGACTCTAAGTCATAGGTGTTAGCATGAAATAAAAAACATAGGGAATTTATATGGCTACTGGCACGATAATCTCGTTGGGTTTGTATTTTATTGTAATGTTGGGAATAGGCCTATTTGCCTATCGGCAAACAGACACCAACGTAGAAGGCTATATGCTTGGCGGCCGCCAATTAGGCCCCGCTGTAACCGCACTTTCAGCAGGCGCATCAGATATGAGTGGCTGGATGCTCATGGGTTTACCTGGTGCCATGTACGTATCGGGCTTATCTGCAGGCTGGATTGCCGTTGGATTGGTTCTAGGTGCGCTCGCAAATTATATGTTGGTCGCTCCGCGCCTTCGCGTTTACACCGAAGTGGCTAACAACTCCATTACCCTCCCCGACTATTTTGAGAACCGTTTTGCCGATAACTCGCGTTTATTGCGCGTTATAGCTTCTGTGGTTATCGTTGTCTTCTTCACGCTGTATACCTCTTCTGGTGTTGTCGCTGGTGGAAAGCTTTTTGAAACATCCTTTGGCTTAACTTATGAGACCGGCTTATACGTTACTGCCGGTGTTGTCGTTGCCTACACCCTCGTAGGTGGATTTATGGCAGTGAGCATGACCGATTTCGTTCAAGGCTGCATAATGTTCGTATCACTCATTATGGTACCTGCTGTGGTCATCAGTGAGCTTGGCGGCATTGGGGCTTCAATTGACGCACTAGATACCATTAATCCTGCTTTATTTGATGCATTTATGGACGCCTCTACTAATGAAGCACTAAGCGTAATTGGTATTGTTTCATTAATGTCATGGGGTTTAGGCTACTTTGGCCAACCACATATTATCGTTCGTTTCATGGCTATCCGTTCGGTAAAAGATATTCCTACCGCTAGAAACATCGGCATGAGTTGGATGATTGTTTCTATCATCGGCGCGCTAATGACGGGTTTATTTGGGTTGGCTTATATTACCGGTAACGGCAATGACATTGACCCAGAAACAGTATTTATCTACCTTTCTCAAATTTTATTCCATCCGCTTATTGGAGGCTTCTTACTCGCTGCGATCCTAGCGGCTATCATGAGTACCATTTCGTCTCAGCTACTAGTAACGTCTAGTTCACTTACCAGCGACTTTTATCAAGCCTTCCTTCGCAGAGATGCATCTGATGGTGAGTTAGTAATAGCGGGTCGTGTAAGCGTTGTAGCCGTCGCACTCGTGGCTATCTACCTGGCTTATGATAGAGACAGCACGATATTGACCTTAGTGAGTAACGCATGGGCTGGCTTTGGTGCAGCATTTGGCCCGCTAGTACTGTTTAGCTTATTTAAACGTGAAATGACCCGCCGCGCGGCATTGGGAGGCATGATAGTTGGTGCTGTGACTGTACTTCTATGGATTTATCTTCCGATAGAAATCGGAGGCCAAAAGCTTGGTGCGTGGATGTACGAAATTGTACCCGGGTTCATTTTGTCGAGCTTAACCATAATGATTTTGAGTAAATCAGGTACACCAAGAGAAGGCGTGGTCGATACGTTCGATGCTTTCCAAACCAAGCTTAATGAAAAGTAATAAAAAATAAATCGTCAATAAGACTAAAAGTAAGGCCCTGCTTAGTTTTCTAAACAGGGCTTTTTTCTTTTCATAGCCCTTGAAAAAAGTAGCTTATGCTTCAATTGCATGACAGTTTTATTTATTGGAATAAGATAGCTATTTTAAATAGCAAAATCGCATACTACTTTTAAATTTAAATATGTTATCGTTCTATGCAGAAAAATAACCCACATATAACTTTTTTGTATATAACATAAAATTCGGACTTCAAAATGACTGCTAGTATCCCGTCTGTAACGCATTTGAAACAACTCGAAGCCGAGAGTATTCAAATTTTCCGTGAGGTCGCTGCTGAGTTTGAAAACCCAGTAATGCTTTACTCTGTAGGAAAAGACTCTTCAGTGCTGCTTCACCTTGCCCGTAAAGCGTTCGCGCCAGGCAAAATTCCTTTTCCACTTCTACACGTAGACACCACGTGGAAGTTTGGCGAAATGATTAAGTTCCGTGACGAACAAGCTAAGAAGCACGGTTTTGATTTACTTGTTCACATTAATGAAGAAGGTGTTGAAGCTGGCGTTGGCCCATTTAGCCACGGTTCAGCAAAACATACTGACATCATGAAGACCCAAGCGCTTAAGCAAGCGCTGAACAAATATAAGTTTGACGCAGCGTTTGGTGGCGCTCGACGCGACGAGGAAAAATCACGTGCCAAAGAACGTGTTTATTCATTCCGCGACAGCAACCACCGCTGGGACCCTAAGAACCAGCGCCCAGAACTTTGGAATATCTACAACTCACAAGTTAACAAAGGCGAAAGCATCCGCGTTTTCCCAATGTCTAACTGGACTGAGCTAGATATCTGGCAATACATTTACCTAGAAAATATCGATATCCCTCAACTGTACCTTTCTAAGCCTCGCCCTGTGGTAGAGCGTGATGGCGTGCTTATCATGGTTGATGACGACCGTATGCCGCTTGAAGAAGGTGAAGTTCCAGAAATGCGCTCTGTACGTTTCCGTACCCTTGGCTGTTACCCATTGACCGGTGCGGTAGAGTCAGAAGCTGCGACCTTACCTGAAGTTATTCAGGAAATGCTGCTGACCAAAACGTCTGAACGCCAGGGCCGAGTTATCGACCACGACAGCGCAGGCTCTATGGAGAAGAAGAAAATGGAAGGGTACTTCTAATGGCCACAGACAACGTTGTTTGGCATAAACACGAAGTCAACAAAACCACTCGCTCTGAGAAGCTAGGTCAAACGCCCCGTGTATTTTGGCTTACGGGTTTAAGCGGCTCTGGTAAATCAACATTAGCCAACTTGCTTGAGAAAAAGCTTCACGAGCAAAACAAGCACACGTACTTGCTTGATGGCGACAACGTACGTCACGGCTTATGCGGCGACTTAGGCTTTAGCGACAAAGATCGCGTTGAAAATATTCGCCGCATCAGTGAAGTTGCGAAGCTATTCGTCGACGCAGGTACTCTTGTGCTTACCGCTTTCATCTCTCCGTTTAAGGCAGACCGCGATTACTGCCGTAGCCTAATGGAAGACGATGAATTTGTAGAAGTGTTTGTCGATACACCCCTTGAAGTGTGTGAAAAACGCGACCCGAAAGGGCTATACAAGAAAGCACGTAGCGGTGAAATTAAGGATTTCACAGGTATTGATTCAGCCTATGAAGCACCTGAAGCGCCAGAAGTACACTTAACCTATCAGGATGAACCAGCAGAGCAAACCGCTGAGCGATTGTATGCTTTGCTACAAGAAAAGGGATTGGTGTAATGACACAGCCTTTAAATACCCTTGCACAAAAAGTGCTAGCTATCGCCAAAGAAGCCGGCGATAAGATAATGGCCATTTACGAGAAAGACTTCGCCATTTATGAAAAGCAGGATACCAGCCCGCTAACAGAAGCTGACCTTGCCGCCCATAACGTAATCGTTAAAGCCCTTGAAGCTGAATCTGACCTGCCGATTCTTTCTGAAGAGTCAGCAGATATTTCATGGGAAGAGCGCAAAACGTGGTCGTCATACTGGCTGGTAGACCCGCTAGACGGCACTAAAGAGTTTATTAAGAAAAACGGTGAGTTTACGGTAAATATTGCACTTATCGAAAACGGTAAACCGACCATGGGTGTGGTTTACGCGCCAGCACTAAACAAAAGCTACGTAGGTATTGTTGGTGAAGGTGCGTGGACTGAAGTAAATGGCGAATTTACCGCTATTTCTGCGCGCAAGCACGATGGTGCACAAGTGTGGAAAGTGGTAGGTAGTCGTTCTCACCAAAGCCCTGAAATTCAGAATTTATTGGCGCAGCTTGAAGGTGAAACCGAGCTTGTGGCGATGGGCAGTTCACTGAAGCTTTGCTTAGTGGCAGAAGGCGAAGCACATCTTTACCCTCGATTAGGCCCAACATCTGAATGGGATACAGGTGCAGCGCACGCCGTCGCATTAGCGGCAGGAGCAAACGTAACCGTACTTGACCCTGAAAATCCATTAGATGACAACGCTGACGCTCTTACGTACAACCAAAAAGAGTCTGTGTTAAACCCCTTTTTCCTTGTGAGCGCATAACATGAACAATGAAAACGAATTATTAAGACAGGACGTTCTGTCTTACCTTGAGCAACACGAAAAGAAAGACATGCTACGTTTCCTTACCTGCGGTAGCGTAGACGACGGTAAGAGTACCCTTATTGGTCGCTTACTTCACGATTCAAAAATGATTTATGAAGACCAGCTTGCCGCTATCACTAAAGACAGCAAAAAAGTGGGCACTACAGGCGAGAAAGTTGACCTTGCCCTTCTTGTAGACGGCCTTCAGTCTGAACGTGAACAAGGTATTACAATTGACGTAGCATACCGCTACTTCTCTACCGACAAGCGTAAATTTATTATCGCTGATACCCCAGGGCATGAGCAGTACACGCGCAACATGGTAACTGGCGCGTCAACGTGCGACCTTGCTATTATCCTTGTTGATGCACGTGGTGGCGTTAAAGTGCAAACCAAGCGTCACTCATTCCTAGTTTCACTTCTAGGTATTAAGCACGTTATTGTTGCTATCAACAAAATGGACTTAATGGACTATTCAGAAGAAGTGTACAAGCAGATTCAGGAAGATTACCTGAAGTTTGCTGAACAGCTTGATATTCCTGATATTCAGTTTGTTCCTATTTCAGCGCTTGAAGGCGATAACGTGGTAGGTGTAAGTGAAAAAACACCTTGGTTTGACGGCACGCCACTAATGGAAATGCTAGAAAATATTGAAATTGGTGAAGATGACAATCAAGAAGATTTCCGCTTCCCTGTACAGTATGTTAACCGCCCTAACCTAGACTTCCGTGGCTTTGCCGGTACGGTAGTATCAGGCCAGGTTGCACCAGGCGATGAAGTGACGGCACTTCCTTCAGGTAAGAAATCAAAAGTTAAGCAAGTGGTTACATTTGAAGGCGATCAAGAACGCGCTTATGTACCTCAAGCGGTTACGCTAACCCTTGAAGACGAAATTGATATCTCTCGTGGCGACATGATTGTGAAATCAGACAACTTGCCACTGCTTAACACCCAGTTCAAAACACATTTAGTGTGGATGTCTGAAGAGCCGCTAATGCCAAACAAGCAATACTTGTTTAAGTTCGCGACTAAGTCAACGCCAGGGGTTGTTGCTCATATCGATAATCAAATTGATGTGAACACGCTTGAAGAAACAGATGCCATGCACCTAAATCTTAACGAAATTGGTGTGGTAGACGTTAAGTTCACTCAGCCAGTCGCCTGTGACCCGTACAAGCGCAACCGTCCTACAGGTTCATTCATTGTTATCGACCGTTTAACCAATGGTACGGTAGGTGCAGGTATGATCATCGACCAAATAGCGGGTGATGCACAACATACTTCGCCTAACTTCTCTGAGTTTGAACTTGAATTCAATGCATTAGTTCGCAAGCACTTCCCGCATTGGAACTCTGTGGATATCAGTAAACTATAAGCAGGACTGGAGCAATATGGATGTGACCCAGTTCATCGTACTGGCAATTTTTGTCAGTACGATATGTGCGCTGATTTTTACCAGTCAGCGCCCTTCTACTGTGTTTTCTGGTGCAGTGTTAGCTTTACTGGTTACCCAGCAGTTATCTCTTGATGACATCTTGCTAAATTTAACAAACAAGGGGCTTATTACCCTTGTTTTGTTGCTTTTGGTAAGCAGTGCAATTGATAAAACAGCGCTAATAAAACGCCTAGGTAGAAAACTTGTTAGTGCTAACTTTACGCATTCTTACTGGCGACTGTTCTCACTTACTTTTGTTTCTTCAGCGCTACTCAATAACACCGCTATTGTGGCTAGCCTTATTGGCCCTATAAAACAAAACCAATATCACCCCGCTTCCCGACTACTGATCCCGCTCTCGTACGCTGCAATACTCGGTGGCACGGTGACTTTAATTGGTACCTCAACTAACCTTATTGTAGATAGCTTTCTACAAGAGCACGGGCACCCTGGCTTCAATTTCTTCGACTTCACTCTGTATGGCTCTATTGCTGGGCTAAGCTGTGGCCTTCTCATGTTCATGTTATTACCTTTGCTACCTAATATTGGCAACAAGAACAATAACTATCATGAGTATATGGTTGAAGCAGAAGTCGAAGCAGTTTCAGAGCTCATCGGCAAAACCGTAGAACAAAACCATTTACGTAACTTACCAGAACTCTTTTTGGTTGAAGTGGTGCGCAATGGCAACCTGATATCTCCTGTTGGGCCTGATCTGGTTATTCTGGAAAACGACAAACTGATCTTCTCTGGCAATGTCCAAAAGCTAGATAACTTAAGCCATATAAAAGGATTAAGCATGTTCGCAGAAACTGATGGTGTTTTGCGTGAAAGCTTAACGGAAGTTGTAGTAGCCAACCGCGCTCAAATAATTGGGCAAACCATTAAGAACCTTGGTTTCAGAGCGCTGTTCGATGCCGCTGTCGTCGCTATTCGCCGCGATGGAGAGCAACTATCAGGGAAGTTAGGCGAAATAAAGCTTCAGGCGGGAGACTTCTTGCTTTTAGCTACGGGCCCAGACTTTGCGACTCGTCAAAACTTAAACAAAAACTTTTTCATTTTGTCTGAGCAAAAAATTGCCCGCCCATTAACCAATAAGCAAGAGTGGATCACCCTTGGTGGTTTCCTTACGACTGTGTTATTAGCCGCGACTAATGTCATTTCATTGGCTATTGGTTTATTGTTCTTAGCTGCGGTGCTTATCGGCGTTAGGGTTACGTCAAACGGCGAAATGAAGCGAAACCTGCCGCTAAACTTGATTGTTGTAATAGTCGGTGCGCTAAGTTTAGCCACTGCGCTCGAAAACTCTGGGGTCATTACCACTACAACCGAAGCGCTCATGCCTCTTTTGGCGGGCACTGATTGGTTTGTGGCGCTCGTGGTTATCTACTTGCTAACCTTACTTTTAACTGAGTTCGTTACCAACAATGCAGCTGCGGCATTAATGTTCCCGTTTGCTTATGGGCTAGTGCAAATTATCGGCGCACCGCTAATGCCATTTGCTTTAGCCGTTGCCTTTGCGGCAAGCGCGAGCTTTATATCGCCATTTGGCTACCAAACCAACCTCTTGGTTTACAATGCTGCCAACTACAAATTTGCGCACTTTATAAAGATAGGGTTACCTATATCTGTAATGTACAGCACAATAGTGCTAACGCTGCTGAATATAACTTATCTATAGGCTGTGTACGGTCTTACTAGCATAAAAAACAAAAGGGAAGCCTAGCTTCCCTTTTTACTGCTCTTTAACCGAATCTGCGCGCTACAATTAACTAACTTTATTCATTTTCCCTTACAAAAAAATGACTCTTTATCAGAATCTTGTGCTGTACATAATGTGTGCCCGCCAGTAATCTTTATACTTATCTACGTGTTAACGAACAATAATTTACAGCATTGTTTTACACAAAACCTAAGTAGCAAATAAAAACTAAGAAAGAGGAGCAAGGGATGCACACTGTGACGAATCCTTTTCAAGCGTGTAATGATATCTTTTTTAAACCGAATGGTGTCTTTAAAGCAGTTGGTGAGCACAACAACTGGAGCTGGATGCCGTTTGTCTTGGTTATGACTATCACACTAGTATCACAATATCTTTATGTGAACTTTGTCGACATTGAGTGGTTTGCAGAAATGAACATCGCTTCACAGGGCGATATGAGCCCGGCTGAAGAAGAGCAGATGAAGTCTTTTTTCACAAGAGATGCGCTACTTTGGTCTTCTATTATCGGCGCTTTTTTTGTTCCTATCATTGTTAACGCTGTTTATGCCGTTTACGTAAACTTGATGACACGTTCAGATGACAGTCATGTTTTCGGTTTTACTGACTGGTACGGTTTTGCGTGGTGGCTTTCAATGCCTTATGTGCTGACTGGTTTGGTTGGCGTTGCTCTGCTGTTGTTTGCTGGCGACCATCAGGTAGCGCCATCAATCTTGTCGCCAGCGTCTCTTGGGTATATTGCGAATATCCCGATGGACTCGCCTTGGTACGCTTTCGGACAAGCTTTAAGATTAGAGCTTTTTTGGGGAATTTATTTGGCCACCGTAGGCATCTCGCAGTGGACGTCTTTTCCTCTTAAGAAAGCGGCACTCATTGCAAGCGCCCCGTATGTGGTTATCTACGGTATTTGGTTGATTGCTTTAGCGCTATTCTAAAAAAATCACTTTCAATAGCCCGCTTTCCACTTGGCTATTTGTTGTCGCTGCCCCGATAAAACGGAGGCAGCGACAAGCTCCTACCTAAAATTTAAATTTTCGAAGCTTAATTTAAAAAACGCGGTGCACAAGTCAACGGGCCCAAGCCCTTTAAGACCACAAAGGTAGCTGAATTGTCGGCTTACTTCCCTCGCGTAGCGGTTTAAAATAGTCTTTATTCTGATAAAACGTTTCATCTTGTTGACTGTGCCACAAAGGAACACCAAGCAAAGGCAATGGCTTTAAAAGCGGTGTTTTTTCAAAATAATTTAACGCTTTGATGCGTGCTGTCATCGCATCGTCTAACAGCAAGCGCTGCTGCCATTTATTGAGACGGCTAAAACCATATGGTACAGCTACTGCTAACCACTTGCCTGTAAGACCTATAAATGGGTTTAACATCATTTCCAAATTCGCGTGTCCGAAGATAAAAGGGCTAACCTGTGTGTGCCACAGCACCCGTTTTTCGACAAAGACACGCTCCCACTGATGGGATGCTAATTCCGCTAAAAACGTTTCAAGGGTGTCACTATCACATGACGCACCTTGCATGGCCTTACCTGTCGCTTTGCTATATGAGTTAGCAAGTGTTGCTGTTCGCTTAGGCTTATTTAAAGCAGTGTTCTCAGAGGCTTCAATCGCAAGGACTACACCACACTCATCGAAGTGAGTAATGCGATTGCGGCGCGCCGTTCTGGGGTTTACACCGTGCGCATTGATATCACTAATATGTAGCGCGTTTAACAAAGATTTTGTTTTTGGAAACTGCAGCCAGATAAGTGCATTAAACAAGTCGTGCCAGCTATGCTCTCGGGTAGGAACTACACCGTCTTCGCTAATGATGGTCTCGTAATACCGCTCGTCATCATGTGAAAACTGGCTTTGTCCCTTAAACAAGGGGCCTTGCCAATGATCATAATATCGAGTCGTTAATTCATTTAGCTGTTCAGGCGTAGGAAATTCGTCGTTACTAAGCAAGCCAACCTCTTCAAGAAGCGCCGTAACCGGTTTACTGGCGTGTTTTAGTAAGTAGTCTTTACAGAAGGGGATTGAGTTTGATTGCATATCAACTATTGGTTCGCTTTGGGGTTTTCTCTATACTGGTCGCGTATTGTAGAGCAAACAGAGACTAACAATGAAAAAAATGTTTTTGCCATTGCTTGTACCTACCCTTTTAGGCGTAAGTGCTTGCACACCTAACAACGACAGCACCACGACAAACGATAAAGCGCAGAAAACTATGCCTGTGGCTTCTAACTTCGACAGTGTTTATAACAGCATTTCTGATGCTGATATCCGCGAGCCGTTAAAAGTCTTGTCTTCCGATGAGTTTGAAGGTCGTTTACCAACGACTGAAGGTGAAAAGAAAACCATTGATTACTTGGTCAGTGAATTTACTAAAGCAGGTCTTAAGCCGGGTAATGGCGATAGCTTCCTTCAAAAAGTTGCGCTTATGGAAATCACAGCTGATCCAGATATGACCATGAGCATAGGCGACAATATCTTTGCCTACAAAGAGCAAATGGTTGCCTCTTCGAAGCGTGAGCAAAGCTCGGTATCTCTTGAAGATTCCGAACTGGTGTTCGTTGGTTACGGCGTTAATGCACCAGAATACGACTGGAACGATTACGAAGGGTTGGATGTTAAGGGCAAAACCGTGGTTATGCTAATCAACGACCCTGGTTTTGAAAACCCAGAAAGCGGTAAGTTTCAAGGTACTACCATGACCTATTATGGCCGTTGGAGTTACAAATACGAAGAGGCGAGTCGACAAGGGGCGGCGGGTGCCATTATCGTTCACGAAACCGCGCCAGCGTCTTATGGCTGGTCTGTTGTTGCAAACAGCTGGAGTGGTCCGCAGTACGGTTTAGTTAGTGCCGATAAAGGCGCGAGCCGCGTTGCTGTTGAAGGTTGGCTTACGTTAGATGCTGCGAAAAAAGTGTTTGCTGATGCCGGCCTTGATTTTGATGCCGAAAAAGCTAATGCCATGCAAGGTCCATATAGCAAAGCGATGGATATCAAAGCCTCGGTTACCGTAAAAAACACGTTCAAAAAGTCAGAAAGCAACAATGTAATCGCCACATTACCGGGTACCGAGTTTCCTGATGAGCATATTATCTACACGGCACATTGGGATCATCTAGGTAAAGATGAGAGCAAAGAAGGCGACCAAATCTATAACGGCGCGCACGACAACGCCACAGGTACTGCAGCAATGCTTGCTATGGCTAAAGCCTATTCAGAACTTACGCCTGCACCAAAACGCTCGGTATCATTTTTAGTGGTAACCGCTGAAGAACAAGGGCTATTGGGCAGTAAGTTTTATGCCAGCAACCCCGTTATTCCTATTGAAAATACCGTTGCGAACATCAATATGGATGCAATGAACGTTTTGGGTAAAACCAAGAACGTGGCGGTTGTAGGCATGGGCAAATCAGAAATGGAAGACTACCTTGAAGCCGCTGCAGTTAAGCAAGGCCGAACGCTTACCCAAGAAGACCGACCTGAAGCAGGTTACTACTACCGTTCTGACCACTTCAGCTTTGCTAAACAAGGTGTACCAGCACTTTATGCAGAGGGCGGCAATGAGCCAGCAGATGAAGAAACGGCTAAGTACAGAAAACGTATGAACGTTATCGTGACAGGCTGCTACCATCAAGTGTGCGACCAATATCGCGATGACTGGGACTTAAGCGGCATTGTACAAGACACGCAGATGCTGTTTGATGTGGGTGTCGGCGTTGCGAATGCTGACACTTGGCCTAAATGGAATGAAGCAAGTGAGTTTCAGCGCAAAAATTAATATCCGCTCTGACTTCTAAGCGTCAAAAATGCTTAGTTATGCAGTAAAACTAAAAGGGCCTTTTTACAGGCCCTTTCTTACTTCTCTTTACTATATCACTGCTTCAAGCGGCTTCGAATTGCTATTTTTTACTATTCAGAAAACTCACGGGCTATTTAGTTGACATAATAATTATGCATTCTAAATAGGATAAAAATGTTAATAAACGGCTGTTTTGAGATAAAAGGAATAAGTATTTCCATTTTCTCATCATAATCTACTTGCAATTTCCTGTCAGACTGGCACATTCAAGGCACGCGAAAAAAGAATAAAAACAATCCTTCGCTCACTCGTACGCGAGTACCGACAGAAAAAACTTCTATTATTTTTTTCAACAAGTGAACAGAGAGAATCCGTTATATGTGTGGTATTTTCGGTATCCTTGATATCAAAACCGATGTGTCTGAACTCAGAACCCAAGCCCTCGATTTATCAAAACTATTGCGCCACCGTGGCCCTGACTGGTCGGGTATCTGGAATAATGACAATACCATTCTTTGTCACGAAAGACTGGCGATTGTCGACGTAGATACAGGGGCACAGCCTCTTATCAGCCAAAACGATAAGCAAATTCTTGCGGTTAACGGCGAGATTTATAATCACAAGCAGCTAGCCGCTGACTTAGATGAGCCGTATCCATTTAAAACCCGTTCAGATTGTGAAGTTATCCTTCCGCTTTTTCAGCAAAAAGGCATCGACTTTATTGATGACCTAGAAGGCATGTTCGCGTTTATTCTTTACGATGAAGAACAAGACGCTTACCTGATTGCCCGTGACCACATTGGTATTATCCCGCTTTATACGGGTTACGATGAACACGGAAACTTCTATGTTTCGTCAGAAATGAAAGCACTAGCGGGCGTATGTAAGACAATTAGTGAATTCCCTCCAGGTCACTACCTGTGGAGCAAAGAAGGAAAAATCACTAAGTACTACAAACGCGACTGGATGGAATACGACAACGTAAAAGACAACACAAGCGATTTAGACGAGCTTCGTGTAGCGTTTGAGAAAGCGGTGAAGTCACACATGATGTCTGACGTGCCTTACGCAGTTCTGTTGTCTGGTGGTCTAGACTCATCACTGGTTTCTGCTGTGGCTGCACAGTACGTAGCCAAACGTGTCGAAGATGAAGACAAGACTGACGCGTGGTGGCCACGCCTTCACAGTTTTGCTGTAGGTCTTGAAGGTGCTCCTGACCTTAAAGCTGCGAAGAAAGTGGCGGATATGATTGGTACCGTTCACCATGAAATCCATTTCACCATTCAAGAAGGTTTAGATGCCATCCGTGATGTTATCTTCCATCTTGAGACCTACGATACAACCACTATCCGCGCCGCTACCCCTATGTACCTTATGACCCGCAAGATTAAAGCAATGGGTATAAAGATGGTGCTTTCGGGTGAAGGCTCTGATGAAATCTTTGGTGGCTATCTGTATTTCCATAAGGCGCCAAATGCCAAAGAGTTCCACGAAGAAACGGTACGTAAGCTGGATCGTCTTCACATGTTTGACTGTGCTCGCGCCAACAAAGCGACGTCAGCATGGGGTGTTGAAGCACGTGTTCCTTTCTTAGATAAGAACTTTATTGACGTAGCCATGCGCCTAAACCCACAAGACAAGATGTGTCTTGATGGAAAAATGGAGAAGTGGATCCTTCGTAAAGCATTTGATAACGGCGAAACCCTTCCCGCGGAAGTATTGTGGCGCCAGAAAGAACAGTTTGGTGACGGTGTAGGTTATTCGTGGATTGACTCAATTCGCGACTTTGTGGAAAACGAAGTAACCGACCAACAACTGGCTACTGCTGAATTCCGCTTCCCAGTGAATACGCCTGACACCAAAGAAGGCTATTACTACCGTACTATTTTCGAGAGCTACTTCCCTCAAGAAAGTGCCGCGCGCTGCGTACCTGGCGGTAAGTCAATCGCCTGTAGTACTGCAGAAGCTCTTGAATGGGACGAGAGCTTTAAGAACAATGCCGACCCATCTGGTCGCTCAATGAAAGATGTTCACGCTGGCGAGTCTTAATAGACGCCTAAATAAAGATATGTATAAAACGCAGCTTAGGCTGCGTTTTTTATTTCTGTTTAACTCTTTATAACGTAGGTTTATACCAGAGTGCAGAATTAGTGAGAGGCGTCTCAATAGGAAGCAATGGGTTTTCCAGAGTAAATATTTTGCGCTCACTAACGTCTAGAGACTCTAAGATAGGCGCATAGGTAGACTCAAACAAGGCGTCAAATGAACCGTCTTCTATAGCTCTATTTAGGCCAGTCTGAATGAGGTTTTCTAATGTTTTATTATTCCCATTAACGAAGTAGTACATTGCTGTCGGGTAATAAAGGGCCATTGAAGGCTCGAGGTAGAGATTAGTGCGACGGCCTTCTTCCTCGAGTTCTGCGCTCACCTCCATCACCGAGCGGGGGAAAAAGTCACCTTTGCCCTGTTTAATCATGTCATACGCTTCACGAAATTCAGGCACGGTGAAAACATTGAACCCGTTAGCTTGCAAAATCTTAGTATCTGGCCACTCTTCTCCTTGGATAGGAACAAGTTTACGCATATCGTTCAACGACAATACATCATCAAACTTCGACTTTTTGTCTTCGTTAATAACAAAGACGCGAAAGCCAATAAGCCCTTTGGCGATAGGTATTCGAATAGGAGTCAGCTCTTTTTCGCGCTGGTTATCTGTCATGCTCCACACAACGTTAACTTCTCTATTCTCACGTAGCTGGCGCATAGCCTTACTCGTCAGTAAGATGCGATCCGAAGGGCGAAGCTCGTAATTGACACCTGTTTTATCGAGAGCGAGTTTCAATAAAGCAATAGGATATTGTGCACGTGCATCGGAGTCGTCGATCGGCCTGGGATAGGTAATCGTCCATGTAGCGCCATCTGCCATTGGTACAATAGCCCAAAGACATAGAGCAATAGCTGCAGTAACGGCTTTTTTAAGCAAGTTGAAGCTGTGCATTTTCTTTATGCCCACGTTGAATTAAAGAGTGAGTTATAGAGTGAGCTGAGTACTCTTGATCGCGTTTTATTCTTTTAAAAGGCAGATATGTATTAAACATTTATTCAATGCCAATGTATTTGTGTGTTTGTAAAGATAGCCGCCAGTTGCGCTCAATACAAGTCCGCACAGCGAGTTCAGTTGCTCTCTTCTGCTGGCTAATTGGTTGTAAACAAACCTGTTTTCCTTCCAGCGATGATACGCTGCTCAGCAGAGCGTCAAGTTCATCAATATGCTTTTGCATAGCAATAGGATGCTTAATTTCGTTTGCTCTTTCTAAAGCACTGACTAAAACGTCGTATCCACCTTTCATATTTATTTTAGGTGAAACAGTTACGTAAGTGCGCTCATCACAGAGCACTTCAAAGGTGCCGCTGGTTTCAATTTGCGTGGTGTAACCACTATTGTGTAGCAGGGTTGTCAATGGGCGTAAATCGTACATACAAGGCTCACCTCCAGTGATGACTACGTGTTTTGCCACGTATCCTTGCTTACTAAATTCGGCCAGCAAGGCGTCTTCACTTGAGATGAAATAACTTTCTGACTCTTCGCCTTTGGTTATCACAGCCTGAGGCGAAACACTTAAATCAGGTTTAATTTCCCACGTATGTTTAGTATCACACCATGGGCAGCCTACAGGGCAGCCCTGCAGACGAACAAAAATAGAAGGTATACCTGTGTGAGCACCTTCACCCTGGATAGTTTCAAACATCTCATTGATGTTTAATGTGGACATTACAGACAATTTGACACCCTTTAACGATTGTATGTTGGGATTTTACCAAGGATCACATAAAATTCGGGGATAATTTCTTAAATCTTCAAAAACTATGTCAGAAAACGTTGTTGTTATCTATTCAGGAGGCATGGACTCTTTCACTGTACTGCACAAAGCGCTAAAGGCAGGCAAAAAAGTCCACGCATTAAGCTTTAACTATGGTCAGCGCCACAAGAAAGAGCTCGACTATGCAGCGAACGTGTGTAAATCACTTAATGTGCCTCACAAGATTGTTGATATTAGCGCTATTAATACACTTATTGGTGGCTCTGCCCTGACGTCAGATATCGATGTGCCTGAAGGTCATTATGAAGAGCCAAGCATGAAACAAACCGTAGTGCCTAACCGCAACATGATATTGCTGTCGTTGGCGGTTGGCTATGCAGTGAGTTTGGATGCCAATGAAGTCTATTATGGTGCACACTCTGGTGACCACGCCATTTATCCCGACTGCCGCCCAGAATTCGTGCATAAAATGAATGACGTATGCGGTATTGCTAACTACACCCCTGTTACCATAATGACGCCCTATATCGACGACAGCAAAACAGCCATTTTGACTGACGGCTTGTCGATGGGTTTGGACTATGGGCAAACATGGACATGCTACAACGGCAGAGAGAAAGCGTGCGGGAAATGCGGTGCATGTGAAGAGCGTTTAGAAGCTTTTAAGGAAAACAACGCTACCGACCCACTAGAGTACGAATAAGTACTGCTCATACAAATAAACATACTCAATAAAAAACACCTCTTGTTCCCTGCGTATTTATGAACGCTTTAGAACAAGAGGTGTTTTTATATTAGCTGTATTGATGAAACTACTTCTGGCTTTCAGAAATAAAATAACTTAACTCTTTAATGCAGTGGCGTAATACCGGGTTTAACCGCGTGTTTTTGCCGTTCATCACAAACAACTCGTGGCTAAAGTTAAAAAGACTCCCTTGAGCAATAGGCACAAGCCCTAACGCCGCTCCCTGCTCTTTCGCCATATAATCGGGTAATAAACCGATATATTCGCCCGTCATAATTGCGGACATTGCGGCGTCAAAAGAATCAGAAAAGGTTTGAATAGATAGCCTGGTTTCATCTTCAATATAGTTAGCCGACGAAAGGCCAGCGATACCAATCGCAGGATAGTCACCAATTTTCACATTTTCTGGCAATTCAGTATCGCGATACTTGGCCAATGGATGGGTTGGCGCGCAATATAAGCGCCCTTCAGTTTCGATCCCCACTGGGTGAAAAGTGACGGATTCTGGCTTTACCATGTCATAGGTTGAAACCACAAGGTGGCACTCTCCCGATAACGCTACATGTTCTACTTCGTTGTATAGGCGAGTTTGGATATTCACATGAATATCGTCAAACTTCTTCATCGTACTTTTAACCGCTTTACTAACGGCCAAGTGCATTGATAGCGGAAGGCCTGCCATTAACACGAGCGTGATATGGCCAGAATAATCATCGTGTAGCGATTTTAAATTGAAAACAAAGTTGTCGAAGGCATTGAAGATGCGCTTGGTTTCTTGAAAAACCACCTCACCTTCTTTTGTCATTTGAAAGCCACCACGACCACGATGACATAGCACCAAATCCAAACGCTCTTCGAGCTTTTTAATGGCGGCACTGATATTTGGACGTTGCATTCGCAACACAGGTTCAGCTGCAGTAAATCCGTTGCAGCTCGCTACAGCATAAAACACACGCAGTAGCTTGATATCTGACTCCTGAAGACGATTAAGCATGTTAGCACCTGTTTTTAGGTATAGTTATAGATACTCTAATAAGAACTATATGTAACTAATCGTGCTATTACAACGACATTTTGCTGCTTTTCGTCTCATTTAATAATAAAAAAACAACTTCTCTGTTTCGTAAATAGTTATCTACAGGAATATTTTTACATAAGTAAAAAGAACATAAGCAAAGGTGAAGAGCAAGTAGAGATGTGTTATTCAAATTTATACGAAACATGTGTTTAGGAGGTTTTATGGCAATTTTTAACTCACGATTTGAATAAAAAATGCCTGCGCAAGTAAAGCGCCCCCAATAAGTACTGAGGGCGTTGACTGGGTAAAATGCTTAAGAAAGCGCAACTACCTGTTTTCTAATTGATTCAATATCGTCACGAAGTGACGCCGCTTTTTCAAACTCAAGCTCACGCGCATATTCAAACATCTGCTTTTCAAGCTCCGTGATTTGGTCCATTAATTCAGTAGCACTTGCTGTTTTCTGTTGCTTCTTCTTCTCTTCAACTTTGCGCAGTCTGACTTTTCCAGACGCTGGGTGCGCGCTGTCGCCTAAGTCCATAATATCGGTAATAGGCTTGTTAAGTCGCATTGGCGTTATACCATTTGCCTCATTATGCGCCATTTGCTTCTCACGACGGCGCTCAGTCTCGTCCATCGCTTTTTTCATCGACTTGGTAATACTGTCAGCGTACAAAATAGCTTTACCATTCACATGACGCGCGGCTCTACCAATAGTCTGGATTAACGAACGTTCAGCGCGCAAGAAGCCTTCTTTATCGGCATCTAAGATAGCCACCAGCGACACTTCCGGCATGTCTAAACCTTCACGTAAAAGGTTAATACCTACCAACACGTCGAATTTACCCAGTCGCAAGTCTCGGATTATTTCAATTCGCTCTACGGTATCGATATCCGAATGCAGATAACGAACTTTAACGCCGTGCTCATTTAAATACTCGCTTAAATCTTCAGCCATACGCTTGGTTAAGGTAGTAATAAGCACACGTTCGTCAAGCGCTACCCGCTTTTGAATTTCAGACAGGACATCATCAACCTGAGTGGCTACAGGACGTACTTCAATAACAGGGTCTAGCAGACCCGTTGGACGCACAACCTGCTCAACTATCTCACCATCGGTTTTCTTAAGTTCATAGTCGCCCGGCGTAGCAGAAACATAAATAGTTTGAGGGCAAATTTGCTCAAATTCTTCAAACTTTAGCGGGCGATTGTCTAACGCAGACGGCAATCTGAAACCAAATTCAACTAGGGTTTCTTTCCTAGAGCGATCACCACGGTACATGGCCCCTACTTGAGAAACGGTAACGTGAGACTCATCGATAAACATCAGACCGTCTGCTGGGAAGTAATCTAATAAAGTTGGAGGTGGCTCGCCCGGCGCTCGTCCCGATAAATAGCGGGAATAGTTTTCAATACCCGAACAATATCCAAGCTCCATCATCATTTCGATATCAAACTGGGTACGTTGTGAGATACGCTGCTCTTCAATAAGCTTATTCGTTTCTTGAAGCTGCTTTTTGCGATCGCCCAATTCGTCCTTTATATGCTCAATCGCATTCAGAATTTTCTCTCGCGGTGTTACATAGTGCGTTTTTGGAAAAACCGTCGCGCGAATAACAGACTTATCCACTGCGCCCGTTAACGGGTCGAACAGACTTATCTTATCTATTTCATCGTCAAACAGTTCTACCCTTACGGCTTGCTTTTCAGAGTCGGCAGGAAAGATATCGATGACATCGCCACGCACGCGGAATGTACCCCGTTCAAAGGCCAAATCGTTACGCTTGTACTGCAGTTCAGCAAGGCGACGTAAAATATCACGCTGATCCATGGTGTCGCCCTGTCGAAGGTGCAACAGCATTTTCATATAGGATTCAGGGTCACCCAAGCCATAAATAGCCGACACGCTGGCCACAATGACTACGTCCCGGCGCTCCATCAGTGCCTTGGTAGCTGATAACCGCATTTGCTCAATGTGGTCATTAATAGACGCGTCTTTCTCAATAAAGGTATCGGTACTTGGAACGTAGGCTTCTGGCTGATAATAATCGTAATATGAAACAAAGTACTCTACGGCGTTATTGGGGAAAAACTCTTTCATTTCACCGTAAAGTTGAGCCGCTAATGTTTTGTTGTGTGCCAGTATAAGGGTGGGTCGCTGCACTTCTTTGATGACGTTAGCCATAGTAAAGGTTTTACCTGACCCTGTAACACCCAGCAATGTCTGACCGGCCAAGCCACTCTCAAGTCCATCCACTAAAGCTTCGATGGCCTTAGGCTGGTCACCAGCTGGTTTGTATTTAGAATGAAGCTCAAACCCTCTACTCATTTATTTAACCTTTCCTTTAGCTTACTGCTTAAATATTGCTTGTGTACACATCTGTTAAAAAAGACGTGCTAACCGGGATTGGCATTCGCCGCATTAAGAATTTACTGTGTCTGCCTCAAGCTGAGCTAACGCGCGCTTGAAAACAACAAGTGAAACACATGCCATTGCAATATTAGCAATGACGGTTCCGGCAAATAGCCCTTTTAGGTCGAAGAAAAAGCTACCCGCAACGCTAATTGGTACGAAGAAAACAAATAAGCGGATGACACTTAATATCAATGCTGTCATGGGGCGGTGCATAGCGTTTAACGATGAGTTAGTCAGAATGATAATTCCCTGCATGCCGTAACCTAACGGCACTATCATCAAAAACAGCTGTATTAATACGCTAACTTCGACTTCATTAGCAAAAGCGACGGCTATCCAGCTAGACAGTGCCCACATGACAAGAAAAATGCCAAACTGCCAAATAAGAACAAACTTCAATGTAAGCGAATATGCTTTTTTTACGCGCTCTACCTGCCCTGCCCCTACGTTTTGACTTATAAAAGGAGGCAGTGTCATAGAAAGTGCTAGCACGATAATACTAGCAATGGACTCCATTCTATTACCCACTCCCCAAGCTGCAACCGCTTCAGCACCGTAACCAGCGACTACAGCTGTCATTACACCACCAGCGACAGGGGTAAGCATGTTCGCACCTGCCGCGGGCAGTCCTATCTTGAGAATTTCACGGCTGCTATCACGCAACTCCGAAAGCGTGAGCAATCTAGGTAACATAAGCTTTCGGCGAACAGCCAAAATATAAAGTATCCACAAAGCGCCAACAATCCACGCGATAAAGGTGGCCAGAGCCGCACCTTTTATTCCCATCGCAGGGATGGGCCCAAGTCCGAATATAAAAATAGGGTCTAGCAACGCATTTAGTCCCCCTCCCGCAGCCATTACAATACTTGGCGTTCGGGTATCACCACATGCGCGTAGTACACTATTGCCCACCATAGGCATAGCTAAAAAGATGCTCGACAAATACCAGAGCCCCATATAATCAGATATATATGGCATTAAATTGTCTGTCGCATTAAGCAATTTGAACACAGGCTCTATGGTAAAAAAGCCAATCATTGCTAATGTCCCTACCAGTAGAACAGACAGCATAAGCGAGCCTGTAGCATAGTGCTGGGACTTGGTTATTTCCTTACTACCCTGCAACTTCCCTATTATTGCTGAGGTTCCTATACCTAAACCAATATTCAGACTGATTACTGTGAAGGTCACTGGAAAGGTAAAACTTATAGCAGCTAGAGGGTCTGTGCCCAGCAAGCTGACGAAAAAGGTATCGATAAGTCCGAAGCTCATCATCATTACCATTCCTAATATCATAGGAATAGTCATACGCTTTAACGTAGTACCTATATCTCCTCCCAATAAGTCGGAAGTACGTTGTTTAGCGTTACTTTTTATCACTAGTTCTCCGGCTGACTAAATTCCCCTAATTAATTGCACGCTAGTGTAAAACGGTGAACGCTATTTAGCCATTCAGTTTCGATAAACAAAGCAAAGATCAAGAGGGAGAGAAGAAATATGGTGTTTTTAATGAAAATGCATGCGCTGTACGAATTTGTTCATTATTCGCTAAAAACACTACTTTATATAAATTTGTACACAATAAATATGTGAGTAATTCCGTGACAGTTTAGTTTCTATTCCATTTCACTTTTAATATAGTCACTCCTGAAGTTCGATCACATTAAGTTTTCACCGCTTAACGATTGAAAGAACAACAAAAATGTTAATAACTTGTAAGGCACTCACGAATAGCACGGATTTAGTTGGATAGCATTTAGTCATTCGTTGAATTAACACACAAGCTACTTTTTGTTCAACCGATCTATTTAGATCGAGAGTAACGATCACAAAAATAGACCTAAGTCTTTGTATATTATATTTTATTATAGCCTGAAACGCACGATTCACCCAGATCAAGTTATACCTGATCTATTAAAAATCGTAGACGAATCTAAGCTATCAACATAGTTATCCACAGATTTAGTGGATAACTACCGCCAGACCATATTCGGCGGGATTTTGTGCTCGATTAATTTCCCATCACGTAAGTGGTGACTAACCTTTTAATCCTCAGGTACAGGTTACAGATTTATTAAAGGCTGTACATAATAACAGTATGGAAGCAATTTTTTATTCTTTTTAGTTATATCCATTGCACTTAATGAGATATAAAAGAAAAAAGAAAAATCCATTTAACTATAAGCAAAAAGCACACTTGTTTATAAGCAAAGATGTAATAATGGACAGTTATTAACCATCACTTTCTCAGCATTGACGACAATTTGAACACAAAGGCGCTAAAAAGCTATTTTTTGCGCAGTCAGCACAAATATTTCATTTATGTTGTTGACAGTTCCCAAGTACGTCTTTAATATTCGCCTCCGTTGAAGCACAGGTCCCCCTTAGCTCAGTTGGTTAGAGCGACGGACTGTTAATCCGCAGGTCCCCCGTTCGAGTCGGGGAGGGGGAGCCAACTTCAGCAAACAACTTAGGTGTCGATTCCCCCTTAGCTCAGTTGGTTAGAGCGACGGACTGTTAATCCGCAGGTCCCCCGTTCGAGTCGGGGAGGGGGAGCCACTTAGTTGGCTCTTAATCGCCTCACCCACTTCATTCTATTTTAATTCCTAAAACAACGCGTTTAGACATTAAATAACCCTAATTCAATCAAGTTGTTAAACCCGTTCTAAAAAGGGATAATAGACCTAATCTGTTTTTCTTTTTAATTCGCGGGCATTGTCCGTCAAGATTCCTCAAAGGAATTGCGTTATTCATGACTGAATTTTTACTGCTATTGATTGGTACAGTACTGGTTAACAACTTTGTGTTGGTTAAGTTTCTCGGCTTGTGCCCGTTCATGGGTGTGTCTGGCAAACTGGAAACCGCCATGGGTATGTCTATGGCCACCACATTTGTTCTCACGCTTGCCTCTGCATCGAGCTACCTAGTGGAAACCTATTTACTTGCTCCACTGGGCATCGGTTACCTTAGAACGCTGGCCTTTATTCTTGTTATCGCGGTGGTGGTTCAGTTCACAGAAATGGTCGTGCACAAAACCAGCCCTACCTTATATAGGCTGCTAGGTATATTTCTCCCTCTTATCACAACCAACTGTGCAGTCCTTGGTGTAGCGCTATTAAACCTTACCGAACAGCATAATTTCATGCAGAGTCTTATTTATGGTTTCGGCGCTGCTGTGGGGTTCTCTCTTGTACTGGTGTTATTTGCGGCCATGCGTGAGCGTTTGGCTGCTGCTGACGTACCGGTCTCATTCAAAGGGGCATCAATTGCCATGATTACCGCAGGCCTCATGTCCCTTGCATTTATGGGATTTAGTGGATTGGTGAAGGTGTAATGTCAATGTCTACTGCGATCATACTTGCCGTTATTGCTATTGGCGTCCTCGCCCTTATTTTTGGCCTAGTCTTGGGCTATGCGAGCATTCGCTTTAAAGTAGAGGGCGACCCACTTGTCGAGCAAATTGATGCTGTGTTACCACAAACCCAATGTGGTCAATGTGGTTATCCAGGTTGTAAACCTTATGCTGAAGCCATTGCAGATGGCGATGACATTAATAAATGTCCTCCGGGCGGTGAAGCAACGATCAAAAAACTTGCAGACTTAATGGGTGTTGAACCCAAGCCCCTTGATGCAGCGCACGGCGAGGAAGACGTCAAAAAAGTTGCTTTCATTCGAGAAGATGAGTGCATCGGCTGTACCAAATGTATTCAAGCCTGCCCTGTCGATGCCATTTTAGGTGCCGCCAAACATATGCACACAGTTATTACCGACGAATGTACAGGATGTGACTTATGTGTAGACCCCTGCCCTGTGGACTGCATTGACATGGTGCCAATAGTTCAAACTACTTCTACATGGAAGTGGGATTTCGAATCATCACCTAAAGGTGATATCCCTATCAAAATGGTATCGTAATTGTGATGTATCCAAGTTTTGATTCAATTATAGAAGCGCTTGAGGCGGGGAAGCTGTACTCATTTCCAGGTGGTGTGCATCCTGACGATAAAAAATCACTTTCTAATACCTCGGTAATTAAAAAGCCATCGTTGCCTGAGTTATTGGTAGTACCATTGCGCCAGCACATTGGTTCAGACGGAATATGCTGCGTAGAAGTTGGCGAAACCGTGTTAAAAGGCCAAATTCTGTCGCAAAGCTCCTCGCCTTTTTCGGTACCTGTACACGCTCCCACCTCTGGAGAAGTCGTTGCAATAGCGCCGCATGTTGTAGCGCACCCTAGCGGCTTAACAGAAATGTGTATATCGATACGCCCGGATGGGAAAGACACATGGGCCGACCTGTCGCCCATCGCTAATTACAGCGAGCTTGATAAAAACAAACTTATTGAAGCTATCTGCCAGGCAGGAATTTCAGGAATGGGTGGCGCAGGCTTTCCGACCCATATTAAAACCTCAACATCTAAACCTGTTGAGTTTCTTATTTTAAATGGGATTGAGTGTGAACCTTATATCACGTCTGATGATCGATTGATGCGTGAGCACGCGTGGCAAATACGCCAGGGTCTAGATATTCTTACTCACCTTATTGGGCCGAAAGCCATAGTAGTTGCGGTTGAAGACAACAAGCCCGAAGCTTTCGAGGCACTCAATATTGCCTGTCAGGATAAGAAAGATTACCGCGTTGTTAGCGTTGAAACTAAATACCCTGCCGGCGGCGAAAAACAGCTGATTCAGGTTCTAACTGGCCGAGAAGTTCCAAGAAATGGATTGCCTGCTGACGTAGGGGTGATGATGTTCAACGTGGCTACCTGCTATGCTATTGCAGATGCTATTCTACACGGCAAGCCGCTGATTGAACGTGTTGTTACCGTAACTGGTGAAGCCGTTGAATCACCAAGCAATTTTAGAGCGTTGCTGGGTACGCCCGTCTCTCATCTATTGGATGAAGCAAACTACAATCCGAAAAAACAAAAAGCACCTAAAGTGATTATGGGCGGGCCTATGATGGGCTTTACCTTATCAGACGCTACAATCCCCGTGGTGAAAACCACCAACTGTTTGCTGGTTCCAGCAAAAAAAGAGCTGGTAGACGACAATGCAGAGCGCCCCTGTATTCGCTGTAGTGCATGCGCCGACGCATGCCCTGCGTCATTGCTTCCCCAACAGATGTTTTGGCACGCCAAAGCAAAAGAATACGATAAAGCCGAAGAATACGACCTTTTCGACTGTATAGAGTGCGGTGCATGTGCTTACGTTTGCCCCAGCGAGATCCCACTGGTGCATTACTATCGCCAAGCTAAATCTGAAATACGCATTCAGCGCGATGAAAAGAACAAAGCTGAGAAGGCCAAACAGCGTTTTGAAGCGCGTAAAGAGCGTTTAGAGCGTGAAAAACTGGAGCGAGAAGCAAAGCATAGAAAAGCAAAAGAGGCGCGGTTAGCCGCAAATAAAGCCAAAGAACAAAATGCTGCAGCTGTAGATAATGCAAATAACTCGGCTGACGCTGCCGCAACTGAAGCAAAGGATAAAGTAGCGGCGGCGCTTGCACGGGCGAAAGCGAAAAAAGCGGCAATGCAGGCCAAGGCTAAGGACGAAAATACACCAGTAAACGCTGACGAGCCTAGCTCACCGGCAGACGATAAAAAAGCTCAGGTAGCCGCGGCAATTGCCAGAGCAAAGGCGAAGAAAGCAGCCCGAACTCAAGGTTCAGAGCAAGCTGAAAACGCCACTGAGTCAGCGGCTCAGGCACCTTCGCCAGAAGATGACAAAAAGGCCAAAGTTGCCGCAGCTATCGCCAGAGCGAAAGCGAAGAAAGCAGCTCAAGCTGGCCAGCATTCAGATGCGTCAACAGAAAACCAAGCGGGTTCTCAAGACGAAAAAAATGCTGTTCTTTCAAATTCTGAGACATCAAATTCTGAGCCTTCAAATACTGAAACTAACGCAGACCTATCAGTTGAGGAACAGAAAAAAGCGCGAATTGCTGCGGCCGTTGCTAGAGCAAAAGCGCAAAAAGCAGCTAAAAATAACGCGAGTGGCCAATCTGAGCAGGCTACGCCCACTCAATTAGACGAGCAGCAAGACAATCAGTCTGAAGAAGCGCTAGGTGGAATGGATGCTAAGGATGAAAAGAAGGCTAGGATAGCTGCTGCCGTTGCTAAAGCGAAAGCCAAAAAGGCTGCGTCGCAAAAAGCACAAGCATCTAGCCCTGTTAGTGAAGCTGACACAGACAGCCAAGACGTTAGCTTGCAAACAGAAGCGGATCCTCAAAGCGTCAACGGCCAAGATAATGGTGCTCAGGATAACAAGGCTTTAAATTCATCTAGCAACTTGAGCGAAGCGGAACAGAAAAAGGCCCGCATTGCTGCCGCCGTGGCGAAAGCAAAAGCCAAAAAAGCGGCCAAACAGGAAGGGAATCTAGAGGACAATATAGAAGGCGAGCACGAAGATGCTAGCGATAGTGATCTCAGCATGGAGGCTGCTTCAACGCAAAAAGCGCAAGATGAAACCAGCACGCCTAATGAGAATACTAACGACGCTCCATCTAAAGGTGACGCCGACGGGAAAAAAGCGCGTATAGCTGCCGCAGTGGCAAAGGCCAAAGCAAAGAAACTTGCTCAAAGCGGGAATGAAGATTTAGCGTTCTCACAAGATACTGCTGAACAACAAAGCGACAAAGATACAGAGCAGAGCGAGACGCCTAATAATGTAGAACAAACAACAAGTGCGCAAACAACTTCTCAACACACTGCTCAAGATGAAAAGAAAGCACGTATAGCGGCAGCCATTGCAAAAGCAAAAGCGAAAAAAGCGGCGGCTGAACAAGAGAAAGAATCAGAATGAAGTTAAGTCTATCGAGTTCACCACACCAACGGGTTAAACGCGATACCGGACAGGTCATGCGCATGGTCATTTACGCCATGCTCCCAGGCATGATAGCCCAATCTATTTTTTTTGGTTGGGGCATGCTTATTCAAGCGGTTATTGCGGTAGCAAGTGCACTAGTTATTGAAGGGGTTATTTTATATCTAAGAAAACGCCCTATCGAACGCACTCTTACTGATTACAGTGCGGTTTTAACCGGCTTGTTAATCGCGATTAGTATTCCACCTACTCTGCCATGGTGGATGACGGTGACAGGCGTTTTCTTCGCCATTGCGGTAGCTAAACAGGTGTACGGTGGACTTGGCTTTAATATTTTCAACCCAGCCATGATTGCTTACGTGGTGCTGCTTATTTCATTCCCGGCAGCCATGAGCCTATGGCTGCCTCCCGCGACTCACGCTGGCATCACGCCAAGCTTTTTAGATTCGGCTTCACTCATCTTTACTGGTTTTACTACCAGTGGATACGATGTCACTCAACTCAAAACCATTGCCGATGGTGTAACCATGGCAACACCGTTAGATACATTGAAAACCGACCTAACGCAAGGCGTAACCTACTCAGAGTCATTAGCTAAACCTATCTTCGATGGCGGTATATTCGAAGCCGCCGGTGCAGGATGGGGCATAGTAAGTCTTGCTTATTTACTCGGTGGTCTCTACCTATGGAAAACCCGCGTTATTAGCTGGCACATCCCAGGCGGCATGCTGCTGAGCGTATTCGTTTGTGCATCACTTCTTCATTTAGTTCACGCCGACTACTATGCTTCACCGCTATTCCACCTGTTTAATGGGGCAGTAATGGTAGGCGCATTCTTTATCGCCACCGACCCGGTTTCAGCGTCAACAACCCCAAAAGGCCGAATTATATTTGGAGCTGCCATTGGTTTTTGGGTAGTTATAATACGTACATTTGGTGGTTACCCCGATGCGGTGGCGTTTGCGGTGATCATTATGAATATGGCGGTACCGCTTATTGACTATTACACCCGCCCTCGTGTTTACGGTAAAAATGTGGGCAAAGGCCGAGGTAAGCAATAATGATGAAAGAAAGCTTGGCCAAAAACGGCCTTATGTTAGGTGCGTTTGCCGTTGTTACCACAGCGTTGATAGCATTAACTTTTTTTGGTACACAAGACAAAATTGAGCAACAGAAGCAGCAAAAATTACTAAGCGTACTGAATGAAGTCGTACCTAGCGAATTCCATGACAATGCTCTGTACGCCAACTGCACAGAAGTCAATGCCCCTGAACTGGGCATAAAAAAAGCCCATAAGATATACCGTGCCACGCTAAGCGGCCAACCTAGCGCGCTTGTGCTGGAAGCCACCGCTCCAGATGGTTATAGCGGTAATATAGATATTGTTGTTGGTGTAAAAGTGGATGCACCAGTTAGTGCAAACACACAAAGCAGCTCGAGTACCGAATCGCTCGACAGTGAGAGCGAAAATCTCAATACCACCGCGTTAGCGCTCTCGGATATGACCGAGCTTAATTCAACACCTCAGAGATCATCAGAGCAAGACGAGAATGCGCCCGATATTTCTGCGCCCAATACTAATAGAATAAGTATGACGGTACTTGGCGTACGCGTTATCGAACATAAAGAAACCCCTGGGCTTGGTGATAAAATAGAGCTTGCAGTAAGCAATTGGATCACAAGCTTCAGCGGCAAGTCTTTCTCACCAGATAACCTAGCTCCATGGCAAGTCAAAAAAGATGGCGGCGAATTTGACCAATTCACAGGCGCTACAATAACGCCAAGAGCGGTAGTCTCAGCGGTACGTGAAGCTTTACTTTACGCTCAGGCTAACCAAAGTGCGCTATTCTCCGCTCCCAACACCTGTGCAACAACAGATTCGGTTGAAACGATAGATGCCGTTAACGTGGATGAAACGCAACCTTATAGTGTAGAGGAGTTACAACGTGACTGACTTTCGCGACCTGTCCTTGCAAGGGCTTTGGAAGAACAACCCTGCGCTAGTACAGCTGTTAGGATTGTGCCCCCTACTAGCCGTTACCGCTACCTTCATTAATGGTTTAGGGCTTGGCCTTGCTACCATGTTGGTTTTAATTGGCAGTAACATTACCGTTTCACTCGTTCGAAATGTGGTAAGAAACGAGATTCGCATCCCTGTTTTCGTTATGATTATTGCAGCATTTGTAACCATTGTTCAGCTTCTAATGAATGCCTATACCTACGACCTTTACTTAGCGTTAGGTATTTTCATTCCACTGATTGTAACTAACTGCGCCATTATAGGTCGCGCCGAGGCCTTCGCATCGAAAAACGGGCCCCTTGCGTCCGCATACGATGGGTTCATGATGGGCTTAGGCTTTACTGCTGTGTTGGTGGTACTAGGCGGCATGCGAGAAATACTAGGTGCGGGTACGTTATTAGCGGGTGCAGATAGGCTATTTGGACCCATTGCTGCGAATTGGACTATTACACTTTTCAACACAGAAAACCCATTTTTGCTTGCGATATTACCGCCGGGTGCGTTTTTAGGCATGGGACTTCTTATTGCTATTAAAAACAGCATAGATGCTAAATTAGCAGCTAAACAAACATCGCCTGCAGTGAAAGCAGAGCGCGTGCGTGTTACTGCAGAGAGTTAAATCATACTGTAATTGTTAGCGTGGCTTGACGGAGTAAGTGAAAAATTCAGCAGATGGCGCAAACGTTTTAACTTAAAAAATTTACACCTTGTTTAGCGACCGTATTAAAAAAGTATTTAAAAATGAATAATATAGTTAAGCCAGCAAAGCCGCTTTCTAAGCAGGAAAAAGTAAAAGAAATAATGCGAATTTTGGATGACCTTTATCCAGAAATTCCTATCTTCTTAGATCACAAAGACCCATATACGTTACTCATTGCGGTTCTATTATCGGCACAATGTACCGACGAGCGCGTTAATCAAATTACGCCAAAGTTATTCGCTCGCGCGGATAATCCCTACGACATGGTGTTGATGAGTATTGAAGAAATACAAGACATTATCCGCCCTTGTGGATTATCGCCTATGAAGTCGAAAGGCATTTGGCATTTGTCCGATATGATCATCAAACAACACAATGGTGAAGTTCCAGCAAATTTTGAAGCGCTGGAGGCCATGCCTGCTGTTGGCCACAAAACGGCCGCGGTGGTTATGTCTCAAGGCTTTGGTATTCCTGCTTTCCCGGTAGATACTCATATTCATCGTTTGATGTACCGCTGGGGTTTATCGAACGGAAAGAGTGTTGAGCAGACAGAGCGTGACGCAAAACGCTTGTTTCCAAAAGAAAGGTGGAACGACCTCCATCTGCAGATTATCTTGTACGGCAGAGAATACTGCCCTGCCCGCGGCTTCGACTTAAACAAGTGTGTTATCACACGTGAGTTCGGCAGAAAGAGCTTTATTAACGAAGTGCTGAAAGAACAAGAGAAAAAGCAAAAGTTGGCGCTTAAGAAGAAGCGTAAATAGAACATTTTTAGAGAGGAGCCATTCGGCTCCTCTTTTTAATTCCACTCACTTACTCACACAAACAATTTTGCGACTAACACACGAGTTACGCTTGTAGTTTGCCTCGAAAGGGACAATCAAATTAGCTATGATGTTTGGGGTAGAGTTTTGCTCACGCAAGTAAACAAAAATATAAAAATAATCCACGGAGAACACATGTCCCGATTGAATAATATCGCTAGGAATCTAGCGTTTGGTGCATTAGTAAGTGCATGCAGCTTTGGCGTTTTTGCTGAAACTTCCCCCATTACTGACGAGCAAAAGAAAACTGCGGAAACGCTAATTCAAAAAGCGCTGAAAAGTGACTTAGGCTATAGCATCGTAGAATCACTCACTACAGAGATAGGCCCACGCCTTGGCGGTTCAGAAGCAGAAAAGCGCGCCAGAGATTGGGGTGTTAAGGTAGGAAAGAACCTTGGGTTTGATAAAGTGAGCATTGAAGAGTTTAGCATGCCCTTCTGGGACAGGGGTCACTTACATATTTCACTTACTGCACCATACATGCAGCCCCTTTACGGTACCGCGTTAGGTGGAGCTGCTCCTTCAGAGAGCGAGATCAACGCTGACATCGTATATTTCAGGGATATTCATGCACTAACCGCAGTTAAAGACGGCGCGCTGAAAGGCAAAATTGCGTTTGTCGATGGCGACGCCATGGTAAAAAGCCAAACCGGTGCGGGCTACGGACAAGCAAATCAACGTAGACGCATTGGTTGGCAACATGCGCAACGTGGTGGCGCTGAAGCGCTAGTTGTACGTTCGGTAGGCTCAGACTCCCATCGCTTCCCTCACTCCGGCATGATGAGTTCAGACGGCGATGAGTGGGCCGATATTCCGGTTGTTGCTATTTCGAACCCCGACGCTGATCATCTTCGACGCCTACACAATTTAGGCAAGCCACTGTCGTTATCGCTCCATTCTGAGTCAAAGTGGAAAGGCGAAGTAAATAGCGGCAACGTAATACTAGATTTAGTAGGAAGTGAAAAGCCTGAAGAGATTGTGCTTATTGGTGGTCACTTAGACAGCTGGGACCTCGGCACTGGCGCTGTAGATGACGGTGCCGGCGTTGCTATTACCACAGCGGCAGCCGCATTAATTGCATCACTGCCTGAACGCCCTAAACGCACCATTCGTGTAGTTATGTTTGGCGCTGAAGAAGTAGGCTTGTTAGGCGCGTTTGCTTATGCAAAACAGCATGAAAAGAACCTTGCTAACCACGTTCTGGCTACTGAGTCTGATTTTGGTGCGCAAACAATTTGGCAACTTGTGTCGAATGTGAACCCTGAAGCAACAGTACTGGTAGATGAAATCGCAAAAATCCTGTCCCCGCTAGGTATAATTCGCGGTGGTTCAGACGTTGCTGGTGGCGGCCCCGACATTATACCGCTAGCAGCGAAAGGCGTACCGACTATCCGGTTGAACCAGAACGGACGAGATTATTTCGATCTTCATCACACGCCTGATGACACATTGGATAAAATTAACCCTGATGAACTGGCGCAAAACATTGCAGCTTATGCAGCAAGCATATATCTGTTAGCAGATTCAGACGTCGACTTAAAAGCCAAATAAAAGTCAGGGGTTATTTCTATAACGAGATTGGTTAGTACACTCCCGTACTAGCCAATGCTTCTCTTGCAACAGCACCATTATTTACAGCGTTTAATACATACGACACAGTTGCACGACTGAACACGCAAGACCTATAACCTTTTAGCTTTTTAGCATCATTATTGACTATACAGCGATAAAGTCTCTTAAGCGCCTGTTATTAAGCACGAAAGCATAGAATGGGTAGTTAGAACTTAATTAGCTCTCTTGAATAAGCTGATCAATAAATCGCTTTGCTTCTTGTCTTGATGATAACTGAACATGTCGATAGGTATTCGCATGTTTGAAGGCAACAGCTGTTTTATTTATGGAGATATTTGAAATTAACGCACCTGGAATAAGGCTGTTAATGGTAGAGATAGAGTTTTGAAATTGCATATTAAATACTTCTTTATTGATATTGTTTGTTTTGAATTCCTCGCAGGTTGGGTTAAGAAATCTAAAAACGAAAATTAGGCTCTTTTCACATTTTACGTGAAAAAGAGCCCATCTTTGCGGGTTACTTCAAATAAGAGAAATAACCCTAAGCTTGCTTACAGGTCTTAAAGAACTGTTACGTTAGCAGCTTGTGGGCCTTTTTGGCCTTGTTCAACTTCAAAGCTAACCGCTTGACCTTCAGCAAGAGTCTTGAAGCCGTCAGAAGTGATTGAACGGAAGTGTACGAATACGTCTTTGCCACCAGCTTCAGGAGTAATGAAACCGAAACCTTTTTCTTCGTTAAACCACTTAACTGTACCATTTACAGAATTAGACATAATAATAACCTTTTAAAAAATTGATGTAATGGTGGAAGCCACCGAATAGCAATAGACATAACTAAGCTAGTAAAGCAGTTGTATATCTATCTAGCACTTCAATTTGAAGGTATAAAGAAAGGTACAGCGCAGTATTAGGTAAAGCATAAAACATATCTAGAGCGAGCGAGACAGTACAGGTTATTGATCGCGATGTCCAATTATTTTGGGATTATTTTTTAAGCATTCCAATGCAACCTTATTACTGGCTCACAATGAATACGTATGTTTGTATAACGCCAATACCAGCTAAGTTAATCTTATTTTTTTTCGCTAGGTTTTAATTATGACAGACATGTACTCATTATTAGATAAAACCGCCATTGTAACAGGCGGTGGTAAGGGGCTGGGTAAAACTATAACCCACTTTCTATTAGATGCAGGAATGAAAGTAGCTATCTGCGGACGCACTGAACAGACGATAAACGAGACAGTTGAACAATTAGATGCGCTATTCCCCGGTAAAGTCATTGGGACAAAATGTGATGTATCAAAAAGTGATGAAGTAGCAAGTTTTGTAAAAGAAGTTAAAAATACATTTGGCGAACTTCACGTTCTTATCAATAACAGTGGGTTTGGTAAAGAAACGCTTATCTGGGAAACCAGTGAAGACGATTGGGACGAAGTGATGGATACCAATGTAAAAGGTTCCTTCCTTATGTGTAAGCAAGTAGTGCCCCATATGATTGAAAATCGAGAAGGTTACATTATCAATATTGCCTCTCAGGCGGCACTAAATGGATATGCCAATGCCGGCGTTTACTGCGCGTCAAAATTCGCATTGGTGGGGCTTGGGAAAGCTCTTCAAGAGGAGGTGCGACCTTATGGCATTCACGTTCACTCACTCAACCCTGCGCTAATTCAGTCACAGAAAACAGAATCAGAGAAGGTAGATAAGGGTCTTATTCAAAACGAAGACTTAGGCAAAATGGTGGTCTACCTGTTAAGCCAGCCACGTAGACTTAAAATTGATAATATCGGCATGTGGGGTTTTTAATACGTTTAAGTGGAATGGTAAAACTGTCTTAAAGCGTTAACATTTCCCCATTATCATGGTGTGTCGTTTGCGTTGACCAACGAAAGTGCTCTGCAGGGAGCCGTATGAATGGGGCTCTGTGTGGCTCGAGTTCTGCGTACATGTAGCAACTGCAAACGCACACTTACAATGCAGTGTACCATCGGGTAATTCTGATGGTTCAAATAGGAAATAGTTATGCGAATCCTTCACACCATGCTTCGAGTTGAAAACTTAGAGGCGTCACTTCACTTTTACACCTCATTGATGGGCATGCGCCTTCTCAGACAATCAGAAAACAAAGAGTATGAGTACACCCTCGCTTTTGTAGGATACGGAGAAGAGACCGATAGCACTGTGTTAGAGCTTACCTATAACTGGGGTGACAACACCTATGATAAGGGTAACGCGTACGGCCACATCGCTATTGAAGTAGACGACATCTATCAGTTTTGTGAAAACTTAGAAGCAAATGGCGCTGAGGTGTATCGTAAACCTGGCCCAGTAAAAGGTGGCTCTACCGTCATCGCTTTTGTTCGCGATCCAGATGGGTATGCCATAGAACTTATTCAAAATAAGTCTATTTCACTATAGCGCGACGTCGCCAATATCTTTTAAGCGCTTGTAACATAAGCTTTCTGTGAAATGTACGGCATAAGTAAGAAGGCGATAAAAGTAAACACATGGAGTGGCAGTCACATGCTAGGTAACCGCTTATTATTTTCTTTAAACCGTGTAAGCAAGGCTGTAGCGGGTTCGTCGAACAAGCTTAAGTTGCTATTAAAGGGCAATGCTAGGTTTCGCAATAGATATACGACCAGGTTGGCATCGTTACTACCTGCTTTGGTGGTGCTATTTACAGGTGCCCTTGCCTCTGAGAGTACGTTTGCAGCTGATGCTACGAATAGTAAAACCTCGCAAGCTGAAGCAGAACATACCACTAGCGAAAGACCGCATTTTACCGTTATCGCCCATCGCGGCGCTTCTGGCTATTTGCCGGAACACACCCTTGAAGCAGCCACGCTAGCGTTCTCGCTGCGTCCTGACTTTATAGAGCAGGATGTTGTTATAACCAAAGATGACATCCCCGTTGTACTGCACGACATTCACTTAGAGACAGTCACTAATGTAGAAGAAATTTTTCCAGCGCGTCACCGAAAGGACGGACGCTATTACGCCCGTGACTTCACCCTCGAAGAGCTTCGAGCATTGCGGGTACATGAACGTGCCAACAGTGATGGCAAACAAGTTTTTAAAAGTAGGTACCGCGGCTCCCAGGCTAATTTTAAAGTGGCCACGTTAAGTGAACACTTTGAGCTAATCAGCGAGCTTAATCGCCAATTCGGCACGTCTGTAGGCGTATATCCAGAAGTAAAGTCCCCTGCTTTTCACATTGCTGAAGGTATTGATGCCAGTAAGATGGTTATCGACACATTAAAAAACTACGGGTTTGCGGGAGAAAACGGCAATAGTTACCTGCAATGCTTTGACTTTAACGAGGTCAAGCGTATTCGTGAAACCCTTGGCTATAAGGGCAAAGTAGTTATGCTGATTGGCGAGAACGATTGGGGCGAGAGCGACACCGACTACGATTGGCTGCGTACACAAGATGGCATGAAGCAAGTCGCGAAGTATGCAAACGGCATAGGCCCTTGGTTAGGCCATTTAATGGATAATGAGGCGATGGCTAAAGGGAAAGTAGAAGCAGCAAGCTGGGTTCAGTACGCTCACAATAATGAACTTACAATTCACCCCTACACTTATCGTCAGGATGCGCTTCCAGCGGGCATGTCTGGAGAACAAATTTTAGATGTATTGCACAAGGTAGTGCGAGCTGATGGCGTTTTCACCGACCATTTAGTGCCTGTATTAACCTGGCGAGACAAAACAAATTAACGCAAGTTAAACGGGTTTAAGGCGCTTTAGCAAGCGCCTAAGACTTGGATAGTCGTACCACTACGCGTCTGTTTTGTGCACGGCTTTCCCGCGTATCGTTTGGCGCGATATGACGTTTTTCACCGTGGCCTGTCAGCTGGATCCTATCTTCAGGTACACCTAGCGTAGTGAGATAGCTTTTTACTTCATTGGCCCTTCGAATAGACAATTGTTCGTTGTTGTAACGTCCACCGTAACTGTCCGTATAACCATCGAGAAGCACAAGCTCCAATTCACTGTCTTCTTTTAAATATTCGCCAATCATAGTTAAACGCTTTTGCGAATACTTAGTAAGTTCGGTGCTGTTATTCTGATAAGACAATACGGTGTAAGAAATGTCATCAAAACTAAAGGGAAGCAAGTTCGACACGCACTTAACAAAGTCGCGATACACGCCTGAGAAGTTGCTTGCGTTTAATGCCACACTCACTTGGTCATATTTGTTATACCAATCTTGGTAATAAATCGTGGGCCAAAAGCCTTTCTCCAACTCAGACAGCATAGTCCATGCAGCATCCTGCGGCAGGTCGCCATTGTATTGCTTTCGAATAGACATATCCGCGATGGTCTTTGGCGCCACACCCGGCATCCACTTTGGCGGAACAGAGTAGACCGCAGCCACATCAAACTTGTTTGGCAGCATGTACATATCTAATTCAAATTCCATGTTGAGCTGCTTCGACGCAGAACTAGTGAACATGGCTTCGCCGTAACCAGGCAATTCATGGTTAAGTGTACACTGCAGGCGCGTGTCCGTATCAATACGCCAGTTGGAACTTTCAATGGTTGCAGAATATTGCCGCATGGCAGCATGGGACGACAGCGACCCCACCATCCCCAATAAAGCGATATATTTTAATTTCGACACCATTTCGACACCATAACGAAAGTCAGACTAACATGAATGTAGGCCTTTCATACGCCCACCAATCTTTAAGAGCCATAAATTGTACCCATTCGCTTTAAGCCGCAAATAGAACGTTTTGAAAAATTCATGGTTAATAAGATTATCGTCCAAAGTGTAGAAAAGTTTAGCGTTTAATACCATTAGCGTTTCGTACTATTAGCGCTTCTCATCTTCTCGGTTTTCAAATTGAAACTGGCAACTCGAAGATATCCTTGCGATAATTCTCTGTGCTAATAAGTTTCGCAGGTAGGTTTGCATAAAAAGCGACCAACCAGTTTCTGCAACCTAGTCTTACAAGAGTGTTTATGTCTGCCAACCCGCCCCTTCTTTCCCAGCGCTTTCGAGGTTATTTTCCCGTTGTCATCGACGTTGAAACGGCCGGATTTAATGCAGGCACTGACGCCTTATTAGAGTTAGCAGCGGTTACGGTGAAAATGGATGAAGAAGGAGTACTGCATCCTGACCAAACCTTTCACTATCATATAGATCCTTTCGAGGGTGCTAACCTTGAGCCTGCGGCATTAGAATTTAATGGCATTGATCCGAATTGCGCATTACGAGGTGCTATTGAGGAAAGCGAAGCCATGAAGGATTTATGTAAAGGTATTCGCAAAGCACAGAAAAATGCAGACTGTCAGCGTTCTGTTATCGTTGCTCATAACGCAACTTTTGATCAAAGCTTCGTTAATGCTGCGATTGAGCGCTGCAATATAAAGCGCACGCCCTTTCACCCATTTGTTTCCTTCGATACCACCAGCCTAGCGGGCCTTGCCCTTGGTCAAACTGTGCTGGTAAAAGCATGTCGAGCGGCTGGGATATCGTTTGACCAAAATGAAGCGCATAGCGCCCTTTACGATGCACAGAAAACCACCGAGCTATTTTGCTATATGGTAAATCGCTATAAGGCCTTAGGTGGCTGGCCAGTAGAAAATCAAGAATAGTTTTTTCGATAAACGCCGTAAACAAAAACAGCGCCAAAAGGCGCTGTTTTTCTATTATCTTTTAACAGGTTTGCTTATAGCTTATCTGCTTCTTCAGATAGATATTTAGCTACACCTTCAGGTGATGCATCCATACCTGATTTACCTTCGGTCCAACCTGCTGGGCAAACTTCGCCATGCTCTTCGTGGAACGCTAGTGCATCAACCATGCGAAGCATTTCGTCAACGTTACGACCAAGTGGAAGATCGTTTACTACCTGGTGACGTACCATACCTTCTGCATCAATTAGGAATGAACCGCGGAAAGCAACACCATCTTCTGGGTGCTCAACATCGTATGCTTGGCAGATGTCGTGTTTTACGTCAGCAACAAGAGTATATTTAACTGGACCAATACCACCTTGATTTACTGGGGTATTTCTCCACGCATTGTGTGAAAACTGAGAGTCGATTGAAACACCAATTACTTCAACACCGCGCTTTTTAAACTCGTCATAACGCTTGTCGAAAGCGATAAGCTCTGACGGGCATACAAAGGTAAAATCTAGTGGGTAGAAGAATACAACCGCTTTTTTGCCCTTAATAGCTTCACTTAGCGTGAAAGAATCTACGATTTCACCACTACCAAGTACCGCAGCTGCAGTAAAATCAGGTGCCGGACGGCCAACTAATACACTCATGAGTCTCTCCATTTATATTTGGATTGTAATAATAAAGGTGATTACATTGCGCAATCACTTTGATGAGAAATTTCCTATCCAGAAAATAGGTACGAATACGGAAATAACAATATTAAACAATGAGTTTTTTTACTGCTCGTACCAATAACTGAACAGCATAGAACAAAACTGTCCCGGACATTACCCAGTCGTTACCTAATTGCGGTTTATTAAATCTGCCATTACCTACTTGCCAAAACAAAGAATAACAATTATTATCATTTACAGATTCATTTGGAGTACGTTTAATGTTTGTTTGCATGTGCTATGGGGTAACAGATAAAAGCATTCGCGCGGCGGTTGAAGAAAACGGCGTGGGTAATATGCGTGAGTTACGTCAACATTTAGAGCTTGGCTCACAATGCGGTAAGTGCATCAATATGGCACAACAAATTATCGATCAAACCATTATTGACGAATCTCTCTTCAAAGACGTCGGCTAATATAAAAGTCCAAGGCTATCAGGCTAAATAACACAGGCTTATTTCCGAACACGCTTACCCTATCTATTGAAGTTAAAGCTTTATCCATGTTTAAAAGCTCGGTTTGACACCCTCAACTTTTCCTAAATTAGCTTCGTCAATACTATTAGCTATTTAAAGCTGTATTCAACACCTGCATAGTAAAATGCGCCATTAATACCGCCAGGGGATGTTGGTGGATAAAGCGCCCCAACCTCACCTTGAAACGGATTTTCATTTGGTAACGCGTCAAATAAGTTCTGCGCTCCAAAAGTAAGTTGAGTATCAGGCAAAATCTTCCAAGCGAGTTGAGCATCGAAAGTGGTTAGCGCACTGCCGTAAATATCCAAGCCTGCCGAAGCATCTAGATGATCTTCATAAAATTTACCGTAGTAGTTTAAACGCCAAGTGAAGGCCCATTCGTCTTTTGACTGTTCTAAGGTAATGCTCCCTCGATGAGCAGGGAGATTGTCTTCTAACATACGTATTCGAGCCTCAGTTAAGTTGGGCAGAAGCGTTATTTCCCCATCGCTTAACACCGGGTACAGAGATACACGCTCAACTTGCGTGTCTGTCCAGTTGTAGGCGACCAACACAGAGTTTGACCAGTCGCTTAACGCAAAATTGTAGTTTACAACTAAATCGATACCCTGGGTTTTGGTATCAAAATCATTGGTAAAATACTTAGCGGAATTATATCGGGCCGCATCAAAACGCCCTTGAGCAACAAGCGTATTAACGTCATCCTCGGTTAAAGGAATGGCCGATGTGGTACTGATACGATCGGTAAGGCGAATATTAAAATAGTCGAGCGTAGCAAAGAAGTTGTCACTTGCTTGCATAACCAAGCCCAAGCTAAAGTTTACTGATTCTTCAGGCGTCAGCGGCGTGGCCCCAAGCTGCTGCGAGATAAGGTCGGTTGGCGGCAATGTTGCTTGGTCTTCCAAGCCATTAAGGCCATAGGCAGTAGTTACATTTATAACATTACTTTGGCCCACAGTCGGAGCTTTAAAGCCCGTATTTAAAGAACCTCGCAGTGCAAACATATCGTTAAGTGTGTAGCGAGTACTTAGCTTTCCATCAAATGTTGACCCGAAATCACTGAAATGCTCTACTCGCGTTGCTACACCAAACTGCCAATCTTCAGTCGCGTAAAATTCCAAGTCGGCATACACAGCCCAATTGCTGCGACTCCAGTGACCAGCAGACTGAGGTTGATAACCAGGAAAACCGTTAGAGCCTATTGAGAAGCCTTCACTTAAACCTATCGGTGGTTCTAAAGCGAAAGGGCCAGCGATATACGAGGCTTCATCTCCCGCTTTTTGAAAATACGTCTCTTTTCTCCACTCAACGCCAGCAGCAATGCTCACGGGGTCGTCAAAAATAGTCTGGATCAGTTTAGTAAAGTCTAAGTTTAGCGTGCGTTCTACTTGTGATACCCCGCCTGGAGAAAAGGTCGTTGGGCTTTGCGGCCCTAGCGAAGGGTTGACCGTATTCGATATAGTGTACTCAATATCGCTATAGCCCAAGGTGGCACTGATATCCATCGCCCACCCCTTAGGCAATTCATGCTTTATACCCATTGCAATAGAAGCATCGGTAATCGTTCCACCGAACCGAGGAGTAAAACCACCAGGGAACCATTCATTAAAGGCAAAACAATTTGCTCCAAGTGAGGTCGTGTTATCTGCGATAAGTTGGTAATCAGGGTTTTCTAGTACGTTGTCATTTGATAAAGATATTGAAGGGCACGCTATACCGCTATTTAGCCCATCCAAATCAGCAACAATAAGGCGGCTTTCGCCGGTATTCGGATCCGTTCGGCTAAATACCCCTTCGCGAGTTTGCGGATTTCGAAAATAAAACCCTCCGTTTATCTCTCTTCTCGCGGCGGTCGCAAAACTATAAAAATGGGACGTTTTTGAAATATCAGCACCTGCATTGAGCGCAAGTTTGATATCTTCGTTAACATCAAGGGCCCCCCAAACTTGAGATGGCGAGGCGATAAAGCTATTTCCCTGTTCCAATAGCCCTTGGGCATCATCTCGCTGTACCGAGCGCGACGTGCCGTTTTGCTGTCGGTATTCCGCAGTGGTGTTAAAAAAACCCGATTCTCCTAACGTAAAGCCTTTATTAAGCTGTATTTGAAACAGTTCGCCATCGCCCTCGCTGTACCCTCCGGCTTTAAGCGCAACGCTCCCACCCTCGCGGTCATCTTTTAGCACAAAATTGATCACACCAGCGATAGCATCTGATCCATATTGAGCAGAGGCCCCGTCTCGCAGTACCTCCACTTGTTTTAACGCATAAGCAGGTATAACGGATATATCGGGACCTTGAGCACCATCAGATAACCCCCCGCCTAAAAATGTGATAACGGCTGAGCGATGGCGTCGCTTGCCATTTAACAAGAGCAAAGTGTGATCTGACGACATGCCTCTTAAATTAGCAGGCCTCACCAAGCTACTTGCATCATTGATGGGCTGGTCGTTCACGTTTAGTGAAGGCACCATAACGCTTAGCATGGAAAGGACGTCGCTATTGCCCTGAGAACTTAGTTTATCTGCTCCAATAACATCAAGAGGCACTGCCGAGTCGACAGCGCTTCGAGGCGCGTTACGAGAGCCAACGATAGCAATTTTTTCAAGCCCGTCTGCCCCCTCGTCATCTGCCTGTTCATTATCATCAGTCTGTTTACGTTGTGCTGTTAGCGATGCGCGGGAACGAATACTCAACGCCCCATTTTCATCGGCTACCACCGCTAATTCAGTGCCCTCAAGTAGCTGAGCTAATGCTTCACTCAAGGTAAAGGTTCCCTTAAGCGCATTGGTCGTTACTTTCTTCGCCAAATCAAAAGGAAACAAAAGGGTAGTGTTGGCTTGTTTAGCTAATTCAGTTAAGGCT
The DNA here is from genome assembly GCF_056159165.1 of Alteromonas sp. AWJ4_199. Classification (NCBI taxonomy): domain Bacteria; kingdom Pseudomonadati; phylum Pseudomonadota; class Gammaproteobacteria; order Alteromonadales; family Alteromonadaceae; genus Alteromonas; species Alteromonas sp. AWJ4_199. The sequence continues at coordinate 59,947 of NZ_JBSWUR010000003.1, forward strand.
TCGTTAGCGTTCTGTGCTGGAATAGAGAAACTAAACGCATCGGGCGCTGATGCCGGAAGAGTTTTAGAAGGTTGAGGATTTTTGAGAGTCGAACCGCTCTCGTCTTGCGCGTAGAGTGACGGTGTTATGAATAAGATTAAACATACACTCGAGGCAATATGTAAGGGCGCTGCAAGCGAGAAGTATGAAGGCCACGCTGTTCTTTTGCGCGAAATACAACTAGCCGAACACGCAAAGGCACGCAGCTTCTTTATTGCTTTTTTGGTTTGCCTACTTATCGCCAAATTGCCGTAATGCAAGATATATAATCGATGTACTTATTATTCTAGTTATATTGTCACATTAAATAAATTGATGCCAATAGGGAATAACTAATATCACCTATCTATCAAACAATATTTAACTTTTCGCTAGCTTAAGCTCAATACTGGTTTCTGTAACTTTCTCATAGGTAATATTAAAGCTGCTTTCAAGTGCCGACAGCAAGCCGTCTATATCGCCCACTTTGAAATAACCCGCCACTCTGCGCTTACGCAAACTATTGTCAGAGATGTGAAAACGGACTGGCGTGTATCGCCCAATTTCCAGTAGCACAGATTCAAGGGGCTCGCCTTTAAAAACTATCATGCCCTGCTGCCATGCCAAATCATCATCAATTTCATCTTGCGACATGCTTTCTCGGGCTTCTACTTTACCCAAAACAGTCGCTTTCTCCCCGGCAAACATTAGCAGACCTTCTTCTGTAACAGGGCGCTTACCAAACAATGATTCATTTGAAGATGACGCTTTAAAGCGGTCTTTTACTAACACTTTGCCATCGGTAACAACAAGTTCGAATGCGTTGTCGTCAACATACTGCATATTAAACGCGGTACCTACTGCTGTTACAGTATTGTTTCCAGCGGTAACAGAAAAAGGGCGGGTTTTATCATGAGCCACTTCAAAATGGGCTTCGCCTTTCAAAAGTACAATATTACGTGCACTTGATGTGAAATCTACCGTTACTAAAGAGTTGGTGTTTAGATGAAGCTGCGAACCATCGGATAAGGTTACATTTTTCTGTTCACCAACACCTGTTTGTACTTTTTGGCTAACAGCAGCAAATTCAGGCGCGCTATTTAGCCAAGTGCGCTGAACAATGACGCCAACCGCGATTGCCATAACTAAGAAAGTGGCAGCAATACCCCATACAGCGTTTTTCGGTAGGGTACGCCCTTTGGTAGTATGTCGCGCTGTTGGTTCAGGGAACAAACCGCTTAATTCATTAAGCACCGACATATCGTCCCACAAGCTTGCGGCATCTAGTAGAGCTTGGCGATGGGCATTACTTTCTGCCAACCAGGTGTCTAACTCTACCTTTTCGTCACTTTTTAAACCGCGATCGAGACGGCTTACCCAAAGGCACGCTTGCTCTTGGATATCTTCTTTGCTTGAAAACTGGCGAATATTATTCATGTTAACTACTGCTTATGTCCTGAGTCGCGGTAGCAGTGGCACGGGGAGATGCACTGTCATTTGAAAGCTCTGCTAAATACCTAGAGCACATCATTAAACCTTTGGCGACATGCTTTTCTACGGTGCTTTCGCTTAGCCCCACAAGCTCTGCAATCTCTTTTTGTCGCATGCCATATACTTTTTTAAGTAAAAATACGCGTTTTACATCAGCAGACAGGGTGTCTGTCGCTCGGCAAAAATGAATAAAGCGCTCTTTACTCTCTACATTTTTTTCTAAACTGTGCCCCACTAGTTCGTAAGGCAAAATATCCATGTCATCTAGCTGCTGCTTGTTTTTATTTTCTGCTTTTGCAACATGGTTCAACGCTAAATTACGCGCTGTTTTGAGCATATATGTCCGCTCATATTGTATTTCTTGTTTTAATTCTGCTTCGTAGCTTTTTATAAAAGCTTCTTGCACGATATCTTCAATGTCGTCGGCGCCAACAATAGAACCTACCGCGCGCATTAACTTCGAGCGGTATTTTAAAAAGGTTTCAGCTACTGTCGACTTTCTTGTCATAATAATAAAAGTTGTGTGTTTCGAATTGCTTACAATGGCATCAATAATGCCTGTTTCTTCATAACTTTTCACGCAAATGATGTTCGATATTGAAAATAAAAGGGGAGCTAACGCTCCCCTTCACGTCGAAACAATTGTGAAAGTTATTTTCGCTAATAGTTAGCGATTAGAACGTGTAAACACCTCTTAGATAATAGAAGCCACCGTTAATACCGATTGGTGAGGTAGTTGGATACAACGAACCTGCTATACCGGCATACTGCGTATTCTCATCTGGGTATTCATCAAAGGCATTTTTCGCGCCTACTGTTACAGTAAACTCTTCAGTGAAGTTATAAGCCACTTCTAAGTCCACAGTAAATTCCGAACCTACTTTTTCAATAGGTAATGCAGAATCTAAGTGATCTTCAAAGATGCTACCGTAATAGTTCAAGCGTGCAAGGAAGCGCCAGTCACCGTTAGTGTGATTTGCTGTTGCACTGTAGCGCACTGCTGGAAGGTTATCTTCTAGCATGCGAATACGGAACTCAGAAATATTATCTGAAGCGCGATCTACCTCTGTAGATGTCCAGTTGTAGGCTAGTGAGAATTTAGTTTCACCACCCATCATCTCCATCGAGTAGTTAGCAACTACATCAAGACCTTCAGTAGTCGTATCAAAGTCATTCGTGAAGAAACTAATTTCAGAGAAACTAGATGCATCATTAATGCCTTGCGCTAGTAGCGTCGCAATATCTTCTTCTGTTAACGCGATACCAGACGCTGTACTGATACGGTCTGTCAGTTCAATGTTGTAGTAGTCGGCAGTAATGAATAGACCATTTTCAAAGTCTGCTACCACACCAAATGTGATGCTCTCTGACTCTTCTGGCGTTAACTGCTCACCGCCTTTAAGTTGAGATACAGGATCTGTTGGAGGTAGTGTTGCACGGTCAATTAGCTCACCGCCCGTACCAAACGCAGTTGTTACGTTACGTACATTACTTTGACCCAGCGTAGGTGCTTTAAAGCCTGTTGAGAACGCACCACGGAACGCAATGTTCTCTAGCGCTTGCCAACGGAACGCAATCTTACCTTTGGTTGTATTACCGAAATCAGAGAAATCTTCGTAACGTAGCGCACCGGCTAGCATAAAGTTTTCAGTGATGTAGGCTTCTGCGTCGATGTAAAGCGCGATGTTGTTGCGGGACACACGACCTTGGCTATTGGCCGCCAAGCCAGGGAAACCATTTGAGCCAATGCCAAAGCCTTGTGTCGCCAGCGGACCTATTTCATAAGAGGCAGTATCACCTGCAAAGCTCTCATAACTTTCGTTGCGGTATTGGAAGCCAGTCGCTACAAATAGCGGCTCATACAAACCAACATCGAAAGGTTTTGTAAAATCAATATCAAGAGTTTGCTCAGATTGGGTATAACGACCTGGGCTAAACTCGAAAGGCGTTTCTGGGCCTAAAGACGGGTTAATTGTATTGCTAATAGAAAAATCAACTTCGTTTTGGCCAAGGTTTAAACTTACGTCATAGGTAATATCATTGGCTAATTCGCCTTTGGTACCAAAGACAAGAGACATATCGGTTACCGTACCGCCAAAGCGAGGTGTGAAACCGCCCGGAAGAATCTCATTAAACGCGAAGCAATCAGGATTGTTTAACACCTGATTGATATAGGTAGGGTTTTCAAGAACGTTGTCACCAACCACGATATCTGTTGGACAGTTACCTGACATGTCGCCTGTTAAATCACCAACCAGAAGTAGCTGCTCACCGTCTTCATTTGTACCACCGTCGTTTACACCGCCACGATTGTGCGGGTTACGGAAGTAGAAGCCACCTTCAACTTCACGCTCGGCAAAGTTACCAAATATATAAGCTTCTGACGTATCGGAAAGCTCTAGTCCCGCGTTAGCGAAAAGCTTGATGTCATGCTTAATTTCAGGCGAACCCCAAATTTGTGCAGGATCTGCCACAAATGTATTACCTGCCGCAATAAGCGCCGCTGCATCGTCACGCTGAACGCTGCGAGAGGTATCATCAGCAGTACGGTATTCGGCTGAAAGGTTAATGAACCCCTTATCAGAAAGTGGTAGGCCTACATTACCCGACAGCTGAATCATGTCGCCGTCGCCTTCGTAATAAGAGCCGTAACGGGCTTCGAATGAACCGCCTTCCGACGCATCATTAAGTACGAAGTTAATAACCCCTGCAATGGCATCTGAGCCATATTGTGCTGCCGCACCGTCACGAAGTACTTCCACCTGCTTAAGTGCCGCTGCTGGAATTACTGAAATATCAGGGCCTTGTGCACCGTCTGATAGACCGCCACCTAGGAAGGTGATTACCGCAGAACGGTGACGACGCTTTCCGTTTACAAGTACAAGCGTGTGGTCCGATGCCATACCGCGAAGGTTAGCAGGACGTACTAGCGTTGAAGCATCGTTGATTGGCTGGTCGTTAACGTTAAAAGACGGAACTACGGTTTGCATCATAGATACCATATCTGTGGCACCCTGCTGCTTAAATTCTTCGTCAGAAATGATATCAATTGGCACCGCAGAGTCTGCTACAGAGCGAGGCGCTGCGCGCGAACCGACGACGGCAATTTGTTCATAATCTTCAGCTTTCGCACTCTCTTCTGCTTCTTGCGCATAAACAGGTGCAGTAGCCATTACTGAAAACGCGGCAGATGCAGCTAATACGCCGCGCACGTTTTTGGTCAATAAAGACAAGGATGTATTCATGGTGGTTTCCCGGATTTTCTCTGAAACACTTTTAGCGCTATTAGCACAATAAAAAAATGTTCCGAGAGGTTGTTATTTTATACCTTCAACACTGACTCATTTGTGGCCAGATGCTTGATTTTATAGAACGCAAGGTATTAAAAAACAAACCTTTTTCGACAAAATAAAAATATTTTTTCAAGCTATAGAGGATTTTGATTTCTGACCTGTCTATATAGTTTTTACGGGAATGAAAGTGAGAAATTTTTGGCGGTTTTTAATGAAAAAAGCTGGCATAAAACCAGCTTTTTAATCGATATTTAAAATATCAGAAATCTGCTACAAATCGACAGACTTACTCTTCTTCTTTGTATTTTTCAGCTGTCTCTTTGATAAGCGGCTGAAGTTCGTTTTGTTGGAACATTTCGATAATAATATCGCAACCACCAACAAGCTCACCTTCTACCCATAGCTGTGGGAATGTAGGCCAGTTCGCGTATTTGGGTAGTTCAGCACGAATATCAGGGTTTTGTAAAATATCTACATACGCAAATGGTTCGCCACATGACATCAACGCTTGTGATGCTTGTGAAGAAAAGCCACAGCTAGGTAGTTTAGGAGAACCTTTCATATACAACAAAATTGGGTTTTCTTCGATTTGCTGCTTGATTCTATCTAGCGTTGATTGATTTTCAGTATTATCCATTTGATTCCTCTGAGCACAAAAGTGTATTCCCTCTAAGATGGGAATGCATATATGATTTATCAAGGCGAAGGGTATCATAAAATCCCTTTTAATTACCCATTACTGAATTGATCTTTTAGTACGCTCTATCCCTATCTACCTGTATATCTACCAACGCTAGATTTCCACAAAATAGATTTTGAAAAAAATTCACAATTTTGTCATTGAGTTATAAGACTTTATCCCCACATTTGGGATATGCTTTAGCGTCTAAAGTGATATAGTCGGCTAAGCGTTGACTGGCACTTATTGAACAGGCGAAGATAAGTGTGCTTTAGACTACAATACTAAACCAACATGGAGACCGTCATGGCTTTTGAACTACCAGCATTACCATACGAACAAAATGCACTAGAACCGCATATTTCTGCTGAAACGCTTGAGTACCACTATGGCAAGCACCACGCTACTTATGTAACTAAGCTTAACGGCCTAGTTGAAGGTACTGACATGGAAAACAAAAGCCTAGAAGAAATCATTAAATCTTCTGAAGGCGGTGTTTTCAATAACGCAGCGCAAGTTTGGAACCACACGTTCTACTGGCACTGCCTTAGCCCGAATGGCGGCGGCGAGCCTACTGGCGCACTAGCTGACGCGATTAACGCCAAATGGGGTTCATTTGCAGACTTCCAAGCAGCGTTTAACGACAAAGCAGTTAACAACTTCGGCTCTAGCTGGACTTGGCTAGTTAAAACTTCAGACGGTAGCCTAGATATCGTTAACACTAGCAACGCTGAAACACCTATTTCTGGCGATGACCTAACACCAGTACTTACTGTCGACCTTTGGGAACACGCTTACTACATCGACTATCGCAACGCGCGTCCTAAGTACCTAGAAAACTTCTGGGCTCTAGTTAACTGGGAATTCGCAAGCAAAAACTTTGCATAAGCCAGACGCCGTTCTGTAGTACACACTGTGTGCTACATAGCGTTTAAGAATACGAATAGAAAGCCCCGCTTTACAGCGGGGCTTTTGTTTATGTAAAAGCTTCATTAAGAGACACTAAATTCTTATTAAAGTTGCATTTTTCATTAGACGAAAAGATTAAAAACTATACACAATAATTACTATCCTTTTCTCAAATACCTACTAAGCTGAAATTACGGGGTTCCGTATTTAAGGGGTATTCATGGGTATTTTTGAACACTATCAAAGTCGCTATGAAGAGCGAAAACAGGAAGAGTTCACCATTGGGGAGTTCCTTGAAATTTGTAAGGAAGATCAAAGTGCTTACGCAAACGCTGCAGAACGTTTGTTACAAGCCATCGGTGAGCCAGAACTAATCGACACTGCCAACGACCCGGCTCTAAGCCGCATTTTCTCCAACCGCGTCATTTCTCGTTATCCAGCTTTTTCAGAATTCTATGGCATGGAAGAAGCCATTGAACAAATCGTCTCTTACCTCAAGCATGCCGCACAAGGTCTTGAAGAGAAGAAACAAATACTTTATTTACTCGGCCCAGTTGGCGGCGGTAAATCGTCACTGGCTGAAAGACTTAAAGAGCTAATGCAGCACGTGCCTATTTACATGCTTAAAGGCTCACCAGTGAATGATCATCCATTCTGTCTATTCGATGTCAAAGAAGATGGCGACATATTAGAAAAAGAATATGGCATTCCTAAGCGCTACCTAAAAACTATTATGTCACCGTGGGCTCGAAAACGCCTTCATGAGTTCAATGGTGATATTACCCAGTTCAAAGTGGTTCGGGTTTATCCATCGGTGCTTGACCAGGTGGGCATAGCTAAAACCGAACCGGGAGATGAGAATAACCAGGATATTTCAGCTCTTGTGGGTAAGGTTGATATTCGCCGCCTAGAACAATATGCACAGAATGACCCAGACGCTTACAGTTATTCAGGGTCCCTGTGTAAAGCCAACCAAGGCTTAATGGAATTTGTAGAGATGTTTAAAGCGCCAATTAAGGTGCTACACCCACTATTAACCGCCACACAAGAAGGCAACTATAATCCAACGGAAGGCTTCTCAGCCCTTCCCTTCGATGGATTAATACTGGCACACTCAAACGAATCTGAGTGGCAATCGTTTAGAAACAATAAAAACAACGAAGCGTTTTTAGACCGTGTTTATATTGTTAAAGTCCCTTACTGCTTAAGAGTAAGCGAAGAAATTCGCATTTATAAAAAATTACTCGATAGCAGTGAACTTAGTGGCGCTCCCTGTGCACCAGACACTTTGGAATGCTTAGCACAGTTTACCGTGCTATCCCGTTTAAAAGAGCCTGAAAACTCTAGCATGTTTTCAAAGATGCGGGTCTATGACGGAGAAAGCTTAAAAGACACCGACCCGAAAGCGAAGTCTTATCAAGAGTACAGAGATTACGCAGGTGTCGACGAAGGCATGGAGGGGTTATCCACCCGCTTTGCATTTAAGATCCTCTCTCGCGTGTTTAACTTCGATCATCAAGAAGTGGCAGCGAATCCAGTTCATTTATTCTACGTATTGGAACGTCAGATTGAGCGTGAACAGTTCCCCCAAGAAACCGCTGATAAGTATTTGGAGTTTTTAAAAGGCTACCTGATTCCCCGCTATGTGGAGTTCATAGGCAAAGAAATTCAAACCGCTTATTTAGAGTCATACTCTGAATACGGGCAAAACCTATTTGACCGCTATGTGACTTATGCTGATTTCTGGATCCAAGACCAAGAGTATCGCGACCCAGAAACCGGGCAGCTGTTTGACAGAGCATCGCTTAATGCTGAGTTAGAAAAAACAGAGAAGCCCGCTGGGATTAGCAACCCGAAAGACTTCCGTAACGAAATCGTTAACTTTGTTTTGAGAGCCCGTGCAAATAACGGCGGCAAAAATCCAGCATGGACAAGTTATGAGAAGCTTCGCACCGTCATTGAGAAGAAGATGTTCTCTAACACGGAAGATTTACTGCCCGTTATTTCTTTTAACACCAAAGGCTCAGCAGAAGAGCAGAAAAAGCACGACGACTTTGTAAATCGTATGACCGAAAAAGGCTATACGCAAAAACAAGTTCGCTTGCTTTGTGAATGGTACCTACGCGTACGAAAAGCGTCATAGCCTAAAGGCTAGAAGCTTCTAGAACGTAATTGGTACTAAAGCGTGCGCTAAGCGCGCTTTAGTGCCGGTATTTGTAGTTCACAACAACTCAAGCAGGTGTGTATGGCGCATTTCATAGACCGAAGGTTAAACAGCAAAGGCAAGAGTACGGTAAACCGCCAGCGCTTTATCAAGCGTTACAAGCAGCAAATAAAGCGTGCTGTATCTGATGCTGTGGGAAAACGTTCTGTTACCGACTTAGATTCTGGCGAGCAAATTAGCATTCCAGCCAGAGATATTTCTGAACCTATTTTTCATACAGGACGAGGTGGCAGTAGAGATATTGTCCACCCCGGCAACGACCAATTCACTGCAGGAGATAAAATTGACAGACCGCCAGGTGGTGGCGGTAAAGGCGCAGGTGAAGGCGACGCTAGCAACGAGGGTGAAGGGCAAGACGAGTTCGTATTTTCAATATCCAAAGACGAATATTTAGACTTACTATTTGAAGATTTAGCGCTTCCAAATTTAAAGAAAAATCAGTTCGACAAAGTCACCCAATTCGAAACCTACCGCGCAGGTTATCAGACCGACGGCGTACCAAGTAACCTTGATATTGTTCGCTCACTCAAAGGTTCTGTAGCAAGGCGTATTGCCCTAAGCGGAAGTGATAGAAAGAAACTCAAAGAGCTTGAAGAAAAACTGGTACTGCTTGTAGAAGACAAGCACGACAATACGCTGGCTATTAATGCACTAAAAGAAGAAATTGAAGCACTTAAAGCCAAAATAGCTCGAGTGCCTTTTATCGACACGTTTGATTTACGCTTTAAAAACTACGACAAGCGCCCGCTTCCTTCAAGTAAAGCGGTGATGTTTTGTTTAATGGATGTGTCTGGCTCTATGGACCAAGCCACTAAAGAAATGGCAAAACGCTTCTATATTTTGCTTTATCTATTTTTAAGTCGCACTTACGAAAACGTAGACGTGGTATACATTCGCCATCACACTCAGGCTAAAGAAGTAGACGAGCAGGAGTTTTTCTATTCTCAAGAAACTGGCGGTACCATTGTTTCAAGTGCCTTGAAACTAATGGATGAAGTAGTGCGTGAGCGCTATAGCGATGGAGACTGGAATATCTATGCAGCACAGGCGTCTGACGGCGATAACTGGGCTGACGATTCGCCACAATGCCGCGATTTGCTTACCACAAAACTGCTGCCGGCCACCCGCTATTATGCCTATATCGAAATAACAGAAAGGCAACATCAAAGCTTGTGGCGTGAATACGAGAAAGTCGCCGCCACTCACGATAATTTTGTATGTAAGCACATACAAACCCAGGCCGACATCTATCCTGTGTTCAGAGAGCTATTCAAACGCTCTGAGCAAGATGCGCAGCAAGGAGCCTAATATGACAACCGACGCTATCGCAACAGAAAACAGCAAGGCTAAATCATCAAAACGACATTTGCTAAGCGATGGGCCCGACTGGACATTTCCGCTTATCGAAGAGTACGAGCAGCACATCGATCGCATCGCTAAAAAGTTTAAGCTAGACACCTACCCTAATCAAATTGAAGTCATTACCGCAGAGCAAATGATGGATGCCTACGCCAGCATAGGTATGCCGCTTAATTACACGCACTGGAGCTTTGGCAAAAAGTTTATTCAAACCGAGCAACAATATCGTCGCGGACAAATGGGCTTGGCTTACGAAATTGTTATTAACTCTGACCCCTGTATTGCGTATTTAATGGAAGAAAACACCATTACTATGCAAGCGCTGGTGATAGCCCATGCCTGCTACGGGCACAATTCGTTTTTCAAAGGTAATTACTTATTTAAAACCTGGACCGATGCCAGCTCTATCATCGACTACCTGGTATTTGCTAAAAACTACATTGCTAAATGCGAACAGAAGTACGGTTATGACGAGGTCGAAAACATGCTCGATTCATGCCACGCGCTTATGAATTATGGCGTTGACCGATATAAACGCCCGCAGAAGATTTCGCTACAAGAAGAAAAGAACAGGCAGGAAGAGCGGGAAGCCTACCTTCAATCGCAAGTGAATGAGCTTTGGCGCACCTTGCCCGATAGCCCGCACAGCAAGCACAAAGAAAAAATTCGTTTTCCACAAGAGCCCCAGGAAAATCTGCTCTATTTTATTGAGAAAAACGCTCCATTACTTGAACCCTGGCAGCGGGAGATTGTGCGTATTGTACGCAAAGTCTCACAGTATTTTTATCCGCAGAAACAAACCCAAGTGATGAACGAAGGGTGGGCTTGTTTCTGGCATTACCATATTCTCAATGAAATGTATGACGAGGGCTTAGTTAGCGACCGCTTTATGATGGAGTTCTTGCACAGTCATTCAAGTGTCGTGATGCAACCCGAGTACAACAGCCCTTATTATTCTGGCATAAACCCGTATGCTCTTGGCTTTTCCATGTTCATGGATATTAAACGGGTATGTCAGTCGCCTACTGAGGAAGACTATAAATATTTGCCAAGTATTGCAGGTAAAGACTGGCTGGAAACCGTGCATTTCGCTATGGAAAATTTTAAAGACGAGAGCTTTATCAGTCAGTTTTTATCACCAAAAGTGATTCGAGATTTTAAATTATTCGCTCTTGAAGATGACACCACCAAGCCTTTTATTGCGGTAAGCGCTATTCATGACGAAATGGGTTATCAAATTATTAAAGAAAAGCTTTCTGCTCAATACAATTTGAGTAACTTAGAGCCCAACATTCAAGTACACAACGTTGATGTGCGTGGGGACCGGTCATTGACTCTGCGCTATATTCCACAGCGCGGTATACCGCTTGGTGAATCTAAAGATGAAGTCATGCGTCACTTGCACAGGCTATGGAAATTCGACGTGCGTTTAGAGCAAGATAATGGGGATAGTGGCGTTGAAGTGATATCGGAGTGTAAACGCGCACCGCAGGGATAGGCCTGCGGTACGCCCTCAGAAAAAGGTATTAAGCTGCTTGTGCGCTTTCCATTTCTTTTCGTGAACACAATAGTAATGACAGTGCGCCGATTGCGGCAAACACCGCTGCTGTAACGAAAGTCTCATAGGCGTTAGTGCCCTGTTGCCATTGCTGCCCCGCCATGTAATTACCCAATGCGCCACCCAGTCCAAAAGCGACACTAATGTACACCGCTTGCCCTCGGCTGTGATACGCCTTAGGTAAAAACTGGTGAATAAAGTGTACCGATACCGCATGGGTTAACCCAAAGCTTAACGCATGAATAAGCTGGCTTAATACGATCACCATAAAGCTGTCAGCAAATGCCGCCATCACATACCAACGTAGCCCTGTGAGCGCGATACTTACAAACAATAAATTCCAGACGCCAAATTGACTAATAAGCCTGCGGGCAACCAGAAATATCCCCACTTCAGCAAGTACCCCCAGCGCGATAAATATGCCGGTTTGTTGTCCGCTGTAATCAAGGTCTCGCATATATAGGGCAAAAAAGCCGTAATACGCACCAAAGCTAATTTGCAAGCACGCTGAAGCGAAGATAAATATAGCAAAAGGTTTTTGTTTGGCGTACTTCCAAATACTGCCCGCCGTAGACGATTCAGGCGCAGCTTCTTTCGGCGCGCGTATAAACAAGGTACTTATAAATAAAAGCGCTAGTACACCAACACTGGCATGCACAGGGGTATCAGTAGAAAAAATATCTAGGGCCTTACCCACTCCTACCGTCAAGAAAATAAATCCGACGCTCCCCCATAGCCTTATTTGCCCATAGGTAGCCTTGGTTTTCGCCACTGTGTTCATAGTGATGACTTCAAGCTGAGGCAATACCGCTGTCCAAAACATCATCATAAGACCGAACGCCAGCGTAAGCCCCCAGAAACTGGTGAAGTAAAAGACAGAACTAAAAGTCAGCACGGTAAGAAAGCAGCCTAAACGCATGACGCCTATAGCGTTTCCTGTTTTATCAGCAACGCCTGCCCACAAGCCAGGACCTAAAATACGCGCTAGGGTAATGACGGCAAAAAGCTCACCAATTTCGGCAGAAGAAAAGCCCCGCCCATCGAGAAAGATCCCCAAGTATGGAACAAGTACGCCAAGTTGCCCGAAGTAAAGCCAGTAGGTAACAGCAAGGATAAAGAGCGCAGCTTTGCTACTTTTTGTGCTTGGCTCAGCGCTTTTGGCGTGGTTTAGACCATTAGATGACAATTCACATCTCCATATGCAAAAACGCCACTAGCGCAAAACGGGTAGTGGCGAATAATAAAATTTATTGGCGCAGCATGTTTTTAGTGCTGCGCGTATTTGTAAACCGCGTGAATGTGGTGATTTTAAGATTGCGGTGTTTCGATTTAAACCCTATGCCTGACCAGCAATCGGCTTAGTGGTCGATAGCACACCGGCATTTTGCGCGCGGTGGCGCAGCAAGTGGTCCATCAATACCAGTGCCAGCATGGCTTCAGCAATGGGTACAGCACGAATACCTACGCACGGGTCGTGACGTCCTTTGGTGACGATATCAATCTCTTCATTGTCTTTATTGATAGTTTTACCCGGTACCGAAATGCTCGAGGTCGGCTTAAGTGCCATGTGCACTTCTATATCCTGGCCGGTAGAAATGCCGCCCAGTACACCACCTGCATGATTAGAGGTGAAGCCGTCAGGAGTCAATGTATCGCGGTGCTCACTTCCTTTTTGGTTGATTACATCAAAACCGTCACCAATTTCTACGCCTTTCACCGCGTTGATGCCCATCATAGCGTGAGCAATTTCAGCATCTAGCCTGTCAAAGACAGGCTCGCCAAGGCCAACGGGCACGTTCTTCGCTACCACAGATACTTTTGCGCCAATGCTGTCACCAGATTTTTTAAGGTCTCGCATGTACTCGTCCAGCGCATCTAACTTAGACTCATCTGGGCAGAAGAACGGGTTAGTGTTAGTCACACTATGATCAACTTTATCTACCGTTACCGGGCCAAGCTGAGACAAATAGCCTAACACTTCAATGCCGTGCACTTCTTTGAGGTACTTTTTCGCAATACCGCCAGCGGCTACGCGAATAGCTGTTTCGCGGGCTGATGAACGTCCACCACCGCGATAGTCACGGCTACCGTATTTTTGATCATAGGTATAGTCAGCATGACCTGGGCGGAAGCGGTCTTTAATATTGCCGTAATCTTGGCTTCGCTGGTCTTTGTTTTTAATCAACAAACCAATGCTAGTGCCTGTAGTCTTGCCTTCAAATACGCCAGATAGAATTTGTACTTCGTCGTCTTCTCTTCGCGCTGTGGTATAGCGCGAAGTGCCTGGTTTGCGCCTGTCTAAATCAACCTGAAGATCTTCTTCTGTGATCTCAAGACCTGGAGGACAACCGTCTACTACACCGCCAATTGCAATGCCGTGGCTTTCACCAAACGTGGTTACAGTGAAAAGTTTTCCGAAGCTGTTACCTGACATAATTAACTATTAATCCTTACTACTAAAATACTGTACGAGTGTGTCTTTGCGCACGGCAAAAATACCTGAACCGCCATTTTCAAACTCTAACCAAATGACTTCTAAGCCAGGGAACCTTTCGTTCATATGCACTTCGCTGTTGCCTACTTCTACGAACAGCCAGCCGCCATCATTAAGGTAATTTGGCGCATCTTTAAGCATAATGTCCACAAGGTCTAAACCGTCGTCGCCTGCGGCGAGCGCAAGTTCAGGCTCGTGATGATACTCTTCTGGCAGGTCAGCCATGTCTTCCGCGTCAACATAAGGCGGGTTAGACACGATAAGGTCGTATTTCTGCCCTTCTAGGCTAGAAAACAAATCTGACTGAATGGGATAAACCCGATGACTGAGACCATGTTCCTGAATATTGATGTCGGCCACCTCTAGTGCATCCGTACTAATATCAACGGCATCCACCTGGGCATCAGGATATGCATGAGCAAGTGCAATAGCGATACACGCACCGCCTGTGCACATGTCGAGAATAGTATTTGGCGTTGACTCAACAAAAGGCGCAAATTCGTTTTGGATAAGCTCGGCAAATGGGGAACGTGGAATAAGCACACGTTCATCCACGTAAAATGGCATACCGCAAAACCAGGCCTCATTTGTAATATAAGGCAACGGCATGCGAGTTTGTACGCGCTTTAAAACAAGCTCGGCAATTTTTTCACGTTCACTTTTGGTCAAGCGTGAGCTAAGAATGTTCTCGCCAGCCTGCTCTAAGATAGGATGAGGTAAATGCAGTGCCTGCATAACGAGGCTGGTCGCTTCGTCCCACGCATTATCAGTACCATGACCAAAGTACAAAGCCGCATCGTTAAAACGGCTGGTTGCCCATCGTGTCATATCTAACAGGGTATGCAGATCTTCAATGGCTTCTTCAAGGTAAAACTTATCGGTCATGGCGTTTGGGTACATCAAAAATTTCAAAGCTGGTATCATACCCAAACTTCATACTGATTCACATAATTAACTACGTACCGAATCTTTCTATTCGTTATAATTTAGGCGTTTTGAATCGTTAAACTCGAGTGTATTAACCCAAGCTAGCGTTGATGAAAACCTTTAAAAAAGAACTCAAAGCATTAAAGAAGCAACTTTCTGAACCCAATCGCCATACAAACAAGGCGATAAAGGAAGGTGCGCGTAATGGAAAGACGTCTACGAATGCTGAGGAAGACACCTTTTCATTTGCAGATGCAATGCAGGGCGTCACACCTATATCACAAGATAAGGTAGAGCCTGATAAGCAAGTTGAATTATTTAAAAAGTCGCAGCAGGTAAAAGGTAAGCACCTAAAACACAGCAAACAACTGGCAGCTAGTTTTAATTTTTCTGACATGTACCAGGCAGCACTACCTCAAGAAGGCCCTGTGCGCTTTTGCCAGGAAGGTGAGCCTACGCATATTTTGAAACAGTTGCGTCGCGGCGATTACTCACCAGAAATGACCCTGGATTTACATGGGTTAACCCGAGAAATGGCAAAAGCAGAGCTTGCTGCGCTTATTCACACGGCAAGAAAAGAACTGGTTGATTGTGTTTGCGTGATGCACGGTTTTGGGCAGGGCGTGTTAAAAGCTGCCCTACCCCATTACTTAGTCCAGCATCCACACGTACGTGCTTTCCATCAAGCCCCTCTCGAATACGGCGGACAAGCTGCACTACTAGTGCTTATTGAGATACCGCTTCACAACAACAAACGATAGGGCAATGCTGCGTAGTGCGGTCTATTTATTCTCGTCTGCACTGTTGTGCATAAATAAATAGGTGTAGTACATCATCATCGCAACAATAATACCTATACCTAATAGTGAGCCCCACACTACTGGGTCTTTCATCATAGTCCACATCATAATAAGTCTCCTCTTTAACTAAGTTCATAATAGAAGAGACTGGTGTCAGCGATTGTGATCTAGATCAATAGTGAAAATTAGCCTTTCGGCAACTTTTAGAATGCTTGATCTAGGTCAAATTGAGTTTGTCATTTTAACATTTATATTTGTTAGGGTAATTAGAGCGCAGGCATACCGAGCGCTTCACATTATCTCGACCCAAACCGATTAAAGATATTAAGTTCGTTTTCACTTCCTAACATCAGCTCAGCAGACCTACAAAGTGTTTCCATTGACTCACTCACTTTCATGTCAAAGTTAGAAGGCGTAGATTTTAAACTGTGTTGAAAAATCTTTGCGTTAGTGTGTGTCACTAAAAGCAAAAAGCCAAGACAGCCATAAGATTTTAGATAGGGCAATCGTCTACAGAGTTGCTTTGCTGCGGTGTGGGTGACAGTTAAACTTTTATCGGGGATAGAGAATATTACCCAATGTTCTCTCTTTCTCCCTTCTTTAACAATCGCCGCAAACCAGTCGTCTACTGTTCTGTCGTCGTATACGCTGCTTGGGATATCAAATAGCACATCATTGACGTTGAAAAAACGATATTGATGCTGACTTCCTACCATGGCTACCTCCTGTTATGCCTTTATCGAATTGATAAGAAGTGTTGTGATGCTTAGATCATTTAATGAAAAGGAAATGATTGCAAAGATAGGAACCGTTAAAACGAATGAGTTAAATCTGCTCGTACCTTGAGTCCCTTACCTAATAATGTTGTTGTTTTGATAAACGCCCTTCACGCACATGCGGGAAGTAATTTTCTCGCTCAACCACTCTGAGGCTTTAGGTGCTTCACTAAAAAACTGGAACGGTATTGTGGATGCATCGTAAATTCTAGACCAAAACTTTTGCTGCAGTGCGAGTCCCTCTGGTTCATGAAGTACTACAGCGGTGGCAACGAGCCCTGAGTCCACAGCTTCCTCTACTATCAGTTGCGCATCTGCTGTACCTTCTAGGGGCGCAAGCGCCAAGCCGTAAATATTAACTAGGCTTGCCCAACGAGGAACATTAATCTTTCTTCTTTCTGCGCCCACCACACGTTGATATTTGCGGATAAACTCTAAATTGAAAGGGCCGTTGAGATCGATGGTTAGTATCCGTCTGTCCTCTACGAAGTGAGCTTTAACATCGCCGTGTGCGCCAAATTTTTCACTTTCCATAAAATTGCTACCGCTGCTCGCTTTTACCTGTTTAAAAAAAAAAGTCACATTGAAGTATAATTCAACAATCTAAATTTCGCCTACAAACCAAAATCCAAAAAGAATGACGAAAACATCGATATTTAAAGAATATTAAAATAACATCAAAAGGCTATTGCAAATCATTATCATTTACACTATCTTGTAAATGCCTGTTCGACGTTGGGTAAAAAACGGTCTTGGCTTAGCGTCGCTGAGGGATAGACGCCCGTCTATCCCTCATTTTTTCATCTGCCACAATGACTATTGCCGAGTTGTTTTCATTCACTACTTCTCGATACTCAGTCTCTTACTGGCATAAAAAACGCGACTTAAAAGTCGCGTCTTAAATACTAAATAAATATTCGCTTTTTAAAAGCTAGCTAAACAGCTTCATAAACCAACCTTTTTGAAGATCCTCTTCGCAGGTTTTCAGTTGTGTCGCGTAACGTAAAGAACGGGCTTTTACTTTTGACGCCACTTTCTTAAGCCAAGGTTTTCTGTCATAGCTTCTGCGCTTATAGCCGCCCCATCCTTCGTGATAGTTTAGGTATTGCGCGTAAGCATCCCACTTAGAAATACCGTTCACTTTTTGCGATTTATAGATGAACCACCCCATAAAGTCGATGGCATCTTCAAAATCATCCCTATCCGCACCACTATTATCAGTCTCGCGCATGTAGTCTGCCCACGTAGGCGTTTTAGCCTGTGAGTAACCATACGCCGAACTGACACGCCCCCAAGGAATAAGCCCGAAGAACACATAATCGCGAGGTGGTAGTGCATCGTGACGGAAAGAGCTTTCTTGATACATCATAGCCATAGGCACGTGAATTGGCACGCCCCACTTATCTCTGGCGTCAGCAGCTGCATCATACCAATCGTCCTTTTCGTAGAATATTTCGCACAAATTACTGATGTCTTTAGGAGGCGTAGTTGCGCACCCAGCGATAAACAGCGGAAAAAGAACGATGAGAGTTGATAAAAAAACAACCAGTTTTCTGAACTTTTGGTTCATAGCTTGTCTTAACTAATGTTCTAGTAAAATGTGTGTTTCCCTGGAACCTTTTAATGCCTGACCTATGTCAGGCATTTTTTTTTGCTGGGGCTTCAGCGAAATAATCACGTATGAATGTATCGAAGTCTTTCACGTCAGCCGCTTCTATTTCTTTTTGAGCAGCAAACGACACGTCAGCTTGGGCAGCAAATCCAGCAGCATCCGTATCCGTGTATTCAAAAGACTTCATCTCAGATTGATAAGCTTGTGCAAGTTCTAACCCTAGCACCCCATTGTCTTTGTCGTCTTCTAAAAGCATAGAAAGCAGTTTGCCTGACGGCGTTAACTCAGGGTCTTGTACTTTGGCAAACTCAGTTTTTACTGCTTCACCGTAGCGAGAAGTATCGTTAGCCATATCAAGTAATTCAGCGGCCTGCTTGAAATACTCAAACAGCGAAGTACACCATTGAGGTAACGTGATACCCACGCCACCATTTTGTAGCACTAGGTCTGGGTTTCTCCCTTCTAGTACTACTCGATTCATGTTTTCTTTCGCTTCGTTAAGCTGTGTTTCATCAAGTTCAGCACTTGGCATTAGTAAACACGCAACTAAAAATACATCTAAGAAATCAAACTGGGTCTGTGAAATACCCACTGCGGAAAACGGATTAACGTCTAGCGCACGTACTTCAATGTAATTGATACCGCGGCGAACCAAGGCGTCTGTTGGCTTTTCCATTGACTTGGTAGGCTGCTTTGGTCGTATAGGCGAGTAGAGTTCATTTTCAATCTGAATGATATTGCGGCTAAGTTGCTGATAATTACCCTCATCCCCAGCAGCAAATTGGCTGAAGCGCGTAGAAGGCGTATTCATAGCATCACGCAGTAGTTTGACGTAGTTATCGAGCTGGTTGTAACAGATTTTAAGCGAAGACTGCTCTGCACTGGTATAGCCCAAGTCACTCATTCTAAGGCACGTGGCATAAGGCATGTACACCGTACCTTTACCTACTTTCTTAAATGGTAAAGCGTGCTTTTTACCTTTTAGGAATGAACCACAAAGTGCTGGAGACGCGCCGTAGAGATAAGGAATGAGCCAACATAGACGGCGATAGTTGCGAATTAACCCAAAATAATCCGCTGAAATCTGGTCTTGCGAATGTTCTTTACCATTCAGTTCAGCCCATAGTTTCCAAAAGCTATCAGGTAGAGAAAAGTTAAAATGAACGCCAGCAATAGCCTGCATCATACTGCCATAACGGTTTTTAAGGCCAATACGGTACACCCGTTTCATTTTCCCTACATTTGATTCACCAAAGTAAGCGATAGGAATGTCGGCTTCATCTTCGATGAAACACGGCATGCTTAGTGGCCATATCTGCTCGTCACCAATGTTATCGATAACGAATTTATGGATATCTTTTAACTGATTGATGGTTTTGGCTGCGCTATTCTCTGGCGGTGTAATGAACTCAAGCAGTGATTCAGAAAAGTCTGTAGTTATTGAATCGTGAGTCAGTGCAGAGCCCAGAGGTTTAGGATGAGGCGTTTGCGCCAACGTACCGTTCGGGTTTATACGAAGGGCCTCGCGCTCTACTCCGCGCTTTATGTCTTTAAGCGCAGATAGGAACTCGGGTGACTTAAGCGCAGCGATGCGCGCTTCAAAACGGGATGAGTCTACAGTCAAAATGGTGGTCCGTTATGTCAATATTGCCCCCTTTTATGGGGGGCAATAGTGTAAATTCAACAAAAATCAATCTATCAGTTTAACGTTTCTCGGGTATTACTCTCTACTGATAATTCGATAATTGGCATCGATAGCGCGTTTAACTGAGGCAAAATTTTAGTTTTATCACCTACTACAATAATTTGCATCTTATCGAGATTCAAATATTGCTTCGCTAACGCATCCATCGTTTCCTTATCAATATTGTTGATAATAGTAAGCTGCTCTTCACGATAGCCTTTCTCCAGATCGTAACTAAGCAGCTGTCTTAGGAAGCGTGCTTTGCTAGCAGGTGTTTCAAATTCTAACGCATCGCTTAGCGTAAAGGCATTGCGCATAAAGGCTATTTCTTCTTCATTCACGCCCTCGGTGCGGTAGCGATTAATCTCTTTAAGAATTTCAGAAATGCCTTCACCTGTATTAGCAGCGGTTAAGTCGGTACTTGCTTCAAACCATCCAAGTGTTTTACCACCCACAAAGCCGCTATTTGCTCCATAGGTGAAGCCTTTATCTTCTCGCAAGTTAAGATTTATACGGCTATTAAATGCCCCCCCTAATGGGAAGTTCATAAGACGAGACTTAAAGTGATCGCCTGTTGCATCAAAAGGTAGACTTCGATCGACCAGATATACCACTGACTGCACCGCTTCAGGGCTATCTATCAAGAATATCTGATTTTCTTCATACTTAGGAAAGTCGCTATAATCAGCGAACTCATAGGTTTTACCTTGCCACTTACCGATGAAATCTAAAGTATTTACCATAGCCTCTTTCGGTAAGTTACCGACAACAACAATACTCGCTTTATCAGGTGAGTAATAATTGGCGTAAAACGCTTTAATGTCTTCTAACGTGATGTTTTGTACTGATTCTAAAGTACCTTCGTCAGGCAGGCTTACACGATTTTCTTCCCCAAACAAGATGAGATCTCGTGCACGACGCGCCAGGCTTGAAGGCGTTTTGGCTTGCTGCTGTAACCCCTGCACAACACGCTCTTTCATGCGGTTGAAGTCTTCTTGCGTAAACGCGGGGTTGAACAACTTTTCTTTTAGCAGTGCTAAGGTTTCATCTAAATGCTTAGTTAATGTTGATACATAGACTTGCGAGTACCTACCAGCGGTGCTGAAACGGATAGCACTTCCCAGCTTAGCAAGCTCGTTAGCCAATTCTTCGTTACTGTAATTTTTTGTAGTTTCGTTCATAAGTAAAGCCGTCAGATAAGCCGTCCCAGCTTTACCTTCAGGGTCTAGCAACATGCCACCATCCATGCCTAGGGTTAACGTTACCGTTGGTGTCTCAGTACTGGTAACGCCAAGCATTTCTATACCATTAGCTAGTTCAGCTTCCCAATAATCAGGGACTTCTACAACCGGAGCCTCACCAGCCTTTGGCATTTCGCTTCTATCGAAACTTGATGCTGCGCTGGTAAAGGCTTCCTCATCTGTAACCTCTGCGGTTTCTATCTCAATATTTCTTACCGGGCGCTCAAAGTTCTGCTCGGCCGCAGCAAGTTGCACCTGCCCCTTTGGTACCACACTTAGTACTACGCTGTTGGCATCTTTAATATACTTGTTGTAAACACGCATGATGTCTTCAGCCGTTACCGCGTTATAGCGCTCGATATCCTCGGCTATTAAATCGGGCGTTTGATAGAAGGTTTCGTTAGCAGCAAGGGCTGACACTTTGCCAGACACACTTTGTAAGCCAAACACCGTACGCGCTTCAATTTTACCTTTTGTGCGCGCTAAATCATCGGCGGTGACACCTCTTGTTTCGAACTCTTTAAGGGTTTCACTCAGCACATTTTGAAGTGTTGAGAGCGAGGTAATTTTTGCTGGATTAGCCAAGGCAAGTAGCTGAAATTCACAGGCGAGTTCACGGCAAGGATGAGACACCACGGCCTGCACTGCCATACCCTCTTTTACTAAGTTTTTATAAAACAATGACGTTTTACCACCACCTAAAATATCGGCTAAAACATCTAGCGGCGCTTCATCTTCGTGGCGACCGTATACTGTTGGATAGGTTATTTGAAGAAGTGGAAGGTGAACCTTATCTTCAAGGGTGACATAACGGGTTTCGTATAACGTCACCGGCTGCGGCTCAGGCTCTTCTACTGCGGGGCCTGCTGGTATTTCGCCGAAGTACTTCTTCACCCAAGCTTTAGTTTTAGCTACATCGATATCGCCACCGATGGTAAGTACAGCGTTGTTAGGGCCATACCAGCGCTTAAAGAAGGCTTTCAGGTCGTTTACGTCTACCCGATCTAAGTCTTCTACATAACCAATGGTCATCCACGAATAGGGGTGACCTTCAGGGTATAGCGCTTCGCCATTAAGCTCAAAACGCAACCCGTAAGGCTGATTGTCTACCCGTTGTGCGCGTTCATTTTTAACCGTTTCTCTTTGATTTTCAAACTTGGTTTGGTCTACAGCTTCTAGCAAGTAGCCCATTCTGTCAGACTCAAGCCATAACACTTTTTCTAACTGGTTTGCCGGCACAGTTTCGAAGTAGTTAGTGCGATCGGTATTAGTCGTGCCGTTTAAATTACCGCCAGATTCTGTAATAACTTTAAAATGCTGCTCATCAGCAACGTGTTTTGAGCCTTGAAACATCATGTGTTCGAAAAAGTGGGCAAAGCCAGATTTGCCAATTTCTTCTCGTGCCGAACCGACGTGATAGGTAACATCGACGTGAACCAGCGGATCAGAATGGTCTTCGTGAAGGATGACGGTCAACCCGTTACTAAGCGTATATTTCTCATGAGGAATAGACACGCTATTTGATGTGATTACGGCGGTATCTGAATTACTATTCGCCTGTTCTTCCTGCACGTGCTGACACGCTGATACTGCAATGACGCCTATGGCCATAAAGAGGGTACGAAGGGTCAGTTTTCCTGACATGATGATTCCTTTTCAATTACTACATGTTTTCACTCGCCTTCACTCTAGCTACACTTTGACGTAACCACTTAACTTTACGGTCAAGAATGAAGTTGCGATTTCAAAAGTGCGAGCGAATTTTCGAAGACTACCAGACTTTTTAACGCTTTACTTGCTTCGACTTTGCTATGATTGTATTAATTTGTGTATTTCTGAAATACACTTACACTTCATAGTCTCTAGTAATAAAGGCTTTAGCCAGTTGAATTCGTTAAGTGGTACGAATGAACTGACAAATGGTTTGCGTTCGGACTAGAAATTGTCCGGAAAGAAGTTGCGAAATAAAAGGATAGATGTATGGATCAGTCAACAACAGTACTTGATATAGACTTCGGAATGTCACAGTTAAGTGGTAACAAAAAACTGTTGTTCACCCTACTAGGTAAGTTCACGGACGAATACCGTTCTCTTGATGCTGACTTACAAGCGCATATAGCAAAGGGTGACTTCACTGAGGCTTATTCACTTGTTCATACCCTTAAGGGAGTGACAGGAAATCTTGGTATGTTTGCGCTTCACAACGCAAGCAAGCCGGTTGAAGCCAGCTTTCGAAATGACAGACAAGTAGCTGATGAATACCCAGCGTTTGTCGCTGTGCTAAATGAGACTATTACCACGGTAGATGCGCTCATCAAAGAGCCAGAAGTTACCGCTTCTGCCCCTGCAAACGGCGCTGCCGCTGAGCAAGCTCGAAAGCAATTATTGGCCGCACTTAAAGCCAGTGAGTTTATTGCACAGGATAAACTAGACGAATGGCTAGACGCCCTTGCCTTACCGCAAGAAAAACGCACGGCTATTATCGATGCGGTTGACGAGCTAGATTATGAAGAAGCTATCGAAGAGTTAGAAAATAGCTAGTGCTGCACATCCCTATCCTCTTTGAAAACGCTGAGCTTATTGTCGTTAATAAGCCTGTTGGCGTTGCCATGCATGACGCTGGTAATGACGCTGGCGTAGAACAAGATATAACTAAAGGAATTAAAGCAGGAAAGGTAGACGGCATTGTTACTGTTTTAAAAAAGCAGCTCGCCGTTAAAGAATTGCACCTTTGCCACCGTTTAGACACCGGTACCTCAGGTTGTTTATGTCTGGCTAAAAATGCCACGGTGGCGGCAGAAATCGGCGAGCTTTTTTCATCAAGACGGGTGAGCAAATACTACCTAGCCTTAAGCGATAACAAACCTAAAAAGAAACAGGGCACGATAATCGGCGATATGAAAAATCGTCGCGGCGGCCAGCGCATTTTGCTTAAAACTCAGGAAAGCCCAGCGATAACTCAGTTTTTTAGTAGCGCAGCTAAACCCGGCACACGAGGCTTTATCGTAAAGCCTCACTCGGGGAAAACTCATCAAATCCGTGTGGCGCTTAAAAGCATTGGCGCACCAATTCTCGGTGATACACTTTATGGGGGTGAGGCATCAGACAGGCTGTATCTTCATGCATGGCATTTGCACCTTCCTTTGTCTTCTGGTGAATTAGCGGTTACTGCACCTTTCGATACAGGTGAAGTAATCAACGAAGCCGATGTGCAAACTTGGTACAACGGGCTTAATACGCCAGAAACTTATCCGTGGCCTTCTCTGCCCACGCGCTTTATGCCCGCACGCTTTATGCCGGTGCGCTAGGGAAAATGCGCTACATGCCTAATAGGTGCCAATAATCATGATAAAATAGAAACTACTTTGAATGTTTAATAGATGCTAATGGGTAAACTACATATAGTCGGCGGCGGTGCCATAGGAAGCCTCATTGCTGCGAGCTCCCAGAAAAATGGCGTGCCGTATGACTGCTACCCCAGAGACATGAAAACCATGTCCTCTTGCGCACACTGGCAAAACGGCCAAACCACTGCGCTAAAACCTGCGAAGCCTTCACCTATCGTGTTACCTAAAAGTGATGTGCTGATAATCCCCTTGAAAGTATATCAACTTAAAGCAGCCCTATTGCAATGGCTTCCCTATCTCACACAACAACCTACCGTTGTGCTGCTTCACAACGGTATGGGCGGACTTGAGATCGCAAGAGATTTACTAGGCGACGATTATCCGTTGCTTCTTTCTACAACCAGTCATGGCGCGTTAAAAGTAAAAGCTTCAGCGGGTGATGTTTATGTGCAGTATACTGGGGTTGGCTCAACCCAAATTGGCGCGCCCCAAATTTACGCGCCTTCATGTGACAGTCCACCACCTGACACGCTTTCAGCCCTCTCACAAAAAAAGCCCCAGCTTGCTAACGCGATTGCCACGTTACATGACGCACTCCCTCCTGTGCAATACCAAAGTAATATCCTAAAAGCGTTGTGGACGAAGCTGTCGGTTAATGCCGTGATTAACCCATTAACGGCGCTTCACAATATCCAAAATAAGCACATTGCTAAGCCTGAATTTGAACAAAGCCGTATTTCAATTTGCAATGAGTTTGCTCAGGTAGCGGATGCTTATGGGCTAGATTTTGATGCACTGTCAGTTCATGAAAATGTGCTGTCTGTAGCCAAGGCGACCGGAGAAAACTACTCAAGTATGCATCAGGATGTTGCTCACGGTAGACAAACAGAAATAGACGCCATCAACGGTTACATTGTAGATATGGCAACAAAAAAGGGTATTCCCGTTCCCGAGAATACCCTTTTAGTAGAGCGTGTTAAGGCGCTGAAGCTTTAACAGCGCCAAGCACTAAACTCACTTTATTTAAGGCGTAAGATTATTCTTACTCACCCGCTTCTTGGGCGTCTTTTGGCGCCTGAGGCTTCATGTGTGGGAACAAGATAACGTCTTTAATTGTTGAGCTATCAGTAAATAGCATAGCTAGACGGTCAATACCAATGCCTTCACCCGCTGTTGGCGGTAAGCCGTATTCAAGGGCGCGGATGTAATCGTCGTCAAAGTGCATGGCTTCATCGTCACCAGCATCTTTCTCTTCAACCTGCTTTGCAAAACGCTCTGCTTGGTCTTCTGGGTCGTTCAACTCGCTAAAGCCGTTTGCCAACTCACGTCCACCTACGAAGAACTCGAAACGGTCGGTAATGAATGGGTTGTTGTCGTTACGGCGCGCAAGCGGCGATACTTCCCACGGGTATTCTGTAATAAACGTAGGCTGCTCAAGCTTTTCTTCAGCGGTTGCTTCGAAGATTTCGCAAAGATACTTACCTGCACCCCAAATACCGTCAACTTCAGGCTCTTTGATGTGAAGCTGTTTCGCCATCGCTTTAAGCGCGTCAAGGTTCGCCTCTGGATCGCGGATAGCTTCCTCGTTAGCTTCTGGCCAATACTTAAGAATAGCTTCGCCCATGCTTAAGCGGTCAAACGGCTTACCAAAATCGTATTCAATTTCAGACGTTACGTTACCTTCAGCGTCTTTGGTTGTGTTTTTGATGATGCTTGTTCCAAGAATATCTTCTGCCAAGGTGCGCAGCATATCTTCTGTAAGGTTCATCAGGTCGTTATAGTCTGCATACGCTTGGTAGAACTCAAGCATAGTGAATTCTGGGTTGTGACGTGTTGATAGACCTTCATTACGGAAGTTACGGTTGATTTCGAACACACGCTCAAAACCACCAACCACTAAGCGCTTAAGGTATAACTCTGGCGCGATACGCAGGTACATATCGATGTCTAGCGCATTGTGGTGAGTTACAAACGGCTTAGCAGTCGCACCACCAGGAATAACCTGTAGCATTGGCGTTTCTACTTCAAGGTAGTCTCGCTCGGTAAGATAATTGCGAATACCGTTTACGATCTTGCTTCGGATCATGAAGGTTTTGCGCGTTTGTTCGCTTGTGATCAAGTCAACGTAGCGCTGACGATACTTCGTTTCCTGATCACTCAAACCGTGAAATTTTTCTGGCAATGGACGAAGTGCTTTAGTTAGCAACTCGTATTGCTCCATATTCACGTATAGGTCGCCTTTACCTGACTTATGCAGGTCACCAGCTACGCCAATGATGTCACCAATATCCAGTGCACCGTATTTGGCTTTAAGGGCTTTTTGCGTGTCTTTATCAGCGTAAGCTTGTATACGGCCAGTCATGTCTTGAAGCAGCATGAAAGGACCACGCTTTGCCATAATACGGCCAGCGATGCTTACTTTATTACCCTGCTCTTGTAGCGTTTCTTTGTCGAATTCACCGAACTTAGCTTGAAGCTCATCCGCATAGTTTTCGCGACGGAAGCTGTTTGGGAAACCGTTCGCACGGCACTGCTCGCGAATAGCGCTTAGCTTAGCACGGCGCTCTGCAATCAATTTGTTATCGTCTGTTTGTTGGTCAGTCATAACCTTTCACTTCGTTGTTCGGTTTACAGCCCGGATTTCAGGCTGGCTTCAATAAATTTGTCCAAGTCGCCATCTAGCACGGCTTGAGTGTTACGTGTTTCCACGCCAGTGCGCAAGTCTTTAATGCGAGAGTCGTCAAGTACGTAAGAGCGTATTTGACTCCCCCAGCCGATATCAGACTTGCTGTCTTCCATCGCTTGTTTTTCAGCGTTTTGTTTTTGCAGTTCAAACTCGTAAAGTTTAGCTTTTAACTGCTTCATCGCCTGATCTTTGTTTTTGTGCTGCGAGCGGTCATTTTGACACTGCACCACAATACCCGTTGGTTCGTGAGTAATACGTACCGCAGAGTCCGTTCTGTTTACGTGCTGACCACCCGCACCCGATGCGCGATAGGTGTCTATACGTAAGTCAGACGGGTTAATATCTATATCAATATCGTCGTCAATTTCTGGGTATACAAACGCTGATGAAAATGATGTATGACGGCGGTTACCCGAGTCAAACGGTGACTTACGAACCAAACGGTGCACGCCGGTTTCTGTACGTAGCCAACCGAATGCATATTCGCCCTGAATTCGCAAAGTAGCGCTTTTGATCCCGGCTACATCACCGTCTGATACTTCAATGAGTTCAGTTTTAAAACCGTGGGCTTCCCCCCAACGCAAATACATGCGAAGCAGCATATTTGCCCAATCTTGCGCTTCTGTACCACCAGAGCCCGACTGAATATCAATGTAGCAGTCGTTTTCATCATTTGGACCAGAGAACATACGGCGAAACTCAAGCACTTCTAGCTGCTCAATTAAGCCTTCAAGTTCACTTTGGGCCTCGTTGAAAGTATCTTCATCTTCGGCTTCAACGGCCAATTCAACAAGACCTTCAACGTCTTCAGTTCCCTGATCGAGCTTATGGATCGTTTCAACGATTTGCTCAAGGGCCACTTTTTCCTTGCCAAGTGCCTGCGCCCTGTCTGGCTCGTTCCAAACATCAGGACTTTCTAGCTCTCGGCTAACTTCTTCTAAACGCTCTGACTTTGCATCAAAGTCAAAGATACCCCCTAAGCGCTTCGGTGCGCTCGCGGATATCTTTTATCGCATTAGTAACGGGGTTTATTTCAAACATAGTCCGCTTATTTCGTTATAAATTTAAGACCGCGGATAGTACCGAATTTGAAGAAATTTTGATAGGGGTTGGCGCAAATATTGCGACCCAGTTTTTGCACACGCTAGCGAACGTTTTTTAGTCGCTTAAGGTGAATTGAATAATATTACCGTTAAACGGCTTACAGTAGGCATTGGTAATACGTTCAAAGCCCATAAGATTAAACTTATGTAGCACCCAACGCTTCTTGGCATCTAAATTTGATGCACTGGTTTAGCACATTCACGCCTTGTTGAAGTGTGCAGTGCAAACCGTAAAGTCGTTATAAGCGATAAATGGAAAAGTAATAGGAAAGGTATGTCGTTAAATAATTTGTCTTATGCTGTTATCGGAGTACTGCTTGGTCTCTTAGTATTGGCATTAGGCCAACTTGTTGACTGTCAAAATCTAGCCGGCGCAACCATGGCGCTACAGTGCCCTAACGGTAATCCTGTTTCAAAACTATGGCTGATCGCCTCAATAGTAATAGCTGGAAGTGGTATCGCCGCTTGGCTATTTCGAAACCGCAACGTCTAATCGCGTTGCGATATTGAGAGCACATTATGATCTTCCAAGCGCACTGCAATCTGCCCAACGTAATTAACCATACATGCTTACGTATTCTCAGTAGTAAACTGCAGTGCGTATAGGTAAGTTTCAGAGCGCATAAAAGAATCTACTGCCTTCATGCGCAGCAGTGCTCACCTCTACATTTACGGCTATTTAGCCAACGTATAATCCGTATAGCCTTTCTCACCGCCACCGAACAAGGTGTCGGGATTATGTGTGTTTAACGGTAGATTGTTCTCTAATCGATAGGGTAAATCAGGGTTTGCTACGAAAGGACGGCCAAAACCAATCATATCTGCCCAACCTGCTGACAGCGCACTTTCGGCACGCGCCTTGTCGTACTTTCCAGCATAAATCAATATACCGCTGAATGCTTTGCGAATAGCCTGCTTGAAGGATATCGGCATTTGCGGTGCATCGTCCCAGTCGGCCTCTGCAATGTGCAAATAGCCAACATTAAAGCTGTTTAGCATAGAAGCACTAGCAAGATAGGTCTCTTCCGGATTGTTGTCGACCGTCCCGTTTAATGTTGTTAGGGGCGCTAGACGTACACCTACTTTATCAGCGCCAATTTCCTCAGACACAGCCTGCACCACTTCTTTCAAGAATCGAATACGGTTCTGTACACCTCCGCCGTATTCATCAGTTCTTGCATTACTCTGAGAATCAATAAACTGGTTAAGCAAGTAACCATTAGCCGAATGCAGCTCAATACCATCAAACCCGGCATCAACCGCGTTTCTCGCAGCAACTCGGTATTCTTCAACCACCGCTTTTATATCGTCAATAGTCATTTCTCTTGGCATGACCGACTCAACAAAGCCAGGGTTGCCGCCTTCATCCACGAATACTTTTACTCCATCGGCTTGAATTGCAGATGCACTGATAGGCTGCTGCCCTTCGGTATTTGATGGATGAGAAACACGACCCACGTGCCAAAGTTGTGCGAACATCACACCGCCCGCTTCATGCACTTTATCTGTTACCAGTTTCCAGCCTTCAATTTGCGCCTTGGTATAGATACCTGGCGTCCAAGCATATCCCTTACCTAGCGCAGAAATTTGTGTGCCTTCGCTTACGATTAGCCCTGCACTTGCGCGCTGAGCGTAGTATTCAGCCATTAAGGCATTGGGCACATCGCCGGGCTGGGTTGAACGGGAACGGGTCATCGGTGGCATAACAACGCGGTTCTTAAGCGTTTTTCCAGCCAGCGATACGGTTTCAAATAATTTCATAATGGGGTCCTTTAAGTTTTTCACTTTTGCAATTTCATCTTATGTATCCCTATATATGAGGCCCATTAGCTTTGTTAGAACCCGTACTTTTTACAAAGCACTTTTGCATTTTTCACAAAAGTACCGGTACATTTCGACGACGTTATCCCAAATTTCATGCATCTCCTCTTGACGCAGAAAAAATTAAGCTTACACTTGTTCGCTGAACTAGCGTACAAGTGTAAGCTAGAATATTTTCATCCTTTTTGTATTTAAGATATTCCGACGAAATACAGGTGTGATTTCTACATTGAGACAATTACTAGATAAATTTACTGATCGCATATTCCACCACGGCTCTTGGAAGGGCTATTGGGAAGTACTGATGCAGCAAATTAAACCCGCATGGCGCGATGGGTATTTTAGAGCCAGAGTTGTAACAGTAAAAAACTTAAGCTCGGATATACTCGAGGTGCTACTTGAGCCGGATAGTTCGTGGCCAACGCATTCCGCAGGGCAGCATATCGCGTTGACTATAGAGCTTAATGGCAGGCTCACCACCCGCGTATTTACCATAGCAAGTGGTGCTAATACCCACCAAAGAGACAAGCAGATCCGCTTGGTGACTAAGGTAAAAGCCCAAGGCGCGCTAACACCTTACCTACATACCTGTGTGCCTAATCAATGGGTAAATATTTCAGCCCCCATGGGAGAGTTTGTATGGCCTAAGACAGAAAGGTCTCTACTTATGATTGCGGGCGGCTCGGGTATAACTCCTTTCATTGCCATACTTGACGATGCCGTCAACAACGCGCAGCTAAACCATACACCGGTACACTTACTTTATTTTGCTAAGCCAGGCGAGCATGTATTACTCAGTGAATTATCAGCGTTCAGTCAGCGCTGTGAGTACTTCACCTATGATATTTTGAGCAAGCAAAAAGACGGAGACGTAGAAGCGCATTTGTGTAACTTTGCCAATGCACACTGGTTAGTGTGTGGTCCACGTGCCATGTTCGAGCAAGTTGAAAGTTATGCAAAAACGATCAACGTACCTGTTTCAAGCGAACATTTCGCTGCGCTTCCTGTGGTGAGCAACACAAGCCTTACCGAAAGCGAAACCTTCTCTTTAATTCACAACGGCCAATCTTTGGCTATCGACAATCAGCAAACCCTGCTTTCACAGCTTCAACAAGCAGAACAACCTGTGACCTATGGCTGTGGCATGGGAATTTGTCATCAATGTCAATGTGTGAAAAAACGGGGCGTAGTGAGAGATACCCGCACGGGTGAGCTTTCAGATAGCGCAGAGCAACTTATTCAGCTGTGTGTATCACAAGCCGTAACTGATTTGGAGATTCAACTATGAACACCAGTGTTGCAATAGACAACCAACACCGTGAAGAAGCCATCGAACAAGCGCATGCTCCGATAAGTGGAACCAAAGCAATTCCGTCAACGAGCACTAAAGAGAAACCGAACTACGAGTTACTTGCCGCTCAGCTTGATGAAATTAAAGCTGACATTAAACGAAAAGTGGGTGCTGAAGATGCGGCCTATATCCGACGTATAATTCTTGTTCAGCGAATTTGCGAGTGGAGCGGACGGATACTTTTAATGTTGGGGTTCATTCAGCCGCTGCTCTGGGTTGCCGGCGTATTGAGTTTAGCTACTGCAAAAATTCTCGATAATATGGAGATAGGCCACAACGTGATGCATGGCCAGTACGATTGGATGAACGACAAACACATTAATTCGAAAGGTTATGAGTGGGATATTGCCTGTGATGGCGCAAGCTGGAATCGCGTTCATAATTACGAACATCACACCTATACCAACATTATTGGCAAAGATAGAGACTTTGGCTACGGTTTGCTTCGCCTGTCTAACGATTTTGGATGGCGTGTAAAAAACCTATGGCAGTTCGCGACTTACATCGTACTTAGTGTTTTATTTCAGTGGGGTGTGTCGTATCACGAAATGGCCGCTGAGCGGGTCTTTTTTGGAAAAAAGAAGGACAACCGCAAGAATCAGGTTACTCATAGTGAACTAAAGAAGCGCTTTTTTAGCAAGGGCGCACGTCAATTAGTAAAAGACTATGTGCTATTTCCTCTGATAGCTGGCCCCCTATTTTTATGGGTACTTGCAGGCAACCTTGTTGCCAACTTACTGCGTAATTTGTGGACATCGACTATCATCTTCTGTGGTCATTTCACTGGCGATGTAGAAACATTCAAAGAGGAAGATTGTGTTAATGAAACCCGAGGGCAATGGTACTACCGACAAGCGCTGGGCTCTTCGAACATCAAAGGCGGCAACTTGTTTCACGTGCTTACTGGGCATTTAAGCTTTCAGATTGAGCACCATTTGTTCCCAGATATTCCTGCTAGGCGCTATAGAGAAATGGCCCCCAAGGTAGAAGCCGTATTCAAAGAACACGGCATGCACTACAACACTGGCGGATTTTTAAAACAGTACGGTAGCGTATTAAAGCGTATTATTCGCTACTCTTTCCCTTAACAAACTGAAACCCTAACCAGCCGGTCATAGCGCTCGCGCTGGTTAGGCACGTTCCCCACGCCCAATCAACCAGCATGATGAACAATGTAAAACCTTCAATAATGCTGTATGCCGTTAAGTTGTATGCGCCATAACTAGCTAACCCTAAAAGCGCGCCATCAATTCCCGCATAAAGTAACGACTTATCTCTGTTCGCCACCACAGCAAGAACAAACACTACACATCCATACATCAAGTAGAACACTACCCAAGGCCACGTGATAAATTGATTTCTAAGCAAGGGGGCCATTTCACTTTGATACCAGTTATCCGCAATAACACCAAGCCACAAGAAATCAAGTACGCCAAAGCACACAAAGATAGCAATTAACGACACGATGATGTTTTTCGCAAAGCGAATGATGTTGGAAAGCATGAAACCTATCCCTGTAAATAAGT
Organism: Alteromonas sp. AWJ4_199; assembly: GCF_056159165.1. NCBI lineage: Bacteria > Pseudomonadati > Pseudomonadota > Gammaproteobacteria > Alteromonadales > Alteromonadaceae > Alteromonas > Alteromonas sp. AWJ4_199. The sequence goes on from NZ_JBSWUR010000003.1 coordinate 92,846, forward strand.
AAATTGCTGATATAAGTTATTTAAAATATGAATACGTAAGTGTTGCACAATTAGCGCATTGGGAAAACGGTAAACCTTTTTACTGCGCGTGATCACTTTACTTAAAACTTACACTGGCAACTGCAACTTAAAAGACCTTTGAGCCTCAAAGTGACGTGGTTCAAATAAGCGTAAAATAAAATGAAAAAAACACTATTAGTCATAACGACTTCGTTAATTGTCAGTGCGTGTGCTCATAGGCCACCACCTTTAGACATGGATGAAATATTTTTTGAAACGAAAATCAAGCAGGACGGTACCAAGCTCTTCGCGTTTAGCATTCCATTAATGAAACCGCGAGAAGGCGCTAAAGGTGGCGGCAGAGGCGACCGTGGTCAAGGGGTTGAAGGTGGCGGTGGCCGTGGAGGACAGGAAAACCGAGGAGGCTCATCACAAAATTCGTCAGATAGCAGCGATAGAATGACTGAGCAACTCTATGCCTCTCTTGATGAGAAATTGGATGAAACAGGTTATTGCCAAACCGGCTATATAGAAATCGATACACATCAAACCGAAGATAGGCTGCACCTATTAGGCGAATGTAATGAGACGGCGAGTGAACTGGACAGACTCGACTTCCCGAACGTTAATTAACGCACTTTTCATGAAGCGCACTGTTGATAGCGTGCGCTTTGTTTAACGCTCGTTTGCTCAACAACCTCTTAATCAACACAGAGGGTATGCTCCACCACACCATTAGACACATAAGCTCTGCAGCCAAATAGGTCGGTAGTTTCTAAACACACCCCACTGGCTTTTTGCCCAGCTTCCACCTGATTGTTTCCCGTAACACAAGCCACTTCGCATTCGCTGCTGTCATTACACGCATTGCCAGCATCATTCGCCGGTAAAACACAAGTATACGCCTGCTGTCGGCCTACTTTCTTCCACTTACCACCCTGTTTATCACACACTTTTTCAGACTCAATAGAATAGGCCTGCTGTACCAAAGGCAGAGAGGTATCAACAACATGCTCTAATTTTTCAACTTCTTCAACACTTGCTATCGGCTGTTCAATGACTTCTGGGGGCCGCGCACCACAAGCCGCTAAAGTTGCACCCAAGCCCACTGCCAACCAGGCCCCAAACCGATGCTGTATCTTAACGCTTGCCTGTTTCATTCTTTCCCTCTATTTGTTTTACTTTTTAAACAATTACTACTTAAAAGCCACGCTTTTTCAAACCTGCGATACTTATGACCACGGCTATTAGATAAGTTCTTATTTTTTCGATAAATCCTTATTCGTGCGCTGCGCTATGCCTAATAAATTATCGAGCCTATGAAATTTTAATGATACCTAGGCGGGTCTCTTCATACACTTCGCAAAACTTGCAGTATTTACGGATGCTTTATGACACTAAAACAAACCGAAAACCTAGTAACCGCCTTAATAACTTTCAGCTTCGCTGTTCTTGGCCTAACATTTTTATTGGGTGCAAATCCCAATGCACTAATAACTACTTTTAACTTTTATTCGTTAGGCGCAATAGTTAGTGAAAGTGCACTTGGTGCTATCACTGGGATTACATTATTGCTGCTAGCCTTAATGACATTTGCTGCTCGATTTAAGCTAGTGTCAGTAAAAACGGTTACGCTATTCGCTGCATTGGTTACCGCAATCCCCCTACTCACCTTGTTATCTCCCGGGCGATGGATGGCTGATTTAGGCGGCTTCCCGATTATCGGAAGTGGTCAAGGCATCATCAAGTACTTCGCAGTATTACCGCTTTTTCTGTTCTTGTTTTATCGCGACAAACTTTCGCATAAACAGCTGACTTACCTTAACTTTGCACCTGTAGCCATGGTTTTACTATGGATAGGGAGCATGAAGTTTTTCGAGTTTGAAGCCAATGCAATTGTTGGGTTAGTAGAAACCTCGCCGTTTATGTCGTGGCTTTATGACGTGTTCAGTGTACAGGGAGCATCGAATGTAATAGGTGGTTTTGACGTCTTTTTTGCGCTTGTTTTGGGCGTAGGTATTTACACTAAGAACAAGCCAATGATTATTACGAGTGGAATCGCTTGTTTATCCGTATTTTTGATGACCCAAACATTTTTGTTCACTGTGCCGAATACCTTTAACAGTGCCACCATCGTTAACCGTTTAGGCCAGTTCGTTATTAAAGACCTTTGGTTTGTCGCTAACTTAGCGGTAGTGGCCTACTTCACAATATTTAATTCGGTGTCAACTCAAAACCGAAAAGCGCAACTAGACTAAATTAGGCTAAATTTAGATACACAAGGCCGCGTGCTGCGGCCATTTCAAGTGATATAAAACAACAGGTAGATGACGGACAATCGTTTGATGCTCTTTATTTATCTTGTTCTACCAACAAGCTTACCCAGACTAATCTATGATCTGAGCTGGCCGCACGGTCTTTAACTAATCTATACAGGTCACTTGTTTTAGCTGGCCAAAAAACGCCAGCTTCATGTACATCGAACCCATATCGAGATGGTAGAACATAGTCAGCCCTGGCCCCCCAATAAGCGGTAAAGCGATTACTGTATTTAGCGCCAGATGCGCCCGCACCACCAGCGCTTGTTGGAATTGTTTCGTTATTAACTAGTGGGTGTTCGGTTAATTGCTCAATTACACCTTCTCTGTGTTTGTCCCCGATATCAGCAGCATTAAAATCGCCTACAAGTACAAAGCGCGTATTGTTTCCTAGGCTAACTTTTTCGCCCGTGTCATCATAGATATATGCGCCTTTGTCAGGAGAAAGGTAATCTGCCATCAACCTTATTTCATCAAAGTTGCGCTTACCGTTTCTGTCCTCTTTTCCATCAAAATTAGGTGGCGTTGGATGCATTGCAAGTATGTGAACGGTCTTACCGCCCACTTTCACCGGCACATCCCAGTGAGACTTTGAACTTAACCTCAATGCCGCCCATTCATTTACATCGTACCAAGGAGTGCCATTATCAGTACTTCCACTCTCATCGGGAATAATGGGGACCTGTGGGTGAGGCATGTGATGCCATTTAAAAGTCTGGAAAGTACGAATACCCTCAACATCAATTGGGTATTTTGACAGTAGCGCCATACCGTATTGTCCAGGATATAATCCGAACCCATAGGCATCGCCACCAAAACCTTCTGCCTTACCATTATTGTCTAAGTCGAAGGTGGTAGGCTCGCCCGTGTTTACTGGCGCTACGTAGGTGTAGGGGTAATCCACTGGCTTTAGGCCACGCTGAGAAACGTTCAGGTAGTTCTTTATAAAAGCCTCAACCCCTTTGCGTTTATCTGCAATGTAGTCAAACTCGTTCAACATTAAAATATCAGGGTTCATGCGTTGAATGATCTCAGCAATATTTTTGACTTGAGGGTGCTCACCTGTAGATAGAACGTGTTGAAGAACTTTATTGCTTGGCGGCATATCCAACGATTTATAGTTAGTGGCTTCCATACTTACGTTAAACGTAGCGACTTTAAGCATTTGCTGATCTTTTGAATAAGCCAAAGTGGATACGCACATTGCGGGTAAAAGAGCTGTTACAAAGAAAAGCGCCCTAATTTTCATGTTGTTACCTTTAAATAAAGTCGTTTGCTAACGATACCAATATGCATGAGGATTCTATACTATTTTGTACTGAAGAATAGCTAGGATCTGTTAAGCGTTAGGAGCAATGAACCTTACCTAAAGTTACCTCACTTGCGGCTATTTTTTTGCCCTTGTCGTTACAACCTTGGGTTAGTTTTGATCTTTCCAATTCTTGCGCTATCACCATTTTAAAAAATAACCGCACAATTAAAGCATTTAACAAAATTATATTGCACAAAAACATGCATAGAATGGAATAATAGAATCAATTACTCATATTGCACTGATATTCTTTTTCTGACGTTAAGAGAGTACAACCCTCCCTGACTTTAACTGCTGCACGCATTTGGAAGTAATGAACAAGAATTTAATAGGAAGAGAGAAGTGTTATGAAAAGCTGGGTTTCAAAAGCGATTAATACCATCAACGCAGATTATCAGCGCTCTGCAGACACCCATTTGATAAAGCTTGAGCAAATAGCATTTCAAGGTATCGACATCTATTTAAAAGATGAAAGCACTCACCCAACCGGCAGCTTAAAACACCGTTTGGCTCGCTCCCTTTTTCTGTATGCTTTGTGTAATGGAAAAATTGTAGAGGGAACGACTGTGGTAGAGGCATCATCAGGCAGCACTGCCGTGTCTGAAGCTTATTTCGCTAAAATGATTGGCGTTCCGTTTGTTGCCGTTATGCCTAAATCAACCGCCCAAAGTAAAATCGCGCTTATTGAGCGATATGGCGGACAGTGTCACTTTGTGGATTGCCCTACACAAATGCACAGCGAAGCCACTAAGGTAGCGAAAGAACTTAACGGCTACTTTATGGATCAGTTCCTTTACGCTGAGCGCGCTACGGACTGGCGCGGCAATAATAATATTGCTGAAAGAATTTTTGAGCAGATGAAAGCCGAACCCCACCCTGTACCACACACCGTGGTTATGAGTGCAGGTACAGGCGGAACATCAGCAGCCATAGGCCGCTACATACGATACAAAGGCCTCGCTTCAAAACTCGTTGTAGTAGACCCAGAATTCAGTGTGTTTTTTGATAGCTTTAAGATTAAGGATCATACACTTACGGCTACCCGTGGAAGCCGCATAGAGGGCATTGGACGCCCTAAAGTTGAAGCCTCTTTTCAGCATGACGTTATAGACGACATGATTGCTGTTCCTGATACGGCTAGCATTGCAACCATGCATTGGTTAAACAACACCATGGGAATTAAAGCCGGCCCTTCCACTGGCACAAACCTATGGGGCGTATTAAGTATTGCTGAACAAATGAAGCAGCGAGGCGAAGCGGGCTCTATTGTAACGCTTATGTGCGATAGCGGGGAAAGGTACGGTGACACCTATTACAACGAACAGTGGGTACTAAACAATATTGGTTGTACAAGTGTGTTTACTGAAAAACTAGAAAGTATCGAAAGCTGAAATAAAACTAAGGCAGCTTGATTTACACTTTAATCTGCTACTTAAAGTGCTGGCACGCTATATGTCGCGCAGCACTTTATTCAAATCATGGTTCACTATACATTGGCGATAGATTTTTAATTGAAAAAGCTCACGAAGCCATGATGAAAATAAAGATGAAAATAAATAACATTATTCGCAGCAGTGTTGCATTAACTGCCATAATCGCTACCCACAACGCCTTCGCCACGAGTACACCAACAGCTGAAGCCGTTAGCACCAGCAGTACTAATACAGTTGCAAGTTACTCCAAAGGTACTTCTAACAGCAACTATGAGAGCGTTTTTGCCAATCTTGCACTTCACTGTATTCATCAAGAGTTTCCGAATGTAGTAAAACACATGATGAATAGTGCCAACGACGTTAAAGCGCCTAGTAAACTGTACCCGGCCTTTTATGGTTGTTTAGACTGGCATTCGTCCGTCCATGGCCATTGGCTTTTGGTAAGGATGTTAAATACTGCGAAAGACGCAGTGAATAAAGACGAGATCATTGAAAAGCTAAATATCAGCTTTACGACAGAGAACATTCAAGGCGAACTTGCCAGCCTTAAGCGCGAAAACAATGCGTCATTTGAGCGCCCCTATGGCCTTGCTTGGTTTCTACAATTAACCGCGGAACTTCGTCAATCATCAATTCCAGAAGCAAAGGAGTGGCTAAACACGCTACTTCCGCTTGAAGAGGAAATAGTGGCAAGAGTAAGTGCATGGTTACCTAAATTGGCTTACCCAATCCGAACGGGTGAGCATAGCCAAACCGCCTTTGCCTATGGCCTAATGTTAGACTGGGCGAAGGTAGCAGACAACAAGGACTTTGAAGCATTGCTTACATCTAGAGTAAAAGCATATTACCAGGCTGATAAGCAATGCCCCCTAGCCTACGAACCCTCAGGGCAGGATTTCCTATCTCCGTGTTTGGCCGAAGCTGACCTAATGCGCCGAGTAATGGCTAAAGAAGACTACAGCCAATGGCTTTCAGCATTTTTTCCAGACCTAACCGCTAAAACATCAAATTGGCTAGCGCCTGCGACCGTGACAGACAAAACAGACGGTAAGCTTGCCCACCTAGACGGACTGAATATCAGTCGTGCGTGGATGATTGAAGGCATCATGGAAGCCTTGCCAGAGGGTGATGAGCGCATACCCGTATTGGAAAAAACACTGAAAGCCCACCGTAAAGCAGGGTTAGATGCTGTATTTGGTGATATGCACTACATGGGCAGCCATTGGCTTGGCAGCTTTGCCAGCTACTTAGAAACACAGCGCGGTTTGAATTAACTTATATCCTACTAAAGTGTGAGATGAATGAGCACTAAAGTGCTATTCGTCTCACTCGCCTACCGTGGCATGCTCATTCTATGGTGATATGAATAAAGCGCAGCTATGGAAATTTTACTTGTTGATGATCACGTAATAGTGAGAGAAGGCTTTTCTACGCTGTTATCTTCGGTACTCGAAGGCGCTGTCATCACCAATGCAAAAAATGCGCAGCAAGCCACAAATGCACTTCGTACCAACCACTTCGACCTCATTATTTTAGACATTAATTTAGGAGCCACCAGCGGACTTACGCTAGCGGAATACATTATTCAGCGCTGGGAGCACGCAAAAGTACTTATGTTCAGCATGTTCGATGATATTTCCATCATCGATAGAGCTATGAAGCTAGGGGCAATGGGCTATGTTAGCAAACAAAGTGAACCTGATGTGCTGATAAGCGCGGTGACATCTATCATTAAAGGCCGGCGTTATTTGGAACACAATACTGCAATTGAACTCGCCACATTCAACCTGTCACATTCCGGAAGCAACTTAACAGATCTGACACAAAGAGAGTTAGATATATTCCTTGGAATAGCGAACGGTCTCTGTCGAAAACAGGTTGCAGAAAGCCTCAATATTTCCGAAAAAACGGTTTCAAACGTTATCACCCAGCTCAAGCGAAAACTTGAGCTACAAACAAATGCCGAGTTTGTTCACCTTGCCATCAAGCAGGGATATATTAAAATCGCCAGCTAAACAAGACCCACTAAACAAAGTCGGGAAATCTTCCCTGTACTTTCGTCTCTTATATACCCCCCTTTGGTACTGACTTTATCTTATGACAAAGATACTTTATGTAAATCAAGATATTAGTGTTTTCACCCCACTTCAAACTAAGGGAAATTTTCCCGTGTTTTGGAGGACGAATTCCGTTTATAAGAGCCTCTACTTAGTTACATACTGTTAACACAACATCAAGGTAACAGTGGAAACAAAACTATGGCTAAGTTCTATTCAAAGGCTTCATTGGCCTTAAGCGTAATTATTGGTTTAGGTACGAGTTCACATTTATATGCGGACGATGGCGTGACATGGGCAGACATTGAAAATGATGCCAAGACGCCTGAGAACGTGCTGATGTATGGTATGGGTCCAGAAGCTCAGCGTTACAGCGGACTTGATCAAATCAACAAAGAAAATGTACACATGCTATCTCCGGCTTGGGTGATGAGTTTTGGTGATGAAAAGCAACGGGGTCAAGAGTCCCAGGCAATAGTGTACGACGGTATTGTCTATGTAACCGGTAGCTACTCCCGTATCTACGCCTATGAAGCAAAAACAGGTAAGAAGTTGTGGGACTACGCCCACCGCCTTCCAGAAGGTATTCGACCTTGTTGTGACGTGGTAAATCGCGGCGCAGCAATTTATGGTGACTTAGTCTTTTTCGGTACGCTGGATGCTGGCGTTGTTGCCCTTGACCGGCTAACGGGCAAAGTAAAATGGAAGAAGCGCTTTGAAGACTATCGTGCAGGCTACACCATGACGGGGGCACCTACGATTGTTAAAGACCAAAAGTCAGGAAAGGTCATGCTTATCCACGGTTCATCAGGTGATGAATTTGGCGTTGTAGGAAAACTATTTGCACGCGACCCTGAAACCGGTGAAGAGATTTGGATGCGTCCATTTGTTGAAGGGCACATGGGCAGATTAAATGGAAAAGACAGCACGCCTACTGGTGGTTCATACGAAGTGACAACGTGGCCAAAGGATGAAAACGGCGAAATGGTTGAGGCTTGGCACCACGGTGGTGGCGCACCATGGCAAAGTGCAAGCTTCGATGTTGAAACTAACACTATCATCATAGGTGCAGGTAACCCCGCTCCTTGGAATACATGGAAACGCACCGCCAAAGGCGGCGATCCGCGAGATTGGGATAACCTTTATACTTCCGGACAAGTGGGTGTAGATGCAACCACTGGTGAGGTTAAATGGTTCTATCAACATACACCTAACGACGCATGGGATTTCTCTGGCAACAATGAACTTGTTCTATTTGACTATTACGATAATGGAAAGCTCATAAAAGCGACGGCTCATGCAGACAGAAATGGCTTTTTCTATGTAGTTAACAGACAAAACGGTGAATTCATCAGAGGCTTTCCCTTTGTAGATAACATTACGTGGGCCACACATATAGACCCTGACACGGGTCGCCCAGTTGAAGTAGACGGACAACGCCCACCACTGCCTGAGCCGGGTGAAAAACGAGGAAAGTCAATAGAGGTATCGCCTCCATTCTTGGGCGGGAAGAACTGGAACCCGATGGCCTACAGCCAGAATACCGGCTGGTTCTATATGGGCGCAAACCACTGGAAAGAAGACTACTGGACGGAAGAAGTGACCTATAAGAAAGGTGCTGCTTACCTAGGACAGGGTTTTAGAATTAAGCGCATGTATGACGACCACGTGGGCGTACTTCGTGCCGTAGACCCCATTTCAGGTGAAATTAAATGGACACACAAAGAGAAACTTCCTATGTGGGCTGGGGTACTGGCGACGAAAGGCGGACTCATTATTACCGGAACGGGCGATGGCTATGTCAAAGCTTTCGATGAGGAAACCGGTGAAGAACTTTGGAAGTTCCAAACGGGCTCGGGCATCATTTCATGCCCTATAACCTGGGAAGAGGATGGTGAGCAATATATTGGCTTAGCGTCAGGGTATGGTGGTGCAGTACCTCTATGGGGAGGAGATATGGCTGAACTCACCAAACCTGTCGCGCAAGGTGGTTCGTTCTGGGTATTTAAACTTCCTAATCACAATAAGAAGCAAAACGTAGCTAAACAATAGCTTTAAATTTGCAAACCAAACCGAGAGGCGGTGAAAACGCCTCTCGGCATTAAGGAGCTCTCATGCGCTTACGTTTTCAAACAACCAAACAACTCCCAGTATTATTATTAGTCGCCCTATATTCAGCAACTGCCAGTGCCATTCCTGATTTCGAAGATGATGTGAAGATTATCAACGGATGTGAAATAAAACCAAAAACAGTATGTAGCAATACAGACTTGAGCGGTGCTGATTTGAGCCATGCAAATTTGCACGGGGCAGTATTCACAAACGTTAAGTTCAACAAAACCAATTTAAGGCACGCCAACTTAAGCTACTCGACGTTTAAGAAAAGTAACCTAGACCACGCTGATTTAGCTACCGCCAACTTAAAACATGCAGATTTACGCAGTTCAAAAGTTCGCAACGCTAACTTAGAAGGTGTAGATGGCTGGGCGCTTTTCGGTCAAGGGGTTGATTTCACCAACTCCAACTTTTCAGGCGCCAACCTAGACCAAGGGCGTTTATCAGGTGCGACAATGGTAAACACCAACTTGCGTGCCGCGCGCCTAGAGCGAGTTTGGATGAACAAAGCAAACTTTGAAGGTGCTTCACTCATTAACGCCAATATTCAGGAAGCAAAACTGAACGATGCAAGTTTGTATCGAGCGAACCTAACAGGCACGCGCATCCACTACGCAACATTTCAGGGCACTTTCATGGACGAATGTATAAATTGTCCGATTGACTGGTAAGCTAGAGCCCCCTTGGGGTTGCTCTAGCAAGGTCACTCACGTCTATGACAATTTAACTGCCAACTCAGCAGTTTCTTTCCCCAAAATTTTAAGCTGCTCTATGGTTTTTTCATCGATTAATCCACTGTGTTTAATGATATGCAATACTTGGAAACACAGTGCGGCATCCACTAATTTATATGTAAAAGAGTGAAACATGGTAAGAGAGCCGCACTCGATTCAGCGGCTTTCTTTCAACACCTAGCGTCAAAATTATACAGAGAGTTTGAGAAACAACACGTTATATAATGCTGTCTGTTTCAAATGCATTTTCACTTGAGCGATCCGCAAGTTTTTTGAGCATTGCGAGTAAAAGTAGGTTTTGAAACTCAGGCTCTTTTAAAAGAAAAAACCCCTCTGTTGAAATAATACTCTCAAAGAGAGAGATAATATTTAATAGCACAAGAAACCAAAATGCTATGTTGCTGTAATTTTTCTTGTCCATGATTATTAGCCTTTATCCATGCTTAAATAAAACTAAAAAAGCAGACCAAAGCCTGCTTAATCAATACTAAGGAATTTCTGGCTCGTTTGCACCATCGTAGAATCCGTTGCCAAATCCTCGACCGAAATCATAGGCCAGCCACACCTGCACCTGCCACTGCTTCGATTTCTTTAATGTTGATCTCTTCCATAATAAAGCTCCTTTTTTCAATTAAAGTGATGTGCTAATGCACTGAACTAGACTATGACACCAAAGCAGTATTGACGACTGTCCATGAGTTGGGTTTTACAACGTTTTGTGAATTGAAATTTATTTTTCTGGAATAGGCAATGAAGGGACTTGATGGCGTTAACTGTTTCTCATATTAAGTAGCGCACTCTCTAATCGAAGCGATTTCAAAGGCACACTTGTTTAGCATGGATAGAAATTCTGAAATGTAGATAGCTAGAGCGCGTGCGGCTTACTCTAGCTACCCTAAGCCCATGTCTCAGCCAAGCTTACCAGCCAACTCGGCGGTTTCTTTCCCCAAGTTTTTAAGCTGCTTTATCGTTTTTTCGTCGGTAATTGCGCCATCTTCCATAAGCGAATCAACCTTTGCGATAGCTTTTTGATTTGGCAACACCATTGTGCCTAGGTTTTCAAGCAGCATTCTCAGTACCACAAGTACACGCATGCCCCCTAATCCACCAGCAGACGCCGCCATAATACCAGCCACTTTACCTCGATAGGCTTGCAATGGTTTTTCCCCTTCCCCCATGCGCGATGCCCAATCGATAGCGTTTTTCAGCAATGCTGGGTAGCTAGAATTGTATTCTGGTGATGCTATAAGAAAACCATCATGACTCATTAGCAATTCTTTGAACGCCTGCGCTTTTTCAGGCATGCCAAATTCAGCCTCTTCGTCTTCATTAAATATTGGCATTTGATAGTCGGCTAGGTCAATAACGGTAACCTCTGCGCCAGCTTCACGGGCGCCTTCAGCAGCGACGTTAACAATAGCCTGGTTAAACGAACCTTTACGGGTACTACCTGCAAATGCAAGGATCTTAGTCATTTGAGTTTCCTGTCGTTAATTTAAGTAGTGTTCTAGTTGTCTGATTTATAGGAAGCTATCACCCTATCGGTTCTAATCGAAATGTAATACCACTGCACCTGCGGTTACACGCCGCGATTACGAACATTTTAAATCTCGCCGAGTACGCAATAATCTATGCCCACTGGTATAACGATCACGATTAGCGCAAACGAGCGTTGTAGGGGTGACGCTTATGTTTCGTATAAAAAAAGGCTGACAATCAATGTCAGCCTTTTAAATATCACTACCTATGTTGTACCGCGAACACTACATTTTTTCTAGTGTTTCGATGCCAAGTAGAGTTAATCCTTTCTCTAGCGTATTGGCAACCAAAGCTGACAACGCTAAGCGGCTATCACGTACAGTTGGCTCAATGCCGTCTTTTAACATTGGGCAAGCTTCGTAGAACGTCATGAACGCTGAAGCCACTTCGTACAGGTACGTACACAATACGTGAGGTGTCGCTTCACGAGATACCATGCCAATCACTTCTTCAAACTGCATCAATAACACTGCTAGCGCATGCTCTTGTTTCTCAACTATATTGATATCTACCGGCATAGTTGCCATATCAACACCCGCTTTTCTAAACAAGCTTTTCACACGGGTATACGCATATTGCAAATAAGGCGCTGTATTACCTTCAAAGCTTAGCATTGAGTCCCAGTTAAACATGTAATCAGTTGTGCGGTTCTTAGATAGGTCAGCATATTTTACTGCGCCAATACCTACCTTTCTTGCAACTTCTTTTAGCTCGTCTTCACTTAAATCGTTGTCACGCTCGGCAATCAGTTTGCCTGCTCGCTCAACCGCTTCATCAAGCAACTCAACCAATTTAACCGTGCCACCGGTACGGGTTTTAAATGGCTTACCGTCACTGCCTAGCATCATACCAAACGGGCAGTGCTCGTAAGTTTGCTCTTCTTTCATAAAGCCCGCTTTGCGGCCTACAATTTCAGTTTGCTTAAAGTGCAGCGCCTGACGAGCGTCAGTAAGAATAAGCGTACGGTCAGCGTTTAATTTGCCGCTACGATAACGCATTGCTGCAAGGTCCGTGGTTGCATAAAGGTAGCCACCACCCGACTTCTGGACGATATAAACCGCCGGGTTGCCCTCTTTATCTGCAAGCTCAGGAATAAACACCACCTGCGCCCCCTGATCTTCTACAGCGATGCCTTTTGCTTTGAGTTCGCTTATTACGTTGGCCAAGTCGTCATTGTAAGCCGACTCACCCATAATATCTTTACGGGTAAGGCTTACGTTTAGCTTGTCGTACACTTCTTCGGAGTGAGCAATAGACACGTCAATGAACTTTTCCCACAGTGCGAGGCACTGAGCGTCACCGCCCTGCAGCTTAACTACGTATTCACGGGCGCGGTCGGCAAAGCCTTCTTCTTCGTCAAAGCGTACTTTGGCTTCGCGATAAAAGTCTTCAAGGTCAGACAACGCAGTTTCCGCCACTTCCTCTTGAAGCTTGTCTGATAGGTGCGCAAGCAACATGCCGAATTGCGTGCCCCAGTCGCCCATGTGATTTTGACGAATTACATTGTGGCCCAAGAATTCAAGCACTTTAACCACGGCGTCGCCGATGATGGTAGTACGCAGGTGACCTACGTGCATTTCTTTCGCTAAGTTAGGCGATGAGTAATCTACGACAATGTTTTGCTCTGGCGACTTTGCAATACCCAAACGCGGATCGGTTAACGATAGCTCGCATTGGTTAGCCAGCCAATCATCGTTTAGATGTACGTTTATAAAGCCAGGGCCAGCCACTTCTAGCTTACTGGCAATATCGTCAAGCTTTACGGTTTCAACGATTTTCTCTGCAATATCACGTGGCTTTTGCTTAAGCTGCTTGGCTAGCGCCATAGCGCCGTTAAACTGGTATTCACCAAACTCTGGTCGAGCACTGCGCGAAACGGGTACTGGCGCATTCTCTACGCCCATCTCTTGCAGAGCCTCAGTGAAACGATTAACTAATAGTGCATGTATATTCATAATGTATATTTCTTTAATTTTCGCGCGTGTTCGTAAATTGAATATCTGGATAGCGTTCTTGGGCTAGCTGCAAATTCACCATAGTCGGTGCGATATACGTTAAGTTATCGCCTCCATCCAACGCCAGGTTCTGCTCACCTTTGCGGCGGAATTCATCTAGTTTTTTCTCATCACTTGAGTAAACCCAGCGAGCCGTTGAAACGTTAATATGCTCGTATAACGCATCTACGTTGTATTCGGCTTTTAAACGAGCCACAACTACGTCGAACTGCAGAACACCTACCGCGCCTACGATCAAATCGTTGTTTGCAAGGGGTCGAAACACCTGAACTGCGCCTTCTTCAGAAAGCTGAATAAGACCTTTCAGCAGCTGTTTTTGCTTAAGTGGATCTTTCAAACGAATACGTTTAAATAGCTCTGGCGCAAAGTTTGGAATACCCGTAAAGCGGTAGTTATCGCCTGACGTGAAGGTGTCACCAATTCGGATAGTACCGTGGTTATGTAAACCAATGATATCGCCAGCATACGCTTCTTCTAGTAGGGAACGGTCACCCGCTAAGAAAGTTAACGCATCAGAGATACGAACATCTTTGCCTAAACGGCTGTTGCGCATTTTCATGCCTTTTTCATACTTGCCCGACACAATACGACAAAACGCAATACGGTCACGGTGTTTCGGGTCCATGTTGGCCTGAATTTTAAATACGAATCCGCTAAATTTGCCGTCGGTACTTTCGATAGTCCCTTCTTCTGTTTCGCGTCCAAGTGGCGCTGGCGCCCACTCAACCAAACCGTCAAGCATGTGGTCTACGCCAAAGTTACCCAATGCCGTGCCGAAGAATACTGGCGTTAGCTGGCCTTCACGGAATAGCTCTTGATCAAATTCATTCGATGCACCGCGCACTAGTTCAAGCTCGTCGCGCAGAGTCTCGGCAAGATCGCTTCCTACTGCCGTATCAAGCTCTGAGTTATCCAACCCTTTAATGATACGCACATCTTGAATAGTGTGACCCTGACCGCTTTGATACAAAATAGTCTCGTCGCGGTGAAGGTGATATACACCTTTAAAGCTCTTACCACAGCCGATTGGCCACGTGATTGGCGCGCACAGGATATCAAGCTCGGTTTCTACTTCATCAAGCAGTTCCATAGGATCGCGAATATCCCGGTCTAGCTTGTTCATAAAAGTCACAATTGGCGTATCGCGCAAACGGGTAACTTCCATTAGCTTACGGGTTCTGTCTTCTACACCTTTAGCCGCGTCGATCACCATAAGGCACGAGTCAACGGCTGTTAGCGTACGATAGGTATCTTCAGAGAAGTCTTCGTGCCCCGGGGTATCCAGCAGGTTTACCAAGTGATCGCTATATGGAAACTGCATAACTGAGGTGGTTACCGAGATACCACGCTCTTTTTCCATCTCCATCCAGTCAGACTTAGCATGCTGACCTGATTTTTTACCTTTTACAGTACCGGCGGTTTGAAGCGCACGCCCGAACAACAGTACTTTTTCAGTAATGGTGGTTTTACCCGCATCCGGGTGCGATATGATTGCGAACGTACGTCGCTTTTTAATCTCTTCTAGAAGTTTCTTATCTGACATCAATACTTATCTTCGTTATCTATTATCCCTGTAAACCAATAACTTACAGGCGCGTTTTATATCGGATAGGCAATGCTTGTCCGCGCAAATTGTATATTGCGGTGAAACGCTTGATACGGCTTGGTAATTAATTGCGCGGATTTTAGCATTTTACTGGGCGTAACAGTAGAGCGAAATTACGTAGCACCTGTCTTATGACGGGTTAAATGAATCGACGGTTTAATTTCAATGATCTCTTCAAGTTTTTAACATTCAATTTAACGAAAACCTTTGCGTAGGCGCTCAACGAACTTATTAGCTTATTCGTCCCATAACTATTTACTTTGCCTACTGAATCAACATCAATCTACACGGCACCACACATTTTCTTAAGCTTACTTAATACCAAGCTAGACTGAGCAGTGCTCTAAAAACATAAACTGATGATTATGTATTTTTGTTTTATCTTTTGAAGGCTTACATTTTTAAACAATGTGCTATATTGATTTTTAAACAAAAAACAACCAACGGTACAAGGACGACATATGCTGCGAATATTATTCGCATGGCTTGTAATAGCATGCTTTTGCCCAACCGCTAACGCAGCTAATTTCAATGACCCACAGTCTATGCTCTCTTTGGACAGCGATGCCGTTTTTGCAGTAAGTAACTCAGCTGAACTTACAGGCAATGAACAGTGGTTTTATAGCGCTGATGTTATAAAAAGGTCTCCTTCACAGTACTTACATTTTAAAGTTCGCGTTTACAACCAATTAGATACGCAAGTTCCTGTCTGGTTTTCAATAAGCTTTCCTGCAATTAAAACACTCGCTGTCACCGACGGTACCCATCAATGGGAAACAGGAGACGATACACCTTACAGCACTCGTGCGGTAAACACGCCCGATTATCACTTTCCGTCTGTATTGCCAGCTTCATCTTATACGGAATTTAGCGGCACCATGTCTGGCGAGATACTTAGATACAGTTTCTCTGTGGCTACACCGGAATTTTATAGCAACCTTTACATGAAAACATTGCAGCGGGATATGGCATTTTTCGGCGCGATGGGGCTGCTTACCCTGCTTTGTGCACTTGGCTATATTGCCAGCCGCAATTTAGTTTTTCTTAGCTTTGCTTCGTTTATCTTTGCCACAACGTTTTGGTTCTTCCGAGTTTTTGGCTATGCATTTGAACTACTGTGGCCTAATACACCAAGTTTGAACGACATTAGCTATGCTGTAAGTATTTACTCTGTTTTGATTACCGCCTTTTGGGTATTGTTTCAAACTCTTGCCAGAGACAACCATGAAGTTTACGGAGCAAAACCGGTTAAACGATTCTGCGTAATTCTGCCATTTATGGGTATTTTGTTTTGGCAAGGCATGGGGCTCGATATAGCTCTTAAGCTCCCTGTTATTCTCTTTTTCCCTTATATACTGATTGCAGCTCTCGTTATCTTTGTAGAGCATAAACGGGGCTCTGACAGAGCCAAGTGGCTAGCTGCCGCTATGCTTCCAGTAACATTTAGTACCTTAGTCCTTACTATTATTGCACTTTTTGAGGTCGAGCTTTATCTAGAGCCTATCGCCACTTTCATGACTGGACTTGTGATGACCTGTCTGTTTATGGTCGCGCTTACCGCGAACTACATGGTTAAGGTTGTGCAAAGAGAAAGAGACGCACAGAAAGAAGCAGCACAATTAAAAAGTGAACAGACATTTAAACTAGAAGCGCTGGTGAAAGAGCGTACACTAGCGCTCGAACAGACCAACAGTGCATTGGCAGAGTTAGCTTCTAAAGATAGTTTAACGGAGTTGCCCAACCGACGTACGCTGGACATGTTCGTAGACAATACGTTCGATAAGACTATACACAACCACGAGGCACTCGCCATTGCGCTAATCGATTTAGATCATTTTAAAAGTATCAACGATACATTTGGACACGATGTAGGTGACGAAGTACTTAAGGGCATTGCTAACATTCTCGCGCCGCTAAATAATGCAGAGCAAGTAGCGGCTCGGTATGGTGGAGAAGAATTTGCCATTGCAAAGCGCGTCACACAGCCTAATGGTAACCAGTCTAGCGAAGCCGAGGAATTTGCAAAACAATTGGAAATCGTCCACCGTGCCATTAATCAGTTAGCGATTGCATCGATAGATGACAGGAAACTGGGAGCATGTATAGGTTGGACATTATGTAAAGGCTCCGACGATATTGTCGAAGCCTTTAGGCGGGCTGATCAAGCCCTTTACGTAGCCAAAGATAAAGGAAGAAACTTAATCATTCCCGCTTTATGAAACCGCAACCACCGCTTTTCGCTTATCATCTTTTGAAAATTGCAGCGCGTTGTTCAAATTATCGAATTCAAACACGTTAGGTATTTCAACAACCAACGTTTGCGCAGCAACTTGCTCAAGTAACGCCTCACCATCTTTCACCAAACGCTGCCACTGTGATAAATCGCCATAATCATGCAGCGCACCTAGCGCTATCTCATGATAAGAAATAGTACGCGTGAAAGGCTCATCAACAGGCACTTCAATACGACCTAGTATACTCACTACGTGACCATTAGCTTCAAGAAGCGGTACAAGTGACGCCGCATAGTCTGGACCATTTGCATCGAAAAGCGCGTAAAAGGTTTGCCCTTCAGGTTTACCGCGATGGATGGCTTTTACGCCCATCTCAGCAGCTTGCTCTTGCGTAAAGCTACCTGAGATAACATGCACATTAAAACCTGCTTGTGAAAGCATTTGTGCCAGCAATTTGTTAACGGCGCCCATACCGCTGACTAACACATCAGCCCCTTTTCTTACCGGCACTTTACTAAACGCCTGCCAGGCAGTAAGCATTGGGCATGGCAAGGCAGCAGCTAGTGCAAAATCAACGCTTTCTGGTACAACCATTACGCGGCTTGCGTACACTTCACTATGATCGGCAAAGCTTCCGTTTTCACCCAGGCTATGATGGTAAGCCACCCGCTTACCCAGGAGGCTGTTATCAACGCCCTCACCTACAGCTACAACAACACCCGCACCGTCCACACCGGGGATATGCCCTTTTTCCCAGTCGCGCGGGTTATCATCGATAAACTTCCAGTCAACTGGGTTAATGCCAATAGCATAGTTGCGCACGACAATACGCCCTGCCTCCGGCTCAGAAAACTCTTGTACGTTTTGTATCAGTGCTGCGCCAGCTTGTTCAAATTGCCAAACGTTAGCTTGCATAAAAGCTCCTTAACAAGGTGATTTTTCCGATTAGTCCCACGCAGGTGAAAAATCTGGGTTAGCTTGACGGTCGCCACAGTCTAGTGCGTCAATTTTTGCAATATCGTCAGCGTCTAAGGTAAGTTCAAGCGCTTTGAAATTGGTTTCCAAATTTTTGCGCTTGGTCGACGATGGAATAGTGACTAAACCATGGGCCAGCTCCCAGGCTACAACCACCTCAGCAGTGCTCACGCCGTGCTTATCTGCAATTGCAATGATGGTCTCGTCTTTTAACACTTTACCAACAGCAAACGGCATATATCCTGTTACTGTGATACCGTGTTTCTCACACGCTGCACGCACTTTTTCATTAGTAAGATAAGGGTGTACCTCTACCTGATTCGTGGAAATAACGCCCTCGCCCAAGATACTCACCGCTTCTTCAATTTGTGCCACGGTAAAGTTAGAAATACCAATCTCTTTTGTGAGTCCCAGTTCCTTAACGCGCAGCAATTCACCTAGGTACTCTTCCATGCTTTCGCCGTTTTCCGGTGACGGCCAATGAATAAGTAGCAGGTCAACGTACGACAGTTGGAGCTTTTCCAAACTCTCTTTTACGCTATCTACAAAGCTTGCTTTATTCAACTTGTCATTCCACACCTTGGTGGTGACGTATAGGTCTTCACGTGCAACAAGGTTGTTTGCAATAGCGTCTTTAATAGCGCGACCTACCGCTTCTTCATTGCCGTATATTTGCGCCGTATCAATATGACGGAAACCCACTTCAAGTGCCATTGTCACGCTGTTATAGGCTTCATCGTCTTTTAAGCGAAACGTGCCTACACCTAGCGAAGGAATTTTAGATTGTGACTGATTTACATTCGGCATGATGCCTCCTTGTTGGTTCCGTTATTTATGAAAGTGAGGTAATACGTAGTCAGCAATGCGCTGCATCGCGTCTTCTACTGGTTGCGTATTACGTCTGAAGTGCAGGCCAATATGATCAACCCCCGCGTCTTTCATTGCATTGAGTTCTTTGATAAGCCCATTTACACCAGTTTCAACCCCGAATCGGTGGCGTTTTATGGGCGCTTCATCGTCTTCAACCAAATTAAGATGAATAAAGCTAACGTATGGCTTGTTGCCCGCGACACTTCGCCATAGTTCTACGCGCTTTGCATGGTCGTTCGGTGTACCTGGATACGCCAGCCAACCGTCCATATTTTCTCCAACCCACTGAGGGCTTTGCTGAGCGAGCCCTGCAACGTACAAAGGCGGCGTGGTTGAGCGCGGTAACAGCGACATGCCAGGCTTAAGGGAATTCTCACCGTGCTTTACAATTTCCAGTGACTGCCTGAAGTGCTCGCCGCGACTGTCAAAATCGACATCGAACAACGGATACTCAACCGGTCTATCCCCACTGGCTACACCGAGTATAAGGCGGTCGTTACTTAGCTGCTGCACTGTTGCTGCCGCTTTTTTAACAAGCCATGGCTGCCTAAGAGGCAAAACAACAGCTGCTGTGCCTAATAGAATATTGTCTGTGATACCCGCTAAATAGCCTAGGTAAGTGAAGGTTTCGAAAACCTGAGCCGCATCCCCAAAGCTAGGGTCATAAACCGGTACATCTCTTACCCACGCTGCTTTAAACCCTAGTTTGTCGGCTAATCGAATACGGCTGTGATGCTCGGTCATATCAGGTACGCCGAATGGCGTACCTTCTGTGGCGTCGAAATGTGCCCAGTCGTTATCTAGCGGAAGCTCTACACCTACTGAGAACGTGTGTTGTGCAAGCTTATCAAAGGTATTTGTCGTCATTATGACCTCCCTACGCGCTCGTTGTGTTATTCGCCGTATTCGCAGTACTGAGTGCGCGCTTGTCTAAGTAGCCGCTATAGCGCGTGACAAGTAACGCTGCAACAGAAATAATTGCGCCAATCCACGCGGTATCAGATAACTGCATGCCGTCTACGATTGCACCGCCCAGAATTGAGCCCACAGCTATGCCTATGTTAAATGCCGCAATATTTAAACCTGACGCCACATCAACAGCATTAGGGGTAAACTTCTCTGCTAATTGAACAACGTACACCTGAAGTCCTGGAACATTGCCAAAGGCAAAGGCGCCCCACACTAAAACGGTGATCACTGCGGCAACTTTACTGCCCATGGTAAACGTCAGGGCAAACAAGATGACTGCAAGGGCTGAAAAGATAATAGTTAACGCGCGGATTGGGCCTTTTTTGTCAGCAAGCTTGCCGCCATAAATATTGCCTACCGCGACAGACACACCGTAAACCAGCATAATTAAGCTGATAGCTGAGGGCGCAAACCCCGCCTCTTCCTGCAATATAGGAGCGAGATAGGTGAATGCCGTAAATGTGCCGCCATAGCCCAATATCGTCATTAGATACACTAATACCAGACGAGGCTGAACCAACACTTTCATTTGTTCACTCAAAGTGGCCGGTTTACTTTGTTTAAGATTGTTCGGTACCAGCAACGCATTGCCTATTAGCGCAAGTGTGCCTAGCGCGGAAACCACAAGGAAGGTTGCTCTCCAACCGAAGTTTTGACCAATCCAGGTACCCAAAGGTACGCCAGTAACCAAGGCTACGGTTAAGCCCGTAAACATAATGGCAATAGCACTGGCTTCTTTTTCTTTCGCCACTAGCCCTGTAGCAATAGTTGACCCTATAGAAAAGAACACACCGTGCGCTAAGCCTGTCAAAATGCGAGCTAAAATTAAGCTCTCGTAGCTAGGCGCTTGCCAAGCAAGAATATTACCAGCCACAAATAGCGCCATTAAGCTTAGGAGAACATGTTTTCTATTCCATTTTCCCGTAAGGGCGGTAAGAACCGGTGCGCCAACGGCAACACCAACGGCGTACAAGCTAACAAGTAAGCCTGCACTTGGTAACGTAACGCCAAGATCTGTAGCAATGGTGGGGACAAGCCCCACTATCACGAACTCTGTTGTGCCAATAGCAAACGCACTTAACGTTAACGCAAATAATGCAATAGGCATTTCAATTATCCTCAAAAAGTAATTAACGAGATGGCTTGATTAACAACGCCACCATTGGCTTCTAGAACGAACAACTACACCGTTTTTTGAAAGCCATTAATAAAGTGCGTACAGTTTGACGATAAATTTATTTGCAAAAAACAGCACTAATGACAAAATACTTTTGCGATATTTGAAAATATAAGGTGTGCGATGCCAGTCTCATCAAGAACTGAAGATTTAGAAGCCTTCCTAACCGTTGTGGATACAGGTAGTTTTTCCAGTGCTGCCAATCTACTCAATCAGCAGGTTGCAAAAGTGAGTAGAGCGGTTACCCGTCTTGAAGATGGCTTAGATGTAACCTTATTGAATCGCACTACCAGACGGTTGGAACTAACAGAAGAAGGTGAGCTTTTCCTGCAATATGCCAGAGACGGGCTAAACATATTAGAAAAAGGTGAAGAAGCATTACGGCTATTAAAGCGCGCCCCTTCTGGAAAACTTCGGGTCGATGCTGCGAGCCCGTTTGTATTTCACCAGCTAGCGCCGTTAGTGGGCGAATTTCGAGAAGCATTTCCTGACATAACACTCGATATCACCAGTCACGACAGCATTATCGACCTGTTGGAACATAAAACCGATATCGCAATACGTATTGGTGATTTAAGCGACTCTAACTTGCACGCTAGACGTTTAGGAAAAAGTAAGCTGCATATTGTGGCAAGCCCACAGTATCTTGAAAAATATCCCATATCTGAAGGTGAGGATGGAATTAGCACGCTAAACAAACACAAACTGATTGGCTTTAGCGACTCACCAAGTCTCAATAAATGGCCGATCAAACAAGATATTAACTTGCAGTACAGTCTTCGTGCGTCAAGCGGCGAAACTATTCGCCAGCTGTGCTTGGCAGGTCAAGGTATCGCGTTACTTTCTCACTTTATGGTACACAAAGATATCAGTGCAGGCTCGCTGGTAGCGCTATTTCGCGACGATATTGTCAGTCCAAACCGCAGAGAGTCGGTACAAGCGGTATACTATAAAAATAGTGCAGTATCGTCTCGTATCTCTGCGTTTTTAGATTTTATACAGCCTCGACTAACCCTTTAACTTACCTTTATTTCGCGTGGCCTTTACCTAATATCTTTTTAAGTGTGCTTTGGGGGAGGCCATTTACTATTAGCGCGGCTATCATCAATATTGCACCGGCCATAACCATAGGTAGTAGCGTTTCTTTAAGCAATATCACAGAGCTTACATAACCCACTATCGGAGTGAGTGTACTAATAAGAACAATTTTATCTGGGGGTAATTTAGGCCCCGCCGCTACCATAAGGCCAAAACCGAGACCCGTTGCCACTGGCCCAATGTACGCCAATAGTAACCAATCGCTTATATCGTAAGCCCCAAAATTAGGTATTGGTTCAACTATCAGTGCAATAGTAAGCATGGCGAAACCTGCGATGGTAAACTGCCAGAAGACAGCTTCAATGACGCTTCCCTTCCACTTGTGAAAAGACACTCTTCGAATAGCGACCGCCCACAATGCAGATGCCAGCAACATACCAAAGAGCGGTAGCCACGCGCCCGGTTGTCCCGAAGCAAATAAGATCATTGCACAGCCAATGGTAGATATACCGGTTAGAATTAATCGCTTAGAAGGCGGGCGTTGCCGATACCATAGGGTGTCAATAAGCAGCATCCAAAGCGGTGTGGTGTAGATAAGAATACTCGCCGTGCCAGCGGGAATAAACTGCAGAGAGACAGTAATAAGCCCCATTGATAGGATAAACTGGAAAAAGGCAACGACAAACACCACCGAGCGATCTTTACGATTGAGCACCGGTAAACGTTTTTTGGTGATAAATACAAACAGCGCGAGTACGGGAAGGCTTAACAAGAAGCGTAAGCACACCATCCATACAGGCCCTACAATCTCGAGCCCTAATTTCATGCCTGGCCAGTTAAGTCCTAAACACAACACCGCAACCAAAAGCATTTTAATGCCTTTTGATTGCTCTTTTTCCGCCACCGATGATGAAGACATGCGTTTTAAAAAATCCAATTAAACGAACTACGTTAAGAGAAGTTTCTACCGCCCGGTAAGCTGAATGTAGGCGGAGAATTTTAAGGGCGCAAATATAAGTGAATTAGCAAGGGATTAAAACCTTCCTGACCGTGTAAACACGCCAATTTATCGACCAAATGGTCAACTTTTTAAAACCTTGTGGAAACTTTGCTATACGGGTGGTTAATCACTGATAAACACTATGACTTACACGTACAATGCAACAGACAGCAGCTTCCGCTCCCCTTTTTCTATTTTGCTTACGCTGTGCATGTACTTATCTGGCCGAAAAAAGTAAATGCGGTTAAAGAGATTAAAGATGACTTTCTCTGCCCAAAATTGACCGCCGCGCTCCGGCTTTTTTAGTACTACATTAAATTTAAAGTAACGCCCGCTGCCCATAGGGTCATTATGTTCTAACACGCTATGACCCTCTTTGTAGGTAACCACATTTATAGCAAATCGCTTTGATGAGACTATCGCTTTGTTGAGCACTTTAGCCATGCTATTTATACCTTGATTGATGGGGACGTGTTCTAATTTAAACACGCACGGCTATGGTCTGGAAGCGTATGCTGAGTTCAGATAATGCTTTGATATACGCGAAACGTATATGCCTAGGCTAAGGTGGGATTTGTCCACTTCATGATTTTAGCGTTTTCTTTTTGTGCGCTGTTTCCATTACTCTTGTCATTCCCGTCATCATTACTTTTTACGGTGTAATAGTTTTTGCGGGTTTCAATATGCTCAAACCCGGAGCTCTCATACAGCGCAATAGCAGCATCATTACTTTCACGCACTTCTAGCCACATTTCACGCATTGCATTTTTCACCGATGTCTCGATGACAAAATCAACTAAAGCGCGACCTATACCCTTGCCTCTAGCGCCACTGTCTACCGCAATATCCATCAGCGTAGCTTCATCAACAACTTCAAGCATAATGGCATAGCCAACAATCTTGTCATTATCAAAGGCGAATACCCCGTAATAGGGTTTGGTGAAACAGTCTGCGAAGGTACTTAGTTTCCAAGGCGACACTTGTGCCTCTTGATGGATAGCATGCGCTTGTTCTATGTGCTCGTTAAAGCCTTGCGGCGGTACGATTGTTAACTTCATCGACGCGACTACTGTCCGTTAGCGGAGTGGTTTAATTCGCGTGCTGAGCTAATAAGCTGCGCCCACAGCTCCCGCTTTTGCACAGTTGTGAGTTTTAGCGGTGTGGCTGGCAATATAATGGCCGTTTCAGTTACCGATAGCGTACGGCCAATCATTACGGTGTTAGCCCACTGTGACGGTATACCCAACTGAACACAGGCTAGCTGTAAGTCCTTCAGCCATTGCTGTGATTTTGCTTTCTGTTCGGAACTTAACGGAATACCTTCAGGCGATACCGGCCCTTTTGCGCCAATAGACTTTGTTAAAGACTCTTGTGAGGTAACCGCATTGTCGAAAGACGGAGAAATGTTGTGTGACTGTGAAGCACCTGTTTCGGTTTGCCCTACTTTCCCTTCATCGTGCGACCCGCACGGTGTGGAAAGTTTTGTTGTCCCACTATCTTTAGGCTTAGCTTTATCTTTCGCGCTACTGCCAACATTTGCCCTCAACTGAGCAAGCCGTGACTGTTTTTCTTCTTGAGAAATTGGCGTTGAAGGCGGCTTATTAGCCTGAGCGTTTTGGCTGTAGGGTAATTGTGTCGATGAACCACTAGGGCGTTGTGCTGCATTAGTGTTGTTTTGTTTCGCTTGGTCTTCCTGCTTTAGCTCAGTGTGGGCGTCTTTGGTGATCCAAACCGGGATCCCCATTTCCTGTAAAACCGCCTGCTGATATGAAGTAAGAGACATTGCGCAAAAACACCTAACGTGGATAGTTCATTGTATTTGTTTAGTTTACTAAAGTTGCAGGCTTGGTTGAATAACTATCGCGTCCTTTTGCTCGGATTGTACCTGCTGTTTAATGCTCAAGCGTTAATTCATAAGGGTTGACTCTTAAGCATTATTCGCGAATTTATAATGCCTAGCCCTTGGTATAAAAGGAAATGAAACAGCTGCAGCGAAAACTTAAGCACTAACAACAGAAACCAAGAAAATTGAAGAAGAATTTAACAAAGAAACGATTTAGGATTTGAACGTAAACATTCACGAGAAGAGAAAGTGGCAGGGGTGGAGGGACTCGAACCCCCAACCATCGGTTTTGGAGACCGCTGTTCTACCAATTCGAACTACACCCCTAGCGCGCTGTGCATTATACGGATGACATTAAAAAGGTAAAGCCTTTTTATCACTACCATGCACTGCATGCTTAATTAACACGCAATGCGCTGTTTTTTCAATCGAATAACACCAATTAGGCTTTATCCATCACCTGTGTTTTGTCTTATTGCCCGCTTTTAAACCGACTTCTATGCAGCGTCACTTTTAAATGCGGAGCAGTTTATGACAATTAGACCTTATTGGCGTTAAGCGCAGCAAACCACAGGTCATTAGTGATAGCGACAATCTCGGTGTGCAGATCAAATTTCGCTATCGCGTCGTGCTCATCGATATTCATTAGCTTGGCGTAATGCTTAACGAGCTCTCTACTTTCATTGATTTCAAGTTTATTGATAAGGCAGCAACTTGCTAAATCGAAGTAGCGGTTTCCCATGGCGGCATATTCCCAATCAATAATTTTGAGTGAGTTATCTGCGCTCAGTAATAAGTGATTAGTTAGCAAGTCATTATGACATAACACATAGTCGTCATCGTCTTGTTCACTTTTTATTACTTGTTTCCGCAATGATTGGGCTTTTAGATAAAGCTCACTGCTCTTATCGAGCTGTGCAACATTAATATAATGCTGCCATCTTGATGCTAAATCTAATGGCCTAGCGGTAATGGGCAAAGAATGAATACGAGCTAGGGTGTTGGCCAGCTCAAGCATTGAAAGCGTCGCACTTTCACTGTGCTCTAGCCACTGCTCAACCCAGATGGTTTCATCATCGCTTAACCATATGGGTTGCGGCGCTACTCCCAACCTATAAAGCTGTTGCTGCAAAGCAAATTGGTGCGCACGATTAACCCCACTAAAGTCATCATCGCCCATCCATTTCACCGCTAAGTCGACAGGGTTATGCTCCGACTTTGGTTGCCCACTACTTTGAAGGTTATTTGCAATCAAGGGTAACTGACTATCTGCGAGCTCTTGAACACGGTAAACATGATTTACCGCTCCAGCAGGGTGTGACGAAATTTTCGCACTGTCGCTAAGATTAAGCGCCTTTTGCAGCGTGGCGATGATATCCAACCTGTTCACCTTGTTTTTTATATTGTACTAGCCACTGGTAATACCCAAATACCGCAAAACCAACGTAGCCTAAGAACAGGCAAGCAGATAATGCATAACCCACTTGCAGGTATAAATAGGCGGACGCTAAATTGATGAAAAACCAGTAAACCCAGTTTTGCAGGATTTTATGCGCCACCATAAATGTTGTGACTACACTCAATAAATTAATGCTCGCATCTAATAGTAGGTACTCACTATTGAACTGTGAGCCCGCCACCTCAGACAGAACCCAAGCGAGCAATAACATACTCGGAACAATGAGCAAATGAGCACACAGCGGCCAATGAAGCACTGGCTTAACATCGCCGTCTTCCGACCCTTTCGACCACTGATAATAACCGTATCCCGCCATTATCATATAAAAGAAGTTAAGCGCAGACTGAAATGGCAACGTCACCTGCCAAAATAGCCAGGTGTAAATTGCGGTACTCACAAAGGCGCACAGCCAACACCAGCTGTTCTGTTTTGCGGCTAACAGCACATAGGCAATAGCGAGGACAACCGCTACCCACTCTAAAAGCGAAGTAGCGGCAATTTGTGAGGTAAACTCAGAAAAAAAGCTAGCCATTAAGATGATTTTCTAGATTGCATGGCATCGAAGTTTAAGAACTTGGCCACGAAAATAGCCTGCCCCACTTCTTCATGGGTCCTTTGCATTTCTTCGCCAAGTACTTTCATAACCACACCATAGTCACCTGTAACCTGCGTGCTGGTTGAGCTTGTTGAAACTGTAATATCACTATAGCTATTTAACCTATCAATGAAATCTTGAATAGGTGGAATGTATTCGTTAACCAAAGGGTACAACGACAGTTCAACCATAACTTGCATTTCTGTTTCCTTTTATTTTAAAACGCGTACTTAACAGTAACGCCAAACTGACGACCGTTACCTATTTGGTAATATGGCTCATCGAAGGCATACTCATCGCGAGGGTCGTTGCTGAAACCACCAAACCCTCGAGTGTAATACTCGCGGTCAAATACATTTTGAACCCACAGTGAGGTCTGCCAATCACCGTGTAACACTACAACCTCCGAATTAACCAGTGTTGTACTTGGCGCGGTTACATCATGGCCATCAGAAAAACGGTATTCGCTTTTGTAATCTACATCTACACGCCAAAGCATGTTACCTGTAAGTGCGTACTCACTATACAGGTTTGCGGTCCACTTAGGTGATTGAGCCTGTCTTTGCTCAGACACTTCAGTACCGTCTGCAAGCGTATACCCTTCAAAGGTAGCGCTTAGGTAACCAACACTTGCATCAAGCTGCCATGCATCACTAGCAATCCAGCTAAGCTCCAGCTCGGCTCCTTTGTTTGTACCTAAATCAGCATTATCGATAATATCCACGAAACCTGCCGTGCCGTCATCGCGAGTGATAACGTCAAAATCGCTCACCTGGGTATCTCTTCTATCCATGTAGAAAATTGCAGCGCGGGCAATTAGGTCTGGTGTAAATAAGGGGCCCTTTACGCCTACTTCGTAGTTCCAGTTGTATTCTTCGTCAAAGAAACGCTGATTATCGTTTACTCGGCTGTCGGGGTTAAAGCCAGCGCCTTTAAAACCCCGTGAAATGCTGCCGTAATAGAAGTGATCGCCCTGTGTATACTGAAGTGCCACTTTTCCACCAACCATAGTGGTATCAAAAGCTCGTGTAAGCTGATTATTATCAGCGTAATCGAAATCGTAGTTTTCTACTCTCAACCCGGCTACTAGCTTTAAATTGTCATTCAAACGGCTTTCAGTCTGAGCATAGATAGCGGTAGTCGTTGGGGTATACTCACTGGCAAAGTCACTATCCAAATAAGTGTACTGACGTAGCAGCTTTTCTTCCGTGTTTTTATAAAATACGCCTATTGTCCAGTCGGTCATACCATCAAAAAGTGCAGCACTATTAGACGACACAAAACGCAACTCACCGGTTTGGATTTCAACATCGCGGTAGTACGCATCAAAAGACGTATAACCCCATGGGTGAAAGCCAGTGAATGTCCAGTCTTCATCATAGCCATAAGCAATATTGTGAGAAGCATGGGTGGCAATAAGAATAAGATCGCCCGCTGCAATAGTTGTTGTTGAGCGCGCGCTTACAGCGTGTGTTTGATGCTCGTCAAAGCCTGGCTCGTCAGACAGGGTTTTGTTGTCGTTGTCGAGCGAGAATGCATCGTAACCGTTATCAATGTCATACCAGCGATAGGTAAGTGCAAGCGTGGTTCTTTCGTCTACACTGCCCTCTACAGCGAAGCGCAATGCAGTTTCATCAATATTATTAGTGTCGCTTCTATCTAAAAACGTATTTTCTACAAAACCATCACTACGGTCATGCACCAGCGCAACGCGATATCCCCAATCAGAATTAATATCGTCGCCAGTGGCACCTTCAATACGGTAACTATCTTTATTGCCAATGCGGGCCTCAACGTAATCTGGCGCGTCGCTTCCTACTTTGTTACTGGTAAGCTTTACCGCTCCAGCCAGAGCCCCCGTACCATAGAGCGTCGCTTGAGGCCCGCGATAAACGTCTAGTTGTTTGGTATCAAAAATAAGACCTGCTGCGGCAAGACCAGAAAAATCGAATTCATCGACAATAAAGCTCACTGAAGGATTAATAGGCTCGGCAAACTGGCTACGCTCGCCAATACCACGTATTTGAACGAAGCGGCCGCGAGACGCACCAGCTGCAAAGTTTACGTTTGGAATACTGTTTAGCACACTGTCGATATGGCTCGGCTGTCTACTGCGAAGACGCTCTTGATCTAAAATGGTCGCGCTAGCACTTAACTGGTCGAGTGTAGTTTGACGAAAATCACCAGATACGATGACGCGCTCAATATCTGATGGCGTGCTATCTGAAGTGTTACTTACATTGGTTTGTTGCGCATAGGCCGCAACGGAACTAGCAAGCAGTGAAAGTGTGAAAAGTGTTTTATACATGGGATCTCTTATTCTTATTTAAGAAAAAAGATCCGGGTCTAACGGCAGGTGATAAGGCTATATTGTGAACCATCCCTACGCCGGTATTATCCGGATCAGGTTTAAGGGTTCCCACGAATGTGGATCTCAGACCGAAAACGGACACCCCTTGGTATAGTGTTGCGCTGCTAAAACTAGCAAACTCAACTTCTGCGACGGAGTCTACCAGTTCGATACACGCCGTCAAGCAGATAAGACGTTAAGCTAACGTAAGGTTTTATATATGATATAAGGCGTTGAAAGCTGAGGGCTATTCAGCGTCAATATTCATATTTAGGCGACGTACTTCATCGTCAGTTTGTGCTTTTAACCCTTCCAACGTTTTGCCGTGTGCGGTTGGTTGACGCGTATCAGGGTCAACCTTTACGAAAACGATATCGTCTGCAAAACAGATGGTTTTCTTGGTTGCTTTGTTGCGTACCAAGCAGCTTACGGTAATAGACGTACGGCCTACAGCTTTAGTTTCTAGACCAAACTCTACGATATCACCCTGCATAGCCGGTGATTCGAAACTAATTTCACCAATATGCTTAGTTACCAAGCAATTAGTTTCTAGCTGACAAATAGCCCAAATTGCAGCTTCTTCGTCTATCCATTCTAACGCGCGGCCACCGAACAAAGAATTGGCGTAATTAAGGTCGTTTGGCATAACTAGACGCCGAGAAAGAAAGCGCATTCGAATTCCTCATAATAAATCGCTACTATAGCGTTAGATTATACCGAAAAAACTGATTCATGGCGCTAACTCAATTACGCGAATGGCTATTAGCCCCTTATTGTGAAGATGGCTCAAACGTCACTCCCCCGCTTCACCGAAAAATACTTATTGTCTCTGGCGGAAATGCTTTCTGTAATGCCGCACTTTGCTGCATACACTCGCTCGCGGATGACGTTTCATCGATGAGCATTGCAAGTTTTACTGGTAACACGCTGAAAGGAAAAAAGCGCAAACAGGTACTAGGTTGCGAATACGACACGGCTATCTTGGACTGCCGCGATACTTTCAAGCCAGGAGATATGATGGCTGTAGCAGGTACTGTTAAACGCCAAGGCTGTTTAGTACTTGTGTGCCCAGATTTCAGTGAGTGGGTCGAAAATGTTTCTGTGCCGTTTATTTCAGAAGGTTTTACGCTTGCTCGCAGCCGTTACCTCGCCCGCTTTATTGAACGCCTTCGGAATAACGAGTATGTAGCCTTTCATACAGAAACTGAAACTATTCTGCCTGATGTAGAAAGGTATCGCGTAGGGCAAACACCTAAGCAACACGCTTTTAAAAGTGCGCGGTTTAAAACGCAAGAACAACAAGATGCCTATGAAAGTTTGTATCAGGCATTCTCAGTAAACCAATTAAATGCTCTCGTCACTGCTCCAAGGGGACGGGGCAAATCCTCTCTATTAGGTATATTCATCGATCGCTTGATCAGCGAAGGAAAAAACGTGCTGCTTACTAGCGAGCAAGTGAGTAACGTTGCTAACCTAATGTCGCGTGTCAATAATCACAAGGATTCGATATCCCCCCCGCTTTTGTCATCTTATGGCTTCTCTGATGACAAAGAACCAACGCCAATTGATCACAAAATAACACCTCTAGGTTCGGTTAAATGGGTCCCCCCAGACAGTGAGCTTCTTTATAGCAGCAGTCCTTCTTCCTCTTCTTATTGCAATAACAATGGTTGCAGTAAGAATGCCCCTTTCGATCTTGTTGTGATTGATGAGGCAGCGTCCTTACCATTGCCTGTTTTAGCACGTATGTTGGCCCATAATCCACAGTGGGTATTAAGTACTACGCTTCAAGGTTACGAAGGCTCAGGAAATGGTTTCATTCACAAACTCATTCCTAACTTACCTAACAATGTTGAGCACCTAAGTTTGTCAACGCCGCTGCGTTGGTTTGATAACGATCCTGTTGAGAGGTTCTTAAATCACACCTGTTTGTTTGAAGAATATTCCAAGAAAGATACCCCGTGCCTCTTCGCCTCTGAAAACCGAGCTAAAAATAACATCGCACTTTTAGAGCAAGAAGACAGTGAGTTGTTGATGAAGGTCTGTAGTTTCAATATTTGTTCATTTGAAAATATGGCTGAACACATGCTTCAACAAGTGATGTCACTTCTTGCGCTTGCACATTACCAAACAACGCCTGACGACTTCATGCGTTTATTAGACAGCCCAGACGTGCTTGTTGCCACACTTAAAACAGAAAGGTTGGTGCTTGCTGCGGCAATAATCAATATTGAGGGAGGCAACAGCTTGGGCGCTTTATCTTGTGAGATTGCATCGGGGCGTCGCCGTCCACAGGGTCACCTAGG
The DNA here is from genome assembly GCF_056159165.1 of Alteromonas sp. AWJ4_199. NCBI lineage: Bacteria > Pseudomonadati > Pseudomonadota > Gammaproteobacteria > Alteromonadales > Alteromonadaceae > Alteromonas > Alteromonas sp. AWJ4_199. Next base: position 124,791 of record NZ_JBSWUR010000003.1, read on the forward strand.
TGCACAGAGGTTAACATTACTGTCGGCAGACCCTAAAGCCGCAACGTTTAATTACTGGAGAATTAACCGTATAGCAGTACAGCCGAGGCTCCAAGCCAGAGGGATTGGTAGCTACCTTGTTCAAAAATTGATTGAAATAACTCATGATAAAGCCATTGATGCTTTGTGCACGTCGTATGGGACAACAGCTAAACTCGACAAGTTTTGGTCTAACCAGGGTTTTCAAATTGTTGATTATGGGAGAAAACCAAACAAAGCCAGTGGAGAAACCAGTGCTTTAGCTATCTTACCGAAAACCTCTAGTGCAAAAGCTATGGTTACGAGGCTTATCGCGTTGAAAACTAGCCTCAACAGTGCCGCAAAGCTAGATGAACTTCCCCACTATGTTCTTTCAACCTATGTAAACAAGCTTATTCACTTTACTCTAAGAACACGCCCACTAGACGATGTGTGGCCCATCTTAAAAAAGTTAGCTTGCGAAATAGAACCGATGAGCAACAAGAATGACCATAAGTCGCGTCAAAAAAGCGGAGGACAGAAATACAGTGACTTGGCTTTAGAGCACGAAGAATCGCTTACTGTACTCAATCAGTTAGTAAACATTATAGACTCACAGGATTACTTGAAAGCGCTTTTTACAAGTTCTGATAGAGAAATAGCGTGTATTGAGGCGTTATTAAAAGATCACGATATAAAAGTAAATGGATTGAAAGAGGTCACATCCTTTATTAGAACGACTGTCCAACCCGCTTTCGATTCAATAAATTAATTTAAATAACGCTATTCAAAAAGATTTGAATGCTTCTACTGTTCGTTGGACAACGAATTTATACTTTTTTTGCTTCATCTTTAGGGCAAACAAGCCTTAGCTAAAGACAAAAAAAGCCTCCCGAAGGAGGCTTTTTTGCTAAAACCGAATATTAAATGTTAATACCACGGTTTTTAGCTTTTTCCTTGATGTAAGGTTCCCACGCAGCCGCGTTACGGCGTAGTGAGCGGTCTTTTTTAGCTTCTTGTACATGCTTGTACGCAGACTTAAAGTTACCCGCATAGAAATTCGCTTCCATAAGTGTGAAGTGAATCTTTGCTGGGCTTTCTGCGCCACGCTCTAGAGCATTTTCTAGTGCCTTAATAGCGCCTTTGTAGTCTTCCGCTACAAGTAAAAGCGTACCTTGCTTACGATAATGCTCAGGATCTGAACTTTTAGCCGCAGCTTGTGCATACAAGTTTGCCGCTGTTTTGAAGTTCTTGGCCTGATGATATGCATTAGCAATGTTAGCTAACATATCCGCATCGTTTTTAAGCAAACCTTCTTTTGAGTGCTTTTCAAGCAACTTAGCCGCCTTGTAAGGCATACCGTTGCTTTGATAAAGCTGAGCAAGCGTTTTGATTTCTGACTCTTTTTCTAGATAACCTTGCATGTAAGCAAGCTCTAGCGTTGAAAGACCTTTCTTATAGTCTTCAACCAAGATGTAGAAAAAGCCTAGACGCGACCACCAAGTCTTTTCCTGAGGGAAAGTTCTAACAAGATCTTCCGCCACAGCAACAGTCTCAGGGTACATCTTACGCTCGTAGTAAGACGTTAGCTTAAGTACATACGGGTTTTTATTTGGCTCTTCATACAAAGCAATTGCTTTATCTGCTGGCTCTACCATCTTAGCTAGTTGCTTAGATTCGAAATAAGCCTGTGCCAAACGCGTATAAACGTCAGCGTCTTCCTTACACGTGAAGTCCATCCACTTGTTATACCATTTAATGGCATCAGTGTACTTCTCTTCCTGCATGCTCAAGTCACCTAATAACTTAAGTGTTTGAGAGTGCTCAAGGTCGTTAAGAACCTTTGGTTCAACGGATTCAACCAAATAGTTTAGTGCTTTACCGCCCTGGCCTTCTTGCGCAGCAAGTAAATTACCAATAAAACGTTTAACGTAAGCTTTATCAAAATCGTCTGATGGGTCGATTTCGTAAAGAACATTCAGTGCTTCATTGACTTGGTCTTCGTTATAAAACTCAAAAGCTTTCTGAACTTTTTTACCGGTACGCTCACCTACAAGCGTTGTTTTTCCTTTCTCATATCCAGGACAAACAACAGGTGATGACTGCGCTAGAGCAGCGGGTGCTGAAAGCACCGCACCTGCGCCTAGCACTAAAGCAACGGCTGACATTTTGAATGTACGTTTCATCATGATCATTGCTCCAGTTTAAAGTCTAGCTGTACGAACATGCCAGGTTGTTTAACCGGCTTGCCATCAACGATCTTAGGCTTGTATTTCCACTTACGTAGAGCACGACGTGCTTCACGGTCGAATACGCGCTTAGGTTCAGCTTCGATAACTTCGATATCTTCAACACCACCAACTTCGTTGATAGTGAAAGACAGTCTTACCCAACCTTCACGGCCATCGCGGGCTGCATCAGGTGGATATTTCGGGTCGATACGAACGATAGGTGTAGCTTCACCGTCACGTTGCATTGCACCAACACCACCGATGTTTACACCAACACCACCTGTGTCGATAGCTGGAATAGCTAAGCTAAAGCCATCTGCATCAGGTTCCGCTGTTTCCGGCTCTACTTGCTCCATTTTAGGAGGCTGTGGAGGCGGTGGCGGCGGTGGTGGTGGAACACGAGTACGCGTTTGCGTCTGGTCGTCTGGTTCCTGCATTACAATATCGATAACCGGTGCAGGCGGTACTTCGTCTGCTGGTCTAGATGAATTTTCAATCAACTTGGCCATTAGAACGAAAAGGGCAAATGCAACCGCAGCACCTAATACAATAGATACAAGTATACGTAACATCTTATCCCCTTGCCGCTACCGAGACTCGGTTAACGCCAGCGGCTTTAACCTGATCCATAATTTCAACTACTAAACCATGCTTTGCTTTTACATCAGCTTGGATGATTACGTAGTCAGTTGGCTGCTCGGTAAGCAGTCTCTCAATATTCGCTCTTACGCTGTCCGGCGCTACTTCACGCTTATCTAGCCATACATTTCCGTCTTCCGTTACGGCGATGAAAATGTTTGCATTTTTGTGAAGAATCGCCTGGCTCGCATCTGGCTTGTTGACTTCGATCCCTGCTTCTTTAACGAAAACAGTGGTAACGATAAAGAAGATCAGCATGATAAACACGATATCCAACATGGGCGTCATGTCGATCTGTGCATCTTCTTCCTCGGTTCTGACTTTTCGAGCCATAATCTCTCTCTCTAATGATGTGGCAGGCTATCAACTAGCCCTTCTCTTGCCAGCTTCACTTTCGCTTCAAGACGTGAACTGATGAACAGCCCAGATAGCGCAGCTACCATTCCCGCCATTGTCGGGATAGTCGCCATAGAGATACCAGCCGCCATTAGACGTGCGTTGCTGGTGCCCTGTGTTGCCATTGTCTCGAAAACACTGATCATACCGGTTACTGTTCCAAGTAGACCGATTAGTGGACACATTGCAATAATGGTTCTGATAATCAGCATTCTAGCGTTTAGATCGTCTGACGCTTGAGAAATCCACGCGTCACGGATTCTATGCGCATACCATGATGTGGTATCTGCTCGGGCATCCCAATTCGCGATGATGTTTTTCTTCACCTTTGGGAAGACCGAGGTTAAATACCAGTAACGCTCAATCATTAAAACCCACATGAGAAAGAGCGCGGCAGCAACGAAGTAAAGTACGTCACCGCCGGTAGCGATAAAGTCCCTGACCGATTCGAATAATCCAATCAGGTAATTCATATTACGCTTTCTCCGACTCTGAGTGAGCAGCTACGATACCCGCAGTTTGCTCATCAAGAATGTGGATGATTGACTTGCTACGAGAAGCTACGATGCTGTGAGTAAGGATTAGAGGCAGAGCCGCGATAATACCTTGAGCAGTAGTTACAAGAGCCATTGAGATACTTCCTGCCATCATACGTGGGTCACCAGTACCGAATAGTGTGATAGTTTGGAACGTCTCGATCATACCTAGTACTGTACCTAGTAGACCTAGTAGAGGAGCAATTGCTGCGAAAATCTTGATTACGTTGATGCCGCTTTCAATTTTAGGAAGCTCGCGAAGAATCGCTTCATCAAGTTTAAGTTCAAGGTTTTCTGCATCAGCAGTTTTGTTCTCTTGGTAAACTTTAAGAATACGACCTAGAGGGTTACCTTCAGATGGGCTGTTCACGTTTTTAAGCTGTGAACGCATTTTACCACCAGTGATGGTAAGCGTGATCATCTTATAAAGACCAATAAGTAGACCAACAGCTAGCATTAGCGTAATTGTGTAACCTACTGGACCACCCGCGTGATAACGCTCAGACATTGTCGCTTTTTGCTTCAATAGACCAAGGATACCGCCTTGAGAAGGGTCAGCGTAGAAAGGCGTGAAACCTGAAGTCGCGTCGATTAGATCTTCAGCAGACGCTACGAAGTGACCGTCTGGTTGACGACCTAGAGGCTGAACAACTTCAGACTCAGCATCGTATGCTAGGTAACCTTCTTCACCAACAAGGTTGAAAGTACCAATACGAACAACTTCTTGCTGTGAAGAACCGCCGTCTAGGTTAACTACTTCAGTAGTAAACTTAACAACTTCACCACCTTCAGTCATTTCTTTTTGAAGTGCAAACCATAGGTCTTCTAGTTCTTTAATGTTAGGAAGACCTTTAGAGTCTTCTGACATTTCCGCTAGAAACTGGCTACGGCCAGGGAACTGTGCACTAACGATTGATGTAGAGATACGACCGTAAGCTTCAGAAGATGCTTGACGTACCACACCAAACATTTCGCCAAGCGTACCAGTAGCTTGGTCAAGCTCAGCGGCTTTTTCGTTAAGTGTTACTTCGTTATCTGAGAATTGCTTCTGTAGACGATCGCCACGGTCTTGCTCAGCTTTAAGGTTCGCTTGAGCTTTGCGTAGAAGCGCTTGCTTGTCAGCACGTGCTGATTGGAACTCAGCTTCACGCTTTTTGTCTAGACGAGCTTCAGAAACACGGTTCTGTTGAACCTGGTCTAAAAGATCTTTCAGGCTCTTTGCTTCCTGAGCTTGCGCTCCGGTTGCCGCAACTGCAACTGTCGCAGCGGCTAAAAGAGATTTGAATACTGGTTTCATTAACAATTACTCCGCTGCGCTAATTGGTAGTTTAACAAGAGCCGCAGGAATGGTGCCGTTAGCCATTTTTACTGCGTCAATAGTTGAAGAAAGGTACTCATCACCTAGCTTCTCCCAAGTGCGGCTTTCATTGTTCCAAACCCATGCGTGCGTTTGGTCAAGAGAAAGAGCTAGTAAAGCTGTACGACCTAGGTTAAAGAAGTCAACAGTTACTTCAGTACCCGCATCATCGATAGTACCTTGGTAAGAATTGATCTTAGTACCGTACTCAACTTCTACTAGGTAAGCTTCTAGTACCTGACGGAACTGCTCAGAAACAGTAACGTTAGAGTTAGCCATCAGGTCACGAAGACGCTCAACGCGCTGTAGACGCTCTTCCAAACGAATTGGACGGTCTAGCTTGATGAACTGCTCTAGGCTGTCAATCATACGGAACATAAGAGGAACAATACCCTGCTTAGTTTGTTCGATGCTGTCGATTTGACGCTGTAGAGAGTCGATTCCACGCTGCTGGTCTGCAACAAGGCTAGCGATGTAATCGTTGTAGATTTTAAGGTTTTCTGTCTCATCTACTGTTTGACGATACTCAACAAGTAGTTCTTGAGACTGTTCAAACAACGTGTTGATTTTTTCTTGAGATTTCGCTGCAGCCGCGTGGATTTTCGCTTCTTCTTTATGAAGATCTTCAAGCGTATCTGCAGAGACTGCACTACCTGTTAGTGCGAATGCACCCATAACAGTAGAAGCAATAAGAGTTCTCTTGCTCATTTTGGACATAGTTCCCAACCAAATTTCTTATTTGAATCCTCGCCGATAAGGAAAATATTCGGGCAAGGGGCGTATAAAACTTTCACAATTTTGTTTCAGGAATGTAGCACTGACGTCGATGTTCAGTACTACGAACGTAGTATACTCACACGGATTGTTACGTTTAGTCAAGTAACACACTATTTACACCTAACAGATTTAGGTTTAACTGCTCGTTTTCCGCTCAGTTGGGTTGAATGTGCATTCAAATTCATTCTGCATAAACCTTGACACATCTTAATCGTTTAATATTTATCCTAAATTAAACGTTTAAATGCATAAAACTGAAGGTGAAATGCAAACACGTGCAGTAAAGTTCACTGCAATAGCTCAAAAGCATCAAGACTATTACAATATTGCTTAGCTTGTTATCTCAACAATTACCTTTTTGGGAAGATGACGTTGGTCTTTATCAAATCTAAAGTGTAAAAAAATAATCGTGTAATTTAACATTGGCTTGCTATACACAATTTGTTATTTATACCGCACCTATACATAACAAGAATGATTAAACTATGATCGCACCTGCATATAGCTACACTATTGATGACAAACCTGTTTGGGTATTCGACAATTTATGCTCTCTTGAAGAAGCAACTGGTATATTTAAAGGTTTAGAAATTAGCGCATTCAAACATACTGAAATCGCGCGTCCCGATACTGCACAATACAAGCATTGGGCAGTAGAGCTTAATGATACACAAGTGCGAGGATTAGCAGTTTATCAACACGCTATTAATGAAATATTCAATACCACCGGTAAGCACTACAAAGCATATCGAGGCTATGTTAATTATGCATCCTATGGGGATATGCTTTTTACACATACTGACTGTTTGCCTGAATCAGATGAACTTACGGTATTGGTTTACCTGTGCCCTGAATGGGATATAGAGTGGGGTGGCGAAACACTTTTTTACAACAGTAAAGATGATTGCGTTTTCGCCTGCACACCTAAGCCTGGAAGGACTGTGGTATTTCATGGAGCAATCAAACATGTAGGTAGACCACCAAACCGTATTTGCTACATGCCTCGATATACACTTGCTTTTAAGTTAGAGCCAGCTTAAGTCAGGCTCTTAACTCGTTTTATCTGGCACGATATCAAAAGCGACGGTTAATCTTTGCTCATCAGTTACAATTGGATTTGTGCCGTGCCACATATAGGAAGGGAAGAAAGCAATATTTCCCTCTTTCGGCTTCACTGCAAAGTCTTCTGGCATTTCGACGCCACTTATATCTGGCCTCCCGAAGACCAACCAACCGTTGCCATTTGTTTTAACTTCAGCCGGTACGTCCACATACAGAACTCCACTCAGCCACCCTTCTGAATGATAGTGAGATTTGTGAAATCCTTTCTGTCGCAACCTTACCGACCAACTGCCGATAAAATCAATGTCTTGACTCAGACGGGATAAAAATGGATGTCTTTTCTCTTTAGTGAGTGTTGATAGAAATGATTTAGCCCTAGCTTCAATTGAAGTTTTTAGCTCTTTAATTACTGGATGCGCTGAATCGAGAAGGTTTTCAAATGTCTGAGAACCATTGCGAAGCGATTGCCCAATAGGATGCTTTTCGTTGTTGTGAAGCGTATTGAGGTGCGCTTTGAGGATGTTTATAAATTTTGTGTTCTTGTCCTCGTTTCCTAACAACGGCTGCACACTCACAAACCTTTGATAATCGCATAACTGATTATATTTGGCCTCATCACCATTAGCTTTGTACGCTGTAGATAATAATGTCCAGTAGCCCTGATTAAGGGGCGCAATTCGGCACACAAGCTCGAGCGCTTTTACAGCCTCTTTGTACCTTTTAAGACTTAATAATGAGTAACTTTTCTCAATCAGTAAAGGAAGCGTCTCTAGTGTGGGATTAGACGCTTTGACACTAACGGTTGCTAGCGCTTTTTCAAAATAGCCAAGCTCTCTTAGCGTATTTGATAAACTGGCCGCTACGGCAATTTGATAAGTGGGAAGTTTAGCTTCAATGAGCTTTTCTAACCATAGCTTAGCTTTATCGTACTCTTCTACCCTAATCATAAATTCCGTATAAGCTAAAATTAAATCAGGGTTGTTAATTGATAAGTTTGCTTCTAAATAAGAAAACGGCGTTTCCAGATTTTGAACCCAAGCTAAATGAGCATATTCTTTATGCAAACTTACACTAGTAGGAAAAAGCCGTATCCCCTCTTTATAAGTGGCGAAGGCCTCATTCATTGACCCCTTTAATGCTAATACTGCCGCTAGATTCTGGAACAGTTCTGCGGTTGGGTTTCCCGTCGATAACGCTTGTTTGTAGAGCGATATTGCTTCGTCGAACTGGCTATTTTTGCGTTTGATATTTCCTAAATTATTAAGCGCTTTTATATTTTGTGGTTCGGTGTCTAATAATTGCTTCAAATAACGTTCAGCCACATCATCGCGATGGTCCTCTACTAAAATTGATGCCATTAGCAGCAAAACTGTGTTTTTGTTTGGCTGTGTTGTCAGCAGCTGATGACATTGCTTTTCAGCTTCACAATAGCGCTTGGCAGTATAAAAAGCCCTTGCTAAATTATATCTGTAATCAAACTCGGTAGGCTTAATTTTTAGGGCTTTTGTAAACCATAAAATAGCTTTTTCGCTTTGCATTTTGTCGAGGAACAAATTTCCATAGCTGTTCATTAGGTCACTAGACTGTGGAAACAGCTTTAAGCCTTTCTCAAAGACTTTAACAGCGTCATCAAGTTTACCTATTTTCCTTAACGCACTGCCGTGTAATTGAGAGACTACAGGGTCTACACGAACTAACGCCCCGTTTTTTTTTAATGTATTTATAACAAAAAGAAAATCCCCTCGGTTAAAAGCATTAATGAGGTTTGGAATGACAATATTTGGCTGCGACTGCATTATTTATATAACCTTTTATCCAAAGAAGCTAGCGCTCCATACTGCACAGACCATTCCCCATATTTGGAAATAAAATGGGCTACATCTTCTCGCTCTTTAAGCGTTAGATGGGGATTCCAAATGTCTATTATTAAGACTGCCCGGGCCGTTTCGGCCTCATTTTCTGCGCTATGCTGATAGCTGTCGTCAAACAAAATCGCTGTTTTTCCTTCGCTCCAATACATGCGTTCATTAGCGACCTGTAAATAGGACTTATCATTAACTACCAGTGGAATATGTAACGTCCACTTAAGATTAGAAATGCCGAAATGGGGAGGGATTTTAGTACGTGGCTGCAGCACAGAAATGACTACCTCTGGCGCGTGTACCGGACAATGGGCCAGAATTGGCGAGTTAAATAATGCTTTTACTTCACTGGGCAAGTTATCACTATGTTCGGTAAACTTGCCTGCTTTCATAACATGGAGCGAATTCCAATTTTCCGTTAACCTTGCCCACTCTTCGGTGTCAGGCACAACGCCTATTTCGTGAATGTACTGTTCGTTAGCACGTGACAATAGAGACATAAAAGCGTCTTTATGGGTACTAAGCGCTTCAATAAATATATCAAGCCCTTCTACCACACTTATATCTGAAAACGGCACGGAGGGAAGGTTTGGAATAAATAAAAAACTAGGGGCTTGAAGTGCCTTATCAAGCCTCTTTTGTTCCGCGCCACAAAACATCGAGATAGCACGTTTAATTCTTTCACTCGAACCCATTGATGCGGTTTTTGCAAATAGATCACGTCGAGCCAAATTCGCGGCGTTATGAATATGTGTAGCTTGAGATTTAGAAAGCAGAACGTCAGGTTCTGGCGACAGATAATCAGGGTAGTGCGAATAAACATCGCGGTAAAGAGAAAGTGCGTCATCATAGTCGCCCGAATTGATTGCGACTGTGATCCGCGCTAGTGCGTCTTCAGGGCTATTATCGTTTTTTTTAGTCATACAAAAATGGGAAGCGTTTTGCCTCCCATATTAAACTAACATTGGATGTATTTACAGGTCACCGCCGCCAGTTTCTGTTCCACGCTGCATGCGCAACCAGCCGTCGCGACCAGCTTCACGCATTTGTTCTCTTTCTTCTACAGAGTAACAAACGCGTTGCATGCGGTTTGAACCTATCTTTTTCTCCATTTTGCAGACCATACCGTCGTCTTCTGCATTGGTATCAGCCTTCGCATACTGAGAGCTTTGATTGCCAGTTGAACCACATGCGCCTAAGGCTAGTGCTAGGCTTGATGCAAGAATTACTTTCGTTACTTTTTTCATCCGTGTTATCCCTTAGTATAAGTACCATGAACTACGTTACCATAAATAGTTGGACATTCTCTAATCCATTTTGTAACTAACCATTTATTTTGTGAAATAGGCGGTGCGCCTGCATGATAGCTGTTTAGTAATAACTTACCATTTTTATCCGTGTTAGAAAAAACAACGACAGTTCCGCTTATTGGCGCAATCCTAATATTAAGTTTAGGAAAAAGGGTTTCTCCACCCTCGCCAACTGTATTCAGATAAACGAGTGCTGTCTTAGTGCGCTGCTTTCCGTCTTTAAACATGTGCGCATCGTTTATTTCGTTTAACCCATCATAGTGAGGTCTGTACTGTTGGCCGGGTTCATACCGCAATAAATTTAACGCTTCACCGTTACTTTTCGGCGTATTAGTGATTTGAGATATAACTTTATCTAGCTTTCTGGTGATCCAGTCACAATGATTAGGCGCGATGATAGCAACATAACTAGTACGCACACTGTCAATTCTGCCTTCTCCCGTTAGAGGATCTACAACCATAGAGGGTTGTAACAATGCACTGAATTTAGTAACTATGTAATGGCATTCATAATCAGAGAGTATGCTTTCATAAACTTTAATAGGTAACAATTTATCTAAGACGCTTGAAGGTTCATATACGCTATTAAGCGACTCAGATATTTCTTGAATAACTTGTTGCTGCACACTCTCGTCATTAGTAGCTTGTGCCGTTGAATTTAAGTTGAGCTGTTTAAAGATATTTGGTGCTAAGTTAAACACTCTGCTCGCAACATAAGAAAATGTAGTGCTACCTACCGATAGATAAGAAAGCGCAACTAAGTAGGCCTCTACAACACCTTTATTACCAAGTGCTAGTAACGTTTTAGCCACCAACTCGGTATTCGTTATTACGTCACCAAAGTAACCAATTTGTAATTTATGGAACTGTACGACGGGGTTATCAGCACACTCTACCCCTTTTAAGAACGCTACTGATTCACCAGGGTTCTCCCCTGATATAAAATAAGCATAATCTAGCGCTGCATTAACGTCTCCCAATTCGCCAGCTTGCCTTAGCCATTGCATTGCCTCATCAGTGTTTCCTGATACATGGGCTTGGTTAGCATTCTTGATACACTGTTCTATATTCATTACCTGTTGTCCACACAATATTTAGGACGGGTCACACATAACAAAAAAGCCTCCGAAGAGGCTTTTTATCATTCTATCTACAACTTCAATTAGAAGTTAAGGTTTACTCGTGAGTAGAAGAACTGTCCAGGGATTTCATACATAGACGGGTCGAAGCTGTTAGCAAACGTCGAGTAAGAAACTTCTGGGTCAGTGTCGAACAAGTTGTTCACACCAAGCGTGATGCGTAGGTTGTCGTTAACCGCATAACCTAGTGATACATCATGATAAGCCATATCTTCAAGCTCGTTGAAGCTATCGCCACCAATCTCTTCACTTGGATCACTACATAGTTCTTGGTCAAGTGAATCGCTGATTGAACACTCTTCAGTCGTGTGACCGATGAAGCGAACTAGCCAGTTAGCTGTCCAGTCGTCGTATGCCCAAGTAACTGCTAGGTTGGTACGTAGACGTGGAACAACGTCACGGTCGCCTGCAAGACCGGCATCGTTAAACTCAGTAGATGTATTTGTTACTGGGTCGATTACGATAGTAGTACGCTCGTCAACATAAGTACCATCCCAGTTGATGCGGAAGTCACCGTACTCAGTTTCAAAGTTATAAGCTACGTTGTAGTCGAAACCAGACGTTGTCTGACCACCAAGGTTAGTTGCGCCGTTGAATAGGTCAACAACGTTACCACCAGCACCACGTGTTATTAGTGAACAAAGGTTAACACCAGTTTCAGCACAAGCGTTAAGGATAGTCTGTGCACCTACAGTAGAAACCGCATTATCAACTTCGATATCAAAGATATCAAACGTGATTGATAGGCCTTCAACCGCTTCTGGCGAGTATACGAAACCGTATGTAAAGCTCTCTGCTTCTTCAGCTTTAAGGTCCGCGTTACCACCGATAGTAGTACGGATTTGCGTGTTAGGTTGCGAATAAGTAGCAGGGATGCCTGCACAGCCTGGTAGGTCAGGGTTACCAGCCGCACCGCCATTACATGGGTCAGTTAGTGGAGAGAAGCTGTCGCTGTTTCCACGGAACAATTCTTGTAGTGATGGAGCACGGAATGCTTCAGACCAAGTACCACGAACAAGTAGGTCTTCATTGATGCGCCACTTAATACCCACTTTAGAGTTAGTGGTGTCGCCGAAGTTGCTGTAGTCAGAGTAACGAGTAGCAAGCTCTAGGTCTAGCTGCTCTACGCCAGGCATATCTGAAAGTAGTGGAACAGCAAGTTCTAAGTAAACTTCTTCGACACTGAATGCACCAGCGGTAGGCTGACGCGCGTTACCTGAAGTGATGCCCGCAGCGATGATTGCATCTGGCTGGTCATAACCTTCCTGCCAACGCTTCTCGTAACCTGATGCGAACGCTAGGTAACCAGCTGGAAGCTCAATAAGCTCACCAGAGATGTTTGCAGAGTAGCTTTCTAAAGAAGTGCTTTGCTCATCCTGCGCAGTGAATGTGATGTAATCAAGCATTTCTTGCGTGATAGTACCTTCACCGATGTCTGTTGAGCCACCGAATAGGTTCAGCGGAGTACACTCGCCCGTGCAGTTAGCTGGGTCGCCGATAGCTTGTGCTACGCGGTTCATGTTTAGAAGACCGTCAGTTAACTGGTTCTGAGTGATGTCAGCGTATGTGTAGTTTGCATCCCAGAAGAACTCTCTGTCAGCAAATTCAATTACACCTTCGAAGCCACCGTTAAACTGGAACTGGTCAACGTTTTGTTTGAAGCTACGGAAGCCCGCTTCCATCATACGACGACCGAATAAGAACATTTCGCGTGCATTTGGATCTGCATCTAGTACTGATTGGTCAGTTGAAATATCTACACCATATGGGTTGAACGGGTTGTTCGCTGCTAGCGTAAAGCCCGAGTCACCAAAAGCAGTACCGATGAATAATGGAGTAGGCGCAAGAGCCTGCTCTGACTTACGGTTACCGTAGAAACCAGTTACGTTAACAGATAGGTTATCTGTAAGTTCATAACGTGCCTGAGTATATATGTTAGTACGTTCTTGCGGCGTAGATAGATAGTTAAACGGCGCAAAGTTGAAACGACTAGAAGGTTCAACCCACGGCTCTAGACCGCCGTTACCGTCGCCTTGTTGGTTAAAGCTAGTGTCAGCCTGGTCAAAAGTCCAAAAACGACCTTGAGGAGGAGCCGATGAACCACCAAAACCTTCTGGCGTACCAAAAGTAGGTACTGCAGAGATTTCACGGTCGCCCGCAAGTGTAGGCTCTTCTTCCACGTAGCTGATGTTTACGTAAACATTACCTTTGTCGTTAGCGGTACCAAAGCCGATATCCCACTGCTCTTTGTTACCGTCACCTTCATCGTACTGACCCATGTAGCCAGACGCGTGAACGCCTTCGAAATCTTGACGAGTAATGATGTTTACAACACCTGCAACTGCGTCAGAACCGTATACCGCTGATGCACCGTCTTTAAGTACTTCGATACGCTCAATGATAGATGCTGGGATATTGTTAAGGTCAACAGAGCCAGTAAGGCCTGGAGACCAACGCTTACCGTTAACAAGTACTAGCGTACGATTCGAACCGATACCACGGATGTTAATAGTCGTTGTACCATTACCACCGTTGTTATTATTGGTGTTAATAGCAGAACCAGCTGCTGGAATAGACTGAAGAACGTCACCGATTGAAGTAATACCGAATTTTTCGATATCAACACGTGACATAACTGTAACTGGGTTTGCACCTTCAATGTCGGTACGACGGATACGAGAACCTGTTACTTCGATTTTTTCTACTGCGTCCGCTGCTTCTTCGGTTTCCTGTGCGTTAACTGCACCAGTGAAGCCGATAGTTGATGCAGCACCGAATGCGCACGCTAACTTCACTGACTTAGCCAGCTTAGAGTTTGTAAACATGTATTGTCTCCCTGGACCACTAAAACTCTTAGTGTGTGTTTCTTAAATCGTTTATATAACGAATTATTATTAGTAAGGTCGAAGCCTCACTTTGATAATAACCACATCCTAAGCGAGCGGTCAACTGGGATCAGACGGGTGTTCCGTAAAAGTTCAATTTTTTTTTCTGTTTTTACCTTGTTTCGTAAATATTAACTTACATTTAACATTTAGAGCGCAAAAAACAACCTGGCAGTACACTTTTTGAACTAGCCAATAAAAAAGCGCGGTTTACAACTAAAGTATACCCGCGCCCTATTTCTATTTTTTGCTCTAAAAGCGTATTAGAACGAGTAATTTACGCTGAAACGAACGTATCTAGGTGTTTGCCATGCGGTCGGTAGACCGTAATTTGGGTTTACATCAGGATTCGTTGGATCAGCTGAACTTTCATCGTCGTATATTTCGTTAACTTCTGTCACACGGTCGTTGTTAAGCAAATTGAAAATATCAGCTCGAACTACCAATGTTTGATCTTCGCCAATATCTATATTGTATGACGCAGAAACGTCGATTGAGTAATAGCTGCTCGTGCGGCCACGCGAACCACGAGGCGCTGGCTCGCCACCGGCAAAGAACGACTCTGAATCATAAGCCTGAGCAAAAATATCTGTTGGGTGGTAACCAAACGCATTGATTGGACGACCGGTCCAGAACTGAAGGTTGGCACCAAGGGTTAGGTCTTCAGTTACAGCATAAGCGCCGTAAAGTTTCACCTGATGACGTCTGTCATTCGGCAAGTCACCATAGGCGTTATCAAGCAGGCCAGGTTGATCAAATAAGGTTGTTAAACCTGCATCATCTTGACCGTTATCTGAACGTACATAACCTTCGTTGTTACCCCAGTTGTGTGACCATGTGTATGCTGCGTTAAGCATCCATACACCGTCCCATGCTCGTTGCCACATAAAATCTACCGCTGCATATTTACGAATTGAATCAGGGTAGCCCAAATCTTCCGCTGATAAGTCCATGAAAACTAGCTCACCTTCAGCACCCGGTAACTCGGTAGTACCAATGCGCATATCAGAGTTAGGATTAGTTAACACATACTGATGGAAACCACCCCAGATATCAGATACATCACCATAGCCATTTGCTGCCGCCCACTCAATAACAGCGGCATCAATCGCCATATCTTCGATAGTAGTAGAAAGCTCGCGATATGTACCTTGAATTGACATGCTCCATTCATCGTTCAACTGGAACTGATAGCCTGCGATAAATTCATCCGAGTACATTGAATCCAAGTTCTGATCTACAATTTCATCTGGAGACTTTGCAGTACCATCGGCGAAAACATCATCTGGCTGAGTTTTAGCACCCGTCAGATTAGGGATCCCCAAGGCTTCATCAGCAAAACCTTCAAACTCGTAGTACTCTTGTGTATAGGTTTCAGCACCCGCAAGACGAATATTCGTGTTTGCTGCAATTGGCAAGTAGTATCTGCCGTAGCTCGCCCATGCTTTAGACTCGCCATCACCAAATACGTCCCATACCGCACCTAGACGAAGCGCCCACTGATTGTCGAGTTTAGCGAAAGACTCACCGTCCGCATTGAAATTTTCAAACGTATCGTTGCGAAGACCTGCGTTAATAACTAGGTTGTCAGTAACCTGCCATTGGTCTTGAACATAAAAAGCAAAGTTTTCAGAGTCGAACTGACCACCTACGTTATAATCGCGATAACGAACTTGGTAAATTTCTTCGTTAGCTGCGTCACTATCATCTACGTAGTACAGATAGTAAGCACCACCAGAGTTAACCGTGTTACTATTAGAGGTTAGTTTTTCGTAGTCAACACCAAAACGTACTGAATGGTCGCCCACGTACCAGTCAGCATCCAATCGAATAACTTCACGTTCATCATCACCCTGTTCCGCGGTGAAATTAGCCCATGTGTTGGTTGGAACAAACGCTGACGTACTGTCATAGCGGTAGTAAACCACTGGGTTTCCGTCTAGTTCGCTTCGCACAGTTCTGTCTTGTTTGTTGATACCGTACTGAGCAGATATTGAAAAGTCATCACTAATGATGCTCGTCCATTTTGCCGTGTAGTTTAAACCACCTTCATCTTCATACCCTACACGACCATTAACGTAATCACCGCCGTCGACAGAATCATAAGTCGTGATTTCTGTAGACCGTTCATCAGAAAAAGCTGTGATTTCAAGAATATTGTTCTCAGTAACGTACCAATCAATTTTGGCTACCCAGAATGCATCGTCATCTTTTTCGAAATAACCGTTCTGAAGAACACCGTCAGACGTATTAGTTTGCGCACCTGCGTAGTTATTTTCTGCTGAGCGAGGGTTGAATAACGCATAGAAGAACAACTTATCTTCAATTAAAGCGCCACTTGCCCATACGTTAACGTCCCACTCATCGACTTCATCTTGCGTATTGTCAATTCGGTACAAGCCATTGACGTTATTGCGTGAGGAATCACGCTGTTCACGAAGTGCATCTGGTTCCCAGTAAAAGTTGGCACCCGCTTTGAATTCGTTAGTACCACTTTTGGTTTTAGCGTTGATAACACCGCCTGTTACACGTCCAAACTCTGCTGAATACCCCCCCGTTTTTACTTCAAACGTTTCGTACATATCAAACGGTGGCTCACTTGAACCCACGCCAGTACGGAAGTTAGTGATGTTTAACCCGTTAATGTAGTAACCATTTTCGCCCACAGACGCACCGCCAATTGAAGGCAGATCTCCAAATGCTGAGTCACCTTGAGTAGTACCTGGTGCTAATAGCGCTACAGAAGTCAGGTTACGTGGAACCGGTACTCTATCTAACGTTACGCTATCTACTACGATACCAGTACTTGAACTCGTCACGTCAACCATGGCAATAGTGGTGCCAGTAACCTCAATACGCTCTACGTCATCGCTGGCAAGACGCATATCTAGATTTGTTTTGCCGCTAATACCAACTTTTACAGATTCTTGAATGGTAGTACGAAATCCATTCTTTTCGGCGGTAACTTTGTAGTTACCAGCAGGAAGTAGTGGAAAGCGGAAGTTTCCTGACTCATCACTTTGTACAGAACGTGTTAGACCCGTGTCTAAGTTTTCGATGGTAACGGTAACATTTGCAAGGCTGCTGCCATTTACTTGAACAGATGTTCCTTGAATAGAGCCATTCGTGTTATTCGCTAAAGCTGGTGCAATTGCACCAATTGACAGTGCAACCGCTAATGCAACTGCACTTCTCTTGATTTGATACATGTACGTATTCCCTGGTTAGTCTCGATTTAGTGTTAAGCTTTTATGAAAAATCAATTAAGCCAACCTAAATCATTGTAATTATTAAAGATAATAAATATTACCCAAAAGGATAATTGACTATCCAGAGCAGAGTGATCAACTTATTTGAGGGTAAATTGCGACGAAACGATTCTTTTAAGCGATTACCCGTAGAACCCGCCTCAAATATTAATAAACAACTGATAAAAATGCACTTTTTCGCATATTAAAGTCTACTGTAGATAAAAACCTAGCTGCTTTCTCACAGATTCAGGTAACTCAGGCAACGCACTTTTAGGCAATAAAAATGTTGCCATGTTAAAAAAGTCTAGATAGATACGATTAGACTCAGTAGTTTTCTTTAAATACTGGTGCCCAGAAGACCCTCCGGTCCCAATCTTAGTGCCCAGCATGCGCTGCACCATCATTGCATGACGGTAGCGCCAGATAGTGAGCTGCTCGTCTATTTCAGTTAATGCAGTAATAAGTTGAAACGGAAGATTAAAGATAGGCTCTTCGGAATACTGCTTAATAAATAGCGCAGACAATAGCGCCTTATGATTTAGCCGGAACTTATCTTCACCTCGAAGCTTTTCGAATTTAGCTTCATCAAACAGGGCGTCGAAGTTTTCCGTAGTGGTTTGGAGGTCTTTAAGCTCCTGGCGTTTTTCAGTCTCCGACAACATATCATTGGTAGAAATGGTGTGATGGTCATCTTTCAACATTTCGTCGGCTGCATTTTTGTAGTATTGCCAAAAATCGAACCCTTCTGTTTTTAATAGCGGCATTCTAGATAGCCAATTATCGACCAGTTCAAACAAACTTGGTTTGCTCTCGAGGCTCTCTAGTAGCGCCCTATCTTTATCGGTCAGTCGGTTGTAAAAGCTTTGCTTATCGAAATCGATTCTAAAATCGCGTTTTAAACCAAGAGAAATTTCTAAGCGTTTAAACTGAATACTTTGGAAACCAGACGCAGGTACAAGGTAATCTCGAAATGACAAAAACTGCTGTGGCGTCATGGTTTCCATAATAGCAATTTGATCATTCATTAATTTTTGTATTTGTATGACTCGCTGGAGTCTATGCACAACGAGTGTTAACTGCTGATCTTTTACCGTTTCTTGGTTAAAGGTATCAATAACGGCATTGAGCTCGTGAAGAACCTGTTTAAACCATAGTTCGTAAACTTGATGTACGATGATAAATAGCATCTCTTCGTGCGCAGCATCACCGTATTTTTCACTCTGCAATTCTTGTGCGCCCAATACTTTGTCTAAATGTAAGTAATCGCCGTAATAGCAGGGCTCTATATTCTTTTTCATTTTAGTGCTGCCTTAATACTAATTTTAACTGGTTAATACTATCACCGTCACCTCGACATCCCCAGAATACAAGCTATATATTATAAGGTTACATAGCTTAGGGTAATGTCGTATCGCGGTGGGCGTAAACGAATGTATCCATTCCAAACTTGAAGGGTTTGTATAAGCTATAGATGCTTTTAAGCTAGAGGCGCTTTGTGCAACTTATTGCTCACATACTATTCAAACCACTAAAGCAACATGCTTACAAAAATTATAAGGGGAACGAAGGTGAAACTAGATGATGATATTCACAACTATTATGAACATCTTGTACTAGAAAGGATAAGTAAGCTTGGGCTTGATAAAACTAAAAGTCCCGACTATTTGGCAGACTTATGCTGCCTTGCGTTAAATCAGGTTCCACCTCGCTATATTCGATATGAGGTCGACATGGCATTTTATCTGCCGCAAAGTGAACGCAATCAAATGGAAATGAATGTTGAGCACGCAATAAGCAAGGGGTTGAAATACTTAGATGAAACTGAAAAAAGCAAAAAAGACAAAATAGAAGAAGCTGAGTGAATAGTTGGGTGGCGGGCCTCCAGCCACATCCCGGCACATGAGTCGTCTGCTGCGGCTGCTCCCTTCCAGGCCTGACCGGGTTCACAGAGTATCATTGCGGGAGGACCAAAAGCCCACCATAGAAACTCGCATTCAAAGCAAAGTCATTCGCCCCTGCTTGAGTGCGGGGCGCATTATGACCATTTGGCTTTGAGTTTTCAACCCTTTATAGAAAATCTCTCTTCAGCAATAAGGTTTGCAACACGGTTAGTCGCGGCGCCCTCTCGCTCTGCGCGGGTATAAATCTCTTTTAGCGTTTCACCGATTTGTTCAATATGTGTGCGAAGCGCTTCGTTAGAACTTGATTCCATACGCTGATGAAAGATGTCAATCACCCCACCTGCATTGATTACGTAATCTGGTGCGTACAAAATACCGCGTTGCTGAAGCAATTCACCAATATCTTCGCGAGCAAGCTGGTTGTTTGCTGCACCTGCAATCACTTTAGCTTTAATTGCCGGTAGCGTTTGATCATTTATTGCAGCACCTAATGCGCAAGGTGCAAGTACATCCACATTTAAACTTAAAATCTCTTCAGGCGCTACCGCAGTTGCGCCAAACTCACTCACCGCTTTCTCCACGCCTTCAGGATAAATATCTGCCACGTAAAGTTTAGCGCCATGTTCATGTAAATGCTTAGCAAGACGATAGCCAACGTGCCCCATTCCTTGAATGGCCACACTGACTCCATCTAAGCTTCGCTTCAAGCCATACTCTACGGTAGCCTTTAAACCAACAAAAACACCATATGCCGTTGACGGTGCAGGGTTTCCATCGGGTACTTCACCCGCATAGTGGTACTGTGCTTGAACACCCGCTATGTAATCAGACTCAGTTGCCATGGTTTGTAGATCAGTTACTGAAATCCCCGAGTCTTCAGCGGTGAAATATTTTCCACCCAATGATTCTACGAATTTACCCATCGCTTTCATCATTTCTGGCGATTTTGCTTTTCTAGGGTCACCAATTATTACCGACTTGCCGCCGCCAAGCTCTAAATTGGCCATTGCAGCTTTATATGTCATCCCTTTAGATAGTCTCAATACGTCGGTCAACGCCTCACCACTGTTAACATAGGGCCACATCCTACAGCCGCCAAGGGCTGGGCCGAGGTTAGTGTTGTGTACAGCAATAATGGCACTCAGGCCCGCTTTTTCGTCGTGATAAAACGCAACGTGTTCGTGTTTATCGAACTCTGGGTGATCAAAAACTGACATATTTTCCCTATTAATACTGTGATGAATAAAAGCCTATCCAAGTCTGAGCTGTCACGAATTCTAAACGGCGCTCATTTGGAATGATGTGAGAGTCTGATAACGATTTGCGATACACTTATTGGCCTAGCGGCGGTACTGCAAAGATCATCAACATTTTAAGAAGTGTATCTGATAGTTCTGAGGACATGCCTTGCAAAGTTTGTTAATGAATTTTACAAACTGAAACGCAATAGAATTGAATACTATTTTTCTAGGATAGCTATCCTAGATTTTTTTTTGATATATAATAAACATCATAAAGACGACGGAAACAGTGTTAATGAAATTGGATAAGTTTGACCGTGAAATTTTGCGCGTGCTTCAGCAAGACGCCACGGTATCAATGGCAGATTTAAGTCAGCGTGTTGGATTGTCACATACGCCATGCTGGCGCCGCGTAAAAAGAATGGAAGCCGACGGAATTATCTTAGGTAAAGTTACCTTGCTAAACAGCAAAAAACTTAATTTAGGCGTATCAGTCTTTATCTATGTCACGCTCAAAAACCATGACGGTGACTCACTGACCGACTTTGAAAATGCAGTTCAGAACATCGATGAAATAGTGGAGTGCCACACCACAAGTGGAGAAAAAGACTATTTGCTGAAAGTGATAGTGGAAAGTATTGAAGAATACGAATTTTTACTTAAAACGAAATTGACGCATCTTCCTCTTGTGGACCACTTAAGTTCAACCTTCGCATTGAAGCAAGTGAAAAACACCACAGAGCTACCAATAAAACGTCAGTAGTAAAAAGTTATGGGGTCAGAGTCACGACTCTGACCCCATACCATTCAAAGCGCGAGAGTCATGACTCTGACCCCATACCATTCAAACTGCGTCGGTTTGATTCTCAGGCCTCGCCTTTTCAAATGCATTCAGCTCATTACAGTTGTTCGCAATTTTACTAATTAGCGGATAGCGGGTCATATCCACGTTAAAGCGCTGTGCGTTATACACTTGCGGTACTAAACAAATATCAGCAAGGGTAACGTCGAAGTCGAAACAATACTTGCCAGCTTGGGTTTGTAGGCGTTGTTCAATTCCATCAAACCCCAATGTAATCCAATGCGCAGCCCACTTAGCCACATCATCTTGAGAGGCCTCAAAATTACCTTTAAGCGCATTTAGTACTCGAAGGTTACCTATGGGCTGAATATCGCAGGCGATATCTTGCGCTAACGCTCTTACTCTAGCACGCTCTGTTAAGTGCTCTGGCACTAGCCTGTGCTCACTCTCGTATCTCTCATCAAGATATTCAATGATAGCTAGCGATTGATTGAGAATAATATCTTCGTCTTCATCAACAAAAGTGGGGACAAGGTGTGCGGGGTTCAGCCGTGAATACTCACCGCTATGCTGCTCCCCGCCGTTATTGACAAGATGCACTGGCACATACTCGTACTCAACACCTTTTAAATTAAGTGCAATTCGTGTTCGATATGACGCGGTTGAACGCCAATAACCGTAAAGCTTGATGCTCATGGTAATACTCCATCGGTCAAACATATAGCCAAGGAAAACGCTGCTTGTTGCTATACATCAACGCATTACCTTCTATTAATGATTGTGCGAAACAAAACGACCAGCTCCTCGTATAAAAGCTTGTCAGTGAACAAAAAGCCATTGCCCCTTTCGCCTCTAATCGATTCTGACTCTTTAGCTCAGCGGCTTTACCTGCTGTTCGATAGCACCGAATACTGATTTACCCTCTTTATCTAGCATTTCAATGCGAATACGGTCACCAAACTGCATGAAGGGCGTAGAAGGTTTACCATCGCGTATTGTTTCAATCATACGTACTTCGGCAATACACGAATAACCTACCCCGCCTTCTGCAATGGCTGAACCATGGTCTGTGCCCTGTTTATTGGACACCGTACCTGAGCCAATAATTGCTCCTGCACCTAAATTTCTGCTCTTTGCAGCGTGTGCAACTAGCTGACCAAAATCGAAGGTCATGTCTTGACCCGCTTCGGGCTTGCCAAACAATTCTCCGTTATAAGTAGAGCGTAACGGCAGGTGAACTTTACTCTCTTTCCAAGCATCGCCTAACTCGTCTGGTGTTACTGCAACGGGTGAGAAGCTAGAAGCAGGTTTAGACTGAAAGAAACCAAACCCCTTTGCTAGTTCCCCAGGAATTAAGCCACGGAGGGAAACATCGTTAACCAGCATTACAAGGCGGATGCGCTCTGACGCTTGTTCTGGTGAACATGCCATAGGCACGTCATCGGTAACAACGGCAACTTCTCCCTCAAAATCTATGCCCCAGTCGTCACTTGGCAAGATAATGTCATCAAGAGGTCCAATAAAGTCATCTGACCCACCTTGATACATTAGCGGGTCGGTCCAAAAACTTTCGGGCATTTCTGCATTTCGTGCCTTTCTTACCAATTCAACGTGGTTCACATAAGCGCTACCGTCAGCCCATTGATACGCGCGCGGTAAAGGAGACTCGCAGCGAGAAGCGTCGAACGGAACGCTTTCGCAGGTGCCTTCATTCAGTGCTTGGTACCTCATCTGAAGCTGAGGCGCTATCTCTTTCCAATTATCCAGTGCGTGCTGCATTGTCTTTGCAATATCCTTTACACTGCAAGCGCGAGAAAGATCTTTTGACACTACCATCAGGCAGCCATCGCGGGTTTCATTTTTATAGGTAGCTAGTTTCATTGTTCTTTCCTCGACATATTTCTTTTGCTTGGAGCGTGTACCTAACCTCTCGATTTGCAAAATATGAAATGAGAGTAACCTTACTGTGCCAGCAAATTGTAAGCATTATGTGAATATAGTTATGCCACTAGTTGGTATACGTTGAGAAGTGTTTGAGAAACGAAGTTTTGTGTGACTGTAAGAAAGGGTGTACGCCTAATGTTGGTAATCGTGAACGAAAGGCACTGATTGTCTGCTCCGTAGGAGATGTAAATTTATCGTAACGGAAGCGTAGCGGTGCTAAAAAGCCTCTAACCGTATTGCCCTTTGCCATTATTCGCGAATCAAAGGGCAGTACGTTTATAGATGGTCAGAGCTTAACAGTAGCTTTGTTGATGCCATACTCTCGTAGCTTGTTTGCAATAGCGGTATGGCTCAAACCTAGCTTTTTCGCTAATTGACGAGTACTTGGATAGGAAGGGTATAAGCGCTTCAGCAGGTCCTTCTCAAACTTCTTCACTTCCTCATCTAATGTTCCGTCGAAGTTCTCATCTATATAGGTAACACTAGGAGCACAGCTTGGCAGTTGAATATCTTCTTTAGTAATTTCCTTTCCATCTAGCAATGATAATGCTCGGTAAAGGGCATTTTGAAGCTGTCTTACATTGCCAGGCCATGGATACTGCTGTAGAAAATCTACACAAGACTTACTTAGTTTTGCGGGACGACGGCCCAGTTTAGTACTGTGCTGTACAATAAAGGATTCGGCTAGAGGTACTATGTCCTGCCTTCTGTCTTTCAAAGACGGCATTACTAAGCTCAACACGTTTAGGCGATAATACAACTCTTTTCTAAATCGGCCCTCTTCCACTAACTGACCTAAGTCACGGCACGTAGTACAAATAAATCGCACATCGACTTTAACCGGTTCTGAGTCCCCCACGCGTCTAAATTCACCATCCTCTAAAACTCGAAGCAATTTGGCCTGAAGCTGAGATGACATGTCGGCTATTTCATCAAGTAAAAGCGTACCGCCTTTCGCCTGTTCTAATAGCCCAACCTTAGCGCTTGGCTGGTTAAACGCACCAGCAGCGTAACCAAACAGTTCAGTTTCCGCCACGCTGTCGGGTAGCGATGCACAATTTAGTGCTAAAAATGCACCTTCGCTACGGCGGCTGGACTGATGACACGCCCTAGCAATCATCTCTTTACCCGTGCCTGTCTCGCCAAAAATTAAAATAGGCGCATCTAGGTCGGCTATTCGCTTGGCTTCGTGAACCACTCGCTTCATAAAAGGTGATTGAGTGACAAACCGATCGAAACTATCGGTAGGCGACTGGTGGAAAGCAGTAAACTGTTGGCCAAGGCGCATTTCCGATTTTAATATCACCACGGCACCTGCCATGATCATATTTTGCTCGCCATCGGGTACGGTGATTGGCAGCATATCGGCAAGATAATCCTGCTGAATAAACTTCACTTTTGACGATTGTGGGCCCGGTGACTTCCCATCCATCCATTTAGTAAAGTTGAAACCTTTAACAACTTCACTGACCTCAGTACCAACAATTTCATTGCTTGGCATTTCAAGCCCTGCACTTACCGCTTCGTTACACAGTAAAATATTTCCCTTAGCATCTATTGAGAAAACAGGATCAGGCAAAGTTCGCAAAATGGCAGAGAGTTGATTCTTCTCTCGCTCCCCCGGCATGAATAAGGTTGTTTTTACATCATCGATGCCGTCGATGCGGCGTATTTGAGGCATAAGGTGCTGAAAATCAGCAAACTCAATATTGGGAAAATTAAGGAAAATTTTACCTGCGGGATCAATTTCAATACCACGCAAATCTATTTCTTTGGTAACGAGGATATCTAATACATCTTGAGTGATCCCAAGACGGTCCTGACAGCTTATTTCTAGACGCATAGGGTGTTATGGCTTTATTGTAAACATATATGTACAGGATATCATACTTTTACAAAAAGATAACAAGATAAATGTTACAGAACTTTAAATTTGCGATAAGCGATTACTTTAAAGACGTAAACAGCACGAAGTAAAAGGACTAGGCCGCAGAAATAAAAAATGCCGCTTCAATCCGCGGCATCCTATATAAAACACATTTAATTAACAATAGCGCTAGCTCGCTTTTTTCTCTTTCGGTGGGAAAAGTGGGGAAAACAACCCTAAGGATTTAGCTTTTTCCACTAGCGCCATAATGTCCATTTCGGCCAATTCGAACAAATGGTCGAATTCCGGCAGAATATAGTAAAGAGGCTGCATAATATCGATACGATAAGGCGTACGCAGAGCATCAATAGCAGTTAGTGGATTGCGCAATGGCGTGTCGCTGTCTAACGCGTAGATAGTTTCGCCAGGTGAGGACAAGATACCGCCGCCATATATTTTTAACTTATCTTTGGCTCGCACTAGTCCGAATTCTACCGTGAACCAATAAAGACGTGCTAAGTAAACTCGGTCTTCCTTACTTGCCGCTAAACCCAACTTTCCATATGTGTGGGTAAAGTGGGCAAAAGCTGGATTTGTTAAAAGCGGGCAGTGTCCAAATACCTCATGAAAAATATCGGGCTCTTGAAGATAATCGAATTCTTCTCGAGTACGAATAAAAGTCGCGACAGGAAACTGCTTGTTCGCCAGCAATCTAAAAAATTCTCCGAAATTTATTAGCGCAGGTACTTCAGCAGTTTGCCACCCCGTTTTCTCCATCAGAACTTTGTTGATGTCTGGCAACTGAGGAATTTCTTTTTCGTTCAATTTCAACAAATCAAGCCCGTCTAAATATTCTTGGCACGCTCTTTCTTTTACCAGTGGAATTTGTCTCGCATACAGCTCTGACCAAATTTGGTTTTCTTCATCAGACCAATGAATAATGCCATTCTCATCAGAATGTCTCGACTGGTATTGCGTTGATTTTGGCATAACTTCTGTAACCAATAGGTGTGAAATAACTTACCTTTTAGTCTAATGAAATTCACGGCGCCGAAAAGTGGATGACCCCATGGCACCTTCATATTTGCTGTAACAGGAATTTTACATAAGCAACTAAAGCTTTTGATTTAGATAATAAAAAACCGCCCAATGCGAGCGGTTTCCGTTTAGATTCTTGTGAGCTGTAATGCCAGCTATAGACGGCTAATTTCTTTATTTAGCTGATATTCACGAGACGTCACATAGGTTTCCATTTTACGTAGACGAACTTCTGCTTTTTCAAAGCGATTGCGAATATCGTGAAACGCCTGTTTAGGTGGCTCTCCAGCCTGCCAAACTTTGGTTTTCACCTCAACTTTAGGGCTTTTTACCTGTCCAGCGTTTGGATTCGTCCAGCCTTTACCTTTTGAAAAAACCGGTGTTGTAGGCTTATCATCAAGGCCAGCAGGCTTCTTATCTAAAATGAACCAAGCGGCTATGTAGGCGACAAAGATAAAGGGTCCTGCAAGTAAAAAGAAACCGGTAACGACTAAGATTCTCACTAACCAGGTTTCCAACCCAAAGTATTCGGCTATACCTGAACACACACCCGCAATGCGTGCATTTTCCGGGTTGCGATAGAGCTGCTTACCATTTCTCATGCTCTATTTCTCCACTCAGGCGCCTCACTATCTAGAATGGCTTCTAGTGTCTCAATGCGCTCACTCATTTTCTCTGCCTTTTCAGCTAAGTCTTTTAAAGACGCATGCTCTTCCGCACTCAGTCCTTGGTTTACTTGCTTTTTGCTTCGATAGTGTAATATTAGCCAAATGGGAGCGACAAAAATTGAGAACACCACAAGTGGCATAACCAACACTGCAATTGTACCTTCATCCATCTCAATGTCTCCTACAAACTCTGATGTAACTACCCTCTTCACGGTTTTCCATCAAGAGGGTATACCTTGTTTTTATTATTCTGATTTTTCGGTGCTTTTATTAGCACTTTTTACTTTGGCTTTTAGCGCAGCTAGTTCGTCTTCAACTTTGTCGCTGGCTTCTAGTTCAGCAAACTCATCTTGCAGTGTCTTTTTACCCAAATCATAAGCTTCCACCTGAGATTCAAGGTCATCGATTTTACGCTCGTACTGCTCAAAGCGTCCCATTGCGTTATCTACTCTGGTGCTGTCTAGCGTCTTTTTAACCTCTAGACGAGAGCTTGCGGTTTTCTGACGCATAATAATGGCTTTCTGACGGCTCTTAGCATCTGCAAGCTTTTCTTGAAGCTGGCCAATTTCATCCTGAAGCTTACTGATTTGTTCTTCAACAACGGCCAATTCTTTACTTAGCGCTTCTGCAGCTTCTGCAGACTTTTTCTTTTCTTGCAGCGCAGCGCGCGCCAAGTCTTCTCTATCTTTGCTTAACGCAAGTTCTGCTTTTGCTTCCCAATCATTTGCATCGCTTTCATACTTTGCAATTTGATTAGCAATTTCCTTTTTATTGGCTAGCGTCTTTGCAGATGCAGAGCGCACCTCAACCAACGTGTCTTCCATTTCCTGAATGATTAATCTAACCATTTTCTCAGGATCTTCGGCTTTGTCTAAAATCGCATTAATATTCGAATTCACAATATCTGTAAAACGCGAGAAGATACCCATAATAATTACCTCTTGCTAAAAATGGTAAGTGTTAGAAAACACCACACTTGATAAATAGGTTACTCTTGGTATAGGTAGCATTCAATATACTTGCCAACTTTGTTCAGATGCTAACCTGTTATTTTATATACATTTTCCATGCGCTCAAATAATGCTCGTTTATCAATATCTTTT
This sequence comes from Alteromonas sp. AWJ4_199, assembly GCF_056159165.1. Lineage (NCBI taxonomy): Bacteria > Pseudomonadati > Pseudomonadota > Gammaproteobacteria > Alteromonadales > Alteromonadaceae > Alteromonas > Alteromonas sp. AWJ4_199. Next base: position 152,797 of record NZ_JBSWUR010000003.1, read on the forward strand.
GTTCTACACTATTAATTGGTCGAAATGACTAATTTTTGAGGGATTTAATGAGTAGGTATCGACAGCAAGACAATTTACTTGGCCAAGCAAATAGTTTTCTAGAAGTTTTAGAGCAAATTTCACAGATTGCACCGCTAGATAAACCCGTCCTCGTCATTGGCGAACGAGGCACTGGTAAAGAGCTGATTGCTGCGCGCCTGCATTTCTTATCAAAGCGCTGGGATCAAAACTACATTAAGTTGAATTGCGCGGCACTAAGTGAAAGTTTATTAGAAAGTGAGCTTTTCGGTTATGAAGCTGGTGCCTTTACCGGCGCTTCGAAACGTCGCGAAGGTCGCTTTGAAGTGGCGCACAACGGTACCCTATTCCTTGACGAACTCGCTAACACATCGGGTCTTATTCAGGAAAAGCTACTGCGGGTAGTGGAATATGGCGAATTTGAGCGCGTAGGTGGCAGTAAGTCAGTAAAAACCGATGTACGCCTTATCGCAGCTACCAATGAAGATTTGCCAGCCCTTGCCGATGCCGGTGAATTTCGCGCAGACCTTCTCGATCGTCTTGCTTTTGACGTTATCACCATCCCGCCCCTTCGCGAGCGTCGAGAAGATATCATGATGTTAGCTGAAAACTTCGCTATTAATATGGCCCGTGAAATGGAAATGGAACTGTTTAGCGGCTTCACTGAAAAAGCAAAACGCACTCTGCTTGATTATGATTGGCCTGGTAATATCCGTGAGCTTAAAAATGTGGTCGAACGTGCAGTATACAGAACGAATAACCCACACCTCCCCGTCCATGAAATAGTGTTAGACCCGTTCGAGTCAGCCTACCGTCCGAAAGGTAGAGTTAAAACAAATGACAGAGTGAGCGCTACAGATTCGCCTAACCATGTTAAGCAATCAGACACATCAATGGTAAATGAACGTATTGAAAGTGCTGACGTTACACCACTTACCCCTGCTAAAAAGCAGGAAATTGTCGAATATCCCATAGATTTGAAAGAACGCTCTCAACAACATGAGATAGATATGATAAAACAGGCACTTGCTGACAGTCAGTTTAATCAAAAGAAAACCGCTGAAAAATTGAGCCTGACTTATCATCAGCTGCGAGGCTATCTCAAAAAATATAACTTACTAGATTCTTCCGCTGAAAACGTCGAGGCGTAGAGCATGTCCCATGGTTTGGTGAAGCGTTTGTCATTATGTTTATGTACAGCGCTTCTTGTTGCATCCTGTGCTAAACAGAATAAACAAGCGTTTTATAATACGGGTATTATTTATTGTTCTGAAAGCAACCCAGTAACATTTAATCCGCAGCTTGATACATCGAGCACAACATCTGATGCATCATCTCACCAACTGTACGATAGACTACTTGATTTCGACCCCGATTCTGGTCGCATTGTGCCGAGTCTTGCTAGTAGCTGGCTAGTTAGTGATGACGGGCTCACCTACGCCTTTCAGCTTCGTAAAGATGTTTGGTTTCACACTACGGACTATTTTGAGCCAAGCAGAAACTTCAACGCTGACGACGTCATCTTCAGCATTGACCGCTGGCGCTTAAAATCACACCCGTATCATTACGTGTCAGGCGGAAGCTATCCATACTTTGAAAGCATAGGTATTGCTCAAAATATTGCGTCGGTTAAGCGAGTAAACGGTTATCGTGTTGAAATTACACTTAAACGCCGGGACAGTTCGTTTTTGGCAAATTTAGCCACTGATTTTGCCGTTATACTGTCAAAAGAATATGCAACGAAGCTCACACAGGCCGGAACGCCTAGCAAAATTGATCAGCTCCCAATTGGTACTGGCCCCTTTAAATTTGAAAGTTACCGGAAAGATCACTTTATTAAGTATTTGCGCCACGATGACGATTGGCGTACACAAACACATGAAGAAGAAGGAAGTCATTTAGCAGCCGACCCAGAAGATGTGAGCGAAGAGCACAAAAAGACTCAGGTTGAACAACTTATTTTCGATATAACACCGCGAAGTTCATTGCGACTGGCTAAACTGATGACTGGGGAATGTGACGCCACCGCATTCCCAGCACAAACTGAGCTTGAAGTTATTCGCACTGAGGATGACCTAACGTTGGCCGAAAAGCCAGGGCTAAACGTGGGATTTTGGGCCTTTAACACACAGCGCCCGCCATTTGATAATCCCGATGTAAGACGCGCACTCGCCGCGGCTATAGACAAAAACACTTTGCTAGAGGCGGTTTATTTCGACAGTGCAACACGGGCTAAAACCCTGCTACCTGCGGCGAGCTGGGCATTTCAAAATGATGCCGATGACACGGCTTACAACCCTGTTTTAGCGCGAAAATTACTGGCTGATGCCGGGATAGCCTCCGGATTTTCAATGACAATCTGGGCAATGCCGGTCGAACGCGCTTACAACCCCAACGCGACAAAAATGGCAGAGCTAATTCAGCGATATCTTCGCGATGTAGGTGTAGAAGCAACTATTGTAAGTTACGACTGGGCTACATTTAGGCGCCATCTACAAGAAGGCTTGCATGACTCTGTACTCATAGGGTGGTCTGCCGATAATGGTGACCCAGATAACTTCTATCGCCCGCTATTGAGCTGCGGGGCAATCCCATCAGGAACAAACCGAGCGATGTGGTGTAATAGTGATTATGACAAGCTACTCAACGAAGCGCTTCAAACAGATGATATTGAAGAGAGATCAGCTATTTACAAGCAAGTAAATAGGCTACTATACGAACGTCTTCCTGTAGTACCCATTGCGCATGCCTATCGCTACCAGGCATACAGGAATGAGTTAAAAGGCATGGCTATTAACCCCTTTGGCGGCGTGCGTTTTGGCGGGGTAGAGAAAAAACTGTGATCCAAATTCTCCTGAGATACTGCACTTTATTTGTATTAACGCTACTCGTGTTAACGATTATTTCGTTCTCGCTCGCCTACCTTTTTCCGGGTGATACGTTAGAAAACTTAACCGGGCTTGTGCCACAAAATGAGATGCAGCGCGCAGCGCTTGAGCAACAATTTAAGTTAGACCAGTCTTATATATTTCAGTTTTTATACTATGTAGGTAATTTGCTGACCGGTGATTGGGGCTATAGCTTCACGTCTGGTCTCCCCTTAAGAGAAGAAGTGGCGATTGCAATGCCTGCCACAATGGAACTGGCTACGTATGCAATGCTGATGGCCTTATTTGTCGGCATTCCCTTAGGCTACTTTGCCGGCATTCGCTGTTACTCAACATCTGACCACTTAATAAATAGTGCAAGCATTACTACTTATTCTTTCCCCGTTTTCTGGTTCGCACTGCTGCTTATTCTTATCTTCAGTTTGGAATTGGACGTGGCTCCACTATCTGGTCGAATAAGTCTAATTTACGACATAGAGCCTGTCACAGGCTTTATTCTGATAGACGTTTTATTGTCAGATAACGAAAACAAAGCCTTGGCATTTAAAGATGCACTGTCGCACTTAGCGTTACCCACATTTGCTATTGGCGCCATAACCACTGCTTCAATGATTCGCATAACCCGGCGCTCAGTTATAGATGTAAAACATCGTCCGTATATTGCTGCAGCCCAGTCACGCGGCCTTTCTAGTTGGCAAATATTTTTTCGCCATATACTCCGTAATGCACTACTCCCCATTTTGCCACTGATGGCAATTCAGATTACGACGCTTATAACCAATGCAATGATTGTTGAAATCTTGTTTTCATGGCCTGGAATCGGCAACTGGCTGATTCAAGCCATCTATCAACGAGATTACCCCGCTTTGCGTATTGGCATGATGGCGGTATCAACGGTAGTGATTACCCTGACAATTTTAGTCGATGTATTAAACCGTATGATTGACCCAAGTAGAGAGAAATACGAGCGTGCCACAGTTTAGTTTGTACGAAGAAGAGTTTCATCCATCCCCTTGGCAACGGACCTGGGCTTCGTTCAAGGCCAGTCACATTTCTATGCTAGGTCTAATAATGCTTGCGCTATTCGTGGTGTGCGCCTTATTCGCCCCTCTCATCACACCTTATGACGCTGTAGAACAGAACATTGACGGGTTGTTAATTCCGCCTAGTTGGCTAGCGAATGGTTCTATTTCCCATTTATTCGGCACAGACGCGCTTGGAAGAGACTTATTTACCCGTATCATTTATGGTTGTAGGACAACACTGGGGTCGGCATTCATTACAGTGGTACTGGCTATGTTAGTTGGCGTGAGTTTAGGTACGCTGGCCGGGATGTTGCGCGGGGTTCGCTCAAGCGTCGCTAATCATTTACTTGATGCACTAATGGCTATCCCTACTCTTCTGATTGCTATTATCATAGTTGCAATATTGGGTACGGGCTTAGTTAATAGTATGTGGGCCATTACCCTAGCGCTTATTCCCCAGTTTGTGCATCACACGCGAAGTTTCGTGCGCGCAGAAATGAAAAAAGACTACATTGTTGCGTCAACGCTTGATGGGGCAAGTAAGTGGCAGCTTTTCGTTCATTCTATCTTACCGAATATGACAGAAATGCTTGTGGTTCAAGGAACGCTGGCCCTTTCAATCGCGGTTATAGATATTTCGGCTCTTGGCTTCTTAAACTTGGGCGCACAATCACCGTTACCCGAATTAGGTGTAATTCTCGCCGACGGACTAGACGTTACTTATTTAGCACCTTGGAACGTAGCGGTTCCCGGTATGGCAATATTTTTTGTTGTATTGTCCATCAATATCGTGGGTGACGGCTTGCGTTCTTCACTAAGAAAAAGAGTGAGTCACTAATATGCCGATGCTTGATATCAAAAACCTCACCTTAGAAATGCAGAACGGTGACAGCACTATAAAAGCGTTGGATAAAGTAAATTTGTCAGTGAGTTCAGGCGAGATCCGTGCACTTGTGGGCGAATCGGGTTCTGGTAAGAGTCTTATTGTATCGGCAATCTGTGGAGCGCTGCCAAATCAGTGGAATTTAACCGCCGACCGTATGAGCTGGAATGGAGAAAACCTACTAGGTATGTCGGTTCAACAACGTCGCGAAGTGATGCGTCGTGAAATCGCAGTGGTTTTTCAAAACCCGCAAGCGGCGCTTGACCCGTCGGCCACGCTTGGTGAACAGCTTGAAGAAAGTATTCCTGATGAATTTGTTGAAGGAAGCTGGTTTTGGCAACGTGCGCAGCACAGAAAAAAAATAGCCATAAGCACTGTACACAAAGTGGGGATAAAGCACCACAAGCATTACCTAAGTGCATTCCCTCACCAAATTCCCGCTGATATTGGGCAAAAGTTCATGATAGCAATGGCGCTGGTGTCTCAACCCAAATTACTTATCGCAGATGATCCCACCCGAGGCATGGAGCCCACAACCAAGACGCAGATCCTAAAACTCTTTACACGTCTTAATCAAACTCGCTCCCTATCGATTTTGTTTGTCAGCCATGATTTGCTTGCCATTGCGAGTATGTCACATTCAATGACAGTGCTTTACGCCGGGCAGACTGTGGAATCGGGAAAGATGAAGCACATTAAGAAGCGCCCTCTTCACCCGTACACTAAAGCGCTATTAGACAGTGCGCCAAGCTTCAGAAAAGACTTACCGCCTAAGTCTGCATTACCAACGTTAAGCGGCTCTATACCAACGCTGCAACATTTGCCTATTGGCTGCCGATTAGGGCCACGCTGTCCACGGGCTCAGCGCGCATGTGTACAAACGCCAGCCGTACGAAAAATTCACGATCATAGCTACAGCTGTCATTATCCTCTTCATATGGAGAAGCTGTGATGGATATTTTGCAGGTAAAAGATCTTACGTTTATACATAACGAAAAGAAGCGCTGGTTAAAGCGACCTGAGGTGTTTCAACTCGGCCCGGTGAATATGAACGTTAAACGCGGTGAAACTATTGCCATCATAGGGGAAAACCGTTCGGGTAAATCCCTTCTTGCTAAATTATTAGTTGGCGCCCTACCTGCCGATGCGGGTGAAATTGAAATAAACACTCACAAGTATTTAGCCAAGTACCAGTCGAAAGACGGCCAACGCAAGCGGACCCACGACATTCGAATGATTCTGCAACACAGTGCGGAATCGATGAACCCATCGGTTCCGGTAGGCAAAATCCTAGACGAACCTTTGCGTTTGAATACGGGTCTTAGCGAAGCCGAGCGCAAGCCTATTATCGAAGATATGTTGGTAAAAGTAGGGTTACTACGCGAGCATTATTATTTTTACCGGCACATGCTTTCTGACGGCCAACAGCAGCGCGTGGCATTAGCTAGGGCTATAGTACTAAAACCCAAAGTGCTTGTTGCAGATGAACCCTTTGCTGCATTAGACCCTACTATTCGCTCGCAGACTGTGAACCTAATACTGCAACTACAGCAAGAGCTGGGCTTAGCATTTATCTTTATAAGCCACAATTTAGGGATTGTCCGGCATATTGCCGATAGAATTGTGGTGATGGAAGGCGGCGAAATTGTAGAGGAAGGTAAAACTGAAACTATTTTCAGGTGGCCGCAGCACACCCGCACGAAGAAACTGGTTACGGCTTACCAGTCGTTAGTGCCGCAAAATACAATCCGTTAAAGCGCTGAGGGCAGTAAACTGCCCTCTCAATATCAAATTTGCATTACGCTAGTTAGCCAACCAGTGCTAGCAGAATACCTGCAGCGACCGCACTTCCTAACACACCGGCTACATTAGGCCCCATTGCATGCATCAACAGGAAGTTATGAGGGTTTGCTTCTAAGCCAACCTTATTAACGACTCGCGCCGCCATAGGTACGGCAGAAACGCCCGCAGCACCAATGAGCGGGTTTATACTACCACCCGATAACTTACTCATTAACTTAGCCATTAACACGCCAGCAGCGGTTCCTATGCCAAAGGCAATGGCGCCCAAGCCCAAAATACCCAAGGTTTCCACCGTAAGGAATGCCTCAGCCGATAGCTTAGAGCCCACGGCCAAGCCGAGGAAAATGGTCACGGTATTGATAAGTTCGTTTTGGGCTGTTTTGCTTAACCTGTCTACTACGCCACATTCTTTCATTAAATTACCAAAGCAGAACATACCCACGAGCGGCGTGGCAGCTGGTAAAAACAAAATGGTCATAAACAACACGGCGAGTGGAAAGATAATTTTTTCACGCTTTGATACAGGCCGAAGTTGGCCCATTTTAATTTCGCGTTCCTCTTTTGTGGTCAGCGCTTTCATAATGGGCGGCTGGATAATAGGCACAAGCGCCATGTAAGAATAAGCAGCAACCGCAATAGCACCAAGTAAGTCAGGAGCTAAACGTGAAGCAAGGAAGATAGCCGTGGGCCCATCTGCGCCCCCTATAATGGCAATCGCACTTGCATCTTTTAGCGTAAATTCGAAACCAGGAATAAGGTTTAACGCAATAGCGCCAAATAGGGTCGCAAAAATACCGAACTGTGCGGCTGCGCCAAGCAGCAACATTCTAGGGTTTGCAATAAGCGCGCTGAAGTCTGTCATTGCGCCTACTCCCATAAAAATGAGCAATGGGAAGACGCCTGTATCAATGCCAATTTTATAGATGTAGTGCAGTAAGCCACCCGCTTCTGAAAAACCAGCAATTGGAATGTTCGTAAGCAGTGCTCCAAAACCAATGGGTAATAAGAGCAGTGGCTCAAACTTCTTAACAATGGCTAAATAGAGTAAACCGAAGCCTACCGCCATCATGATGAGCTGGCCTGCTTCAAAATGCGCAAGTGCGGTACTATCCCAAAGTACCATTAACTTATCCATGTACTACCCCAATAAGATTAACGGTTGACCGCTAGTTACAGCATCGCCTTCACCCACGGAAATGTCAGTGACCGTACCGGTATACGCCGAACGGATCTCTGTTTCCATTTTCATGGCTTCGAGGATCATCACTACATCGCCTTCAGATACACTATCGCCAGTTCGTACTAATACTTTGAATACGTTACCCGCTAGTGGCGCATCAATTGACTGCGACGACGCAGCGGCAGGTGAAGCTGTGCTAACAGTTTGTGGCTGGGGTTGAGACGTATTGGCTGGCGTAACGCTTGTTAGCGTACCTGAGGGTGCCACTTCTACGCGATACACTTTACCATCGACGTTTACATCATATGATTCAGCCGAGCTTGCACTTTGCGCGTTCGACGCTGTGCTAACTGGTTCTGGCGCAAGGGTATCACTAGCCTCTTGAGCGCCCGGTGCAGGTTCAAACGCATCAGGATTACCGCGATTTTCGATAAACTTAAGGCCGATCTGGGGAAATAGAGCATAAGTCAGCACATCATCAATTTTATCATCTGACAGCGAAAGTTGTTTTTTCTCGGCCAGTTCATCTAGCTCTTTGCTCAGCGCATCAAGCTCAGGCGCAATGTTATCAGCAGGTCTGCATGTTACGGGCTCTGCACCATCTAGCACACGCTCTTGTAGTTTCTTGTTTACTGGAGCCGCAGTAGCACCATACTCGCCTTTGAGTACACCAGCCGTTTCTTTGGTAATGCTCTTATAGCGCTCGCCTGTTAGCACATTAAGCACCGACTGCGTGCCGACAATTTGCGAGGTGGGCGTTACAAGAGGGATAAACCCAAGATCTTCACGTACCCGAGGGATTTCTTTTAACACCTCTTCAAACTTATCTTCAGCACCCTGCTCTTTTAGCTGACTTTCCATGTTGGTTAGCATGCCACCTGGCACTTGGGCCAGCAGAATACGTGCATCTACACCTTTAAGGCTTCCTTCAAATTTGCTGTATTTCTTTCTGACTTCTCTAAAATAACTGGCAATGTCTTCCAGTTCAGGCAGCGATATTCCCGTATCGCGTTCTGTGCCTTCAACGATTGAAACCATAGTTTCAGTTGCGCTGTGACCGTAGGTCATGCTCATTGATGAGATAGCTGTATCGAGCATATCAATACCGGCATCAATAGCTTTTTGGTAAGTTGCCGTGCTCAACCCTGTAGTGGCGTGGCACTGCATAGCGATAGGTACATCGACGGTTTCTTTTAATCCTGTAATTAATGCTTCGCATTCATAAGGCTTTAAAAGCCCGGCCATGTCTTTTACACAGATAGAATGCACGCCGAGGTCTTCAAGTTGTTTAGCCATATCTAGCCACAGCTCTAGATTATGCACAGGACTTACTGTGTAAGAAATCGTGCCTTGCGCGTGAGCGCCGCTGTCTATGGTAGCTTTAATAGCAGTTTTCAAATTTCTGATGTCATTCATGGCATCAAAAATCCTAAACACGTCTACACCGCTTTCGTGGGCGCGCTCTACAAAGCGAGTAACGACATCGTCAGCATAGTGGCGATAACCCAATAAGTTTTGACCACGCAATAACATTTGCTGTTTGGTATTGGGCATGGCTGCCTTTAACTTACGAATGCGCTCCCATGGGTCTTCTCCCAAGTAACGGATACAGGCGTCAAAGGTCGCACCGCCCCAAGATTCAACAGACCAAAAGCCTGCCTTATCTAACTTTTCAGCAATGGGAAGCATGTCCTCAATACGCATACGCGTAGCAAGAAGCGATTGATGGGCATCACGCAGGACCAGCTCGGTAAGGGCCAGAGGCTTAGACATGGTAACTCCTGATTAGGCTTTATTTTTAGAATTTTGGCGATGGGTATGAATTGCGGCAGAAATAGCAGCGATGACATTACCGTCTATCCCCGGTTGTACCGCTTGATTATCTCGAGCAAAGTTGGCTGAAGGACGTGTCGCTACAGTATCAGGCGTTTCACCTGGAAATGCTTCACAAAAACGTGCAATTAAATGAATGCCAACAATAAGCAGCCCCAAGAACGAAAAGACAAATACCATTCCTATGAGCATAAGAGAGCCTGCTTCAATGAGCAAACTAGCGACGGATTCCGAATTCATATTCAATCCTGTTGTTATTTTGTACCTGAATAAGTATCACGAGGTTTTTAAAAACACAACACAACAGCATAAAAAACCACTTAAATTTGAATAAAACCCACCAATGTGCAACTTAATGCATAATTACTTAATAAATTTGCAACAAAAACATAGTATCAATAGCATACTGAGAGATGTTGCTTTAAGCATCGCAGTTAGTTTTTAGATAAACACGGTTTAATGAAAACCAGTATTCTCTGTAAAGTCGCTGTCTAACCGTTTTGCAAAGTCTTTAGCATGCATAGCTACTAATTCTAATTGCATATGCTGCTCGTCTTCTGGAATGTATGAAGGCACGATCACCTGGTTGCCGTCGCAATCTACCGCCATAAATGTAATGAAACAACGGTTAGCTACAGTGGTTGTGTTGGCCGTTGCGTCCCCCGATTTAACCACCACATAAATGTGCATACTCGAGCTACCTGTATGAACGAGAGACGCAGATATCTCAACAAGTTGACCGACTTTTATAGGTTTTATGAAACGTATGCCGTTAGCGGATACCGTAACGCAATAGCATTTCGACCACTGAGCAGCACACGCATAGGCCGCTTGATCAATCCACTTCATGACGATACCGCCGTGGACATTACCGCCGAAGTTAACATCGGTAGGCTCTGCAAGAAATCGAAAAGTAGTGGATGGATGTGCCATAGCGTACCTCGCGCTTAACTGCTGTCAGACACATTAAGTTTAGCTCAAATTTCATACAACGCGCTTATACGAAAGTAGCGTAAAAAGAAATAAGGAGATGAAGGAGTCAGAAACGAAAAAGCCCACCTAAAGAGGTGGGCTATTCAATATGGCGCGTGTGGAAGGATTCGAACCTCCGACCGCCTGGTTCGTAGCCAGGTACTCTATCCAGCTGAGCTACACACGCGTTAACTTGTATTCTTTTGAATTTTACTTCAAAAGGTGACGCTTTAAAATAAGTGGCGCGTGTGGAAGGATTCGAACCTCCGACCGCCTGGTTCGTAGCCAGGTACTCTATCCAGCTGAGCTACACACGCGCAAAACTTGTTGTTGGCCGTCACTGCCAACGAATAATGGCGGAGAGGGAGGGATTCGAACCCTCGATACGCGTATATGCGTATGGTTCCTTAGCAGGGAACTGGTTTCAGCCACTCACCCACCTCTCCTTGACTGCGGGGTGCATTTTACGGATTCATTGGCCTGAGTCAAACCTTTTTTATAAAGAAATTGTTCACCCGCTGCCATTTTAAACGATTCGAGCAAAAAACCAGTAATTTGTTCGCAATACAAGCAATTAAACCGAATTTTATTTAACGATCCTCGTTAATTTGCATTTGAATATGCGCAGCTTCATTGCAGTTTTAACTGACCCACCTTAATAATTTAGTCAATTTTTCAAAAATAATATCAAAAAGTTTTGAATTTATTCGTTCATAACCAAGTACGCTGATTCGAATTACTTACTTCAGTTCTTTTAAAACGCTCCAAAATCTCAAATAGAGCAGTAAATGTCTCGATTTTAAAATCGTCCACCCAGAAGGCACTGTGCTAGAAAAAGCTGTGCACGACCCGGAGACTTAACTTGGTCGTTAGCGGGAGACATCACAACGTCATTTCTGGCGAAATAGAACTGAAACAATAGACTTGCGTTAAAGCCCGATAAGATTTACTCACTTAAAACAAAAAAGGTCAGCTGAAGCTGACCTTTCCAATGAAGCGTACAATGCAATTATTCTGCAGAATCTGGCTGACCGCCTTTTTCTGCCTGAATGCGCATATATATTTCTTCACGGTGCACAGAAACTTCTTTTGGTGCGTTAACACCTATACGTACCTGATTCCCTTTTACGCCTAGTACGGTAACGGTTACATCGTCACCTACCATAAGCGTTTCACCAACTCGACGAGTCAAAATAAGCATTCGCTTGCTCCTGTTCCTTAATACTGAACATCATCCATTAATATTTGCCAACCCAACGGCACGACCCGATGGTAGCGACAGCGATTCCCTGTTTCTGTGTCACTTCAAAAACTCACTGTTATACACAAAAATAATTATAGCTTATCTTGTAACCAAGCGTTAACCGAATCTAGCGCCTGGCCCAAGTTTTCAGGCTGGTCACCGCCTGCCTGTGCCATATCTGGACGACCGCCCCCTTTGCCACCTACTTGTGATGCGACAAAGTTAACTAGCTCGCCCGCTTTAACTTTACTAGTGAGGTTTTTAGTAACGCCAGCAATAAGATTCACTTTCGCGTCATTAGCCACACCTAATACTACGATCCCTTCACCAATTCGGTTTTTAATGTCATCCATCATTGAACGCAATGACTTCGCTTCAACACCTTCCAAATTCGCAATAAGAACTTTAACGCCATTTATCTCTACTGCATTACTAAGCATATCAGCACCTTGCTGACTCGCCAGTTTTTGTTTCGCAGAATTAAGCGCTTTTTCTAGTTCTTTAGTCTGATTTTGTAGAGAAACTACGCGATCAAGTACATTTTGGCTGTCTGTTTTCAATAACGCAGACAATGAAGACAGTGTCGCTTGTTGGGTTTGCACGACTTCAAGTGCATGCTCGCCAGTAACTGCTTCGATACGTCGAACGCCCGATGCAATACCCGCTTCACTGGTAATTTTAAACAAGCCAATATCACCAGTACGTGTAACGTGAGTACCACCACATAGCTCAACAGAGAATGGCCCCATGGTTACCACGCGAACTTTTTCGTCGTACTTTTCACCAAATAGCGCCATTGCTCCTGATGCTTTGGCTTCATCCAAATCCATTAGTTCAGTTGCTAACGTGTGGTTTGCACGTATTTCTTGGTTAACTCGTCTTTCAATCTCAGCAAGTTGCTCAGCCGTTACTGCCTCAAAATGCGAGAAGTCAAAACGCATGCGCGGCGCTTCAACCAATGAGCCTTTTTGCGTTACGTGCTCACCAAGAATTTCACGCAGCGCGGCGTGAAGTAAATGGGTAGCACTGTGGTTCTTTTTGATGGCTTCACGATTTGCAGAATCAATTGCCGCCGTTGCCGTATCACCTTTAGACACCGAGCCTTTAGCAATACCTTTATGAGCAAATGCATTACCCATTTTTTGGGTGTCAGTAACAATGAACTCACCGTTAGCAACGCGAAGCACACCTTTATCACCAGCCTGACCACCGCTTTCAGCGTAGAACGGTGTGCTATCTAATACCACAACGCCTTCCTGACCGTCTTCTAGCTTTTCTACGAATGCATTGTCGGCAATAAGTTCAACCACATTCGCTTGGCCTTCTACATCGGTGTACCCAGTAAATGAGGTTGTGTGGTCAATGGCGAGTTTACTGTTGTAGTCTGCACCAAAGTTGCTAGCCTGCTGTGCACGAGCACGCTGAGCTTGCATAGCAGCTTCAAAACCTTCTTCGTCAATTTTAAGGTCGTGCTCACGTGCTACATCATTAGTTAAATCAGTAGGGAAGCCATAAGTGTCGTAAAGCTTAAACACTACGTCACCTGGAACTGTATCGCCTTCCAAAGTTTCTAGCGTATCGTTGAGAATAGCCATACCCCGAGCTAGGGTTTTGCTAAATTGCTCTTCTTCAACGCGCAGTACTTTCTCAATAACAGGCAGCTGGTCGACAAGTTCTGGATACGCCTCGCCCATTTCTTTGGCCAGTGATGCAACCAGCTTATAGAAGAAAATATCGTTTGCACCTAGCTGATAGCCGTGGCGAACCGCACGACGAATAATGCGGCGCAATACATAGCCACGCCCTTCATTGGTAGGCATTACGCCATCACAAATCAAGAAACTGCACGAACGGATATGATCGGCAATAACACGCAAAGACTTATTTTCTAGGTCGTCAGTACCAACAATTGATGCAGCTGACTTAATCAAATTTTGGAACAGGTCAATCTCGTAGTTACTGTGCACGTTTTGTAAAATAGCTGAAATACGCTCTAGGCCCATTCCCGTATCGATAGACGGTTTTGGCAGCGGCTCCATGGTACCGTCAGCTTGTTTGTTAAACTGCATGAATACTAGGTTCCAAATTTCGATAAAACGGTCGCCGTCTTCTTCTGGTGTTCCCGGAGGACCACCCCAAATGTGCGCACCGTGATCATAAAAGATCTCAGAACAAGGACCACAGGGGCCGGTATCACCCATTGACCAGAAGTTATCTGATGTGCTGATACGGATGATTTTTTCTTTAGGCACACCGATGTGGTTTTCCCAAATATCGAACGCTTCGTCGTCGTCAGAGTAAACGGTAACGAGTAACTTTTCTTTTGGTAAACCTACTTCTTTAGTTAGAAAGTTCCATGCAAACTCAATCGCTTCTTTTTTGAAGTAATCGCCGAAGCTAAAGTTACCCATCATTTCGAAAAAAGTGTGGTGACGGGCGGTATAACCTACGTTTTCAAGGTCGTTGTGTTTACCACCGGCGCGCACGCAGCGCTGCGAAGAGACTGCTCGGGTATAACTACGCTTTTCTGCACCTAAGAAGCAGTCTTTAAACTGGTTCATGCCCGCATTAGTAAAAAGAAGCGTGGGATCATCTGCCGGCACCAGTGACGAGCTTGCCACTGCCTGATGGCCATGGCTTTTAAAATAATCGATAAACTTGTTACGTAAGTCAGCAGTTGATAATGTCATTGAAAACCTAACTTCCTTTATTCTATTTTTGAAACGTGCGAATTGCCTGTTTGATAAGGCTTATAATCGGGACATTTCGTCATTACTCAATGTGCCATACCTTATTACCATTCTTTGAATAATAAAAATGCGCACAAATTTGCGCAACAATACCACGGAAAGCGCAATTTTGTTAAGTGGCAAGGGCACGAGATACCGCCAAATTTTACCTTAATTTAGTAAAAAATAGCGGATATTCGTTTGGGTGATTAGTATGAAAGTGCGGAGCTTGGCAAAACTGGCCGAAAAGAAACGTTTAGTTTAATTAGCACTAACCGCATAATCGATGTGTTCCTGATAAAAACCACGGTATTGCAAAAATTGTTTTTGCTTTTGCCTTAAGGCGAATTCTGTTTCATAAAACTCGCCAAACTTTTTTTCTTTTACTTTTTTCGCGCTTTCAAACCAGTCAGCATCAATATCTGTCATTGCATGCTCAGCAGTACTCTCATCTACACCATATTGTTGTAGGTCTAGTTTTATTGCACGAGGCCCCTTTCCTTTTAAATACAGTGCGCGCGCTCGGCTTTCAGCAAACCTAGCGTCACTTTGAATATCAGCGTCTTTAAATTCCTCCAGAATAGGCATAAAAGCCTCGCTCGCTATTCCTTTCTGCTGTAGCTTGCGCACTACCTCGTTAAAGCTATGCTCTCGTCGTGCCAGCATGCGAGTAATCGCGTCGGTAATGATTTTTCGATCGAACTGTGACATTTTTGTAAACTTACTCTTCTGTATTAAACGTAGAAACCGCGTTATTTTAGCGCTAAATACTCGTATATTGCGACTATCTAAGCGTTTTACGCACAAAACCTCTACATGATATTAACTGCATGACAGCACCTGACTATCGCATAACAATAATAGATTCTATCGAACAGCTTTCGAAAGAGCGTTGGCAACAACTTGCAAAAAATGCGGGCCCTTTTCTTTCCTATGAGTTTTTACATGCATTGGAAAACAGCGGTTCGTGTAAAAATGAATCGGGTTGGCAACCTTGCCATATTGCTATAAGCCATGATCAGGAAGAAAAAGTCAGCATCATTATTCCTGGTTTTCTAAAAACGCATAGCTATGGCGAGTATGTATTTGATCATGCATGGGCCAACGCATATGCACAGCACGGGCTCGACTATTATCCTAAATGGATATCAGCAATCCCTTTCACCCCTGTTACAGGCCCAAGGATACTTTGCGATGATAGCGTTACTCTAACGCACACTCTTATGGAGAAACTGGAGCATACTTTGACAGAGTATGTAGCATCAGCGTTTGGGGAAGAGCTTTCTTCTTTTCACTACCTATTTCCCAATGAGAGAACGTCGGCACAACTTTCGGTTAACGACGAAACGCAAACTTCGGCTTTAACCCATGCTGCAACCCGTTACTTAACTCGTTACGCCGTTCAGTTTCAGTGGCATAACTACGGGTATGGTGACTTCGACAATTTTCTTAACGCACTGACATCCCGCAAAAGGAAAGACATAAAGAAAAGTCGCCGTAAACTCAGTGACCGAGGCATTCGATTTACCCACCATACGGGAAGTGAAATTAGCCCAGAAATTCTGCAGTTTTTCACAAAGTGTTACAAAGCAACCTATTTAAAACGCAGCGGTCACGTGGGATATTTAAATGATGCGTTCTTTGAGCAACTTGTCGACACCATGAGTGACAACATGCTTATCGTGACTGCAATGGAAAATGAAGTTGCGGTAGCCAGCGCCCTATTTTTCTATGATGACACAGGGCTGTATGGGAGATATTGGGGAGCACTTAAAGAAATAGACGGGTTACATTTTGCCTGCTGCTATTTTGAAGGCATCGAATTTGCTATTTCGAAAAAGCTAGAGTTATTCAACCCCGGAACCCAGGGTGAGCATAAAATACTTCGAGGTTTCGAGCCTATTTATTGCCGTTCACACCACAAATTAAGACATGCATCGTTCCACAGTGCTGTAGCAGACTTTTTACAGCGCGAAACGCCGCATATCGCAAGCTATTTTAATCAGGCACGGAATGCTTTACCGTTTAATAAGGAATTTGTGCCTACTTTAAAAACAACGAGTGTCACTGCACCTAACGACGACACTTATAATCACAACGAGAAAAATGATGAAACATAAACTTTTAGCCGTAGCAATTGCGGCATCTTTAGGCCTTGCAGGTTGTGGTCAGCCTGAGCAAGTAAAAGAACAAACACAGGAAAGCACTGTTGAGGCGAAAGGTGAAGCAGAGCTAGGTTCTTTCGGCGTTGACTTAAGCGCACGCAACGAAACAGTAAAACCTGGTGATGACTTCTTTATGTACGCAAGTGGTACATGGTACGACAACTATGAACTCCCCGCTGACAAAACCCGCTATGGCGCGTTTACTGGCCTCGCTGAGCGCAGCGAAGAGCAAGTTAAAAACATCATTGATGGACTAATGGAAAAGTCTTCGCTAAATGCAGAAGAGCAGCTTGTTCACGACTTCTTTGTTGCCTATATGGACACCGATACCATTAATGAAAAAGGTATTGAGCCAATTCAGGACGTACTAACTTCGATAGAAAGCATCGAAAATAGAACTGACCTAACCAAAGCTTTTGGTAATAGCTGGCTGGTGGGTTCAAGTACTCCTATTTATGGTGGCATGTGGTACAACCGCCTTGATCCGAACGAATACCAGCTAAGCGTTGGTGTAGGTGGTTTAGGCCTTCCTGATCGTGACTATTACTTAAGCGATAGCGAACGCTTTGTTAAGATCCGCGAAGCTTATGTAGCACATATTGAGGAAATGCTTAATTTTGCAGGCGAAGAAAACGCAGCAGAAAAAGCAGCGAACATTCTTGCTCTTGAAACACAAATTGCAGACATTCAGTGGCCTCGCGAAAAACGCCGTGACCGCGACCTAACGCTTAATCAAATTGAGCGTAGTAAATTGTCTGACGCATACCCAGGTTTTGATTGGGACACGTATTTTGCTCAAACCGGCTACAAAGTGCCTGAGCTGAATATTTCACAGCCAGAGCCTGTCAAAGACGTTATCAGAATTATTAACAACGCTGACTTAGCCGATTGGAAGTCGTACTTGAAATACCACACTATTTCAAATAACGCTGGCTTCCTTTCAGAAGATATCTACTTAGCGAATTTTGACTTCTTCGGTCGCACGCTAAGCGGTCAGCAAGAGCCACGTCCTCGCTGGAAGCGCGCAGTTAGCCAAATGTCTGGCACTGAATCATTGGGCTTTGCTATTGGCAAGATCTACGTAAACGAATACTTCCCAGAAAGCTCAAAAGAGCAAATGGCGGAATTGGTTGAGAACTTGCGTACCGCGCTGGGTGAGCGTATTGAAAACCTAGACTGGATGAGCGAAGAAACCAAGGTTAACGCCAAAGAAAAGCTAATGGCGTTTAACCCTAAAATTGGCTACCCAGACGAGTGGCAGTCTTTCGACGGCGTAACCATTAGCGACAAAGACTTAGTGGGCAACGTGCGCAACCTGCGTACTTTCTTCCAAGACCAGTCGGTAGAGCGCGAGCTAGAAAAAACTGACCGCAACCGCTGGGGTATGACACCGCAGCGCGTTAACGCCTACTACAATAGTTCGTTCAATGAAATTGTATTCCCAGCGGCTATTTTACAACCGCCATTCTTCGACCCTAATGCCGATGCTGCTGTAAACTACGGTGCTATTGGTGCGGTAATTGGTCATGAGATGGGCCACGGTTTTGACGACCAAGGTTCAAAATCTGATGCAAACGGTATTCAGCGCAACTGGTGGACAGATGCCGACCGTGCAGCATTTGAAGAAAAAGCAGACATGCTAGCCGAGCAATACAGCCAGTACGAGCCTATCGAAGGTAACTTCGTAAACGGTCGCAACAGCTTGGGTGAGAACATTGGCGATGTAGGCGGTCTAGCTATGGCCTACCACGCCTACAAGCTTAGCCTTAACGGCAAAGAAGCGCCGGTAATTGACGGCCTAACAGGCGACCAGCGTTTCTTCCTAGCTTGGGCACAAGTGTGGAAAGAAAAGCGCACCGAAGAAAGCATGCTTAACCAACTACGTGCAGGTACACACGCACCAGGCCGTTATCGTGCTCAAGCGCCAAGAAACCACGATGCATGGTATGAGGCATTTGATGTGAAGCCAGGCGATGCACTTTATCTTGCGCCAGAAGAGCGTGTAAGAATTTGGTAACCTGTTGATTGAGCAGTTTGGTGAGCCATATATTGGCTCACTGCGCCGGATAGCATCATGCGTTGGGCACCAACTGCTTAAAATATAAGAAAGGCGGTACGACTTACGTCCTACCGCCTTTTTATATTTTAAAATCAATACGTTGGATATTTCATCGCGTCTGCAGGGGTGCTGTTTTTCCGTGCGTTTTTTATTTCCCGTATTGGGCAATTAAATCACGAACGTACTGCTTACAGCGGGCTACAGCCTCAGAAAAGTCGCCATTCCCTACGCTTCCCATTGAATAACGTAGCCAATAACCGTCAATGAGTGCAGCGGTGGACGCTGCGGCATTTTTAACCTGTTCAGGTTGAAGTAACATGCGATAGCTAAACGCTAAGTTACGTTCTAAGCGTTTGTGGTTAATACATTGCAAACGATGCAAGCCTTCATTGTGCAGCGATAGCGCCCAAAAGTTAAACCAAGTATTGGTGGCTGAACTTGCCCCTTGCGTTTGCGAAAAGTTGTTCTCAATGATGAAGTCAATACGCTCTAGCGGATCATTAATGCGCTGCGAGATTTTAAGCGCATCAAGAAGGTGACGCATGGTTGCTTCAATTAACCCTTGCTTATCACCGAAATAGTGACTGATTATCCCTGAAGAAAGCCCAGCTCTTTTACTAATTAAGCTAATCGTCGTACCGTGATAGCCAACTTCTGCCATCACTTCTAGCGTTGCTTCAATTAATTGCTTCTTACGAACTGGCTCCATTCCCACCTTGGGCATGCTACAACTCCAAACCTTAAATCTAAAAATAACCTGCAACAGCGCTATGCTGTCGCAGGTATGATATCACGATTAAAAGGTTAAGCGTGCGTTGACTGCAACAGCGCGAGGTGCGCCAATCCAAAATGCACCTGGGGCGATAGTAGACGCATAGTCTTCATCAAAAAGATTGTTTACTGTTAAACGCACTTCCAACTCTTCAACACCTGGGCCAATGTTTTCGATAAAACCGCCAATATAGAAGTCGCTAACTATGTAGTCATCAACTTGTGCGGCATTATCAATATCCAAGTAGCGACTATCAACGTACTTTGTAGACAAACCAGCAAAGTAGTTATCGCGTGCCCAGTCAAGGCTAATTACAGCCATAGTGTCAGGCGTACCGATAACCGTATTACCTTCAATAGCTACCAGTGACACTTCTGGGTTTTCAGGGTCAGCAATGGCTGCCAGCGCATCGTCAAGCGTATCGTATTCCGTGCCTGAACTTCCTACCGTAGCAACGTATTCAGAATCGCTTAGAGTAATAGAGGTAAACAACGAGAACTCATCGGTTAGCATAACGTCTGCTGAAATTTCAAAACCGCTAGACTCTATACCGCCCACGTTTTTGTAACCACCAGCGGCCGCTTCAAGAAAGTCTATTCCCTCTGAAGTTTCGTTGCTGGTAAATTGAATACGGTCGTTAAACTCAATATTGTAGTAGGTCACACTGGCATTGAAGCCCGGTGATGCGTAGCGGAAACCCACGTCTATGTTGTCAGCTGTTTCTGGCTTTATAAAACGGAGGTCAGTATCGTTGCGCTCTAGCTGCGCGTCTTTAATTGCCGCAAAGTTTTCACCGTAACCAGCAAAGACTTCTAATCCTTCAAACGGCAATGGTGCGACAATACCGGCTGAGAATAGCGTATCAGAATCAGTATTTACCGATAAGTTGTTAGCTGAATCAAAGTTGTCCGTTTTTTCAATATCGACGTTAAACTTCTTAGCACCGGCACGGATGCGCGCAAAACCTAAATCTAGCTCGTCTTCCACATAGTACATTAGAGTATCAACCGGGAATGTTCTGTCGTACTGCACCCAATAAGGTACGTTGTCATAATCTACACTGATAGATGAGTTGGTAATTTTGTGCCAGTCACGTGACTCATCACGATCGTAATCTTCCCACCAAATACCAAATCGAACCGTATTATCAAAATCGCCAATCTTTGTGTACCAAACGGCATCAGCGTTAAGGCCTATGCGCTGTTTGTTATAGTGGGTATGACGATAAGAGCCCACTGGGATAGCCCCTTGCTCGTGACAGCCAGGATCGTACTGTGCACCTGCACCGCCATAAGGGAAAGTTAGTGAACTTTGACAACCTTCAATAGGGCTTAACTGATTGCCTTGTCTATCCACAAAGTAAATTTGTCCGAGTTCTTGCCCGCCAAATACCGTGTTGCCAACAACAAGCTCTGAATGGCCTTCTGCGCCGTCATCAGTAACATCAACGATATATGGAGGCACCCACTCCCCTCGGCCTTCGTTGTCGTGATAGTACACGTTAGTCATAAAGTCGACCTGACCAATCGTAAATTCTGCCTGTAAATAGGCGAATAAATTTTCGCGTAGCGTAGACCAACCGCGGCGATATGCCTGATCTTGATAAGGCACGCCTGTCCACTCGTCAGTTAACTGATCCCAGTCTGGGTTTTGCTCATATTGCGCTAAGCCATAAATACGCTGGTAGTTATCTTCGTGGGTATCGTCGTAAGACAGGTAACCTGTAAGAGACACGTCATTGACGGTAGAGATAAACTTCATCGCTAAATGGTCGCGTGTATTTTCCGCTGCCTGCTGCATAAAGTCAGAGCTTTCTTGGCTTGAAAGACTGATCCACGCGTAGGTATCTTTAAAGATTTCGCCCGTATCATAGCGAACATAATATTTTGACGCATCAAACTCACCAGCGGTAACGCTAGCGACTAAACCCTGCTCCATGGATGGGTCTATGGTGGTGAAGTTTAACGTACCGCCTAATGCTTCATGAGAACGAGAACCGATATCTGCAGTACCTTGTGACACCTCTACGCCATTCACGTTTTCAGTATCGATATAACGATTTGCTTTTGCGCCACCACCGTAGTTTGAATTACCGTTGGCAATGCCATCTACCGTCATACCTATTTGCTGTTCGTTTAGGTTTACCTGAAACCCACGAATAACGATAGACGTTGACCAATCATCAGCGCCAAAGGTATCACCTTCGTTTATAAGGACACCAGGGAGGTTGTCTACAGCGGCTAGAACGCTGCTAAGGTTAGCCTGTTGTTTAAACATATCATCGCTTGTTGCATTGTTAGCGTAAGAGACGCTTCGCCCAACAACCGTAATCTCTTCTATGCGCTCTTCTTCTGCACGTTCCGCCTCTTCCGCCAAAACTTGTGACGATGCAGCCATAGATGAAAGGGCAGCAAGTATTGCTATAGATAATTTATTGTGTGGTTTCATGTGTTTCCCAAAGTAGTTGTGTATTGTTTGCACACTACTTTAGGTAGGTATTGTTACACTTAGGTTAAGTTTAATTGAACAATCAATTAATTAAATTCACAAATTAATTTAGGGATGAACAGTACAAAATTTGCCACGGAAGCTTGTTTGCGTTCTATTATTTCTAGCCGTGAGATGAAAATATCTGATCTGTAGGCATAAAAAAGCCCTCGTAAGTGAGGGCTAAAAGGGAAAGGTTTATCTTACCTTGGTATTACTTTACGACTGTGTGGCGGCTTGAAAACTGGTGTTTTTGCTTTCAGTCCCGGCTACTTGCTTTTCTGCATAAAGCAAAGCGTCGTGCAAGGTTTCAAAGTTAGGTATACCAGGGTGTGCTTCGTTTACGCCCTCTAATACCTTATTGACCTCAGCGTTTGCACCACAAATAACTAACTGTCGACCAGCTGCAAGTGCGTCTGATGTTACCGTATCAACTGCCATTGCTGCTGATACATCCATGAGTGGAACACGCGAGAAGTCTAGTATGGTGACTTTAGAACCCGGCTTCACGCGCTCACGAACGTGGTGACCTAAGTCTGCGGCTGCACCAAAGCTTAGTGGACCACCAAAGCTAAAAATTGAAACCTTGTTTTTGAGTGACTCTAAAAGCTCGTTCTCCTTAGGGTCGTTAAGCGACTCAGGGATTTTCTTAAGCTCTTCGATTTGAAGTTGCGCGACTTGCTTAACGTATGCAAGTGCAGCAAATACAACGCCCACACCAACCGCTGTGATTAGGTCTACAAATACTGTTAGCGCAAGCACCATAATCATTAGGCCGAAGTCCCAACGTGGTCCCTTGTGAGCACGTTTCAGATAGCTCCAGTCTATGATGTCTAAACCAACTTTAACCAAGATACCTGCAAGTACAGCGTGAGGAATTTGCGCCGCTAGCGGACTAAGACCTAACACAATGGCTAGAAGCACTAGCGCGTGAACCATGCCTGAAATGTTGTACTTACCACCGCTACGGATGTTTACAACAGTACGCATGGTTGCACCTGCACCTGCGATACCGCCAATAAGACCAGCAAAGGTGTTACCAATACCTTGGCCGATTAGCTCTTTGTTACTATCGTGACGGGTACGCGTCATGTTATCAGCAACAAGAGATGTAAGTAGACTATCGATGGCTCCCAGCACAGCTAGGATAAACGCGGCTTCAAGAATAAGCAGTGCTTTACTTTGGTCAAATACTGGAAGGTGCAGACTTGGTAGGCCTGTAGGAATGTCACCAAGAACAGGCACTGATAGCGCAAGGCTTACTAGTGTTCCAATAATTAGTGCAGCCAGTGCGCCAGGCACATATTTGCCTAGTTGCGGTGGCCATTTGTAGGCAATAACCAAAGTACCAAGGCCAAGCGCCAAGGTTGCAAAATCGATATCGGCAAGTGCGGTCGGTAGGTAGGACAACGCGCCAATCGTACCGCCCGGAGGCTCGTGCCCCAATAACCTACCCAACTGCAGGATAATGATGATTGCACCGATGCCCGACATAAAGCCTGATATTACCGGGTAAGGCACTAGGCGAATGTATTGACCAACGCCAAGAACACCAAAAACAATCTGGAATATACCCGCTAATATCACGGCGGTGAATATAAGGCTGGCGTCGCCTGATAGACTTGCAAACAAGCCGGCAAGAACAACAACCATTGGTCCCGTTGGACCAGAAATCTGAGCTGGTGTACCACCGAAAAGTGCAGCAAAGAAGCCAACCGCGATAGCACCATAAAGGCCCGCCATTGGGCCTAGGCCTGACGCAACACCGAGTGCAAGCGCCAGTGGCAAAGCAACGATACCAGCAGTTAAACCGCCGGTAAAATCGCCACGTAAATTTGAAAGGTTAATTTTTACCATGGTTACAGACCTTATTCACCGCGAGCAAGTTGTGCTTCGGCAGTAGACTCGTCCATTACATCAAATTCACCAGACTCAGTGTTGTAGTAAAGCACTTCACCTGAACCAATGTTATAAACCCATCCATGAAGCTTAACCTGACCTGTTGCGATTTTGGCAGCAACAGCAGGGTGAGTGCGAAGGTGCTGAATTTGCTGAACAACGTTCTCTTTCGTTACCGCTTCTAAATCATCAATAGAAAGTTCAGAATGACCGCAACGCTCTTTAACCACGTCAGTTGCGACACGACAATGGCCCAACCACTCTTTAACATGCGGTAGTGAGCTCAGCGCTTCAGGGTTAATCGCACCTTTCATCGCACCACAGTCGGTGTGACCGCAAATAACAATGTGAGAAACACCCAGTGCAGCAACTGCAAATTCAATAGATGCAGTCATACCGCCTGTTTGGTTGCTGTGAGGAGGAACGATGTTACCGGCATTACGGCAAATAAAAAGTTCACCCGGGTCAGTTTGTGTTACTAAGTTCGGGTCGATACGTGAGTCTGAACACGTAATGAAAAGCACTTCTGGGTTTTGGCCGGTTGCTAGTTTTTGGAACGTAGCCTTTTTGTTCGGATAAACTTCTTTCTGAAATTTAGCCACACCAGAGATAACGTGATCCATATATAACTCCCAATTTTTTAATAATTGTAATGATTATGTAATTACGCCAGTTTCACCTGATAGATTAATAGTTTAATATACTAACTCGCGATAGCTAAATACTATCACAACCAAAACATCATCAACTATGAGTCTAGTAAGAGAAGGCCATTTTCACCATGCAATTTAACGGAAAGACCCCGTCAATAAACCAAATCCGCTATTTTGTAGCAGTGGCTAAGTACTTGAGCTTCAGACAGGCTGCGGGAATACTAGGAATTAGTCAGCCTACTCTGACCAGTCAAATTAGTGCACTGGAAAACCTTTTAGGCTTAACTTTATTTGAGCGCTCACGCACCGGCACGCTTTTATCACCACAAGGTAAAGCGCTGCTAGATGCGGCTGAAGAAGTATTACAGGCCTCTCAGAGGTTCGGCGAAATTGCTCGTGACTTGTCTCAAGGGGAAATGGTGACATTCCGATTGGGTATTCCCCCAACACTTGGTCCTTATTTGCTCCCTTTCGTTTTGCCCGATTTACACAAACGTAAACCTGGCTTGCGCTTTTACGTGCGTGAAGGCGCGCCTAATGCCCTACAGCATGGTCTTTTGCGGGGCGAGTATGACTTAATTTTATCGCCACTTTCGGGTGAGAACTCACAATTGATAACCCAGCCACTTTTCAAAGAGCCGCTGAAATTTGTCACACCATCCGATCATAAATTAGCGGGTGAGGCCTATGTTAAACCAGAAGAATTAAGTGGTGAAAAAGTACTAACGCTAGAAGACCGACATCATTTTCACCATCAAGTACAGCGTATCTGCGATGAAATTGGTGCCGATTTACAGCGTGATTACGAAGGAACCAGCCTAGATACTTTGCGCCAAATGGTAGTAATGGGGATGGGTGTGGCTTTTTTGCCTGGTCTTTACATACATTCAGAGCTACACAAACCTGAAGCACTGCATGTGTGTGAAATCGCAGATATGCCCATAGAGCGTCAGCACTCTTTGGCATGGAGAAACACGGCGCCAGGCAGGAAAACCTTTAGAGAGATCTCTATTATCATAAAGGAGATCATCGAATCTCGTCTTTCTGACGCAGTCACTATTGTTAGCTCCGCGTCTAGTTCACCTCAGAAACGTTAATCTAAATATAGCCGCTATGATTGATAGACACCATTTAAAAATAGTACGAGCGATTGACGCTGATGGTACCATGACGGAAGCAGCAAAATCGCTTTTTCTTACCCAATCAGCGTTAAGTCATGCCATGAAGAAATTAGAAGCGCATTTTGACGTGCCGCTTTGGAAAAAAGAAGGAAGAAGGCTAACGCTCACCCAAGCCGGTCAAAGTGTTTTAGGTCTTGCCCACAGGGTCTTACCACAGTTTGAACACACCGAAGCCCAGCTTCAAAAGTTTGCCGACGGAAAACAAGGCATATTGCGTATTGGGATGGAATGCTATCCATGCTTCGAATGGCTGTTAAAAGTTGTCGCGCCTTTTTTAAAAGCCTTTCCCGATGTTGATGTTGATGTACGCCGTGCATTTTCGTTTGGCGGATTACAGGCACTACACGGGTACGATATAGACATTTTACTTACGCCCGACCCGCTGCATCTAGACACCATTACCTACACCCCCGTATTTGAATACGAGCAGGTACTGGTGATGGATAAACACCATAACTTAGCAGGAAAATCATTTATCACTCCAAAAGATTTAAGTAATGAAACCCTTATAACTTATCCGGTGGAGCATAGTCGCCTTGACGTATTTACGCATTTTCTTACACCTGCCAATTGCACAGTAAAGCAACATAAAACGATTGAAACCACAGAGATTATCTTACAAATGGTAGCTGCTGGTCGCGGTATTACCGCTTTACCAAAGTGGCTTGTTGAGGAGGCAAAGGAAAGTAAATTGCTATGCACAAAATCTATGGGTGAAGCGGGCGTGACTAAAACTCTATATTTGGGCCATCGCAACGCTACTGACGCGCTGGGGTTTGTAGATGACTTTATCGCAATGTCCCAAACTCTTTCGCTTAGCACCTCATAGGTTATTTTGCCATTCGTGCATTATCAATACGGTCTTGTACAAGTGGATGGGAACTAAACCAGCTATCAACGTCTGACTGCTCTGTGGCTAACGTTTGGAATGCTTCCATAGCAGCCGCGAAGTCAGCGGGATCTTTACCCAATGCTTTTAATTGACCAATAGCGTAGTTGTCCGCTTCCCATTCATGAGCTTTGCTAAATTGATTTTGAACTACACTTGTTCCTACGCCTAGAACACCATCTAAAACGCCACTCAAGTCGCCAAAAATATAACTTATCGCAAGGGTTGCGAATAGTGACTCTGCAATAAGCTGCATGGAATGATTGTTTTCTACATGCCCTACTTCATGCAGAAAAATAGCGTTTAATACGTCTTGATTTTCCTCAACCAAAGCGATGAGTTGGTCGGTAAACACAATAGTGCCATCAGGTAAGGCAAAAGCATTGGGACCTAATACGTTAGAGTGGCGAAAGTGCACGCGGTAATTTTTATTTTCCGTCTCTATTTGAGCTAATAGTGAATAAAAACTGTTAGCGTGCAATTCCTTTGATTCGGTACTAAGTTCAGATGGCTTAAGTAAAGTGCTATCGAGCGCGGCCAAGGTATGTTGAGAACCGATTTCTTTTATGCTGTAGGGAACATATTGAGAAAACGACACGGCAATTCGAGGAAGAGCTTGGGTGAATAGTCCATAAAGAAGCAAAGGCACAAGTATTATACTTGCCATTAAATACGACTTTTTCGACTCTAATTTATTCACCCCTACCAATTGATTTTTATCAAGCCAGGCATCTTCCTCTGGGCTAGACGACCACATAAGTAAATCACCGCCATCCAGTGACACTTCTCGTGGTAACCCCGCAAGTTTTGTGCGAGTTGTCATCTCTGACCTGTGTACCCGTTTAGAAGTGCCATTTTGGTCAAAGAAAATAACCAGCTCGTCGCCCTCAATATTACAGGTCACAATATCTGAACTAACACCGCTTGCGTAATAGTAATGTGATACCGACACGGCATTTAACCTAAAGCTACGTCTACATCAAATAAAGTCGCAGCTTCCTCTGCCACCGCACCAGCAGAACCAGAACTACCAACAAGTACCTGATCAAAACCTTCAAGCACTTTTACTTCAGTGGCGTCGGCGAATAATTTTGCACTTCTCACTTTTGCCCAAGGAAGCGCCATTCCTAAAGTTAGAACAATCGCTAGCGCATTGACTAAGCGCAGTTTGATGAGTGCACCTGCTGCCAGCGACGAATTAAACTGAGCAACGTTTTCAAGTTGTGTGTTTTGGAAAATGTGATTCCTAATTCGAGCATTGTAGTAACCTGATACTACAGCGTAAGTTACTAAGTAAAACAAAACTAACAGTATTGGTGCTAAAGCTGAAACAGACGACGGTTCACCGTTAGACATTGCCACAGCGCCAATTCCTAAAACAAAAGACGAAATTAGCATTAAACAAAGAGAGATAAACAGCACACCAACTGATGTTCGATAGTATTTGCCCGTATCCAGCGTGGTGGAAAAGGATTTATTGCCAAAACATGATTCGTTTACTAAAAACGCATCAATCTTCTTTAATACCCAAGGCATAAGCAAGTACAGGGTAAATATGCTTGCAATAGGCAAGAGTACAAATAACACAAAGGCTTCTCCCCACCGGCCTTTAAAAGAAAATCTAACGTTTCTATATGCCGTCATACGAAGCCTAAAACGCATACTCATAATAATTAAAGCAGGCGTTAACGCCATGAGAATAAGTGCGAAAATAAGCGCAGCAGCGGGGTTTATCGTAGTTAGAAAAAAATAACCACCGAATAAAATTACGGCAATTATCCGCCCCTTTAAAATTTGTAGCGGTTCAGCAAGGTAAGAAAAGCGATGACCATCAAGCTCTGTATTGCTATAGAAATAGCGTTTGGTACGCACCGTCGCCCATGCAGAATAAATACCTAAGGTAACAATACTTAGAAGTAAATTAACTATCCATATAGAAAAAAACTCACCCGCTTTACCATGAAACTTAATCTGATCGGTACGGATTATTTTATCATTCGCTTTACTAATTGTTTCGTGTGATGCGTGCAACTTACTTTTTCTTTCAGCGATTAAGGCTGAAATCTTGGCAGCGCGTTCTGGATACTCAGCAGCGTCTATGGAATTTAACGCTTGGGCAAGTTCTTCTAGACTATAACTTTCGTAGTCGGGCATGGGGGTATATGCATTGTCATCCGTCATGGCAACGTTTCATCCTTGATTTGTTTTTTTATAAAGCTACGCAATAATGAAGTAGATGGCAAGATCGCGTAGCTAGTTAATCATTAACGTCTAGCTGTAAAAGCAAAGATAAGCGGTAGGCGTAGACACTTTTACGTCAAAAGATGCATCGGCAGGCACATTAAAACTGGTACCCGTTGCGAAAGACTGCCATTCGTCACTTCCCGGTAGCTTTACCACTAGCTCACCTTCAACCACTTTCATCAGCTCTTTTTGAGAGGTAGAAAATGTGTATTCACCCGGTGACATTACGCCCGAGGTACAAGGGCCGTTTGCAGATTCAAACCCAATTGAGCTCACTTTGTTGTCGAAATAATGGGGTATACCAATCCGCATAGATAATCACCCACTCAGAAGGCGCTGGCAAGTTTCCTAGCGAAGCGTGGGAATGCAGGAATGGCTGTTCCCTTTCATTGATGCAAGAGATGCTTTTCTAGCGCTTCTTCCAAATAAGCATATGGTTGTTGGCGGGCATGTCGATTATTTCTTGCAAGCTTAACTCGCCTGCCCAAGCAGTAAGCTCATTGATATCGCGGTAACCTCCATATCCTCGCTCTAGCAGCGAAATGTGGAAGGTTTGGTTACTTTCAGAAGTGAACTTGCCGCTGTGTGTAAAAGGGCCATACTGACAGAATATGCCCCCTTTAGGTAAGTGCAACGCTACTGATTCCATTAGTAGCTTCGCCTCTTCTTTTTGCATGATATGCGCGGTGTTTGCCGTAAAAATGCCGTCTATGTCGAGGTTGGGAAAGTCATCTTGCCCAACGGTAAATGCTATGGGAGGTTTTATATTCCCCGCATTTGAATCACTCAGCCACGCGGCAATGCCTTCGTGATAGTGCGTTTGATCGCTTGTGTGCCAAATAAGGTGGGGTAAGTGTTCAGCCAAAAATACGGCATGTTGTCCTGTCCCGCTTCCTATTTCCAATACTTGTCGGCAGTTAGCAAATGTACGTTCAAGCACGCTCAAAATAGCGCGCTTGTTGTTTTCACAGGCCTGACTAAAAGGCTTTTCGATTTGCATACACGTTACCTGCCTTATCAGCATTAATCACTTAAGTTAGGACCTAACCACTTTTCAGCTTCTTCTAGCGTCCACCCTTTACGTGTAGCGTAATCTTCTACCTGGTCGGTCTGAATTTTGGCAACAGCAAAGTATTTGGCATCAGGATGAGCGAAATACCATCCGGATACCGAAGCTCCCGGCCACATAGCATAGCTTTCGGTTAGCTTCATACCTGTATGCTGCTCTGCTGACAATAAATCCCAAATAAGCTGCTTTTCAGTATGCTCGGGACACGCGGCGTAGCCTGGTGCCGGTCGAATGCCTTGGTACTTTTCGCGAATAAGTTCTTCGTTACTTAGTGATTCGTCAGCGGCGTACCCCCAGTAATGCTTACGCACTTGCTCGTGCAGATATTCCGCAAACGCTTCGGCAAGCCTGTCTGCCACCGCTTTAACCATAATGCCATTGTAGTCATCGCCAGTCTGAATATAGCTATCAGCAAGCTCGTCTTCACCTATACCGCCGGTGACGGCAAAAGCGCCCACATAATCATTTATGCCGCTGGATTTTTCAGCTACAAAGTCTGCTAAACAATAATTAGCGAATTTGTCTTTTAGGGTTTGCTGACGCAAGTGATGGGCAACACCTTGAATCTGGTTTCTCGACTCATCGGTATAAATTTCAACATCGTCATTAACGCGGTTGGCAGGAAACAAGCCGATAACGCCTTTCGCCTGAAGGCTATTCTCTTCGATAATTTTATCCAGCATGGCGTTGGCGTCGTTAAACAGTGACTGTGCCTGCTCTCCCACCACCTCATCTTCAAGTATACGTGGGTACTTGCCTGCCAAAGACCAGGTTAAGAAAAATGGCGTCCAATCAATGTAGTTGCGCAGCGTAGCCAAATCAGCGGTTACCGGTGTTACACCTAGGTTCGCAGGTTTTACTGGTAAAGTCGTAAAATCTGGCTTAAAAGCGTTTTCTCTGGCTTGAGCTAATGTCACCGGCTTGCTGCGCGGCTTTTTACGGGCGTGTTGTTCGCGTACCGTGTCGTATTCTTTTGCCAGTTCTTGCGCGTAAATATCACGAGACGCTTTGTTTAGAAGACGCTGGCATACGCCTACTGCCCTACTTGCGTTTGGAACATAAGCCACTGGCGCGTGGTAATTTTGTTCGATTTTTACCGCAGTGTGCGCTTTAGACGTAGTCGCCCCGCCAATAAGCAGCGGGATATCAAAGCCCTGACGCTCCATTTCTTTGGCAACGTGAACCATTTCATCTAGTGAAGGTGTGATAAGGCCCGACAGGCCTATCATATCAACGTTTTCATCTTTAGCGGTTTGTAAGATTGTCGCCGCTGGCACCATTACGCCAAGATCAATCACTTCAAAGTTATTACACTGAAGTACCACGCCTACGATATTTTTACCGATATCGTGAACATCACCTTTTACCGTAGCGAGAAGAATTTTACCGTTGCTTTTAGCATCGTCTGACTTTTCTTCTTCAATGTATGGCTGTAAATGGGCTACCGCTTTTTTCATAACGCGAGCCGACTTTACCACCTGAGGAAGGAACATCTTACCTTCGCCGAACAAATCCCCTACTACGTTCATGCCGTCCATTAATGGCCCTTCGATAACGTGTAACGGACGCTCAGCTTGCTGACGCGCTTCTTCAGTATCTTCAATAATGTAATCGGTGATGCCCTTAACAAGCGCGTGCTCTAAGCGCTTATTTACTTCTTGCTCGCGCCAGCTTAAATCTTCTTTCGCGGCAGCCTTTCCATCGCCTTGATAATTAGGGGCAATATCGAGTAAGCGTTCAGTGGCATCACTTCTGCGGTTTAAAATCACGTCTTCAACCGCATCTCGAAGTTCAGCAGGTATTTCGTCATATACCTCTAGCTGACCTGCATTCACAATAGCCATATCCATACCCGCGCGAATAGCGTGGTACAGAAACACCGAGTGCATAGCCTCGCGCACTGGGTTGTTGCCCCTGAACGAGAATGAAATATTAGAAAGGCCGCCTGAAATATGAGAGTACGGGCAGGTTTTACGTATCTCACGGGTAGCTTCAATAAAATCAACCGCGTAGTTATCGTGCTCTTCAATACCCGTCGCTACTGCGAAGATGTTGGGGTCAAAAATAATATCCTCAGGTGGAAAGCCGACTTCTTCTGTCAGTAGCTTGTAGCTACGCTGACAAATCTCAACTTTGCGGGCTTGTGTATCGGCCTGGCCGGTCTCGTCAAACGCCATCACTACGGTTGCAGCACCATAGCGCTTTATTAGCTTGGCTTGGTTTAAGAAGATCTCTTCCCCTTCTTTTAAGCTAATCGAGTTAACAATCGCTTTGCCCTGCACACACTTAAGCCCGGCTTCGATAATCTCCCATTTAGACGAGTCGATCATAATGGGAACTCGGCTAATATCTGGCTCAGAGGCAATCAGGTTTAAAAAGGTGATCATGGCCTGCTTTGAATCAAGCATGGCCTCATCCATATTAATGTCGATGATTTGAGCACCGTTTTCTACCTGCTGTCTTGCGACATCAAGTGCGGTTTCATAATCACCTTCAAGAATAAGACGTTTAAAGCGAGCAGAACCTGTAACGTTAGTGCGCTCACCGATATTGATAAATGTTGAAAATTCTGCGCTCATAATGCCCTCCTAGTGTACAAACGGCTCTAGGCCTGACAAACGCATTTTAGGTTCAAATTCGGGTAGCTTGCGTGGCGCAATACCTTCGACCGCGTTGGCAATATCGCGAATGTGCTCTGGGGTACTGCCACAACAGCCACCTACGATATTTACTAGCCCTGACTGCGCCCATTCTTTGATGTGCTCGGCCATCTCTGGACCTTCCATGTCGTATTCACCAAATTCATTAGGTAAGCCTGCATTAGGGTGTGCGGATATGAAGCACTCACTAACATTGGCTACTTCATCTACGTATTGACGCAATAGATCTGGGCCTAATGCGCAGTTTAAGCCGAAGGAAAATGGGCTAATATGTCGCATTGAGTAATAAAACGCTTCTGCGGTTTGACCAGAGAGCGTACGCCCTGAAGCATCGGTGATAGTACCTGATACCATCACGGGTAAAGCCCTACCCAGTTTTTCAAATACGGACTCCACGGCAAACGCAGCTGCTTTCGCGTTTAACGTATCGAATATAGTTTCAAGCATGATTAAGTCTACGCCACCTTCAATAAGGGCTTCGGTTGACTCACTGTACGCTTCCACTAGTTCGTCAAAGGTGACATTGCGCTTACCTGGGTCATTAACGTCAGGTGAAATAGACGCCGTGCGGTTTGTTGGACCTAATACACCGGCAACAAAACGGGGTTTCTCGGGGGTTTTAGCTGTGAATGCATCGGCAGCTTTACGCGCTAATTTAGCCGCGGCTAAATTAATATCCCGCGATTGGGCCTGCATGTCATAATCGGCCATAGCGATAGTAGTGGCGTTAAACGTATTCGTTTCAATAATATCCGCACCAGCTTCAAAATAATCGCAATGAATTTGGTAAATAATATCTGGCTGAGTAAGGACCAACAGATCATTGTTGCCCTTTACGTCGCAGTGCCAGTCGGCAAACTGCTTCCCGCGATAGTCTTCTTCTTCCAACTTATGGCGCTGGATCATAGTGCCCATCGCACCGTCTAAAATTAGAATGCGTTTATTAGCGGCTTCTGTAAGCGTTGCCTGCGCGTTTGAATGTGATCTTTGGCTCACGTGCTACCTCTTTGGCTGTGACTTTTCAGCAAGCTGACTTAAATCGTAAGGCGTGGTCTGATAGACATAATAATTCAGCCAGTTTGTAAACAATAGGCTGCCGTGCGAGCGCCACTGTACAATAGGAGACTTGGCTGGATCATCCCCTTGAAAATAGTTTTTCGGCATTGACGGCGTTTGTCCCGCGGCAATATCTCGTAAATATTCGTCTTTTAACGTATCTGGATCGTACTCTGGATGACCCGTTACAAACACCATACGCTTGTCTTCTGACGCTACAATATAAGCGCCTACATCATCAGATTCTGCCACAACGCTCAGCCCATCAACACTGTTGTACAGCGAAGTATCAATATGCCCGTAACGAGAATGGGGAGCGTGAAACGTGGGGTCAAAACCTCTTAATAGTTCATTATGAGGATCGTTTACTTTATGCTTAAAGACACCTGAAAACTTTTCATCTTTGATCTCACGAGTAATACCATAAAAGTGATACATGGCGGCGTGAGCAGCCCAACATAAGTAAAGGGTTGAGTTCACGTGACGCTGCGCCCATTCCAGTATGGTGGTCATGGTTTCCCAGTACTTCACTTCCTCATAATCGATAAGCGCAAGAGGTGCTCCGGTTACTATAAGTCCATCGTATTTCTTGTTCGCGACTGCTGAAAAGTCGTGATAGAAAGCATCCATGTGCGATTGCGGGGTATTCTTCGGCGCTTGATTATCAATTCGAATTAAATCCACGTTTATTTGCAGCGGCGTGTTCGATAACAGACGAAGTAACTGTACCTCTGTTTCTATCTTGTTCGGCATTAAATTAAGAATACCGACTTCAAGAGGACGAATATCCTGATTGGCAGCCCTGTCCATGTCCATGGTAAAAATATTTTCACCTAGTAGTACATTCTGCGCGGGTAACTGCTCAGGAATACGAATTGGCATAGAGGGCTCCAGTGATAAATTACAATATTTGTATTGTGTCTATAACTGGCGATATGTCAACATCTTTACGTCTAGACGTCTAAACGTTTTTTACTTGGTGGGAAAACGTTAGCTATTTTGCTTATGCACCATCACTAACATCTCAGCTTCAGCGCGAGGAATGTCACAGGCCTCAATAATTTCGTCGATGCTGGCACCTTGCTTAACTAAGTCTGCAGCACGTTGATATAGGCGTAGGGAAGGATCTTGAAGTTTGAGCTCTCGAAGCTGATTTTCAATATCAGTTTGTTTTTCGTCTAGCTCTTGAATGTGGCGAGTAATGACCAATGTGCGTGCTTGCGCCTCAGTTTGTTGGTTATTTGCATCTTTAGCGAGCGCTTCTGCTCGTGCAATTGCGGAAGCACTATTTTGCTCGTTATCGTGTAGAGCTGTACGTAACTGCTTAACGTGCGAATATAGAATACTTACCGTAACAGCAAGCACAACGATAAAGCCGCACAAAATAAGTTCAATTAAGGTAGGTGCAGCAAGCTGCCATTCCATGGACATAACCCTTGGGGAAATGGAGGCGACATAGACAATACATGTCGCCTATTTATTTTTAGATATTGCTAAGCTCATCCCACTCTTCGTCACTTAGCAATTTATTCAAATCGACAAGAATAAGCAGTTCGCCATCACGATTGCTAACGCCTTGGATAAATTTGGCACTTTCTTCAGTGCCAACGTTAGGGGCGCTGTCGATTTCTGATGATTTCAAGTACACCACTTCGGCCACACTATCCACCAATATACCAACAACCTGTTCGTCAGACTCAATGATCACTATGCGTGTATTGTCCGTGATTTCCGTCGGGGGTAGCCCAAAACGCGCCCGGGTATCAATGACGGTTACCACGTTACCGCGCAGGTTGATTATACCAAGTACATAATCAGGCGCACCGGGTACAGGGGCTATTTCGGTATAGCGCAATACTTCTTGTACTTGCATTACGTTGATACCGTAAGTTTCTTCACCTAAGCGATACGTCACCCATTGAAGGACTTCGTCGTTGCTGTCGGTAGCGTTACTATTCATTCTTTCGTCGCTCATGAACCTGGCTCCCAATACTATGGCGTCTGGTCGTTACTGTCTAAGCCTTTGTTAAGCATAGATATTAATTCTTCAACGTCAATTAACGCGCACATTTTTTCTTTAACCATCCCTGCTAACCAGGGACGCTTACCTGTGGACTCGCGCCATTTTACGTCATCGGCAGTCAAATTGACCGTGTTTACAAGCTTTTCGCTTGCAAGTCCCCACGCACTCTCTCCTAACATTATAAGATATCGGTAGTTAAGCGATTGTGCGAGATTTTCGTTGTATTTTTCTGGCATTACCCATTTTGCAGAGTCAACAACATTTAGTTTAGACTCTCTGTGCAACATTACCCCCATAAACCAGTCAGGTTTTCCAAATAAAGGGCCTATTTTTTCAATTTGATGGATGCCACCTAGCGATGTTAAGGGTACCGCAAGTGTTAGCCCAGCCACCTCAAAGAATAGCGCCTGAAAGCGAAAACCGAGAGTATCCTTTAGTGGAGTTTTTAACTTCTCGGGAGTATCAACCTCACTTTCTTGTTCCGTTTGAGCAGGGACGTCAGCGAACGAATCCTGTTTTTCACTTACACTCGTTTGTGAATTCTGACTTTCAATTAACGAAGAGACCTCTTGTACTAACACTTCTTCATCATTGGCCAGCGGTTCGCTAGTTGTAGAAACAAGCGTTGACTCAGCCATTTGTTGAGAGGCTTGCTCAAGCAGTCTTGCCGTGCGCGCAGTAACATCCTCAGGAGCTTCAGGCTCTTTCAGAAGACTGTCTAAATATGCCTCCATTACTTCTTCACGGGCAAATGGCGATTGCTTGCTCATGGTCTTGTTATTTCTCCAATACGGCTAACAGTTTATCGTAGGCATTTACACCTCTTGTCTTTGGGTAAGCAGCAGAGATAGGAAGCTGCACCAAACTAGCATCCCTGAAGTGAGTGTCCACCGGAATGACCCCCTCCCAAACACGCTCACCGTAATCATTCATTAATCGCTTTCTCGACGCCAGTGCGGCATTTGTACGTTTATCAAACATAGTAGGAATGATTAGGGTGTCAAAAGACTTATCTAACGAACGCCCCATGATTTCCATAGTACGAATCATTCTATCCAAGCCTTTAAGGGCCAGATACTCTGTCTGCGTCGGAACAATTACCTTATCGCAAGCCGCCAGCGCATTGACCATTAACACACCCAAAACAGGAGGGCAGTCGATGATAGCAAAATCAAATTCATCGGATATCTTTGCGAGTGCTTTTTTTAACACTAAACCCATACCCTGTTCGCTGCCCATTGTTCTATCTAAGGTTGCCAGAGCCATGGTCGCTGGTAGCACATATAAATTGTCGAGCTTTGTAGGACTGAGACAGTCCATTACTTTATCGGCAGTAATCTGATTAGAATTAATAAAAATGTCGTAAACAGAATGACTTGTCGCCTCTGCATCAATACCAAAGTAATAACTGAGCGATGCGTGAGGATCAGTGTCAATCATAAGCACTCGTTTGCCCTTTTGAGCAAGCAAGCCGCCAAGGCTTACGGTTGTAGTAGTTTTACCTACTCCGCCTTTTTGATTTGCCACAGTCCACACTTTCATAATTACTGTTCCATTACAGTTCAAACTGCTATCGCATTTCGGTTTGAACGCAACTGCTCATATCGTCAATATTGATATTTTTACTGGATATATTAGCCACAGCGACAGCTTGAGGCATTCCGTAAACCACACATGAGTCTTGATCTTGCGCCCAAATAGTCGCGCCTTTATCTCTGAGTAACCGGCACCCTTCTCTTCCATCAGCACCCATTCCCGTTAAGATAATACCAAGTACGTCGCCTCCATAGACTTTAGCTAATGAGCTAAACGTCAGGTCAACGCTTGGCTTGTAACTCACCTTATCAGATTGGCTGGCATCAACGATGGAAATTCGCTTATTGCTGCCAATTGTTTCAAGCAGCATCTGCTTTCCTCCAGGAGCAAGGTAGGCATGTCCAGGCATTAAGATATCGCCATGCTCTGCTTCTTTTACTTTAATTTTACAATTGCTATCTAAACGCTGTGCAAATGCAGTAGTAAAAGTTCCGGGCATATGCTGCACTAACAATATAGGGTAAGGGAATTCTGCCGGCAGGGGGGAAAGCAATTTTTGCAGTGCAACCGGCCCTCCCGTGGACGCCCCTACCGCTAAACATGCGTACTTTTTCCCGGTTGCTCTTACTGAAGAAACAGTAGGTTGCTTATCAGCATCTTTGTGACCAGATAGCAACCCCGATGTTTTGAAAAAAGCTTGCTTTGGCGCGTTGTCAGGAAGTTTTCGAGTTTCCATTGTGCGAAGAGAAGGACGCTTTACACCTAGCCCTCTTCGCGCTATTAACCTAACTTTAGTGCAAAGTAAGCGCGAAGCATCTTTCCTGTCTTGCGCAATATCTTCGAACTTCTTTGGTAAGAAATCGAGGGCGCCGGCTTCTAGCGCGTCAAGCGTAGCCTGTGCGCCATGGTGCGTT
This sequence comes from Alteromonas sp. AWJ4_199, assembly GCF_056159165.1. Taxonomy (NCBI): domain Bacteria; kingdom Pseudomonadati; phylum Pseudomonadota; class Gammaproteobacteria; order Alteromonadales; family Alteromonadaceae; genus Alteromonas; species Alteromonas sp. AWJ4_199. The sequence continues at coordinate 190,978 of NZ_JBSWUR010000003.1, forward strand.
AGCGAGGAAAACATCAAAATTGGCGTTGGACGTTTATCCATAATAACCTTAACGGCTGAAATACCATCCATAACTGGCATTTCAACGTCCATGGTTATTACATCTGGTTTAAGTGCTTCCGCTTTGTTTAATGCATCTTGCCCATTTCTCGCTTCTCCAACAACTTCAAGCTCTCTATCGCCATCGAGAATTTCTCGCACTCGACGGCGATAAAAGGTCGAGTCGTCCACGACTAGGACTTTAAAGACCATGGATTATCATTCCCGTTAATTCATCGCCTTACTTGATGGGTTTACGCGCGTACCGTTTTAGCAGGCTCGGAACATCTAAAATTAGTGCGATACCACCGTCTGAAGTAATTGTTGCACCAGCCATACCCGCCGTACCTTGTAGCAATGCGTCAAGGGGCTTAATAACTACTTCTTCTTGGCCTATGAGCGCGTCAACGACAAATCCAACTTGCTGCGTACCAATTTGCACCACAACTACGTGCCCCTTTTCTTTATCGATGTTTTTGGGGCCTCGGATCAACCATTCGCCAAGGAAGAACAATGGAATTGCTTTCGAACGAACTATCATTGTGAGCTGGCCATCCACCGTGTTGGTCTTCTTGATGTCCATATTTATTATTTCGTTCACCGCACCTAATGGTAACGCAAAGGTCTGTTTCCCTACAACAATCATTAATGTAGGTAAAATTGCTAGCGTTAGCGGTACTTTAATATCTAATCGCGTGCCTTTGCCAAGTTGCGAATCGATATTGACGGTACCGTTTAGTTGATTAATTTTGGTTTTAACTACATCCATGCCGACGCCGCGACCTGAAATGTCACTAATTTCAGTCTTCGTTGAGAAGCCTGGCGCAAAAATAAGGTTAAACGCTTCAACATCTGACATTCGTGCGGCTGCATCCGCGTCTAGTACGCCACGACTAATAGCTATCTCTTTTAGCTTTTCCGCGTCCATACCCTTACCGTCGTCCTCGATAGTAAGAAGAATATGATCGCCTTCTTGAGATGCTGATAGCTGAACCGTACCCATGCGAGGCTTACCAGCGGCCGCGCGGTCATCTGGCATTTCTATTCCGTGGTCAACAGAGTTTCTAACCAAATGCACAAGCGGATCGGCCAATGCTTCAACCAAGTTCTTATCTAAATCCGTTTCTTCACCCACAAGCTCTAAGGTAATCTCTTTCTTTAAGCTTCTTGCTAGGTCACGTACAACGCGAGGAAAACGCCCGAAAACTTTCTTAATGGGCTGCATGCGGGTTTTCATTACCGCACCTTGCAAGTCACCCGTCACTACATCTAGATTAGCAATGGCTTTCGACATGCTTTCGTCGTTGCTGTTGATACCCAAGCTTATCAGTCTGTTTCTAACCAGAACTAGCTCGCCGACCATGTTCATAATCTGATCTAAGCGTTTGGTATCTACACGTACCGTCGTCTCGGCAGGCGGTGGAGCAGGAGCGCCTTTCTTATCATCTTTCTTGGCAGCCGTTTTTGGCGCAGCTGCTTTGCTCGTTTTTGCTGCACTCGGTGCTGGGTTCGCCTTAGGCGCTGCCGCTGCACTAGGCGCTGATTGTTTTGCTTTTTGAACAGCTTCGGTGGCCGCTTTATCTACAGGAGGTTCAGGTGCCGTTGCACCAGGTCCTTGTTTAGTAGGCCCTTGACCGGAGCCATGAAGCTGATCGAGTAGCGCTTCAAATTCATCGTCTGTGATTTCTTCATCACCTGCACTGCTTGGCGGAGTTGACGCTTGTGCAGCCTCGGGTGCGCTTTTTTCGTCCCCACCAAACTGACCTTTTCCGTGCAGGTCATCTAACAGTGCCTCGAACTCTTCATCAGTAATGTCATCACTGTCAGTGCTCGCCGCTGGTGCTGACGTTTGCTCAGGCTCCGGTTTGGCGGGTTCTGTATTGGTTGATGAAGCTTGTCCTGGAGCACCACCTCCATGAAGCTCATCGAGAAGAGCCTCAAATTCGTCTTCGGTAATTTCTTCTATACCGCCGCTACTTTCACTGCTATCTGACGCAGCAGGCACAGGTTCATCTATAGTTAGCTCGGGCTCTTCTGCAACAACCTCGGGCTCAGCCGCGACAACTTCTTGCTCGGGTGCACTTGCATTGTCGAAAATGTTTTCATCTGGAGATTCTGGGCGACTGAGTTTGTGTAACAGGTCGACAAGATGTGCATCCGCCGGCTCTAGTGGCTCTTGAGCTTTCACTCGCTCAAACATTTCAACCACCACATCAGTGGCTTGCAAAATGATATCCATTAACTCAGGCGTTAGCGTTCTTTGGCCATTGCGCATGACGTCAAAAACGTTTTCAGCACCGTGACAAATTTCAACTAACTCAGTAAGAGAAAGGAAACCAGCACCACCTTTTACCGTGTGATAACCGCGAAAAATTGCGTTTAGCAAATCCGCATCTTCAGGATTGTTCTCAAGATCAACGAGCTGTTCTTGTAATTGTTCAAGTATCTCTCCAGCCTCAACTAGAAAGTCCTGTAATATTTCCTCGTCAACATCAAACGACATGCACCCGCTCCCCTAAAAACCTAAGCTAGACAAAAGATCATCAACATCATCTTGGCCTGAAACGACGTCATCTCGTTTTTCGGCATCAATAATTGGGCCTTCTGCCTCTACACCATCAACCTTATCGGCCTTAACGCTAGATGATTTAGTTTGTTCTGCACCGTCACGCTCACCAAACATGGTCAACATGTTTACAAGGCTTTCTTCTACCTCTTTAACCAGGTCAATTACGCGACGAATAACTTGCCCAGTTAAATCTTGATAACCTTGTGCCATCAAAACTTCAGTAAGTAACTGTGTAAGTTTAGCTGACTGATTCGAACCGTCTTCCAACAATTCGTCTAAGTCTGCACATAAAACCTTAAACTCACCCAACTCGATTTGGCGGTTCATCAGCTTTTTCCACTCTGGCATTACCTTCTCGATTCGCTCCGAAAGCAATTCAGCTATCGGCATGCTCGCCTCAACGGCGTCCATAGTAGTATTAGCAGCTTTTTCAGTTTCTTCAATTACGTAGGTAAGGCGGGACTGTGCATCGGGAATATCGTCTGTAGCTAAATTTTTGATGCGATCGTCTATTTGGAAGTTGTTCAATGCGTCGTGAAGTTGACGCGTTAACTTTCCTACCTCAGCAAACAACTCAACATTTTCTTTCATTGAGACTGCTTCAAGTAGTGCATTAGCAGAGGTCTTGTCACCCTCTTCAAGATAAGTGACAAGTTGCTTTGCTTCTTCCAACGATATTGGAACGTTTACATTCATTGACATCCAGTAAACCTCATTTATCTGTTGAGCGTCTGGATCAACCTAAACGTTCGAATATTTTATCTAATTTTTCTTTTAACGTTGCTGCTGTGAAAGGTTTAACGACGTAGCCATTAACACCCGCTTGCGCGGCGGCAACAATTTGCTCTTTCTTCGCTTCAGCGGTAACCATAAGCACAGGCAAGTGCTTAAGCTTATCATCTGCTCTTATCGCGCGTAGTAAATCGATGCCCTGCATGCCAGGCATGTTCCAGTCAGTAACTACGAAATCGAAATCGCCTTGTTGTAACATTGGCAATGCAGTGCTTCCGTCATCCGCTTCCTGAATGTTGGCAAAACCCAAATCTTTGAGTAGGTTTTTGATGATGCGTCTCATGGTTGAAAAGTCATCGACCACGAGAATTTTCATGCTTTTATCCAAAATAGCCTCCACTGAGGGGTTAATTGTTATTAATCTCTATTCTTCGTCAGCTTGCCACGACTTCATTCGTGATTTGAGTTTTAACATGGCTTGACTGTGAATTTGACTGACTCTCGACTCACTTACGTCAAGAACCTCGCCTATTTCTCTTAAGTTTAGTTCTTCATCATAATAAAGTGAAAGAACAATCGCTTCTCGCTCGGGTAATGTCGTGATTGCATGGGCCAACGCTTTTTGAAAAGCCCCTTGCATCAAATCTTCCAGCGGTGCATCACTACCTCTAGTTTGCTCTGTAGTGATCACATCCTCCGACACCCCCAAATCTTCAATGCCCACCAACTTTCCAGCATTGACTTCATTAAGCATCTGATGATAATCCTGCAAGCTTACATTTAGCTTGTCAGCAATATCAGAATCTCTTGCGTCACGCCCAGTTTCACTTTCTACCTGAGATATCGCCTCAGTAATCGCGCGACCATTGCGGTGAACAGAACGTGGCGTCCAATCACCTTTGCGTATTTCGTCAAGCATGGCACCGCGGATGCGAATACCTGCAAATGTTTCAAAGCTTGCGCCTTTAGAACCGTCAAAATTCCGTGCGGCCTCTAGCAAGCCAATCATGCCTGATTGGATAAGGTCATCAACAAGTACACTCGCAGGCAGTCGCGCCATCAAATGGTGCGCAATTCGCTTAACCAGAGGCGCATGTCTTTCGACTAACTGCGATTTATCTGTTTGCTGTTGATAAGCGGCGGCCTTGCTGTTCAACGTTGACTTCCTACGGCTTTTTCTGCAACTAATTGTTCAATGAAAAATTCTAAGTGACCTCCAGGCTGCGCTGGAATAGGCCAAGTAAGCGCCCTGTTTGCTAGCTTGGTTATCGCTACGGCTGCAGGAGAGCCAGGAAAAGCATCAACAATAGCTGTTTGCTTACGCACAGCCTTGCGAATATTTTCGTCAAATGGCACCGTCGCCACTAATTCTAGTGCAACATCAAGAAAACGCCCTGTCACTTTGCTTAATTTGCTAAATAATTCCTGACCTTCTCGCACATCGCGAACCATATTGGCCACAACTTTAAAGCGAAAAACACCGTGCTCACGGTTAAGGATTTTTATCAGCGCATACGCATCAGTTAGTGATGTTGGCTCATCGCAAACCACCACCATGATATCTTGGGAGGCTTTAGAAAAGCTTAATACCATATCTGAAATGCCAGCAGCGGTGTCGACTATTAATACGTCTATTTGAGAACGCAGCTCGCTAAACGCTCTTATCAAGCCAGCGTGCTGTGTGGGTGAGAGTTCCGCCATTGACTGGGTTCCAGATGTGGCGGGAGCAATCTTAATACCGTGGGGGCCGGTTACTAAAACCTCGTCTAACGTGCACTCGCCAGAGAGTACGTGAGATAGGTTTTTCTCAACTCGCAGGCCTAACATCACATCTACGTTTGCAAGACCAAGGTCCGCGTCAAGAACCATTACACGCTTGCCCTGCTTCGCCATGGCGATAGCAGTGTTAAGCGTAATATTTGTTTTACCGACGCCACCTTTACCACCGGTGACGGCGATTACTTTGATTAACCGTGATTGCTTCATTTTTCTTAAGCTACTCGCTTGATCGTCAATCATACTGCTTATGCTGTTTTAATTGCGTTGTTACCACTAGTATGATTCAAACCGTACTTTTTATAAAGCTTTGCAGCAGCGGAAACTAAAGATTTCGCTTCTGCAATCTTAATGTCTTCAGGCACTTTTTGACCATCGGTGACATAACTAACCGGTAGTTGGTATTCAACCGCTGCACTAAGTACCTCTCCTAAAGAGTAGCACTCATCTAACTTTGTGAAAATACAGCCACTTAGTTCAATATCGTCATACGCTTGAATGATTCTCTGCAAAGCCGGATATTGCGTATTGGCTTGCGCTACCAAATATTTTTTAACTTTTGGCATTTGGCCATTATCGAACTGCTTAATTTGCTTAATTAATCGACTATCACGCTGACTAAAACCTGCTGTATCAATCAATACTAGTCGCTTATGACGAAGTTGGAACAATAAATCTGCAAGTTCTTCACTAGTTTGCGCTTTTCGCACAGTACAGCCAATAATTTTTCCGTATGTCGCTAGTTGCTCATAGGCTGCAATTCTATACGTATCAATAGTAATCATAGCCACCGATTCTGCACCATATTTCTGTGCGTAGCGGGCGGCTAACTTTGCAACCGTGGTTGTTTTACCTGTACCAGTAGGCCCGACTAATGCAACCGCACCCTGTGAGCTAAGTATATCGTTTCCGGTAACATTTATGCGATTAGCCAATAGGTTAAGAAGATATACCCACGCGTCACGTTCGTTGTAATGAGCCGGTGTATAGCTAATCAGCTGAGTTGCAAGTGCACTACTCAAACCCATATCGGTTAATCGCGTGACCAAGTATTGATGAACAGGTTTTTGACGCTTGTTCTTCGCTTCCATTAGGTCAGCAACTTGATACTGCAATACGTCGCGAAGTGAAGCTAACTCTTCTTTGATTTGAGCTAGTTCAGCAGACTGGGATACAGAAGTTTCACCCATACTTGACGCTTGATGCTCAGGAAAAGTCTGTTGCTCGATAGCATCTTGTACTGGTGACTGTGTTTCAAGGTCGTCGATAAACGCTTCTGAAAAATCTAAGTGAGATGCAATTTCGTTGGCGTGCTTAGCGTTCGTTGACATTGGCTGTGCTGGTTGTGCAGAACTGCCTGCAACTGTGTTTCCACCATGCTGCTTTTCCAACAAGGCTTTTAAGCTATCAGGACCATCGTCGCCAATAATTTCACTTAAGCTAGGCACAGCCTTTTGGCCAGGCGTTTTAGCAGCGGTCTGTGGTGCCGCCTTAGGCGTGAAAAGCTTAGCTTCAGGCTCTTTGTCGTAGGCTGCAACAAGCTCAATACCGTCGGCAACTTTGCGATTTGACATGATCACGGCGTCACTGCCCAACTCAGCTTTAACCTGGCTTAACGCCTCACGCATATCTTTGCCGAAGAAACGTCTAATTTTCATTGCAACCTCTCCAATCACCCAGTGTCAGATTATTGACCGACCGAACTGACTATTTTTATTTGTTTGTCATCAGGCACTTCCTGGTAAGAAAGAACATGAAGCCCAACAACCGAATACTTTAAGAAGCGAGACAGTACGGGTCGTAGCATTCCAGAGGTAAGGAGTACCGCAGGCTCTCCCTCTAACTCTTGCTGCTGACTGGCTTGCTGCAATGATTTCTGCAGCTTGTCTGCCAGACCTGGCTCTATGCCAGCACCGTCTTCGCCACCTGCTTGAAGTGACTGGTGCAACATCTGTTCCAACTCTGGCGCCAAGGTTATGACAGGTATCTCTTTTGCCCCCTGAGTAATTTCCTGAACGATTAAACGCTTAAGGGCAATACGCACTGCAGACACCAGTACATCTGGGTCTTGGCTACGTGTACCGTACTCACTAAGCGTTTGTACAATGGTACGCATATCGCGAATAGGCACGCCCTCAAACAATAAGGTTTGCAGTACTTTCACTACCGTACTTAACGGGAGAATATCTGGTACTAGTCCTTCCACCAATTTAGGGTGCTGTTTGGCCAGCATATCTAGAAGCTGTTGCGCTTCTTCATGCCCAAGTAACTGATAGGCGTTATTTGAAAGTAACTGACTTAGATGAGTCGCCACAACCGTAGCGGCATCAACAACCGTGTATCCAAGCGTTTGCGCGTGCTCGCGCTTATTAGGCTTAATCCACACCGCATCTAGCCCGAAAGCAGGGTCTTTAGTAGCGCGTCCTTCTAATTTTCCGAACACTTGCCCTGGGTTAATGGCAAGCTCTTCGTCATGACTTATAACGGAATCGCCAATAGTGACGCCGAGCATAGCGATGGTATAAGTGTTAGGCTCTAAGTCTAAGTTGTCGCGTATATGAACAGGTGGAATAAGGAAGCCCAACTCTTGCGATAGTTTCTTACGTACGCCTTTAATTCGTGTCAACAACTCACCACCTTGAGATTTATCAACAAGCGGAATTAAGCGATAGCCCACTTCTAAACCAATGGTATCCACCTGCTGAACGTCGTCCCATCCCAGCTCTTTAACTTCAGGTGCAACAGTTTCATCTTTTGATATATTCTCTGGCAATTGAGGTTCTTCAGCTTTCTTCTTAGCTTGAACTGTCTGCCAATATGCGAAGCCCGCAATCAAAAATGAAAAACCCAAGAATGCGATATGAGGCATACCCGGAATGATACCCATGACGAAAAGCACGCCTGATGCTATATAGAGCGCTTGATTATTTCCTAGCTGACCACGGATCTCTTTACCCATTTCTTGGGTTTCGTTTTCTCGAGTAACGATAATCGCTGTTGCTACCGAAAGTAGCAATGAAGGTATCTGCGCCACCAAACCATCACCAATGGTCAAAATGGTGTAGATCTCTATGGCATTTCCAAATGAAAGACCGTGCTGAATCATGCCTATGAATAAGCCGCCAACAATATTGATAAGCATGATAAAAAGGCCGGCAACCGCATCGCCTTTTACAAACTTTGATGCACCGTCCATCGACCCGTAAAAGTCAGCCTCTGCGGTTATTTCTTCGCGACGCTGACGCGCCTGGTCTTGGTCGATATAGCCTGCATTAAGGTCGGCATCGATTGCCATCTGCTTACCTGGCATAGCATCCAAGGTAAAGCGAGCACTCACTTCTGAAATACGTCCCGCACCAGCAGTTACTACCTTGAAGTTGATAATAAGAAGGATAGCGAAGACAACAATACCTACAGCATAGTTACCACCGATAACCACAGCACCGAAGGCTTCAATCACTTTACCTGCCGCATCTCCCCCTTCGTGGCCGTACAGTAATACAACCCGCGTAGACGCAACGTTAAGCGCCAAACGCAGAACTGTCGCTATTAGGAGTACAAGTGGGAAAATACCAAAATCCACAGGGCGTTGGGTGAGTACCGCTACCAAAATAATGACGAGAGAGAGCGCAATATTAAAGCTAAACAATACGTCGAGTAAAAACGGCGGCATGGGTAGTATTACCATTCCCATGATTGCCAAAAGGACAATAGGCGCGCCTAAACCACTGGTAAAATTTTGCAGCTGATTTTTATCGAATCGCTGAAGATAACCGGATAACTGCATGGCTGGGTGTCTCTCTATCAGAAAATTGACGCTTTATGTAAATCTTCAATAGAGTTTTCAACTAACGTGCCAGCTTTATACAAAGCGGCATATACATACACCAATAGAGCCCAAAAGTATGCGACAAGTATAAAAAGGCAAAAAAAACCGCAGTAAAATAGTCACTTAGCGACGGTATTCTGGAGGGATAGGCAAATCTCGTTTAAGTGGTTTAGGACGCTTACCCTTTCCTGCCCTATGTGCTTTAAGCTGATAGACGTGTGCTAGCACCTGCGCTACCGCCATAAATAAGGCGTTCGGAATTTCATCGTCGACTTCTGTCGAATAAAAGATGGCACGAGCGAGCATAGGAGAAGGTATTAAAGGTACGTCATTGGCGGTAGCAATTTTTCTGATATGCATAGCCAATTCATCAGCCCCTTTTGCTACCACAACTGGGGCTCTGATTCCCTGTTCGTCGTACTTAATGGCTACAGAAAAGTGGGTGGGGTTAGTCACAACAACGTCTGCCTGTGGGACTTCCTGCATCATGCGTTTAGTTGCCGCCTGATATTGCAAGCGACGAATACGCCCTTTTACCATAGGGTCGCCTTCTGCATTTTTTCGCTCGTCTTTAACCTCTTGCTTGGTCATTTTCATTTCTTTATTGTGCTTATACATTTGATAAGGCACATCGATGAGTGCAATGGGGATCATGCCGCACACCAGGATAAGAAACGCCCACTTGAGCATGTCGAGTGCGTGAAAGATGTTTCCCGGATAAAGCTCCATATCAAGGTGGAGCGCTTCATCTTCAAAGAACAGTAACGCCCCAATAGCCATGCCAATTATGACCACCACTTTTGCTATGGATTTTAGCAACTCAACCAAGCCGTTCGTGCCGAACATTCGCTTGAACCCTTGAATTGGGCTCATCTTAGAGCCTTTGGGCTTCGCGCCTTCCCAAGTAAAGTTGAAACCACCAAGGGCGATAGAGCCATAAATGCCCGCTATCATAGCAACCACCATATAAAGCAATACCGCTGGACCTACCGCAGAAAAAGCTTCACCCCACGCGCCAAACATGTGGGTGATATCATAGGTTTCGTCACGAGAAAGGATGAACATTCGCTGAGTAAGTTTAAAAACAGATTCAGCAATCCAGCCGCCTACAAATAAAAACATAAAGGCACTGACGATAAGCACCAACGTAGTGGATAGTTCACGGGAACGGGCTAGCTGCCCTTTTTTTCGGGCATCTTCGAGTTTTTTCCCCGTGGGGTCTTCTGTTTTTTCGCTTGAATCTGCCATGCTCGATTATGCTCTCTCGCCTAGTTTATCCAACCAATCTGTTCACAGTCTCGCCATACTCTGCAAACGACTAGCATTGCTTGTCTAACGACAAATATTCAATAGTTCACACATAAACTGCTCAGCTCTGAACCATTGGGTTTCGAAGTGTGCAGTAAAGTTATCAAGTGTTATCCAAATAATCAGTAAGCCCATTACCTGAGCGATCGAAAAACCAATACTAAAAATGTTTAGCTGTGGTGCAGCTTTGGTCATTACGCCAAACGCCAAATTCACGATTAAAAGCGACACGATTGGCGCAAGAGACAGGGTCACTGCCGATATAAACATCCAACCGCCCCAATGGGCAATATCGCGGAACTGTTCAGCGGTCCACCATGCTTCGCCTATGGGAAACGCCTCGAAGCTCATTACTATCATTTGGATCATGGACAAGTGCCCATCCAAGGTCCAAAACAACAAGGTGGCTAATATCAGATAAAATTGGCCCACTGCGGGCACGTTAATACCGTTTACTGGGTCAACAATAGACGCGAACCCCAAACCGGTTTGCATGGCTATGATTTGGCCTGCAATCACGAAGGTATTGAGTACCATCATTGATATAAAACCAATGGCAATGCCTATCAACAACTGCTGAATAACAATTAAAAATGTGCCCACATCCACTAAATTTTCTATGGGTGACGGAGGCACTACAGGCATGATGATGAGCGTAAGCATTATACCCAATAGGGCTCGCACCTGCGGGGGGATTGATTTTGCACTCAAGCCAATCATGGCCACGAACAAGCCGCTAATACGCATAAACGGCAGCAGCATGTCTGCTAGGAATTGATTGATGGTGGCGAGTTCTACTTCCACAGCGTTAGCCTTCTATCCCACAACCTGCGGGATCATATCAACCATTCTAAAAGTAAAATCCATAAGCTGTTGCACCAACCAATTGCCTCCCCAGCTCAGCGCGAGAAGCGTTACCAGTAGGCGGGGCAAGAAACTCATGGTCTGTTCGTTGATACTGGTGGCAGCCTGAAATACCGCCACAACCAAGCCCACGATGAGGCTTGGAACAATCACCGCAGACACCAAGACAATAACCATAAACATGGCTTCTCGCAGTATTTCTACAAAGACTTCTGGTGACATAAGCCCTCCTAGACGCCCATGCCGAAGCTGGTCGCCAACGTGCCGAAAATCAAGTTCCAACCATCAACCAACACGAACAACATGAGCTTAAACGGTAAGGATACAATCATAGGTGAAAGCATCATCATACCCATGGCCATCAATATAGATGCGACCACCAAGTCAATTATGAGAAAAGGAATAAACAGCATAAAACCAATTTGAAATGCGGTTTTAAGTTCACTGGTTACAAATGCCGGAATAAGGATGGTTAGCGGTACTTCATTGGTATCGGCATACTTCCCTTCATCTCCAGCAATCCTTACGAACGTTTCTAGGTCTTTTACTCGTGTTTGTGAAAGCATAAACGCGCGCATAGGGCCTTTAGCCTGCTCTAGGGCATCTAAGCTGTTAAGTTGCTCGTTAAGGTATGGTTGTAGAGCACGCTCGTTCACTTCTTCAAATACCGGCGCCATAATGAACATAGATAAAAACAAACTTACGCCAATTAAAATCTGATTAGATGGTGATTGCTGAAGGCCAATAGCCTGGCGCAAAATAGAAAGCACCACGATGATCCGCGTGAACGAGGTCATCATCATAATAAACGCAGGGATAAGGCTTAGCGCAGTCATGATAAACAGCGCTTGAAGCGTCATTGTGTAGTCTTGAGACCCATCTTGGTTAGTCGTTACGGTTACTGCTGAAATCCCCTGCTGAGCATAAGCAGGCTCTACTAGCAGCAATAACGGTAGGGTTAAAAGTAGCAAGGCAAACTTACGCATCTTTCGACTCTTCCTTTTTTTCTTTTTCTAAGCTGGGGTTAAGCTTTCCCGCCATGGCAGCTACAAGTTTTTGTTTAAACGCCTCGGCACCATTTTGTTGCTCGCCTGTGGCTTTGTTTACACCCTTTATAGGCATATCGAGGTTTTTATCTAACTTACTCAAATGGGAGATATTGTGGCTGGTAACACCAATAAGGTGCTGCTCATCGCCCACCTGAATTACCATTATTTTTTCTTTTGTGCCTACAACCATACTGGCCGCCACTTTCATTTGGTTTCCGCCCATAGCGGTGACATTAAATCGACGCATTACGTACGCTAAGGCAAAAATAACGCCTACGACCACCAGCAAGGAAAGGAAAATTGACAGTATTGATGTGGGATTGGTGATTGATTGGGTCGACTGTGCAAACGCAAGCTGACTAAATAAAAGGGGCAGCATTGCGCAACCCCTTAGTTTATAAGAAGTTTTACCTGAGCTTCTTGATTCTCTCAATTTGACTAATAACATCCGTTAATCGAATACCGAATTTGTCGTTGACCACTACTACTTCTCCATGAGCAATCAACGTGCCATTAACTAATACATCTAGTGGCTCACCGGCAACGCGATCCAGTTCAACCACAGAACCCTGGTTCAACTGTAGCAGATTTCGGATACTAATTTGACTACGACCGACTTCCATCGAAATAGTCACTGGAATATCTAGAATGGTATCTAGCTTTTTCTTCTCTTCTTGCGTAATTGGCGCATCATCTGTCAACTCGTCAAGTTCGGCAACTTGCACGTCTTCATTATCGCCATTTTCTTGTTCCGCTTCAGATTCGGCTTGCTCGGCCATTGCCGCTGCCCAATCGTCCATACCGTCTTCACTCATGGGAACTCCCCTCTACCTTACAGGTCTTCTTCGAGTACTTGCAGCTCTGCGTCATTATCAATAATGCGCCCACCGCGGGTTAATAACTGTAGCTCAGACTTCACTGAAGTCGGTCTTGCAATTTTCTCTACTATTTTCAGCGCCAAATTATCGCGACTACGACCTAGTTTGGCTCTAAACGTAGGTAAATCCTCAATTAATACTGTGATGGTTTCCGGCATTTCCACAGGTATGATATCCCCGGGCTTAAACTCCATCACATCGCGAAGCGGTACATCCACATCTAGCATGTGCGTGGTTAAACCTACTTTCACATCCATAATTTCATCGCGAAGCGCCTTACTCCAACGTAAATCTGTATCTTCTTTATCGCTTTGAACACCAGCATCGAGCAATTCGCGAATAGGCTCTAGCATTGAGTATGGCAAGGACACGTGGAAGTCGCCACCGCCACCATCAAGCTCTATATGGAACGAACTAATGACCACCACTTCAGTCGGACTCACAATGTTTGCCATGGCCGGGTTAACTTCTGAATCCAAATATTCAAAAGACACGTCCATGACAGGCGCCCAGGCTTCTTTATAATCTTCAAAGATTATTTTAAGCAGCATCTGGATAATGCGGCGTTCTGTTGGCGTGAACTCCCGGCCTTCAATTTTCGCATGGTATCGGCCATCGCCGCCGAAAAAGTTATCTACCAAAATGAATACTAAGCGGGCTTCCATGGTAATAAGCCCCGTGCCTTTGAGTGGACGGAAACGCACCATGTTCAAACTCGTTGGAACGAATAACGTATGAATGTACTCGCCAAACTTGATCATCTGAATACCGTTAATCGATACCTCAGCTGAACGTCGCATCATGTTGAACAAACTTACACGCATGTGACGGGCAAAACGTTCATTCACAATTTCGAGCGTAGGCATACGCCCACGCACAATTCTATCTTGCGAGGAGAAGTCGTACTCGAGCGTAGAAGCATCAGAGTCGCTACTGCCGACCTCTTCCTCTTCTACATCATCTACCCCGTGTAACAGGGCATCGATTTCATCTTGAGATAATAAATCACTCACCGTCTTCTACCTTACTTAGTCGATGCATTACTGCATGACAAAACCTGTAAACAATACGCGCTCTACAACATCGCTGCCCGTAATGTCTTTCAATGCTTTTTGTACTTCAGTTACCGCTTGCTCACGAAGCTCAATTTTACCTGCCTCTGTGACAAGATCATCTGCATTTGACGTACTAAAAGCTTGCAAAAGTGTACCTTCAATAAGCGGTATATGCGTCTTTGCTAACTCTTCGTTATCAGAACCACGTACTAATAGCTGTACTTTAATTTGGACAAGCCTGTCTCGTCCTGATCCGGGCACGTTGAAGACGAAGGGTCTTGGCATAGCAACGTAAAGCGCCGTACCTATTTCAGCATTACCCGAACTCGCTGCCGGTGCACTCTCAGCGGCCGCCGCAGCGTCAGCTTCAGCCAGTTGTTCGGCCGCAGGTTCATCCCCTCCTGCAAACAGTAAGAAATAAGCGGCAGCTCCACCACCTACAAGAACCACAGCGATAATGATGATCAGCATCATTTTGCCTTTCTTTTTACCGCCTTCTTCTACCTGTAATTCTTCATCAGCCATGTGTAACTCATCAGTAATATTAAGAAAAAACGTATTATCAATGTTCCATCGCAAATGGCAATGCCATTATTCGTATCTACATCTACTTGATACCGTAACCGCAGCCATCAATTACTATTGAGCGGCGTTACATCGACCTGTTTAATCGGATTCAATTGAATACATCAAACATAGCAGTCTTAAAATAATCTCACCATGCTACCTATTGATAATAGTTTTGCTTAATTTTAAGCGTAGAAATCAATTCCACCCTTGGCTGCCCGCGTCACTGATTGCTCGATAATCCGCGTTTCGCCCATATCGTCTAAACCGTCATTTTCTCCACGGTTTTCGGTGCCGTTTCCTCTGCTATTATCGTTTGCAAGTTGCTGGCCATTTTCGTTACCTGACGAATTATCTTTTCTTACTTCAGCATCACCTAACTCAATGCCTTGTTCAGAAAGCATATCTCGCAATTTAGGCATGGCATCGGCTAGCGCTTCCTTTGCTTGTTGAGATTGAACAACAAAGCTTACGCTTGCCGCGTCACCTGCAACGTTTACCCGAACCTGCATACTGCCCAACTCGGGCGGATCGAGTCGAATCTCAGCCATGGTGTTGCGCGCGTTAACCATCCAGCGAATCTTTTCATTTAGCTGCTGCTGGCCTTCTGGCTTATGGATGTTGACCGCTTTATCAAAGCCTTCAAACTGCTGCTGAGATTTTGACGCTTCAGCGCGAAGCTGGGTGTTTTCCTGTATTACCGTATCGGTTTGTCCTAGCATACTTGCAAAAGCTTGATGGGCGCTGGCCTGTGTTTGCGTCATCAAGTTAAGAAACTGACTCGCCTGGCTATCGACCCTAGCCGTCATCGATGCAATAACGTCGGTATTTACTGCAGCCTCTTTAGCGGCATCAGCCACAATAGTTGACAAATCAATACCAGGCTCTCTACCTTGCTGAATTTGTTGCTGAAATTCATTAATGCCAGCGATAATGTTTGTTTTCACAGCCTGTTGTTGCGAACCGCTTGGCATGGCCGCAACCACCCGCTCTGCAAATGCTTCTGTCGCTTTCTGAGCGCTTTGTGGGGAGAGTTCACTCAAAGCTGTTAACAAGTCAGCAGGTGAATCACCGGTTACTTCAAAACTAGTATTTTGAGGTATAGTATTTTGGTTATTCATCACTGACGCTGTGTCAGTTACCGCTACCTTACTTTTGTCTGCCACGCTACTATTTACACCACCACTTTCTAGAACAGCTCCGTCAGTGGTTGCGTCAGAATACAAGGCTTCTAATTGAGAGCTGGCTTCATCTGAAGATGATTGCTGCATCGTTTTAAGCTCATCAGATAACAGACTTAATACAAGCGATTCTTCTGCAGCATTTTTACTATTTGCCTGCGCTTCCTCAGTCCCATTGCTTACACTTTGTTCTGCACCGCTATCGCTTTCTTTTTGCTGTAAGAGTTGCGCTATTAGCGTTGAAAGTTCATTGGCATTTGAATCTAACTTATCGTTGGCAAGAATTTCTGGTTGTTCAGCGTTCGCTTCGCCGTTAGCACTATTTTGTTCGCTGCCGGCGCTATCTTGTTCGCTTTTGCCGCCAACTAATAGTTCGGTTAAAGCACTCAGCGTTTGTTGTGCGTCATTCGAAAGAGATTCGAAAGCGATTTGCCCCTCACTTCTGCCACTATTTAACTGAGAAAGTAAATGTGCCATTACCGAGGGAACGTCGCTTGCATCTACACCGTCTGGGATCTTCCAAAGCTTTCCGTTTTCTTCAACATAAAGAACATTAACTGCCTCGTCTGAAGCTTCAGAAATACCATTGGTTGTTCTGTTTCCAGATGGCACTTGAGCTTGTTCTGTTTCATCAGCTTTAGCAAAGCGATCCGCTAGGGTTTCAACATAGGCAACCCAGTCTGGTTCTTCATCAACCTTATCCGGCTTTCCATCAGGCGTACCTGGCGTGGTAATGATGCCTGCCTCAGCATCTTTTTTGCCGCCTTTTCCAATAACAAAATCGACTTCGGTTACGCCTTTTTGTTCAACCCCACCTTCAGTGTCATCTACCGTCAAACTGGCCTTTTCTTTATCGCCCGAGTTGAGCTGTGCTTCTGTCTTTTCTTCTATCTCTTTTCGAGAAAAGGCAGCATTTTCTTCTTTTGTAACTGGCGCTGACTCTGCAGGATTGTCTGTTACTTTCTCGTCACTAGGAAGATTGGTATGGCCCGCATCCCGGTCTTTTCCCTTCTTTACCGTTTCATTAGAAACTGAAGTATTAGCAGATGAGCTGGTCGAACGGCTTCTATCCCGAGACTGAGAGTTAAATGTCTCTTTGTCATTTAAAACAAAATCTGATTTGCTTGACTTTGCTTCCTGATAAAGTCGATTAAATGCTTGGTTGTTTTCGCTATTCGCTTGCTGTTGCGTACCAATACCTGTTTCAACCGCTTTAGCTGTGCTAGAAGCAGAAAAAGGTAATGCGGCAATGTCTGTTTTATGTGCGGCAACTTGTTGCATATTGTCCTACCGTCCTACATTTATCTCGTCTTTCACCAAAAAGACGTTATGTGATGCGAATCAATCACTGGGCGTTATTTTTATACAGACCGAGAGAAGTAAATCGCAAACCCACCAACGCTTATCTAAATTTCAATCACTTAGCTCTACGCAGATAACCTTTATGGCTATCGTTTGGCATTAGGTTTTATGCTCGCTTTCGTTGAATTTCATACTTTGTAATAAGTGTAGAACTTCAAAAAACACTGTTAGAGCGTAATAACCATTGCATTAAAACTAAGGCGCGCTGTTACATTTCATATTGACTTAGCAAGGGTTGAGCCAAAGTGGCTTGAGAACATACTATTTATTAGAAAGGAGAGCGCTTAGCTCTGAAAAATCGTTGTGTGGCAAATTCATCCATCATGGCCTGCTCGGCTTTGGCTTCTTTTTTCTGTTCAGCCAATTTTTTCTTATCGAGCAACAAGGTAACGGCTTTGACTTTCTGCTGCTGCTTTAGCCATATTTGCTTGCGCTGGTCCGCTGCCATTTGTGCGCGAGCAATCACTTGCATTTGCTGTTCACACGCTTTATCTAATTTTCCAACAAAGGATAAGTGCTGTTGATAATAGGTAGCCGTAACGCCGGCTTGACCGGTTTGTTGAATACCTTTGATATAATCAATGCGATACTGCTCAAGGCTAGTTAGTTTTTGCTTTTGCTGATTAACGTTCTGCTGAGCCTGCTGGTAATACTGGGCTTCTCGCTGCTCTTTTTCTCGCTCAAACTCGGCTAGACGCTCTAGTTGTTTAGACATTTTTAGCGCCCTTACTCAAAAATTCTGACTTCTTCTTCAAGAGCGTTCTATTACTTTTTGCTAAAAAAGCCATCATCCCTGCCCTAACCCTTTGGCGAGGGCTGCCATACCTTCTAGGCATTCGTCATAAGGAATGACTTGCTTCATTCCTTGCTGCAACAAAGCATTGATAGCGGGCTCTGCACGAATGGCTAAATCTATACGTGGGTCCGACCCTTTAGCATAAGCGCCAATAGAAATAAGATCTTGGTTTTGTTTGTAGTTTGAGTAAACCTGGCGAATACGACGAGCCATAAGTTGATGCTCTTCACTAACAACCATAGGCATTACACGGCTTATCGACGCTTCAATATCAATTGCGGGGTAATGACCGCTATCAGCAAGGGTTCGAGATAAGACCACGTGACCGTCTAAAATGGCACGAGCAGCATCTGCTATGGGGTCTTGTAAGTCGTCCCCTTCAGTTAATACCGTATAAAAAGCCGTAATAGAGCCCTGTCGCTCGCTACCGTTGCCAGCACGCTCTACCAATGCAGGAAGCCGAGCAAAAACCGAAGGCGGATAGCCTTTGGTTGCTGGAGGCTCACCCACAGCCAGCGCAATCTCGCGCTGAGCCATGGCATAACGGGTTAAAGAATCAATGAGCAACAGCACTTTCATGCCTTTGTCACGAAAATATTCAGCAATGGTGACCGCTGTTTCGCAGCCCTTTAAACGCATAAGCGGTGAAGTATCAGCAGGTGCAGCCACTACAACTGCACGTTTGCGCTCTTCTTCTGTTAGGATTTCATGAATAAATTCTTTTACTTCTCGGCCACGCTCTCCGACAAGCCCTACAACAACCACATCGGCTTCACAGCCCCGGGTCATCATGCCCAATAACACACTTTTACCTACCCCACTTCCTGCGAAAAGCCCCATACGCTGACCTACACCAACCGTATTGAGTGCGTTAATGGCGCGTACGCCGACATCCATCGGGGTGTTAATGGGACGGCGAATAAGCGGGTTCATTGGCGGTCTAGTTGTTGGCGCCCGGGATTCGGCATTTATCTCACCTAAACCGTCAAGGGGCTGACCATTGCCATCTACCACACGCCCTAAAAGCCCCATACCTACTGGCAAACCACTTTGTCGGTTTAACGGCATCACGCGGCTTCCAGGCACAATACCGCGCACCGCTTCGGTGGGCATTAAATAGGTTATATCATCGCCAAAACCAACCACTTCAGCTTCTATTTCACCTTCTATAGTTTGCACTAAACACTGACTACCAACGGGTAGCTGACACCCCACCGCTTCGAGAGTTAAACCGATACCACGAACTAACTTGCCGGCAGCAACAACCGGCGGAGAAGAAACCTGTTTTGTGAGGGATTCAAAATGCGAATGCCAAGGGCTAGTCATCTGACAAACCTTGGTTTAGTAAAAATTTATCTATAACGTTACGACACCGGCGCTCAATAGACACATCTACAGCGTTTTGTGCAGTGGTAATATCGCAGCCGCCACGCTCCATTGCTGGGGCTTCAACCAAACTCCACCCTTTTTTGGCAATTTCTTCGTCGCCGAAATGCGCTTTTACCAATTCAATATCGTCTGGGTTCATGTGAATTTGATAGCCTGCTTGATTAATGGGTAACGCCTTAATGCCTTCGCTTAACGCTTGAAGTATCACCTGTTGGTTAGTGCTAACTTCTGTTTTAATCACAGCTTTTGCAAGTGTTACGGCAAGTTTAACCAACTGGTCACGGGTTTCATCGTTAGCTTGCGAAAGTGGGTCGTGGAATTTTTCAGCAAGCATTTGCCACACTTCGGCTTGGGTTGCCATTTGCTGGCGACCTTCTTCTAAACCTTGTTCCAAACCTTCGTTATGACCTTGCTCTTTACCTTCGGCCAAGCCTGTTTCAAGACCTTCAGCTTTACCTTCTTCAAAACCTTTTTCCTTGCCTTCCTGAAAACCTTCATCATAAGCAGCCTGGCGAATAGCTTCTATCTCTTCAGCAGTAGGAGGCTTGATTTCTTCTTCAACTTCAGGGGGCTCATACTTCCAATCTGACCGTTTGTTCAGTGCATTGGTTGTCTCGTCTTTTTTAGATGCCCTTGGATCATCAACAAAGGGCAGATCCCACGCTTTAGCTTCGTTTATTTCGTTTTCACTGAAATTTTTATTACCAGACATTTTTAATTACCAGAGACTTTTTATTACGAGGCTCTTTATTACAAAGTTCTTTATTACGAGACTTGGTTCTACCTCAGCTACAGCGCTAAGGGCATCAGAGTGCTTATAAGAACTCTTCACCGCCACCGCCGCCAAGCATGATTTCACCTGAGTCAGAAAGTCGACGAGCAACAGAAAGAATTTCTTTTTGTGCAGTTTCCACTTCACTGATACGAACAGGGCCGAGAGCTTCCAAGTCATCGCCAAGCATTTCAGCAGCACGCTTAGACATGTTGCGCATAATTTTATCTTTAAGCTCTTCGTCAGCGCCTTTAATGGCTTTAAGCAGCGCGTCTTGCTGTACTTCGCGCAGTATTGCCTGAATGCCCTTGTCGTCTACATCGACTAAGTTGTCGAATACAAACATCAGGTCCTGAATTTGCTGGCTCATCTCTTCGTCTTGCTCGCGGATAGCGTCCATTAGCTGACCTTCTATCGCGGTATCCAAGTAGTTCATGATGTTCGCTGCAGACTTCAAGCCGCCCATTTTCGCCGCTTGCGTTCCCGCTTGACCTGCGAACTGTTTCTCCATGATTTCGTTTAGTTCTTGCAGTGCTGCTGGCTGAACTTCTTCTAGATTCGCAATACGCATCAACAAATCAAGACGTACTTTTTCTGGGAATTGAGCCAAAATTTCAGCACTTTGTTCAGGTTCTAAATAAGACAATACGATAGTTTGGATCTGCGGGTGCTCGTTGCGAATAATGCTGGCTACCTGCTTAGAGTCCATCCACTTCAATGAGTCTAAGCCTTTTGCACCACTGCCCATTAGGATCTGGTCGATAAGGTTTGCCGCCTTATCTTCACCGAGTGCGGCCGTTAATGCACGTTTTACGAAGTCTTGGCTTTGGAAACCGATGGTGCTGTAATTTTGAATCTCTTCGATGAAATGCTTATGAACCGACGTGATTTTGGTTTGCGTCATATCGTCAACTTTCGCCATTTCAGAACCCAGCTTCTGCACTTGTTTCGGTTCAAGGTGCTTTAATATCTGCGCCGCGTCTTCTTCAGATAAGCTTAGTAGTAAGATGGCAGCTTTCTCTACGCCTTCTAATTTACTGACGTCGTATGACGGTTCTTCAACATTGGCAAGTTCTTCAGCCATAATCTTATCTCACTACTCGTCTTGCATTAACCAGCCCTTCACTACTTGGGCTGATAATTCTGGTTCATTGGCCACTAGGGCACGTACGGCTTTAAGTACATCTTCGTCTTTGTGTAGATCAGGTAGCATCAGTGAGCCATCTGGCGCAAAGCCTACCTGCCCTTCGTCAAAGTCAGACGTTAACATGCTAATGGTGTCATCGCCTAAGTCTAAGCCTTCATCAGCGTCAAATTCATCTGCTTCGTTAGACTCATCAGGGTTGATAAGACGACGCAGCATAGGTCGAATTACAAAGATGATAAGTACTATTATAACCAAGCCACCAACAACTAGCTTAAGAATTGGCAGAAATCCTGGCTGTTCCCACAAAGGCGCATCTTCAATTTCACCTGCATCCATACGAGTAAAGGGTACGCTAACCACTTCTAGCGAGTCGCCGCGGGTTACATCAAAGCCGATTCCGCCCTGTAAAAGCCTACGAATGTTAAGAATTTCTTCTTGTTTGCGTGGGGTTGGCGTTATAGCGCCGTCTTCGCCTGAAACCTGGGCATAGTCTACTGCCACCGACACACTTAGTCTGCGGATCACACCTGTCTGCTTTTTGGTATGACTAATGGTGGTATCAAGCTCGTAGTTACGGGTCGATTCTTTCGCTGTGCGCCCTGGCATAGTTTGCTGATTACCGCCCACAGCATTTTCTGGAATATTAGAATCTAACGGAGGCTGATTTGACAATGCACCAGGAATACCACCCACGCCGCCACCCACGCTGTTCTCTTCCATGATCATTTCACTGCGAACCGCAGGTAAATCAGGGTTGTAGCTGCGCTGAGTTTGCTCCATAGCAGTAAAGTCCATCGTAACGTCAGCTTGCGCCGTGTAGTTACCTATGCCCAAAACTGGAATGAGTATGGCGTCGATTTTTTCTAAGTACTCTTGCTCGCGCTGACGTTCAATTTCGTATTCTTTTCTGGCACGGGCACTCATTGAATCTTGTGAACCCGAATTGAGCAGGCGGCCATTGCTGTCTGTTACTGTTACTTTTGACGGCTCCATGTTTTGAACTGCAGATGCCACGATATCAACGACCGCATCAACTTCTTCACCGGCAATAACGGCACCGCGCTTAGCCGTTAGCACAACGGTTGCCGACGCTTTCTTCTCTCTACGTGCAAACACGTTCTCTTTTGGCATAGCTAAAAGAACACGGGCTTTTTGAATACTGGCGATATCTTCAATGGTTGCAGCAATTTGTTGCTCGCGGGCGTGTTTTAAACGTTCCATTTCAACACGCTGGCTAACACCAAACCCCATATCCTGCATAATGATATCGGTACCAGCATCAGAGGCCTTAGTTAACCCTTGGCGGGTCATGCCCAAACGGATATTTTGAAATTCGTCACTTCTTACATAAACAATATTGCCCTCAAGCTTATAGTCGATTTGGTTTGCATCCATATAATCGAGGGTTTCAATAAGCTCTTGGGTTTCCATTTTCGCAAGGGGGCGATAATCAGGTTCTTGCGACCAAATAAGAATAAAGATTGCGATGGCCACACAGATGACCAAAACAACCACAAGGGCCATTTGGCGCATCATATCTGCACTGCCTAAAGTATCCATAAAACCAGATTTGTTTTCTGGCTCATTGTCCACTGCTTGATTTTGTTCAGGAACCGTAAGGTTTGTACCTGTAGCTTCAGCCATAACCTACTCCACCTACACCGGCATATTCATTATTGTTTTATAGGCTTCAAGCACTTTGTTACGCACTTGAACAGTGGCTTCAAAAGCAATACCCGCCTTTTCTTTCGTCAGCATAACTTGCGCCAAACTTAAACTTGGGTCGCCCATTTCAAAACGTTGCTGTGCATCTTTTGATTCGAGCTGCATGCCATTTACACCATCAACCGCATTCTTAAGCATGGTCGAGAAATCACTTGCCGAGCTATTAACTTCACTAAGCGGCTGTTGCTGAGGCTCGTTAACTTGAAGACGAGTTTGCCCAATCATGTTCTGCATTTCTTGATACAAACTATTGGCTTTAACGTCCATAACCACTCCTAGCGTTTCTTTGAAAACCGCCTGAACACCGGCGAATACATAATCTATAAGAGTGAATTAGCAAGGGGCTTGCCAACTTTAAAAAACCTTAAATTTCAATGCGATAATAACTAAATGAGAGGGTAAGCCAAATTTATGGCGTTTGATTTGAAGGGAGTAACAAAAAACCGCCGCCTTCTTTACTTCAGAGGCGACGGATAACGGGGATGAAACGAGAGATTCAAAACAGCAGTACTATGCTGGTACTTCAATACCATCTTCACGCATACGCGCTAGTTTATAACGAAGGGTACGAGGGCTTATACCTAGCTTTTCTGCTACGTCTTTGCGCTTACCATTACAAGATACCAAGGTATCAAGAATAATTTGGTGCTCCTGATAACGAAGCTCTGAGCCCAATTTGTTATCTTCAACCGGCTCTTGTGCAACTTCAAGCGGGGCCGACATGTCTTCGTCAATCATTAGATCGCTAGCATCTATTTCATTGTTTTCACAAAGAATAAGCGCGCGTTGAACCACGTTCTCCAATTCTCGAACGTTTCCTGGCCAGCTATATTGCGACAATTTATTGCGCGCAGCAGCACTTAATCTGATAGTACCCAAGCCCTGTGAACTGGCGTGACGCTGAACAAGATGTTCGGCAAGCGGAACAATGTCTCCTGGGCGTTCCGATAGCGGGCGCCATTCAATAGGAAATACGTTTAAGCGGTAGTATAAGTCTTCTCTGAATTCGCCAGCATCCACTGCTTTTCTTAAATCTCGGTTACTCGTAGCAATAACTCGCACATTAAGTTTAACGGTTTTTCGTCCGCCAAGGCGCTCTACTTCACGCTCTTGTAACACGCGCAGTAATTTAGCCTGCAGTGCCAAATCCATCTCAGTTATTTCATCAAGTAACAGGGTGCCGTCTTGGGCTTGTTCAAACTTACCCGGACAGGCCTGAATAGCACCAGTAAAAGCCCCTTTCTCGTAACCAAACAAAGTCGCTTCCAACATATTTTCTGGAATAGCAGCGCAGTTGATGGCAACAAAAGGTGCATCGCTTCGCGGTGACTGGTCGTGAATATAGCGAGACAGCACTTCCTTACCCGACCCGCTTGGACCCATCACCATAACGGTAGCTTCAGACTTCGCAACTTTCCGCGAAAGCTCAAGTAGCTTCAAACTTGAAGGGTCGGCTACGATTGGCGTACGTGACTCAATTTTTTGTGCAGGCGCGTAGCGCCCTACTAAATTAAGCAATACTTCTGGCGCAAAAGGCTTTGAAAGGTAATCCGTTGCGCCATCACGCATCGCTTGTACTGCATCATCAATGGTGGCGTAGGCCGTCATTAACAGCACAGGCATATTAGGGTATTTAGCTTTAATGCTTTTTAGCAGCGTTAAGCCACTCATTTCGCCCATTTGTATATCGCTAACCACTAGGTCTACATTCTGAGACGACAGCATCATTAACGCTTCTTCTGCACAATCAGCGGCAATCACGTTGTAGTTACCTAATAACAGGGTGTCTAGGAGCGCCTCGCGTAAACCCGCGTCATCTTCAACAATTAGTATGGTAGTTTTAGACATTATTCTCTCCTATGACTTACGCGACATGAGTCAATGTTTGTGAGGTTTTAGCATTCGCTGAGCATGGTAATGACACGCTAAAGCATGCCCCGCCCTCGGGTACGTCAATTACATTGAGTGCGCCGCTATGCGCACTTACCACCGACTTCACCACAGCAAGACCCAAACCGGTACCGTGAGTTTTAGTTGTAAAAAAGGGTTCAAAGATTTTGGTTTTTAACCGTTCTGGTACACCTGGTCCTTTATCAATAACTGAAACATGTAAACGCTGATCGCTTACCGATGCCTGGACATGTACATACTCACCTTTCGGGGTGACTTGGCTTGCATTATGTATGAGATTTAACAATGCACCCTGAAGAGCAGTTAAATTCCCAGTTATTGCTGCGTCTTGCTCAAAACCTGAAAACGTTAGCTTTTGCTGCGCTTGAGCTGTCATGCTTTGTGCATTCCCCTCAATGGCACCGAATAATTCAGCGAGACTAATTTTGCTTACCACTTGCTCTTCGCCAGATTTAGCAAAAAGCAGCATGTCATTAACCTGGCTTTCCAGCTCTTTAAGCCTGTCTGTTAGTTTGTTCGCAAATTGTGTTTGTGCTTCTTCCCCTAACCCTTTACGCGTTAAGTTTGACGCATAAAGCATGGCTGCAGAAAGTGGAGTTCTGATTTGATGGGCCAGGGATGCCACCATTTTTCCAAGTGAAGACAACCGTTGCATGTGGCTAACCCGCGCTTGCAGCTGACGGGTTTCAGTTAAGTCTGTGATAACAATTAGCTGACCTGGCTCGTTGTCTAGTGGGGTAATTGAAAGCTTCACTCGTCTACCATCAACCAGCGATACTTCATGACCATCGTCTGCGCGAGGCTTGAAAGAGCGAGTAATAATACTGCGCCACACTTCCTCTTCCAGCGGTTCGCCTAACAATGCTTTTGCCTGCTCGTTGGCTTGGCGAACAATGCCCTTTCCATCAATAACAATAACACCCGCTGGCATCACTTGAAGTAAATGTTCGAGTCGACTCGCCTGCAATCTCAGTGATTCAATATCATCATTTTGCGACGTTTGATAATCATCTTGAGATACCGCCGGCCCGCCGTTAAGTGCATAGGCAGATGCGAAATACTCTGTAGATTGTTGTGTGCTGTCGAAAGCCATATTATCCTCGTCAAATTGCAGACGCTGTTTAACTATGGCTTAGATAAAGCAGAAGATATGCCAACTTGATATTGACTTATTTATCAGTAGGATAGATGATATTTTTAAGGAAAAGCGTAACGTCAATTAGCTGACATTACGCTTCTTCAGTACGCTGAATATCGTATTTTCGCATTTTTTCAACGAGCGTGGTTCTGCGCATTCCAAGCTTGTCGGCGGCACGTGCTACTACCCAATCTTGGTTTTCCAGGGCTTGTTTTATGAGATTCACTTCGAGCTCAGAAAGGTACTCTTTAAGGTTAACACCTTCTGCAGGTAACGAGGACGACACCATACCGTTTAGGCCGTCGTGACTCTGCTCGCTAACGTCTTCTTCTGGCTCTTGCGCTGCGGCCTCAGCAAATAGTTCATTAAAGGCTTCACGCTCAAGCATTTCTTCGGGGTAGTCTGGCTCGTAAGCCTGAACATCACCGTATTGATACTTTTCCGGTAAATCAGCAATATCAACAATCTGCCCAGGATAAAGGATTGTTAATCGCTCAACTAAATTTGAGAGTTCGCGAACGTTCCCCGCCCACTCATGCTCCATTAACGAGGCTATAGCCTGCTCGGTAAAGCGCACGCTTTCAACGCCATCCCCTTGAATTCGGCTATTCAATTCCTGAAGTAATAAGGGAATATCGTCTTTTCTTTGTCGAAGCGCAGGGCTGTCGATTGGGAAAACGTTGAGTCGGTAGTACAAGTCTTCTCGAAACTTGTCTTCGCTGATCATAGTTTCCAAGTTGCGATGCGTTGCCGCAATTATGCGCACGTTGCATTGAAGGGGCTTATTCCCACCTACGCGTTCAAACATACGTTCTTGCAACACACGTAATAACTTAACCTGCATTTGAAGCGGCATATCACCGATTTCGTCGAGGAATAATGTGCCGCCCTCAGCTAACTCAAAGCGGCCTTTACGTGCACTGATAGCGCCTGTGAAAGCGCCTTTCTCGTGACCAAACAATTCGCTCTCTAAAAGCTCGCCGGGAATAGCGCCGCAATTTACCGGAATGAATGGACCGTCTTTACGTTCAGATAAGAAGTGAACATTGCGCGCAACCACTTCTTTACCCGTACCAGACTCACCTAAAATCAACACGGTGGCATCGGTAGGCGCGACTTGCTCAACTAAGCGCCGCACAATTTGGATTTGCTCACTTTTACCAATTAGGCTTCTAAATAACCGCGTTTTTGTACCTGCCGCTCGAGATAAGCCTGGTTTACGTCGAGAGTATTCTTGGCAACGATGTATAGCCTGCGTTAAAACAGGGTACGTTAACGGTGTTGCAATAACACTAACCAGATTACAGCTTGCAGACGCCTGTGTATTACTTTCAACTAAAGCGACAAACGGTATGTGTGGAAACTTTTCTACCAGATTACTTACGGCAGTGGGCGAGCGGTACTCGATAAGCACGGCGTCTGCACCACTTTCATGGAGGTATCGCTCGCATTCACTGAAGCCTCGTGACTGGCACGACTCTCCCATGAAGGTAACGATAGTTTCCAAGTTTTGAATAAGTTCCTGATTATCACTAATCAGCAAAATGTTCTTCATCAATTCCCCGAGAACGCTTTGTTATTATTTACAGTTTAGCGCATTTCTAAATTGTAACGACAAAAGATCGGAGCGCAACCGCTGTTTTGGGAAATATATCAATAAAAAAAGCAGGTTACCCTGCTTCTTTCGATTAAATTTAGCCTAAGCTACACTATTTAGTCTAGCTTAATAACGATAAAACTTGGCTTTGTTGTTGGTTCGCTTGCGCTTGAACGGTAAGTGCAGCCTGACCTATTACGTCATTTGATGCTTGTTGCGAAGCGGCTTGCGCAAAATCTAAATCTTGAATACGACTTCTCGCTTCCGCAGTATTTACGTTAGCTTGAGTGAGTGAACGCGCAGCACTTTCAAAGCGATTTTGTGTAGCGCCTAAATCGCCCCGCGCACTGCCGAGAGTTTCTATAGCCGCGTCTGCTGCCCCTAGCGCATCTTCAATACCAGTGCCTGACGTAATATCGATAGACAGCACATCGTTTAATTGAGCAGCAACATCTTGTGTGTTGACGCTGATGGACTGACCAGCACTTGAACCTGATTGGAATTCAAGTGAACCATTTTCAGACAATAATGGCTTTCCAGCAAAATTCGTCTGCTCTATGGTAAACGAGATATTTTCTTGTAGCTGGGTTATTTCAGATTGGATAGCACGGCGATCGCCACTGCTCAAAACACCACTACCAGACTGTAAGGTAAGCTCACGAATGCGGTTTACATCGTCATTGATACTACCTAAACCACCTTCAGCTACTTGTGCGAGTGAAATACCATCATATACATTGTTTAATGATTGACGGTTTCCCTCAACTTCGGAAGTCAGCCTATCGATAATTTGTTGGGCTGCTGCGCCGTCAGATGCATTGTTAATTTTCTTACCGCTGGCAAGCTTCTCCATTAAGGATTCTTGCTTCTCTTGTACTTGACTGAGAAGTGAGGACGTTGAACTATTAACTTGCATGATGCTTTCCTAAAGTCTGTAACACTTTAAGCTTAGCAGAAATCTGAGCAATATGTAGCCAACCATTGGTATAATAGTCGATACTTTTACTAACAAATCTATACACTCATGGAATAGTTTGACTTGCCGATAAATAGTGAGTGTACAGTTTGTTTATTTTCAGAGATTAATGCTATGACTACTGTGGTGACGTACGGCACCTTCGACTTATTCCATATAGGGCATGTAAGGCTTTTAAAGCGATTACACAGCTTAGGCGATAGGCTAGTGGTTGGCTTGTCCTCTGATGAATTCAATACAGTGAAAGGTAAAAACGTTGTCATACCTTATGAAGATAGAAAGGAAATTTTGCTCTCCTGCCGTTATGTCGACAGCGTCTTTCAAGAAAATTGTTGGGAACAAAAGCGAGAAGACCTTAAGCGAGAAGGCGCTGACATATTCGCGATGGGTGATGACTGGATTGGAAAGTTCGATGATCTGCAAGATATCGTTAAAGTAGTGTACCTACCACGCACACAAGATGTCTCTACTACTGAGCTCAAAACCGTTATCAGCGAAATTCAAAATGAGAAAATTCGCCAATTGCAAAGTCTAACTGAGCATTTAAATGCGTTGGTACAGCGGCTGTAATTCCGCAGACGGGCGATGCGCCCTTTTCTAACAGTATTTGACGAAATAATCGTTATGGCCTAATGGTTTATGGCAATACTGCCGACACATGGTATATTTAAATTTAAATCATAAAAATAGCGGGCAAAATATGTTCGACGGTAAGTCAATATTGATAACAGGTGGAACAGGTTCATTTGGTCACAAATATACTGAAACACTATTATCACGCTATAAGCCAAAGCGTTTGATTATCTACTCTCGCGACGAATTAAAGCAATTCGAAATGCAACAAATATTTAATGCTCCTTGCATGCGATATTTCATTGGTGATGTTAGGGATCAAGACAGGCTAACCCGTGCGATGCAGGGGGTTGACTATGTTATCCACGCTGCAGCAATGAAGCAGGTTCCCGCTGCTGAGTACAACCCCACAGAGTGTATTAGAACCAACATTGATGGAGCGGAAAATGTCATTAATGCTGCTATCGATAACGGTGTAAGTAAAGTGATTGCACTTAGCACTGACAAAGCCGCTAACCCAGTTAACCTATACGGTGCAACAAAACTAGCGTCTGACAAACTGTTTGTAGCAGCTAACAATATGGTAGGGGCTAGAAAACCGCGTTTTTCAGTTGTTAGATACGGTAATGTGGTGGGCTCTCGCGGCTCAGTGGTTCCGTTTTTTAATAAATTGATTCAAGAAGGTACTGACCATATCCCTGTTACGCACCAAGACATGACAAGGTTTTGGATAACGCTACAGCAGGGCGTAGACTTTGTACTTAAAAATTTCGAGCGCATGCTAGGAGGGGAGATTTTTGTTCCCAAAATACCCTCTATACGAATTACTGATTTAGCTAAAGCTATGGCGCCTGACTTACCAATAAAAATTGTTGGCGTTAGGCCTGGTGAAAAACTGCACGAAATGATGTGTCCTGGCGACATGGCGTTTCACACCTTTGAGTTCGACGATCACTTTGTTATTGCTCCTGCTATTAAATTCTTCCATCGCAGCAATAATTTCACAAGCAATGCGTTAGAAGAGAAAGGTAAGCCAGTAGATGAAGCATTTGAGTATGTTTCAGATACTAACCCTCACTTTCTTTCTATAGATGAAATTGCGGATTTTAATGAGGAAGCGAAAAAGTGATCCCCTATGGTCGTCAGGACATAGACGATGCGGATGTTGACGCTGTTGTTAAAACACTCACATCAGATTGGCTTACTCAGGGACCGCGCGTTCCGGCATTCGAAAGCTCGTTGGCATCTTACTGTGATGCCCAATTCGGCATCGCTGTGAACAGCGCAACATCGGCGCTACATATTGCGTGTTTAGCGCTAGATGTCGGTACAGGCGATAGAGTTTGGACATCACCAAACTCTTTCGTTGCCTCCGCTAATTGCGCTCTCTACTGTGGTGCGTCTGTAGATTTTGTCGATATAAACATCAATACGGGAAATATGTGTATTGATGCATTGACCGATAAATTAGTAGAAGCGGAAAAAAAGAACTGTCTACCCAAGGTCATTAT
Source organism: Alteromonas sp. AWJ4_199 (assembly GCF_056159165.1). Classification (NCBI taxonomy): domain Bacteria; kingdom Pseudomonadati; phylum Pseudomonadota; class Gammaproteobacteria; order Alteromonadales; family Alteromonadaceae; genus Alteromonas; species Alteromonas sp. AWJ4_199. The sequence goes on from NZ_JBSWUR010000003.1 coordinate 221,721, forward strand.
TCCTGTGCACTTCGCAGGCCAACCGTGCGATATGGCAAAAATTGCTAACCTTGCTGAACAGTACCAGTTCAAGGTCATTGAGGATGCTTCTCATGCCGTGGGTGCAAAGTATGCTGGTAGCACCGTCGGCAGCTGCAAATACTCTGATATATGTGTATTTAGTTTTCACCCCGTGAAAATTATAACCACTATGGAAGGTGGAATGGCAATGACAAATCAACAGGATTTAGCAGACAAGATGCGTCTATTGAGGAGTCATGGCGTATCAAACGACCCAAGTGTAATGCGAAGTAAGGCTCACGGCCCTTGGTACTATGAACAGGTTGGATTGGGCTTTAACTACAGAATGAACGATATTGAAGCCGCACTTGGCACAAGCCAATTAACTAAATTAGACGACTTTATTGCTAATCGGAATTCTGTAGCAGCGCGGTACAGCGAGAGGTTTGCAGAGAATGAGGACATCTCCCCATTAGTTGTCAATGAAGCAGCTTACAGCAGCTTTCACTTGTACGTCGTTCGCATACCAGAGCTAACTCAACAACAGCAAAGTAAGCTTGTTGAAACACTCAGAGAAAAAGGCATATTTGCGCACCTTCACTACATTCCCATTCATACTCAACCCTACTATACCGACTTAGGTTTTAAGGTGGGAGACTTCCCTAATGCTGAGCGCTATTACAGCCAAGCGATAACTCTTCCCATCTTTCCCAAGCTAACGACTTCACAAATAGATTTTATTGCCGATACCTTTATATCGTCGGTCAATTCTTTAAAAAGGTTAAAAGCTTAATGTAAGTCAACACGCGAATGCGTTACCCACTTACACGACAGCCATGAGTGTTATGAATATAGCCATCATACCCGCGAGGGGCGGAAGTAAGCGCATTCCTCGAAAAAACATTAGATCATTTTGTGGTAAACCAGTTATTGCTTATTCGATAGAAGCGGTGAAAGAAAGCCGACATATTGATCGCGTTTTTGTATCTACCGATGATCGTGAAATAGCTGAAATAGCACAAACATATGGTGCGGAAGTGCCGTTTTTGAGAGAAGCATCTCTTGCAGATGACAAAACAGGCACCACACCGGTAATAAGACAAACTTTAAAACAGTTAATTGACCAAGGTCTTTCGATTGACATTTGTGCTTGTGTTTATGCCACTGCTCCCTTTCTAACAAGTCAGATAATTGATAAGGCGGTTGAAAAGCTTCAAAAAGAAAATGCTGGCTTTGTATTCACCGCTAATCAATTTTCGTTTCCTATTCAGCGAGCGCTGCTAGAGGGTCCGCACGGTGAAGTGACAGCTTTCTCAAAAGAAAACATTGGTAAACGTTCGCAAGATTTAATCGACACATTTCACGATGCAGGCCAACTGTACATTGCACAGAATAAGACTTGGATGAACCCTACTGCTCGTGTTTTTTCAGAGAGTTCGCGCATGATAAAGTTACCCAGTCATTTGGTGCAGGACATAGACACGGAACAAGACTGGAAACGCGCCGAAGTTATGTTCAAAGTACTTAAAGAAATGGGAGAATATTAGTGTGCGCTTGGCTATACGCGTAGACGCATCACCGATAATAGGTGCCGGCCACGCAATGCGTTGCATTACTTTGGCAAAAGCGCTTAGACATGCCTTCAAGGTCGACAATATTCAGCTGGACGTCATCGCTGTTAGTACACAAGGCGCTAACATGCTTGAAGCCACTTTTGAGGCTGCTGGCATTAGTATTACGTACGTCCCTAAAGTAGAGAGCGACGTTGGTCACATCAATGCAGAAATTTGGGTTGTCGATCACTATAAACTCGACGCTAAATTTGAAAGTGAATTGGTTGATGATGGCGCTATCGTTGTCGTGATTGACGACCTTGCTAACAGGAGACACAACTGCCACTTACTTATTGATGTAAACTTGTCGGAACATTCCGAACAGCGTTATACCTCGCTGGTACCGAAGGGTTGTTCACAGCTAATTGGGCCAAAATATGCGCTTTTAAGGGAAGAGTTTTATCAGGCACGTCAAAAGAACATCATAAGAAAACCCAAGCATGTACTTATTTGTTTCGGGGGTAGCGACCCAACGAATACGACCTCTACTGCTTTACAGGCGCTAGCAAAAGTTAAAGAATTAAGTTTAACCGCCGATGTGGTGATAGGTGCAGGTAACATATATAAACAAGCAGTGATCGAACAAGTTCGATTAATTGATGGGGTAACAATTCACATTAATAGCGACAACATGGCTGAATTAATGTGTAGAGCTAGTTTGATGATTAGCGCCGGTGGCAGTATGCATTGGGAGCGCTGTGCCTGTGACTTGCCCGGCGTCATTATTACCATTGCAGATAACCAACGCGAGGCAACCGAGTATTTAGCCTCATTAGGTGGCTGTGATTATTTAGGTCATGCAAGCTCTGTTTCAAGTGACGATATAGCTACTTCGCTAAGAAATCACTTTTCAACCACTGCTAAAGAGCTTGATGCTCAAACAGATTTAAACAAAATTGTACCACTGGGTGGCGGAGCGTCTTTGATAAGCAAAGAAATGATATCGTTAATGAGAAATAGAGATAGTCAACGGGGGTTAAGCATTGAAAAACATTAAAATTGACCGTTTCAATGTGGGAGAAGGGCTCCCCCCTTTTATTATTGCCGAACTTTCTGGCAACCATAATCACGACCTGAATCTTGCACTTCAGATGGTGGATGCTGCCGCTGACGCGGGCGTTCATGCTTTAAAACTGCAAACATACACTGCAGATACGATGACTATCGATGTAGCAAAAGGTGAGTTTTTTATTGATGATGAAAACAGCCTTTGGCACGGTAGTTCTTTATATGAGCTTTACAAAAAAGCATATACCCCATGGGAATGGCACCGCACTATTTTCGAGCGAGCTAAGGCCCGTGGCATGACTGCTTTCAGTACGCCTTTCGACTCAACAGCGGTTGACTTCTTAGAATCCTTAGACGTCCCATGTTATAAGATTGCATCCTTTGAGAACACTGACCATAGCCTACTTGCCAAAGTTGCTAAAACAGGTAGGCCTGTCATCGTTTCTACCGGGATGGCAAGTCTTGTTGAGATTGCCGAGACTGTGGAAGTACTAGAGAACAATGGATGCTCAGAATATATATTACTAAAGTGTACAAGTCAGTATCCCGCCGACCCAGTTAATGCAAACCTTGCAACCATTGAGCACATGAAGCAAATGTTTAACTGTCAGGTTGGACTATCAGACCATACGACAGGCATTGGCGTTGCCGTAGCAGCAACGGCATTAGGCGCTACAGTTATAGAAAAGCATTTCGTTATTGACCGAAAAGCCGGAGGAGTCGATGCAGCATTTTCGCTTGAACCGGCTGAGTTTACAGCGCTGGTTGACGAAACTAAGCGCGCTGCTACCGCGGTTGGCAAGGTAAATTACGGTTGCACGCCCTCTGAGTTAAACTCGCGCACTCATCGACGTTCACTTTACATTTGCGAAGACTTAGTTGCAGGAGACGTGTTAACCGAATCAAATTTACGGGCCATTCGCCCTGGCCTTGGTTTGGCAGTGAAGCACATGTCTACGCTTCTGGGTAAGCCAGTTACAAAGGCGGTGAACAAAGGCACACCTATGTCTTGGGACTTGGTGTAATTATGGCTCCTCGTTCACCCATTAGCCGCTTCTCACCACTGACTTCAAATGAGCTAGAGTTAGTATTGCAATGGCGCAATCAGCCACACATACGCCATAACATGCACAACCAAGATGAAATTACTTGGTCACAGCATGAAGCGTGGTTTGACGCGTTAAAAAATGACGAAAGCCGCTGTTTTTTCGTCTTCTATCAAAATGATAGACCTATTGGTGTGTTAAATTTCTCAGAACATCAATCTACACCTTACACGCTTGAATGGGGGTGTTACATGGGTGAAGATGATGTATGGCCCGGTTCTGGACTTCTATTAGAAATCGCCGCCCTACAATATGCACTTGAATTGAAAGATGCGGCGGCACTCTACGCAGAAGTTCTATCGTTCAATAAAAGCGTCATCAAACTTCACACTCTTTTTCAATACACGGCCTTAGAGGATGGGCGTACTTTCACGCAAAATGAAGAGAGACATTCGGTGAAGCGTTTTGAATACAAACGGGAACAATGGAAACGCAATAAAACCAAAATATTGAGTCGGTTGCCTAAACAAGTTAGTGCGGCAGCGAACTTTATTCAATTTGATTTATAATCCTTCCACAACAATTTAAGAGAAAAAACGAACATGTCTGAATTAAAACAGACCATATTAACGAGTATGGAACAAGTTGCACTGATAGCAGATTGCACCCTGATTGAGAATATTTCAGACGACACCGTTTTATTGCAAAGTGGTTTAGATTCTTTGGGCTTTGCTATGCTGGTTGCGCAACTTGAAGAGGAATTAGGCGTAGATCCCTTTAGCGAGATGGAGTTAGCCGTCTATCCAAGAACGTTGGGCGAATTTGTTACTGTTTACAGCAACGCATTGAAGTAGAAATATACATTTCCGTGATACCCTTAATCGAACAAATCAAGGCATTTACTGGCACCGCAATCATCACATCTAGTGGCGAAAAAATCTCGTTCTCTTCACTCGTATCAAGTGCTGAGGCCCTTCGAGAAGAAATAAAAGCTTTTAGTTCATTACACAGTACTCTTGGCGCAGACCAGAATATTCAAAACTTGGTTTTGTCCGATATAACAATTGGACAACTGCGCGCAGCCGATGACGCTACTCAAGAGCGGGAGCTTCCTTATTCCTCAATATCAGACTTCATCATCATATTACTCGCGCTTGAGGGGTTCATAGAGCAGTTTTCTATCTCATCGGATAGGTTTTGCTTTTCGCCCATTTCCGCTAAGGAAAGGAAAATTCCGGCTCACTCCACATGGTTGCTTTACACGTCAGGCACCACAGGAACTCCAAAAAAGATAGCGCATAATACTGAAAGCCTATGTGCCTCAATTAGGCTTAGCGAAACAACATCTCATTGTTGGGGACTAACCTATAAACCTAATAAGTTTGCAGGCCTTCAGGTTCTACTTCAAAGTCTGTTAAACGGCGACTGTCTAGTTGACTGCACCTTGGGCACGTTAGATGAGAAAGTAGCGTTAATGGTTGAGAGCAAAGTTGACGCAATATCAGCCACACCGTCTTGGTGGCGACAACTCTTAATGACACAAAGTTTAGAAGCGCTTTCACTATCTCGCATTACGCTTGGGGGAGAAATAGCGGATCAGCAATTGCTCAATGCCCTTTCATCTCATTATCCCTCAGCCAAAATTTTTCATATTTATGCGTCTACTGAAGCCGGTGTGGGCTTTGCTGTTAGTGACAAAAAAGCGGGTTTTCCCCTTTCATGGGTAAAAGACGGTGTAAACAAAACCCGATTAAGGATAAAAAACAATCTATTATGGGTGAAACCTATTTGTGACAATATCCGACTCAATACGACAGTGAACACCATAGAAATAGACGAAATGGGGTATATCAATACGCAAGATGTTGTATTTGTCGAAGACGAACGGGTTTACTTCAAAGGGCGTGTGAATGGCGCCATTAATGTAGGTGGTCACAAAGTTTTTCCTGAGACGGTGGAAAACGTGCTATTAACCTCGCCTCTCGTCGCACAAGCTAAAGTATATGGTAAAGAAAATAAGATTTTAGGTAGTATTGTCGTGGCCGATATAGTGTTGAAAGCGACTCCTGAGAGCGTTAAGCACAAAGACATACAGCTCGCTTTATTGCTCCATTGTAAAGCGCACTTGGGCAGAAATGATATGCCCACGAAAATCAATGTCGTCGATGAACTAGCCCTATCCGATACTGGTAAGCTAGTTAGACAATGAACTAATCAGTACTGCAAGGAATAACTCCGTTGAACTCGTCTTTGAAAAGCCAAAAGAATACTGTTGTTGTTACCGGAGCGAGTCGTGGGCTCGGGCTTGCCATATGCACGCAGTTACTTCAAGAAAACTACTTTGTCGTGGCTATTTCACGCAGCCTGAGTGAAAATTTATCGCGCCTTTGTGAGGATCATAAACAGTCAATTGCTCACATCCCATATGACTTGGCAGATCTTGATGGCATCCACGCACTGTGTAAATCAATCACAGAATTATACGGCCGCCCTTACGGATTGGTGAACAACGCTGCAGTCGGGTTGGACGGTGTGTTGGCCACCATGCACAACAGTGAGATCAGCACATTACTCGATATCAATGTACAAGCTCCTATTTTGTTAAGTAAGTATCTATCCCGTAGCATGATGCTAAATCGCACCGGTCGCATTATTAACATATCTTCGATTATAGCCAGTACAGGATTTAACGGCTTAAGCGTGTATGCAGCGAGTAAAGCCGCATTAGAAGGGTTTACCCGCTCGCTTTCTCGTGAAGTGGGTAAAGCGGGCATAACGGTAAACTGTGTTGCACCAGGCTATATGCAAACTGAAATGACGTCCTCACTGCAAGGTGACAAATTGGAAAGCGTGAAACGTCGCAGTCCTTTAGGCAGATTAGCTTCGCCTGCCGACGCGGCCTCTGCCGTGCTTTATTTAATGAGCGAAACAGCCAAATCTATGACCGGCACAATTATGACGGTTGACGCCGGTTCAACCGCTTAATACTTTCATTGATTAGAGCACGAAGCCTAACGGGAACAACATGCGCACCGGTATTAACAAAAACACCCCGCTTTATATTGCACCTGCCAACCCCGCTGGCAGAAAGTTAGCTAAACGCCTTAAAAGCGCAGGCTATTGTGTAAATGGCTTTGTAGATAACCTCAAACAGGGTGATGATATCGTTAACGATATTGCTCATTTCCCTGCCGCCGCACAAGTTGTGTTGCACAAAGGTACTTATACTGACGACGTTGCGGCTGGTTTGGTAAAGCGACATTTCCCACGAAAGTCTTTGTGGTTATGCAATGAAATGGATATTTTTCCTAAGTCAGAAAACAACGTATTGCCATTTGAAACAGAGCAGACCAAGCTATCTTTTTCTCGCTATCGTGCCCCAGTAAGTTATTGTATAAGCCGATTTTGGTTAACTATGTGTGCACTTGTCTTAAAAACAGTGCGAATGGCTGCACCGAAGCGCTCTTATCTCTACTACGCTGAAGGGTTCTTCGATACCAATGTACTGCTTGCGTATCGTGAGCATAAGCAACAACACCATAAAGAACCTTTTTTGCTAGGCCTAAACTTAAAACAACATATTTCTGAACTGGATAATGACGAAACAAAGTTTGAAAAATTATCTTTCAAAGTATTGTGGAAGATCTGTTGTGCCAAGCGAATCATTGTCGACCATGAGTATACTGGAAACACATTCACAATATTGCGCAAGTTTATTCCAGTCGTTCAGTTGTGGCATGGCTTGCCCTATAAAGCTTTAAGTGGCAACAAACACTATCCAGATATTTGCGACGACATTTTTATTTCGAGTTCGGCGTGGTTCAACCAAGAAATTTTCCCGAAGATTTTCAGAGCGAATACTTACCTTGCGTTGGGCTACCCAAGAAATGATGCATTTTTTCAAAGTCCTTCTGAACGTGACTGGATCAATGCAGAGCCTTTTGAGCTTATTGAGAAAGTAAAGCAAGAATCAGGCGACTTTATTGTTTATGCTCCAACATACCGAGACTGGGGTAATAATGAGTACCCTCTTGATTTAGATACACTCAATGCCTGGTGCTGTGAAAATAAACGGGCGTTCGTTCTTAAGTTTCATCCTTTTATCTCACGTTTGTTTGGCGAAGCCATGGGTCTTGAAGAAAGTGATAGATTACAACGACTTCCTAATCACCCGGCTATTTACCTCTATCCGAGCGGTAAAAATGTCTACCCTTGGCTTGCAGAGGCATCGGTCCTTGTTACTGATTATTCTTCAATCGCGTATGATTTCTTACTTGCCAATAAACCGATCATCTACTTTCAATACGATAAAGAAGAGTATTTGAAACTGCGAGGTGAGACATTGGTCAGCGACGACGACTTTATTGCCGGTGACGTGGTTTCTAGTATTGAGGAAATGCTCAACTGCTTATCAGTTAAGTCTGAACTCGATGCTCCGATAGTGAATTTCGCTGTGAATAAAAGGCAACCAGAACTGCTAGATAAATTTCAATTGAACAATCGTCCATCATCTCGCTTGATAGTCGCCCGTTTACGTCAAGACTAAACTTTTGATGTAAAAACCAAACAACGCGTTGGTAGTGCGAATTTACTCTAAATAGTACTGCCCGAAGATTGACATTATTGTCTCAACAGACTCGGGCGTTATATGTCTGTAATCATCTTTCCAAGGCGAATCTACATAATTATTCACAAGCTCATATGAAGGGAAGTAAAACAGATTCTCATCGTTTTTGCTGGATATAAATTCATGAATTACCGCGCGCAAAGTCGCCTTTGAAGCAGTATTAGCACAAACAACAGATTTTCCGTGATATGACCCTAGAAGAGGTATGGGTGAAAGCGTAAACAGAATTTTGGAATCAGGTTTATTGTGTTTTATAAGCGTGTAAATTTTTTCAAGGTTATTTAAATTTTCACTAAAAGAAACAAAACGGCTTTCAAAACGCTCAGGATCAAGTTTTCTATTGGGCACGAACTTCCACAGATATTGCTCATTCTCTTTGTCATACCATGCTTCGGTGAGACCCAATGTGATAATAAAGAAGTCTGTATTTTTGATGATCGACTTACATGCATCCATGCTGTGATAAGTCTGAGCTTTCTCTTCCGCACTCCCTATAAAAACTGAGCCAAGAGGCTTGTCGCTGAAGGCCCATTCAAATTGGGCTAACAATGCTGGAGTGTGAACCATTATCTCATCAATTCTAATTACGTCTGAAAGATTGTGATCCCAACTGTGGGCATTCACTTTGTATCCTTTCTTAAGTAAAAAGCGAGATACGTTACCTGCGAAGCAAGACCCGAATGCCGTAATATTCGTTTCTTTGGATATGATAGGTGCGCTGGGCGAGTAGCCGTGCATAAAGTAATCAGCTACTGCGTCGGCACTAGCAAGCTGCTCATTCCCCGGCCATCGATTGAGCCCGGCAAAGCCATGTTTTTCAAGTACGCTCATCTTTTTCATGAAAATCTCCACTGTTCCAAAGCGCTTTCTTAAGTATCGGCCACAATGCCACTCGCTTTAGATTTTTAGCGTATCGTACTTTTAATAACGATTTTAGTTAAGTAAATCTAAGTGTTGCCGCTACTATATAAACCTGTCTAAGGAGAGAATTAGCAATGCTGTCAAAGCGATTTAGAAATGATGATATTTCGTTAATGCCCTTAAATAAGGCCCAGACTGAAGCGCTTAATACATTTCGTCAGAAGCTAGCAAACAACAGCTTACGATACGAAGCCGTACAGTGCTTGTGTGGTGAAGATGATTCCTACACACTTGCTCAGAAAGATAGATACGGGATACCGCTTAACACAGTAATTTGTAAAAAGTGCGGACAAGTTTACTCTAAAGAACGGCTAGACCCTGAAAGCTCCGAAATATTTTATGCCTCACTTTATCGAGAGTTATACGTTGGCAAAGAAGTAGCTGATGAACGATTCTTCAATAAACAGCATAGGAGAGGCAATAGAATTTTTTCGTTTCTTGAACCTTACAGAGAGAAAAAGCATCAACACGTTTTAGAAATAGGATGTGGAGCTGGCGGTATCCTCTACCCTTTCCTTCGTAACGGTGATTCTGTATTGGGGATTGATCTAGGGGAGCGATACCTTGAGTTTGGCAGGTCCTTAGGCCTTGAGCTAGCTTGCATTTCATCTCATACGTTAAAAGAAGAACGGCCGAAACACTTCGACGTAGTTATCTTGAGTCACGTGCTAGAACATTTTTCTAGCATAGAAAGCGAGCTTGCTAGCATAAAAACGCTTCTTAAAGATGATGGTTTACTTTATATCGAGGTGCCTGGTCTTTTTAATCTGAAAGAGTCTTACGACTGCGATTTTTTAAAATATCTTCAAAATGCACACAACTATCACTTTAATCTTGCAACATTGAAGAACACACTAAAACGCGCTGGCTTTTCTTTGATAAGTGGCGATGAGTCAATCAGGGCCGTTTTTAAGCAAAGTGATCATGCTACAAAAAGTGTCGCAAACGAATATGGGTCTATTAATACTTTTCTAACTCATTTAGAACGTGAACGAGACTCTTTAGCTAAGACGTTACATCATAAAAAATTAGAAAAATGGTCAAAGCTGATATTAACTTTAGAAGAATATATTAGCCGAAAAAGCACTGAAGTTATCGCGCTTTATGGTACAGGGCAACATACATCAACGCTTCTAAGTAGCTTAAATGAAAACATCAAAGCATTCATTGATTGCGTATTAACCCCTGACTCATCTTTTCAAGACAAAACCATAGAAGGGATAAAGGTCACAACACTAGACCGCGTGCAACCAGACGTCATTATAATTAGTTCCGACAGCTTTCAAGAATCGATTGCTAGACGATTAGAGTACTTAGAAAAGCGAGGTACTGAAATCCTCTCTCTTTATAAGTAGTGTTAGCTTTGCATTACTTAACACTGAGCGAGAGTGCTTTGTCGAAATCGTCTTGAGTGTCAACATCTATAGAGCTCTCATTAGACATAAGGTACGGTAATGTAGTTTGTTGATACTGGCTACCTAGGTGCTGACTTTCATAAATAAAAATCGCACCATTGGGCATGAAAACATCTGCATTTTCTTGTCTAGCAAAACCAACGCCTCGGTTGAGTTTATCATCGAGGAAACGTAGACATCCCCTTTCATCTTTGTGAAGCAGCCAACGGTATTTCGACTCCACTTGATAAACCGATGCCATTGATTTAGGAGAATAATCTAAAGATAAAAACGTCTTTAGCGCTTCAGAGATATGCGAGGTCGTTCTCAATGGAGAAGTAGGCTGTAATACAACAACAATATCGTAGCTTTCCCCTCTTTTTTTCAGTTCATCTACTGTACTTTCAACTACTGACATCAGTGAAGCGTTATCATTTGACAGTTCAGGGCTTCTAAGGAACGGAACTGACGCCCCATAACGTTTACCTATTTTAGCGTATTGCTCACTGTCAGTAGACAAAAGCACTTCATCAATCTCATCTACTTTCCGTGCAGCTTCGATAGTCCATGCTAATAGAGGCTTGCCGTTAAAAACGAGAATATTTTTATTTTTAAGCCCTTTAGAACCAGAACGAGCCGGTACTATTGCTAAAACGCGTTTTTTCGCTATCACCTATCGACTCCTGGACGATTAGAATGTCTTAACTGCATCAAAGGTTTGTTTTAACTTATCATCATAGACTTCAAGCGTGATAGTTTTTTCCGAGTAATCATACTTTTTCAGTAAGTGGTAGATTTCTGATGAATTAGTGAAACCTTGATTAGTATCAGCTAGTCCATTGTTGTCACTAAAGTGAAGGTAGTCAGTTTTTGGCATGAGATGTTTTAACTCATCTTCAAACGACTTAGATAAGCTTTCACAACTCACTTTTAGATGAGCAATATCCAGTAATAGGTTAATCTCGCAGGCATCATTTAACTTAGCTATTGAATGGGCGTCTGTTGCTAGAAACGGGTTTATATTGCCAAATGCCCTTTTATTGGCACTAGAAAATACGTTATTTTCCACATAGAGCTTTACCCCTTTTACCTCGGCAACAAGCTTAAGCTCTTTCCATGCAACGGCAAACCTTTCTATTGCTTCATTTTCTTCCTGCAAATCAACAGCATCGAACTGCTGCCCTAGCTTTTTGTAATCCGGCTGGAAGCGAAAACCTGCATGAATTCCATATTCCTTTGCTCCCAACTCCTGTGACAATGATATTGCCTCTAAAACATGGGAGATAGAACGCTCTCTAACTTCGTCATCGCTTGCAGACAAATTTAAAACAAAGTGGTTCTCTGGGGGGGGGAAATAATTGTGACATCTATAAGTAAGTCTATATTGCCCCTTCAGCTGAATTAGCTCATCTTTCCAATTAGGGTAAAGATTGGTTCCTCCAGATAACTCAATATGCGAAAAACCTGCTTTCGCTAACTCCTCGACGCTTTCAGAAATTTTTCGGTTATTTACGCAACTGCTTGAAACAAAAATATTACTATTCATTTTAACCTCTTCACTGGCGTGCCAACATAGATACCTGGTTCATGAATCGATTTGTTTACAAAGCTATTAGCACCGACAGTTACATCGTCACAGACTGAAACATTATCTTTTATCACTGCTCCGGCACCAATAAAGCAGCCTTTCCCCACCCGTGCCCGCCCCAATATTTTTGCTCCGACCGCTATATGAGAGTCATTACCCACCTTAGCTTCGTGCTCAACTATAGAGTAAGTGTTTAAAATGACATTCTCGCCTACTTGAGCTAACGGGCCGACATAGGAACCTGCAAAAACTTGGCTGTATCTGCCAATTTTTGAAGAGGGTTCTATCAAAGCAGACGGATGTAGTAATGGTAAAGGGTATATTCCCTCACCAATCTCTAATAGAACTTTGCGTCTTGCTGTGTTGTCTCCGATGGCGACTACACTGCTATGTTCGGAGAGGTTGAGATCTTCACTGTTAATGTCACTCACTGGGATACCGAGTATTTGCTCTCCCGGTACCACCCTTCGGTCAACCACTCTTTCTACAGAAATATTACACGCCGACAAAAGTGCTAGCAGGGAACGAGAGTGCCCCCCCGCTCCAACTACATTGACTTTTATAACTCGATTCTCAGTGCTCAATGATGTCACCCGGCGCGTAATCTAGCGTAGCAAGTTCTCCCACTAACTCACTAAGAAAGTTAGCAGGAACGCCTTTTCCACCAGTCCTTCTCGCTATCATGTTTTCTGAGGTTAACGCTTCACCTGCAGAAATATATGTCGCGGCCACTAAGCATTTTTGAAGCGCAAGCCTATTTTCTTTTTCACATAACTCTACACGCTTAATTTCTCTGCCCATCATAGTTTCAACTTTACGTATTTCATCAATAAACAAAGAAAGCTCTGAAGGTGATAAAGATGCTTGATGATCAGGCCCAGGCAATGATTTATCTATAGTAAAATGTTTTTCAATAATTGAGGCGCCTGCTGCAACTGCATAGGGAGAAGCACCAATACCGCTTGTATGATCAGAATATCCAACAACCACTTGGTAATCTTCCGCATATTTTTTCATTACCCTGAGGTTTAGTTGAGATAGCGGCGCAGGATAACTTGACGTACATTGCAATAAGACCAGATCTTTACAATTGCCTTTAAGTACTTCTATCGCTTCGTCTACTTCAGACTGCTCACTCATTCCAGTGGAAAGAATGAGTGGGATATTTGCGTGCGAGGCTCGCTCTATAAATGCTAGATTAGTAAGGTCTGTTGAGGATATTTTTAATGCAGCAATCGGTAAAGTTAGTAAGAAAGTGAGGCTGGGTTCATCAAAAGGCGTAACAATAAAATCTATTCCGTGCTCCGCTGCATATTTAGCTAGATTTTCACAGTCACTCGGCGAAATCTCCAGTGCTTTTAACATCTCATATTGGCTTTGGCTCTCGCTGTCAGTCTCAATTTGATAAGTCGCTTTTTTCACATTAGTTTTGATAAGTGACTCAGTATTAAACAGTTGGAACTTTACTGCATCTGCACCTGATTTGATCGCTATATCTATCAACTGATAAGCAAGTCGAATATCGCCATTGTGATTGACCCCTGCCTCAGCAATTACATACACAGGTTTTTGGGCGCCAATAACATGATTAGCAATTTTTATTTCTTTAGAGAAACTCGGCATGATTAACCTCTGATATTCATAAACTGAGTAATTAGCTTGCAGATATGCGTAATTTGGTCATCTTTCAGTCCAATAAAAGTAGGCAAAGACAAACCTGACTGTGACAGAGCGCTCGTTGATTCCAACGCCTCTCTCTCATCACGGTATGGTGGTTGTTGATGAAGAGGAAAAAAGAAGGGCCTAGAGTCAACAAAATTGTCGTGTAACCACTTATGCAGCGCAGTAGCGTTTTGCTTTTTATCAACGGAGGTAACTCGTATCGACATAAGCCAGTTTACCGGAGTCGCATCATCAATTACTTTCTTAAATGTAATTGCAGGCACATGTGACAACATTTCTTTGTAGATACTTTCTTGCTTCGTTCTTGAAGCGGTGAATTCGTCTAATAAAGCAAGTTGCGCCACGCCTATGGCAGCTTGAATATTAGTCATTCGATAATTAAGGCCAGCAAAGTCATGCCAGTAACGCCTTTCTGGAGACATTCCATGATCACGCAAAACGCGTATTTTGCTGGCTAACTCTGGGTTGTTTGTTGTTAGCATACCTCCCTCACCTGTAGAGAGCAGCTTATTGGCAAAAAAGCTATAGCAGCCTATCGTTCCAATTGTTCCTGTACACTTTTGATGTAAGCTTGCTCCCAATGATTCTGCACAATCTTCTATCACTTCGATATTGTGGGTTCTCGCCAACGAAAGTAAGGCGGTCATATCCGCTGGGTTACCATACAAATGAACAGGAATGATCGCCTTAGTGTTTGGGCTGATGAGGGTTTTGCAATCATCAATATCTATCGTCCACGTCGCCTGATTTACACAGCACAAAATTGGCTTCGCGCCGCAAAGTAAAACAGCATTGGCGGTCGCTGCGAACGTCAAATCGGGCACAATAACTTCATCACCCGGACCAATATTTAGGGCCATCAACGCAAGGTGGAGCGCTGCCGTGCCGCTTGTTACACTTATCGCGAATTTAGCCCCGACGTAGCTAGCAAACTCGTGCTCAAAGCGCCCAACGTACTCTCCTTGAGACGAAATCCAACCTGTATCTAGGCAATCTAAGACAAGCGCTTTCGCTTTGTCATCGACGAAGGGCTGAGATACCGGAATAAATGTTGACTTAGTCATTTCTGTACTTATTCAAAATTGCCTCATCCCTGGCTAGTGTGAGGTCATTCAATACCATTTCTTCAACCATTTCTTTTAGGCTAATAGACGGTTCCCATCCAAGCTTATCTTTTGCTTTGCTCGCATCGCCCCAGAGCACATCTACTTCGTTTGGACGAAAATAATAAGGGTCTATTCGAACAACCACATCACCAGTTTTCAGTGACGACGAGAAACCTTGTGTTCTTTCACCAAGTTTTTCCAAGTTAATACTTTCTACAATACCAACTTCATCGACCCCTTTCCCCTGCCACCTTAGGGTTACTCCCAGCAGATTAAAGCTCATTTCCACGAATTCTCTGACAGATGTTTTTCTGCCTGACGCAATAACAAAATCTTCGGGTACTTCTTGCTGCAACATTAACCATTGCGCTTCAACGTAATCCTTTGCATGCCCCCAATCTCTTTGTGCATCAATATTTCCAAGAAACAAACAGTCTTGAAGGGCAAAGGCAATTCGAGCTATCGTCGATGTGATTTTTCTCGTGACAAACGTTTTACCTCGATATTTTGATTCATGATTAAACAAAATACCGTTGCAGGCATACATTCCATAAGATTCTCGATAATTAATCACTGACCAATACGCATAAAGTTTTGCTGTTGCGTAAGGAGAACGGGGGTAAAAAGGGGTACTTTCACTCTGGCGAGGTGCCTGAATTTTACCGTATAGTTCACTAGTTGAAGCTTGATAAAACCTAACTGATGATTCCAATTTCAAAGTTCTAATAGCATCAAGTAAGCGAAGTGTCCCCATTGCATTAACATCAGCAGTATTCTCTGGCGTGTTGAAAGATACATGGACGTGGCTTTGAGCAGCAAGATTATAAATTTCGGTTGGACGCACTTCATTAAGTAACCTGACTAAAGATAGTGAGTCACTCATATCGCCATAGTGCAGATAAAAATTGTTTTTAACTTGCTGAGGAGGGTCGACTAAATCGTGGACCCTGTCTAAATTAGGTAACGACGCTCTGCGCCGGACCCCATGAACTTCGTAGCCCTTGTCTAAAAGCAAGCGAGATAAATAAGCTCCGTCTTGCCCCGTCACCCCAGTTATAAATGCTACTTTTCTTGCCATGTTATCCTCACTTAACTTGGGTAGCGTACTGCAATATTGAACTCATCAAGTCGATTGTAAATAGACTCTATATGATCTTTTAAGGAGAATTTATCACTTCCCCAATTAATGTTGTCCAAATTTTGCAATTTGGTTTCTTTGATTTTATAGCAAATCGCATCTATCTCTGCGTCAAACAATATCTTCATATTGAATAAGCTAGTTGAGTGCATACCGATGATTTGCATAGGTATTCTATTTTGTTTAGCGCACACTAACTCGTAGGGTTCATCATGCACTTCTATGCTAAAACCAAGGCTTTCTAACAATGATCTTTTTACAGCTATATTTTCTGCCCGGTGCGCAAAATAGATTAACGACTTAGTCGGATCAGCTAACATTGCTGCATCTCGAAGGATTTCCTCGTAATCTTTCTCGTCAACTATTTTCTTTTCGGATACTGGAGAACCGATAAAGTGGTTTTCTACTTTGCGTTCTGCCGTGTTGTTTTGAAAGATTGTTTTCAATGAAGACAAACGATTCAGCTGGGCGTCCTTATGCTGAGAAAAAGAAAAGACAGAATACAGAACGAAGCGCTTTTTCTGTATTTTTAGTCCTAACTCCTGCTTTATAGACGAAGCTTGCTCTTTTCTAGCCGAACTTTGTTCGTGCATAGATATAGGCAATAAAAATCTAGCAGGCGCCATTAATTTCTCGACGAAAACATTGGTAGCAGCCCCATCATCGAGTAAAACAACTTGTTTACACTTAAGGCTACACGCAATATCTTGCATCCAAATCTGTCTAAGGTCACCTAAGAGAATGATATCAAATAGATTTTTTGAAAGTAAACAGGCTAAGTCAGCATAGGGCAATATGCGACTCTTTAATTCACCTTGTTTAGGAATAGTCAACGTGTGCTCTACAATGTTATTCAGATTTCCATGCAGTTTCTCAATTTGTTCCATTGAATTTGCACAAAAAGTGGCGGCATTTACAACTGTTATCGATTCATTAACTAAACCAAATTGAACGAGATATTCCTGCGCA
Organism: Alteromonas sp. AWJ4_199; assembly: GCF_056159165.1. Taxonomy (NCBI): domain Bacteria; kingdom Pseudomonadati; phylum Pseudomonadota; class Gammaproteobacteria; order Alteromonadales; family Alteromonadaceae; genus Alteromonas; species Alteromonas sp. AWJ4_199. Next base: position 238,814 of record NZ_JBSWUR010000003.1, read on the forward strand.
CACCAATATTGAAATGGTGACGAAACCAGTATAAGGATCGATTTATTCTGTCGCATAATTGTTTTTTTAATTAGATCTAGTGTAAGTGATCGCAGTAATATTAGTTGCTATACAGTATATCGGCCGAACCTTTGAAAGCATAAACGTTAGAACTCGAAATCCTAACTAAGCCAATTCAAACCGTAGTGTTGAAGCAAAAATTGTCACAATAACGATTCAGACTTCGCTAATCAGTTTCGGGCCGCAAAGACTATCAAGGTAGGTTTCTACAATCGGTATGCGAGAAACCAATGAGTGGTATTCATTAAGGCAAAACATTGTTCTTTCAGCATTTTTTAGTAATTCAAACAAAAACGCTATTTTATTTCTATCTCCGTACCTACAAAGCTCGAAACTAAAATGTACCATCGGTAACGTACCTAATACGTTCGCTTTCATCACATAATGACAATAATGGTTTACGAGCGACTCTATTATAAACTGCGATCTATGACGAAAACGGTAGGTTAAATTATTTTCAAACTCTGTTGAAAAATGAGACTTTAACGTTCCAACAATGCTTTTTGTCATAGGCTGAAAACCGTGACTCACATGAATATAGTGGCCATCGTCCTGCCCAAATAACTTCCATGCGTTTATCATACCTTGCTGAAAAAGCGTATTGGCACCATTTATGCCGTTACTTGTCCAATCTCCCCATATTTTAGGGATATGACCGTCAAAAAAGAAAGAAGCAGATGTATCGGCACCCAACATAAAGTCATCATTCCCATAGACAAACTTTTCACTCAGGCCCGGGATCCTATCGATTTGGCTAGCAATGGCTCGCGTATTGAATGTGGGAAGGTATTTCTCTTTCCCAACGAAAATATCCTTGTGATCAACAATATATATTCTATCTTGCTCGAGTAATGTTTCAGTAAGAAAAGATGGGGTTTGCCCGTCTGTTACCAACCAAATTTTGCGAAACCAAGGCGCATATCGCTTAATTGATCTAAGGCAGAAACGAAGTTCATCGTGCTGAAGAAACCTATTATCTCCAGTGGATTGTTCAGCATCACTTGCACTGCGCGTTATCTCATTAGACAGATATTTTTCCCTGCGCCGTTTGTGTGTTTCATCGTTACCATCAACCCAGAGTATGACGAAATCAATATCATCTTTACACATACACGACGATGTCACTTTGAGGCGAGAAAAGTAAAATATTGTTCATTAGCTTGTTCCGCGAGAGACAAGTTCTTGCTTAGATCGAAGGTACGCTGAAGCATTTAGTTTTCTACCGAGTAAATCTAATTTTTTTAATTGCGGTATAAAGGTCAATCGATCACCGGTGCCAAGGTGCAATTCGTTCGAGGCTAACTTACGCTCACTTATCACTATGAAGTCCACCGCCCCATAGCAAAAATATCCCTTGAAGCTGGCAAGGATAGTTTCTAATCCAAATGGCTCACTATCTTCAAGATATATTTGCTTAGGTACAATAACAACAGACTTTAGACCGCTTATAATAGAAAGCACTAAGAAATTAACTCGAGTTTCATCATTACAAGATAATGAATATTTATCGTCCGAAAGGCTCCCAGGTAAATAAACAGTATTACCACTTGTGTGAAATAAGGATGAAACTGACGTAACGTAGTTGCGTTGGAGCCTGCAACCAAATGCGCTGTTTAAAACCACTTCGCGATCGCTATCAACGTAAACATCAATCTGTAACGCCTTTTCAGACTCATATTCACGTAACATTTCTAGATATGAGCTTGATGCCGCTCGCAGTGACTGACCTTCGAAGTGTAGTCTAAATGGTTTGCTCTCTAAATAATGTCGGATGAGTAATTCACGTCTTTTCCCCATAAAGCTAGTTATATTGTCGAACTCAAATTTCTGAAACTCAAAACTTTTGAGCATATATAAGGTATATCTGGACCAAATATTTGCTAGCTTTTGACTTAGTTCAATCACACGTTGTTTGTTTTGCAGATTCGTTATTTTAGTAAAAGAGCTATTAATATAATTAAGCGTTCCATTGAGGTAGAAAAAAAGTATCGATTTCTTTTTAAGCAGTGAATTAACAAGAATACTTCGCTGTTTTTCTATAAGTTCAACCACTTGGCTTTCATTTTCAAACGAGAGGGGAATGATTTCATGAAGCTGCCGCAACTCGCTCAGCAACTCATCGTGATGAAACCGCCTTTCAAATCGCTCAATAAAATCCTTCTTGCCCAATGTCTCGAACCCTATTCTTCTAACGTTCTCGAGCGCAGTTTGTTTATTATCTTCTTTACTGATAATAATTGCGTTATCAATATTTAGAGGCCTTGCACCTAGAATCCTAGCCCCGTCATTCAAGTTATACACATCTACCTGTTTACTTAACAACGTGTTTTCTAATACAGATTTAGAAACCTTGAACTCGTACTTTGTGTTTACGTAAGGCCGGAAATTACCGGGAACAATCAGCGATGTGTTATTCTCAGCGTTATAATCGTAAAGATCTTGGCCTGTTTCACTGTAGTAGCCTGACGCTTTACTGTGGTGATGTTTTGCATCTACAAAACCAAGGTCTGTTCCAAGCATGTAAAATTGCTGAAACCCTATCTCTGTAAAAAAGTTAACCGCGAAATTTGTTACTGTTGGATAAGCATTATTGAGTGCTGCAAACCCATTTTTGTCATACAGTTCAAAGATTGAGACGGTAGAAGCCTCACCTTGTTTAAAAGCAAGCAGTACGTCTTTATATAATTCGCACGTGTCTGGATGTACACCATTACAGCTTATTAAGGTTATCTTTTTTAAATATTCAGAATCGTTTATTCGTACAGCCCAGTCGAATGTTGAACGGTTTGCCTCAATTTCTGCATGAAAATCAGGAACGATTCCGTTGGCGTGAAGCGTTTGAAGAACTGTTCCACAAGAAACGATGATTCCTCTTTGCCCTTCTTCTTTTAACAAAGGGATTAAATTATCCAGAGAGGGACCATTTCCGACAATGAAAACTGGCACATCTTTGTCTTCGACTGACAGTTGGGACGATACGTTTTTCTTCAAAAAAGGTATCTTATTTTGAATAGCCCAAAGTGTGTGAGCCGTTCCATATCTTGCGTTATCAAAATAATCTCCCATTGCAATCATGACTTGTAATTGCTCTCTTAATTGAGAAATTGCTTTAACAAGGTGTTCATTGTAATAGGATTGGTAAAAATAGGTATTCGCAAGTACGTAGGGGCCAATAGACTGAAATTGTACAAGGAGATCGTTGGTTAAATTGGTTCCATCATCTCCGATGTTTAGGTAAAGTCTGCGCTCTTTTTTAGAGAAGTAGTCTAAGATTGTGACCCAGTCTAAAGCGTGCAATGATGCATAAAAGAAGTCTTTGTTCGGCTCACAAATAAATAATTTTTCAACATCATGATGCTCTATAAGATGAGATAAATCATAACCTGCTGCCAGTCCAAAAAAAATGACAGACTTTACGGCTTGGGGTAATGAACCGGTTTCGTCTTTCACACCTTTTAGGACTGACTCGCATTCTATTACCATCTGATAATGCAGATAGTTTCTTAATTTTTTGCCTTTATATCCAAGAATAATTCCATCTTTATGAGGACGCTGGGCAAAACAATGAAAACTATCTTCGCATGCTTTAACTGCATCATACTGATAAAACAACGAGCGAGTATTTTTATGCAATATATTGATATGAGATGAGTCTTCGCCATAGGGAACCCAGACAGACGGTGAGTAGTTTTTAAACTCTTCATAAACTGAAGGAAAAAAAGACTTAAATGCTTTCAGATTATCTCTGAACCTTTGGCTCTCCAACCGGTTGCTTGCATCTCTTGAGAATACTCTTTTCGTCCATGGTGGCAAATAATTAACTATAGAATTGCTATTATTATCTCCCCCCTTCCAATTGCGCAGCTCAGTCCAAGACACCGTTCTCAGTTTTAATTCTAAGTCGTCAAAAACACCGTTATTAAGATGTTTATAGTAGTAAAAACCACTACTACCGAGATGCTGCTGCAACTCAGTCATATTTTCAAAAATTTGCTTTCCACTGTCTCCAATCTGAAGAAATAGCCCAACGCCATTCTGCTTCGCGGATTCGAGTATATGCCTCCAGTTGATAACGGAGAGAGAACAGATAAACAACTCTTCATCTGGTTCATAAATAACAATATTTCGAAATTTACTGTGATCTAGGAGCATAGGAACGTGATAGCCAAGTCCTAGCCCAAATATAACTAGCACATTAGGTTCTTGCTTGATATCCAAATCGAAGTAGACAGGGGACATATCTTGCAGAGCTTGAGTTACTTCTTCTGAAACATCTTGTGATGGATACAGACCATACAATACTTGCCCCGTGGTGACGTTAACTACATTTAGCTCACCGTATTTATTACACAACAGTGTAGAGTTACTGGTCTTGTCAGTTTTTACGAGAGAAAGTAAAGAAGGTATATGTCGACGAAACGCCTCTACATTTTCGTGATAACGCAACCTCAAAGAATGGGCAGCCTGCTTCTCTACCTCAAGTTGCTTTTCTTCATCGTCATGAATATGTAGCTGAATTTGATTTAGCATAATTATTTATATTTCTTAACGGCTGCGCGGCCTCTTGAAAATTTAACCGCTTCCTTTTTTGCGTTATCTAGCAAGCCTTGCGCCAGCTCTTCAAGCTTTTGATTTATTTCAATTTCTTTTTTTGCAAACGATTTTTTTTCATCGTGTTCAAGACGTGATAGCGCTCGAACAACAACTTTATGGCGTATTTGGGAAAGGTACCGAAATCGTTCGGTAGAAAAAGTGTCACTGGACGAAGACAAACAAGCAGCTAACTCTGCGTTAACTGCTTGAAGAAATAATGGAGTGCTGCTGTGATTTAATATCGAGTTTTTCAAATAGCTTGTCGGTTCTGACGCTGGGCCTCATAGGCTTCCTGTTTAGCCTCTTCAGGAATCTGTACCCAAGCATCTCGAATTGGTGTTAATAGGCTAGACACTTCATCTAACATATTCAAGTCGTTATTAAAATGTGCATCATTTAGGCGTTCAATCATATAATTATATAGCGCAAACATATTTTCGGCGACTTCACCGCCTACCTCAAGGTCAAGGGTGTCCCGCAGATGCATAATTATCGCATTCGCTTTTGAGATATAATCAGCTTTGATTACCAATTCTTTACGCTCCATTGCACCTTTTGCGTATGCGATTCGATCAAGTGCTCCTTGCAACAGCATCAGCGTAAGCTTATGCGGATCTGCATTTGCCACATCTTGTTTCAGATTACCTTTACGGTAGGCATTTATACCTTTGAGTGACATAAAAACTCCAACTCTAAATTAATTACAACGACGCTAGCAGCGCTGATCCAGTCTGGTTCAACTGTGCAACGGTTTGGTCGAGGTTCAAATATTTGTCTCGAAGAATCTCTTCGTAATTCAGCATGCGTAGCTCTAAGGTCTCCCGCTCGTCGAACAAATCTTCGCGGTCGTCTTTCGCTGCACGTTCTCTTAAGCTAATTAATCCACTGAAAGAAGTGTATTCTTTTGAAAATTCATAAAGCCGTGTAGCAATACCCTCGTCTGGGTCGGTAAACAACTTGGCGATTTCATCAAAGCTATCTTCAAGTGCATCTTCTAATCTATCTTCCCCAGAACCAAGCCCAAAATCTGTCGTGCCAATTTCCAGCTTACCGTCGTCATCAAATTCAATACCAATCTGGAACAACCCGCCTAAGGCAGAAGAACTTACACTATCGCCAACAATGGACGCTAACCCACTCTGGATTCCGCGCAATAAAGAATCTCCTGCTAAAGCGCCGTCTTCTTCTAGTTCAGACTCTCCATAACGAGTGAGCGTTTTAATTTCATCAACCAGTGCATTGTAGTTATCGACAAAGTCTCTGATTTTTTTATCTAAACCTTCTTTGTCATAACCGATACTTAGTTTGGTTGCTAAAAAGTCCCCTGCGGCATCTTTGGGAGAAACTTCGTTTACTTCAAACGATACGTTCTGAATAGTATTTTCAAACTCATTAGAACTACTTTGAACTTCGATACCATCAATATATGCGATAGCGTTGCGCGCACTTTCTATGTTCGCGGCACTAATGTTGTTGGTACCGCCAGTCGTTGATAAGCGATCTAACTCTGCAGCCCCTGTATCGTTAGTAATAACTAGGTCGTTACCATCGCCAGTTTCGCTAGACGAGAAAACTAAACGAGGTCCTGCACCGGTTCCCGTATCAATTATATTTGCGGTTACGCCGAAGTTATCATCAGCGCTGTTTATTTTTTCACGTAACGCGGTTAGTGACATGCCAGCAGTAACATCTACGGTAAAGCTCTCGCTTCCGCCCACGTCAAATGTCAATGAACCTGTGCCTGATGAAAGCACAGGGTCGCTACTTGATGTAAACGCGCCGGCGTCTGTAGTTATACGGCTTCCAGCAGCAAGTTGTTCGACGATAACTTCGTAACTGCCCCGCAATGCTGAATTTGATGCTTCTGCGGACAGTACATCATTGTCTTCTGAAGGATTTGTGATGGTAGGCTCTCGCCCATTGATACCATTGTCGCTTCGCAACTCGTCGACGGCATCTTTGAAGTCAGAGAGCTTCGATTTTATTTGACCAAGGCCAGAAATTTCAGCCTCAATACGCTCTTCTTTCGCATTCAAACGCTCTTCTTTAGGTTGGCGCTCTGCGGTCAGAAGTTGTTGTACAAGATCATCAAGGGCTAAGCCAGATCCTACACCTAGAGACTGAATTGTCATAATTTACCTCATGTTAAACTTGGTTGTTGATAAACACTCCTACGCTGTTACCAACATCCTGCTGTAACTCTTGGATACGATCAGCAAGCTTTAATACCTCTTCTGAAGGTATTTGCCTTATCACATCACCAGACGTTGAATCTTTAACCGTCACTACTGAGCGATTCGTATTTTCATCTATAGTGAATGCTAAGTCTCGATTCTGAACCTTTAAAAATGACTCAACTTTGACAATAGCATCGTCTAACTCAACACCGTTACTCACTTCTTCTCTTATATCGGCCTGCGACGGAGAAGCTTGAGAAAGAATTTGCTGACTTCCTGTTTTGTCTGACACATCCTGCGCTGCATTAACGTTAGCATTCTGCCCGTTATTAAGAAAAGACCGCTCTTTAGTCTCAGAGCCTTCTATTTCACGTTTAACGTCACTTTCAACTACACCAGCATTCTTAGGCCCTGGTGATGCAAACGACTGGCCAACTTGGGTATTTTGAATTTCCACCTAATACCTCCCTACTGAAACCACAAAACGGGCCCTTGCTTAAAAAGCAAGCACCCGTTACATCTCAACTAAGGTAACTATTTTAAGTATAGCTTATCCAAGCAATGACAGCGCTGTTTGAGGACGCTGATTTGCCTGACTTAGTACAGAAACAGATGCCTGCTGGATAATCTGGTTTCTCGTTAGCTCAGCAGTTTCAGCTGCAAAATCAGTGTCACGAATCTGAGAACGCGCCGATGATAAGTTTTCGCTGATGTTGCTTAGATTACGAATGGTTGACTGAAAACGGTTTTGAAGCGCACCTAAGTCTGCACGAACCGCCCCGATACCAGAGATAGCAGCATCAACATCGCTAAGTAAAGCAGACGCCCCATCAGCTGTAGCAACACTGTTTGTAGTGATACCAAGACCAGTTGCACTGAATCCGCTAATTGAGCCAAGGTTTGTAGACGACAGATTTACTGAAATTGTTTGGCCAGCATTAGCACCTACAAGGAATTTTGCAGAAAAGTTACCATCTAGTATGTTCACGTTACCAAACTGTGTATCGGTAGCGATACGCGATATTTCAGTACGTAAAGCAGACACTTCTTTTTGTAGTGCCAGACGATCAGCAGAGCTGTTAATACCGTTCTGTGATTGTACAGCAAGAGTACGAATACGCTGTAGACTTGTGGTAACCTCGCTAAGCGCACCTTCTGCTGTTTGCGACAAAGATATAGCGTCGTTAGCATTTCGTACTGCCTGGTTAAGGCCCTGTACTTGTGAAGTAAGACGGTCAGAAATTTGAAGACCTGCAGCGTCATCCGATGCACTATTAATGCGGAATCCCGATGAAAGTCTTTCAAACGACGTATTCAAACGATCATTAACGTCAAAAAGCTGACGTTGAGCATTGATCGATGAAACATTGGTATTTACAAATAAAGACATTAGATTACCTCCTAGGGATTCGACGGCAAATCTGCTATCATCAAATCCTTCCAGTTCATATCAGCTGGGTCACTACTCCCGCCAACACCTCAATATAAAAGTAAATTAAATTACCCCTCAACAATAGGTATCGGCTAATGCTTTAGGTTCTTTAGCTTTTTTTGTTATTTTTTTAAAAAAACTTACCAGAAAACAAATAAACCACTGATTATAAAGACTATTAATCAATTTATTGTTTTAAAATTCATTGTAATTCTTTGGAATCTAAGTGGGTAATGAGCTATACGGATTGGTATAAGACACACTGATTCTAGAAATAATCGTTGCCTTGATGCTCTATTAATTGCTTAAAATAAATCCAAGCGTATTGGAACCTAATACGTTGAAGAATATTCAAGTGATAGAGTTACAGAAATTGGCACTTAATATGCATAGTATTGAGGGAGCTACGGCGTTGCTCTACCGTAGTTTGAAATTGGTGAGATGTTTCGGTAAAAAATAAAAAAAGGCCGAGACAACGATATCTCGGCCAATTTGCTCACGTTAGGAGATAGAGCAAATTCAGTTTCTGTCGGCTGGCAGGGTTTAGTAGGATAAACTGGCCTCTCAACCAACACTTCTACACTCTCAGTCCTGTTAGTCGGCGCTTTCTCAAAGGGGCGGCCTCAATGGCCGCATTCCTTTCTTCAGGGGATGGCCTCTCAACTCCTTCCCAAATAGCGCTTTATATCTAACTTGAACTATTAGCCTAGCAGTGACAATGCAGCCTGAGGGCGCTGATTTGCCTGGGCTAAAATAGTGGTACTTGCCTGCTGTAATATCTGGTTACGGCTTAATTCTGCCGTTTCAGTGGCAAAGTCAGCGTCTTTGATACGCGATCTTGCCGCAGACACGTTTTCAGAAATGTTACTCAAGTTACGGATTGTCGACTGGAATCGATTTTGTAGTGCACCAAGGTCAGCGCGAAGGCCACCGATTGCAGATACCGCTTTATCCACCGCGGTTAACAAACGTGATGCTCCTGCTTCGGTTAACACATTATCAGAAATAATGCCTAAACCGGTTGCACTGAACCCATTAACACCTGCACGACCCAGTGCCTGTGCTGACAAGTTTACAGAAATTGTCTGACCTGCATTTGCACCAACAAGGAACTTGGCAGAAAAATCACCTGTTAAGATGTCTACACCTGCGAATTGCGTTGTAGTTGAAATACGTGATATTTCTGTGCGAAGTGCAGATACTTCTTTTTGTAGCGCAACACGGTCAGCTGAGCTGTTGATTCCATTTTGCGACTGAATGGCTAGTGTACGAATACGTTGAAGGGCGGTTGTCGTTTCAGCCATAGCGCCTTCAGCAGTTTGCGCAAGTGATATACCATCGTTCGCATTTCGTACCGCTTGGTTCAGACCTTGAATCTGAGATGTCATGCGGTCGGTAATTTGAAGGCCAGCAGCATCATCAGCAGCACTATTGATGCGGAAGCCAGATGATAGACGCTCAAAGGCGGTACTTAAGTTATTGCCAGTTGTGAATAGTTGGCGTTGTGCATTTAACGATGACACATTGGTATTTACAAATAGACTCATGGGTCTCTCCTAACAGTTTCGAGTGTTGCGCTATTGGTTTTATTATGTGCGCAGTGGTTAAAAATTTTGGCATAGCCTGTGCTTTGTTAAGGTGTCAGTCTAATCTGACATTTTATCGGCACACTAACCGGTAAAATTGCTACATAGAGAAGTTACTTCTCTTTGCTGACTGGTGGGTTTGATGTTCCAGACCTCAAACCTCTCACTACCTCCTGGCTTCATTCTCGCCGGTCAGCAGCTCCACTCTTAGCAAACCTTTCTATTTATCGTCACTCAAACAAATTTTCTTTAGAACTTTTTAAAAATTTATTTCAGACCATATAAAGCAATGATTTTGAAAAACTTTAAGAACAAGAAAATAAAATAAAGTACATATCATGTTTCAACAAACCTTGATATAAACCATCCTTTTCTTGACTTAGGAGACATAAAACGAGTTATGTCTCCCTTTGTAATAGTTATCGTCACTTTGGGAAAATTTCTTTAGTCTTTTTTACAATTATTTTGTGGTAAGTGAAAAATAATTAAAAATCTCGGCATTGGCACTCTCGTGCTTTTCAGTAAGCGATGAAGTGGTAGATTTAGTTGGGGAGAAATAAAGTGATTAATACCAATCCGTACAGTTAATTGCTCACTCAAAATGCGCTGTATCCTTTTTAGCATAAAAGACAGTTTTACATGACGTTGAAATAAAAAAGCCGATACCCAAAGGGTATCGGCTTTTTTCATCGACTCGTGGACTAGAGCACTACCTCCTGACTCCACTCTCGCTAAACAATTAACCCAATAGAGACAATGCTGCCTGTGGACGCTGATTTGCCTGCGACAACACAGTTGTGCTTGCCTGCTGGATAATCTGGTTACGTGTTAGGTTAGCTGTCTCAGTAGCAAAGTCAGTATCTTTAATTTGAGAACGTGCAGCAGATACGTTTTCTGAGATATTGCTTAAGTTACGAATTGTAGACTGGAAGCGGTTTTGAAGCGCACCTAAGTCAGCACGTAGCCCGCCGATTGCAGAAATCGCGCTATCTATTTTACCTAGTAGGCCAGAAGCGTTTTCACTAGAAAGAACGTCAACATCAGTTCCTGTGATATTCAATCCAGTCGCACTGAAGCCATTAACACCTGCACGCGTCAATGTTGGGCTTGAAAGGTTTACAGAAATTGTCTGACCTGCGTTTGCACCTACAAGGAATTTCGCAGAGAAATCACCTGAAAGAATATTTACGCCCGCAAACTGGGTGGTCGTAGAGATACGCGAGATCTCAGTACGCAAAGCAGATACTTCTTTTTGTAATGCTACACGGTCAGCAGAGCTGTTGATACCGTTTTGCGATTGGATGGCCAGCGTACGAATACGCTGTAGTGCTGTAGTGGTCTCAGAAAGCGCACCTTCAGCAGTTTGCGACAGTGAAATCGCATCGTTTGCATTACGTACAGCTTGGTTAAGGCCTTGAATTTGTGATGTCATTCGATCGGTAATCTGTAGACCTGCAGCATCATCAGCAGCGCTGTTGATACGGAAGCCTGAAGAAAGGCGTTCAAAAGACGTACTCAAAGAATTACTTACATCAAAAAGCTGACGCTGGGCATTCAATGAGGATACATTGGTATTAACGAACATAGACATAAAGTCTCTCCTACACTCTCAGTCCAGCGTGCGCTGGCTGTCGGCATTGCCGACGTTTTGTTTTAGTAGTCATCAAGACCTGAGGGGTAATTGATGAACTGGCTCTCTCAGAAACTGTATCGACATCATTTAGAATCCCTTTAGAAAAAATTACGATTTTTGCCGATAGGCGGTAAGATATTGCCGTAGATTGACGATAAGAAACGACATAACTGATGGATTTTTAAGGGAGATTTGGCGTGAAAAATAGTTTGATGCTGTTCGACATAAAGCGCATATCCAAGCCTGCAGCCCATTGCGCTTTCACTGATTTAATTGAAAATCCGTTCGACAAAAATCGTGAAACCTTGATGTGCTGTTACCGACAAGCTACTAACCATGTCAGCACTGACGGAGTGGTTATTGTATTAACTCTTGATAAAGCTTCGTTTCAAGTTCGAAACAGAGTAATTATTAAAGAGGATAATGCCGATTTACGAGATCCGAAGTTCTCATACAATGGCTCTCGCCTCATGCTTACTACCTATGCAAAATCCTTCCTTGATAATAGAAAAGTGGTCACAAAAATGGTGACTTATTTCTCAACCACCGGCTATTCTTGGTCTGCAGGGAATAGTCACGGTAGAAGCGGTTGGTGGCTGTGGAACAATACTTTCTATAACTCAGAAGCTTATGGCTTTGCGTACAATCGACGAGCGAACTCAGTTTCACTCTATAAAGGCGATCCAACGCGTTCAATGCACGTTCATAAGGAAAAGGCTTTTTGTTTGGACAAACAAGGTAAAAGCTACCCCAATGAAAGCACAATCTTGTTTGATAATGACGGAAATGCCTCGGTATTTTTAAGAAGAGATGCAGATACTTTCAGTGCACAATTTGGCACTTCGAAACCGCCTTATACCAAATGGAGCTGGCATGATTTAGAGATCTATATTGGTGGTCCAGCAGCTGTGGCGTTAAGTGAAAGCCTATATATCGTTGCAGGACGACATATAGATTGGGGTTCACATCAATTTACAACCAGGATATGGCTATTTGATAGTAAAACTAAAATACTTACTGAACTAAAAACGCTGCCAAGCGGAGGAGACACAAGTTATCCTGGCTTGGTGGTTGAAGGCGACCACCTTTATATCTCTTACTACTCTTGCCATATCGACAATCAAGCCAGAGTTTACATGGCGCACTTGAGCGGCATTAATAACTTGATAAATTATGACCGCTAAACAAAATCAAATAGCGACAAATTAGCTACTTTAGGAAAAGTGGCCAATGCAGCACTCAACGCTGTTTCTTGCTTCGCAAATTCAGTAGATGCTTCGGCATAATCCACATCCTGAATAGACGAGCGCTGTGCTTTCGCGGCAATTTCCATATCTAGGTTACTTTCGTAAGTGCTCTCGGCTATATTTAACCGGCTACCAATCGAAGCACGCTCTAAAGAAAGCTTTTCAAGCCCGTTATCTAGACCTACTAATGCGTCTGCTATCGATTCCTGAAGTGCTGAGTTATCAATAGTAGAGTCCATTAAAATGGTTTGAATTTCGTGAATTGACTGAGCCATGCTTTTTTTCTTTGGAGCATCAAACGATAAATCGATGCTATCACCAGGAGCCGCTGTGGCGTCGAATTCCATCCCTTTAATGGTAAAAGGCTGACCAGAGGTATAGGAAACAGAATCAACTACGACACCGGTTCCTTGGTTAACTAATTCAGCTTGCCCGGTAGCCAGAAAATTAATGCGGTAATCGTTGTTCGCCGCATTGACTGGGTCGTAGTTTTTATCAAAAAAGGTATCAAATGTGCCTTGCTGTTTGACCACAGCTGTATTAACCGTTGCCCCAGTAGTGCCATCAACTGAAAATTTAAAACGCGAAAGTACGTTTTCGAAGACTTCATACCCGTTACTGGTTGATTGTATCTTAGAGCTATTTGATAGCTGAACAAAACTCACACCTGGGTCGCCTGCAAACGTAATGGCATTGCCACCCGCTGCTGGGTTGTATTCAAACGCCTGATTACCAGATTGAAAGCCAGCATATAAATAATTGCCGTCTGCATCTTGGGTGTTCATCAGGTCAAATACTTCTAGTTTGATTTGCTCTAATTCAGCGCCAACTGCGCGCTTATCGGGGTCAGACAATATGCCATTGCCAGACTGAACGATAAGCGTTCGAGCACGATTAATTGAGTCGGTAATGTTGGTAAGCACAGCCTCTTGCTGTTCAAGCGACCCCGTTACCAAATCATTATTGCGTTGAAACTGGTTAAGCTCATCAATTTCTTCGGTTAAACGAAGTACTTTCGCCGCGCCAACAGGGTCGTCACTGGGCGTGATAATGCGCTTTCCAGAAGCCAACTGCTCTTGGGTTTTCGCCAAGTCGCCCTGATTTTGCATAATCGAGCGCATGTTTTGATCATATATTTGATTCGTTGATATACGCATAAATCACCTACCTTGCTGACTGCAAAATGGTATTAAATAATTCTTGAGCCGTAGATAAGATACGCGCTGCCGCTGCATAACTTTGCTGATACTTTATCAAGTTCGCAGCTTCTTCATCTAAACTTACGCCCGACACAGATTCAAACCAATTCTGCGACTGCACTTTCATTGCTTCAGCCGATGCCAATGAGACACTAGCCATTGATGCATCTTCACCTATACGCCCTACCATAGACGCGTATGCATCTTGGAAGGTTCTTGGCGTATTGGTTGCCTCACTACTCACTTGAACTTTGTTTTCATTTTGAAGAGCGGCTAAATTAAGCGCATTGCTGTTATCATTAAAGCCATCTGTATTATAGCTAATCGAAAAGCTATCCCCAGCTTTTGGTACACCGTCTAAGCTTAGATCAAATCCAGGATCTGGGCTTATTCCAGCCTGACTGATAAGGTTATTTAAATTTGTTGTTCCTGTGACGGTAGCTAATACTGTACCGCTTCCATCTAACACCTCATAGGTATCTGCAGCGGTAAAGCTAATTTGAGCCGGTGCTGAATTTAAAAGGCCACCCGCCCCGTCAAAGGCAGAAGTACCCAATTCCGTATTTGACACAGTTACATCTACTACGTTGGCACTGCCTAAATTGGTACTATCAGCCCCGGCTCTTACTGGATTAGCAAAGGCCAGATCTTCGGGACGGTTAGAGGCTAAACTTATTTTTGAAGCCACGTCTTTAGTGGGTTGAATTAGAAACTCATTGCCAACGGTGTAAGGATCGCTGCCTGAAAAGTCTATTTCAATGCCACCAGGTAGTTCGTTAAAGCCAGGGGTTACGGCAAAGTTTGAAAAAATGATGTCATTACCTGAACCATCTTTTTTCGGTGTGCCATCTGGATTTAAAAACGTAATTTCTATTTCGCTGGGCACGCCTGCTGTAACTGCGGTAACTTCAATTTTATAATCTGCATCAGTTAACTCTGCGCCTTTGCCTTCAGTTATCTGCGCTGTAACTACGTAGTCGCCATTGGTATCTTCGTAGGCTAAGCCTCTGAACGAAGGAATATCAAAAATGTTACCGCCAATTTGACCGTCTAAATCCATACCCAATTTATTTTGCGTATTCATCGCATCGGCGAACGCAACCGACAGTTGACCGACGTCACGCATTGTCGGCCCAAGTACTTCGTTGCGATATTCGAACAATCCACCCAATGCGCCGCCAAGGTCACTTTCCAAAATTCGTAACGATGCATTGTTCTTTGTTTGTGAACCAAAGTCAGTTTCTAACTTTATTTCTTTTGTCGTTAAATCGGCACTAGAGCTTAACTCAAAGAGATTAAAGGCACCGTTCTCGAGCACGAGAGACTCGCCCGATGTGAGATTAATAGTAACTGCGCCGTTTTGGGTGGTGCTTTCTTTTACCGTGATCCCCATTATTGAGGCAAGCTCGTCTATGGCCTGATCTCGCTCGTTTAGCAACGCACTGGGTTGGTCGCTCGTATTGTTGCCGTTGGCAATCACAATATTGCGGTTTAAATCACCAATGTTGCCTATTAAGGTATTCGCTCTGTTAACCATTGAAGTGAACTCCAAATTGAGTTCCTCTTCTTTTTCTAACATATAGTCAGAAAGCGTTCTCATACGGTTGTAAAGTGATTCAGATTTACTTAGTACCTGTTCGCGAGATGCAAGATTTGTTGGGTCATCAGCGGCAGTTTGTAACGCAGAAAAATATTCGCTTAGTCCCTTTGAAATCGAGTTAGCTTCACTGGCTAGAAGATTGTCTATTGCCGTAGTTTTACTAGAAAACGCTTCGAGCTCACCCACTGCAGTAATATCGCGACGTAACTGGTTCTGTGCAAATACGTTGATTACCCGCTCAGTGTTGCCAATCTCAACACCAAATACTTGGCTGTTTTGAAGCTCGGTGCGCTCGCGAACATAGCCAGGCGTATTCACATTAGCAATATTGTTACTTGTAGTTTGAAGTAACTTGTTGCTAGCGTTTACGCCACTTGTGGCTAATGAATATAAATCAACAGAACTCACTGTATTCTCCTCACCTATAGCACTTAAACTATGGCATCAGCGCACTGAGACGTTCGCTGTTGTAAACAGCCATTATCTTGCTGGCATATTCAGGATCAGTAGCGTAACCGGCGTCTTGGAGCGCACTTGTATAACGCGCAGCATCTGAAGCATTTTCCACAGCTTGGCTGTAGCGAGGCTGCGAGGTAATAAAACGGCCATAGTCATCCATTGCTTCTTCAACCGAACCGTAAGACCTAAAGGTAGCCTTTTGTTTCTGTGGCAGCCCATTGTTGAATTCCAATGTATCCACCACCGCCTGTTCTCCTTGCCAGCCTTTATTCGCCTTTATGCCAAACAGATTATGCGAACTAGTGCCATCAGATTTGTGAATGACAAATTTTCCCCAGCCTGTTTCAACCGCAGCCTGAGAAATGATTGCTCTTGGATCCATGCCGTATTTCTCCGCCACTTTCTCGGCGATAGGCATAAGGCTCTCAACAAATTGTTCTGGGCTCTCGAACATGGCGTCTTTTTGTGCCGCCTGGCTTTTTATCGAATTAGAGGAAAGCGCTATGCCTTGTGCCTCAGCGACCTTGTATTCACGACTTCTATTTAGCGATGAAATATCACCGTCACTTCTTATAACGCTAGCAGGCGTATAACTATTTTCGGTTTGGCCTAACTGTTTCACAATAACATCAGCTAACCCCAAGCCACCGCCTGATGTTAAATCTGTAGCCAGCTGCTGGTCGTGCATATCGCGGTAAAACTTCACTTGTTGAGAATTGAACGGGCTATTCTCATCGGCAAGCGCATCTTGCGCTTTACGCATAGATTTCAACATCATCTGCACAAATATCGCTTCAAACTGCTGGGCAGCTTCTTGCAATACTGTTTCATCACCCGACGCAATGGCTTCGCGCATTTTGTTAATGCTACCCATATCATGGACATTACGAGCCATATCAAGCTGATTTTTTGTGCTTAGTGATTCCATCGTATTTATTCCGCTGTAACCCTTTATTATTCCTATCGGATGCTTGTATAGACTGTTTGATTTAGATGATCACAAGCTCGCCGCGTAGAGCGCCCGCTTGGCGTAAAGCTTCTAAAATTGCCATTAAATCCCCCGGTGCCGCGCCCACTTCATTAACTGCGCGAACTAGTTGGTCAAGAGTGACGCCTGGCTCGAACTTGAACATTCTGCTATCAGCTAAATCGACATCTACAATTGACTGTGTGGTCACCACTGTCTCACCGTCAGCAAATGCATTGGGTTGAGCAACCTGCTGATTTTCAGAAATCGTTACTGTTAAACCGCCATGTGTAATGGCCGCAGGCAATAAGCGTACGTCGCTGCCTATTACGATTGTGCCGGTACGGCTGTTTATCACAACGCGTGCTGGTGCATCTGCCGGCGTAAATTCAAAGTTTTCCAGAGTAGCCAAGAAGCCAACTCGCTGGCCAACATCCCGGGGAGCAGTTACTCGGACAGATGCGGCGTCGATGGGTTTTGCAATTATGTAGCCATTTTCAGGTTGTGCGCCTAAGCGCTCGTTAATAGTGTCTGCAAGTGCTTTTGCCGTTGAAAAGTCTGGGTAATGAAGATTAAGGGTCAGCGTATCGCCATTCGCAAAACCGCTAGGAACCGATTGTTCAACCATAGCTCCATTTGGAATTCTGCCTACGGTAGGCGTATTGACGACAATACGCGACCCATCGCCTCCCTGCGCACCAAACCCACTAACCACTAAGCTACCTTGTGCTACCGCATAGACTTTGCCATCAACACCACGAAGAAACGTTTGAAGAAGTGTTCCGCCTTGAAGGCTTGATGCTTCACCAACGGAAGAAACCGTGATATCAATGGTTTGACCCGGTTTTGCGAAAGCAGGCAATTCGGCATGAACAGCAACCGCCGCCACATTTTTAATTTTTGGTTTGGTATTAGCATCAAGGCTGATACCAAAATTGCTTAGCATGGTTCTAAAACTTTGCTCGGTGAATGGGCTTTGCTCGCCGGTACCAGGTAAACCAACGACAAGACCATACCCTACTAATTGGTTGCTACGCACGCCCTGTATGCTTGCTAAATCTTTAATACGCTGCGCCGCTGCTTGTGAAGATAAAAGCAGTGTTAATACGGCTAATACGACTGAAAATAAACGCATGTCCACTCTCCTACCAAAAACCTAAAGAGGCCACCAAGTTGAATCGAAAAACTTAGTTAACCAACCCTTTTCTTGCGCTCTCGCAAATGTACCCGTACCCGAATATTGAATGCGAGCATTGGCTACCTTCGTGGACACTATCTCATTCTCAGGGCTAATATCTGCAGGGCGAATAATGCCTGTTAAACGGATGTACTCATCACCATGGTTCAGCGTTAACCACTTCTCGCCGCGAATAACCAAATTATTGTTTGGCAATACATCTACAACCGTTACAGAAATGGCACCATCTAAACTGTTGCTTTGGTTAGCTGCAGCATCACCGCTAAAGTCGCGAGAAGATCCGATCCCTAATTGAATAGATTGGCCACCAATATTTACCGCCTGACCACCTAGGCCGGTTATCGTATCTAGGTTTACATTAGTATCTTTAGCTGTAGTGGTGTCAGCAGACTTACTGGCTGACGTACTTTCGTTCAAAGTAACCGTAATAATGTCGCCCACTCGTCTGGCGGTAACATCAGAGTACAAACTGTTTGCCATGTACGAACGAAATAGCGAACCGTCTTCAACCACCGTTTCACGCGGGTAATCTGGCACTACTGGCGCAAACGAGGGATCATTTGCCTGAACAGGAGGTTCGTTTGTACTGGCGCAACCGCCAAGTAAAAATAGTGCAACAGATAAACCTAAAATACGCATGACGCTACCTACTAAAGTTGCTGAATAACCTGACCAAGCATTTGGTCAACTGACGAGATAACTTTTGAGTTCATCTCATACAAACGCTGGCTTTCGATCAGGTTTACCAACTCTTCGGTCACGTTTACATTTGACGTTTCAAGGGTTCCTTGAGAGATATAACCTAAACCTTGAAGCCCAGGGATACCTTGAATAGGTGCACCGCTCGATGCCGTCTCTACATAAAGGTTTTGTCCGGTAGGCTGAAGCCCCGTCGGATTCACAAAATCAGAAATATTTAACTGCCCCAATACCTGAGGTTCAGCTTGACCGCGGATGCTCACGCTGATTTCACCATCTTGCGAGATAGTGATTTGCTGCGCATCTTCAGGAATAGCTACTTCAGGCTGAAGTAAGAAACCAGCGCCAGAGGTAACAATTTGCCCTTGGTCGTTTAAGGAAAATTGACCATTTCTTGAGTAAGCAATCGTGCCGTCGGGCTGCAAAATTTCAAAATAACCACGACCTTGAATTGACATATCCAACGCATTTTCAGTGGTGAGCAAGTTGCCCTGCGTATGTGCTTTTTGCGTAGCGACCACTTTTGAACCTGAACCAAGCATTAGTCCAGATGGTAGTTCGGTGTCAGCAGAAGAACGACCGCCTGGCTGATTGATATTCTGATAAAGCAAATCTTCAAATACTGCGCGGTCTTTTTTAAAGCCTACAGTTGATGCGTTTGCTAAGTTGTTAGACACCACTGCCACATCGGTTTGTGCGGCGTCTAGTCCGGTTTTACTAATCCATAGTGCTGGATGCATGTTAACCTCCGACGTTGCTCAAAGGGCAACGGTGTTTAAAATTCATTTACAGTATGCGCAGCAACTGGTTACCGCGAGTATCAAGCTCTTCTGCCTGCTTCATCATTTTGACTTGTAACTCGTAGTGACGTTGAAGACTTATCATGTCTACCATCTCTTCAACAGCATTAACGTTTGAGCCTTCAAGCATGCCAGACATTACTTTGACGTTGGCATTGGCCGGCGCAATGGAGCCATCTTCCATTCTAAATAAGCCGTCGGTGCCGCGCTCCATATCCGCGTAATTAGGCGAGACTAACTTAAGGCGACCCACTTCTTCGATAACATTTGCCGGGGCGCCTAACTGTCTCATTGACAAGGTGCCGTCAGCAGCAATGTTTAGGTTATCAAGAGGCACAGGTAAAAAAATCGGCCCGTTGTCACCTAGCACCACACGGTCGTGAATGTCTGTCAAAATTCCGTCATCGCCTAGTTTGAAGTTGCCATCACGGGAATAAGCTTCTTGACCATTTTGATCTTGTACCGCAAACCAACCATCCCCTTGAATGGCCACATCTAAATCTCGGTCCGTTTTAATCATAGGGCCCGACTCATAATTGTTAGACGGGCTTTCAGTCATAGAAAATACGCGGGTTGGCAAACCTTCACCGTAAGCCGGCATCGATCTCGCTTGCTCTAATTGAGCTCTAAACCCGGTTGTCTGCGCGTTGGCTAAGTTATTGGCTCTAATCCCCGTACCTAATAGGTCTTGAGATGCGCCACTCGCTGAAATATAGAGAAGTTTGTCCATGACTGACTTTTGACTCTGATTAAACCTTAAACAAGATTTTGCAAAGGCGATGCCAATCTGTGGGTTTTTAACTCAGATAGAAAATATGAAAGGTATTAAATTGATATTTAAAGGAAAATAAAAGAGCCGCGGTTGTGCGGCTCTTGTAAATATCGGCAATAATGGAGGGCTTATACGCCAATGTATTGCCGCTTTTATATTCAAATAAACGGCGCTTTACCTTAACTATCGGATGTTCAGGATAGTCTGGTTCAGTGAATTATTTACCTCAAGCGCTCGTGAGTTAGCCTGGAAGTTACGCTGAGCGATAATCATATCGATAAGCTCGGTTGTCAGGTTAACGTTAGCTTGTTCAAGGGCTGATGAATTAATCTCACCGAAGGTACCGGTTGTTGCTTCACCCGCGAGTGCCTCACCTGAAAGAATACTCTCTTTCCACTGAGTACTGCTTTCTTGCGTTAGGCCTTGCTCGTTAGAGAAGCGAACAAGCGCCACACGAACAATCGGCTCAGAGGTTCCGTTAGAGAAAGTGGCACGTACCAAGCCGTCTGGGCCAATATCAATACCCGTGAGTCGTCCTACTGGCAGACCATCTTGTTCTAATGACGTTACTTCAAAAGCAGATGCAAACTGCGTTGGCTCATTAGGCGTGGCGTTATTTACATCGAGGTTGAAGTCAATGCTAATCTGCTGCGTAGGGTCTGAGCCATTTGCAAGAATACCAGCGCCCAATGCTTCAGTTTGCATCTTGAAATCTAACGTTGGTAAGCCATCTGGCGTTTCCATACCAGAAAAATCACCGCCTTGAGAGAAGATAAGTTTAGATGCAGTTACTGCATTACCTGTATTACCGCCAACCGAGTTAACTGCTGTGGCTGGGTCAGTATCGGCACCCGTAGAGTCTGTCATATCAACGAGGGTATCGTCGACTGCTGTGGCCACATACCATTCATTATCAACGCCAGGTGAACCGTCTTTGATAAAATAATAGGTCATAACATGACTATCACCCAAAGAATCATAAACGGTAACCGATGTTGCTGCGTTATACGTCAACGGATCTTCAGGGTTGAAGTCTTGAGGGTCTAGTCCAAGATCACCGGCAGGAAGATTCATACGAATATCAACTTCAGAGGTTTGCTGCGGTGAGCCTGAAGAATCCGGAATACGAACAGGTTCTGTAGTACTCAGCGCAACTGATGCACTGGTTCCATCAGCGTTTACTGGGAAACCCAGAAGATTATCGCCATTACTATTCACCACGAAATTGTCACTATCGAGCTTGAATTGACCAGCACGAGTAAACGAAAAGTCACGAGACGTAATTTCAGGTACCGTTGCAAAGAAACCATTACCTGTAATCGCGAGATCAAGCGACGTGTTAGTAAACTGCAGGCTACCTTGAGAAAATTGCTGCGCAACCTCTTGGGTAAGTACACCATCACCCACTTTTGTTTTGCCACCTGCCAACAATGATGCAGCATAAACATCACCAAATTCAGCACGAGATTCTTTAAAGCCAACTGTATTTACGTTTGCGATGTTGTTGGCGGTTACATCCAAATCTTTTTGTGCGGCCGATACGCCACTCAGTGCAATATTAAAAGACATTATTGATTCTCCTACTAACTGCCGATTTGAATGACGTCATCAAGATTGATACTGACATCACCATCCAAATTCAAAATTACGCCCTGACCACTACCGGCCAAGCTGACACTTCCAACATGACGATTAACGGCAGTGTTAAGCTGAACGCCTTCGCCGTTTAGTTCGCCAGTGGCACTGATAACATATTCACCGGGTGCCATCTGGTTTCCATGTTTATCTTTGCCATCCCACTCAAACTCAATGTTGCCGGCACTTTGTGTTCCTGCATCAATGGTTTTAATAACCTCACCGAACTGGTTCTCAATGCTAATCGTCATGTTTTGAACAGTTTTCTCGTTTACGATGACGCCAGAGAGCCCTTCACCTTCGTTCGCCATATAACCGACATTACCTTGAACTAGCACGTTCTGTCCGATGAGACTCGATGCCTGCAGTGCTTGATTAGATGTCATTGAAGCCGCAAACGATTCGAATTTCTCGTTAAGCTGGGAGATGCCGTCAGCCATCGTAAATGACGTCATCTGGGCCACCATCTGATCGTTATCAACCGGTGCCGTAGGATCCTGATTGGCAAGCTGTTCCGTCAACATCGAAAAGAAATCTTCTTGGGTTAGCTGCTGCTCGGTACCATCGGCAACTTTTACAGTTTCTTCCTGCCAGTACAGGTCCGTATTTAAGCCGGTGTTATTTATGGTGTTCACTGATTAATCCTCACATTATTCAAGCGGCAAATTACTGCCCTTGACCTAACTGAAGTACGCGGCGGAAGATTCGTTTGGTGGTATCCGCTACCTGTACGTTTGTTTCATACGCTTTAGACGCAGACATCATATTCGCCATTTCTTCTACAATATTGACGTTAGGTTTGTAGATATAGCCCTCTTCGTCTGCCATTGGGTTATTAGGCGCATATTCCACCTGAAGTGGAGCATCACTTTCCACTATGCCCTTAACCTGAACACCTGCGCCCTTCGACTGATCTCGCATAGCGTCTTGTAATGCCGTGGCAAAAACAGGGTGGCGAGCTCGGTAGGTTTCGTCATAGCTGCTGCTTACCGAGTTTGCATTAGCAATATTACTCGCCGTGGTATTAAGGCGAACATTTTCCGCCTCCATACCCGTACTCGAAATTTGCATTACGTTAAATAAACTCATGACTATTGACCTCCTGAGCTAAGTGCTTTTTTCATGCCTTTAATTTTTCCATTTAAAAATTCAAGGCTTGCTTGGTAGCGCAATCCATTGTCTAAAAACCGGTTTCTTTCCGCTTGGACTTCTACCGTATTACCGTCGCCGGTATCCGGTTGGGTGGGTACGCGGTACTGCATGTCAAAATTTGCCGCAACAGACGAAGAGTTGCCGCCTAGGTGGCGTTCATTTGTCCTTACCAATCCGGAAGAAGCATGTTGTTTGGTTCCACTAGATGCTTCGCTCATTGCCGACTGCATGGCTTTGTTAAAATCAATATCTCTGGCTTTGTAACCAGGGGTATTTGCGTTAGCTAGATTCCCCGAAATAACCTCCATACGCTCTGTGCGTATCTTCAGTGCTGACTCGTGAAAGCCCACCAGCTTATCTAGGTTAATAGCCATAACATGACCTCTGACATACTTTAAAAACGTTTCGTGTTGACAAGCTAAACGGAACTATAAGGGTTTAACTTTTGCCGTTTTACTGTCGTTTGTTTGAATAGTTAGCAAGGCAGATGCCACAATGGGTTTTTGACGGAAGGTATAAAGGTCAGTAAGTCGGCTTGAGTTACAAAAAAGTTTATTTATCAAGCCGATAAGTTAGATCATTTTTTTTGGTAGTAAAGGCCAGGGTGGCACTTCACCATGCTATAGATATCACTGGCAGCACTTATAGACTCTGATGCGCCAAGAAATAGAACGCCGTTAGGCTGCAGTTGTCCGGCAATTTGTTGCAGGATCCGTTGCTTTACTTCTGCTGAAAAGTAAATCAACACGTTGCGGCAAAACACAATATCAAACCGACCGAGCGCGGCATAACTTGTAAGCAGGTTTAAACTCCTAAAGCTTACCATACGGCGAACCTCAGGCTTCACCTGCATAAGTCCCTTTTCGTTTTGTTGGAAAAAAGCTTGTCTTCGCTGTGGAGATAACCCTCTGGCAAGAGACAACTCGTCGTAAATGCCAGCTTCGCACTTTTGCAACATCTCAGATGACAAATCAGTAGCGACAATTTCAACGCCCGCTCTAAGAGCCCCCGGGCGTTGACGCTGAAATTCAAGCACGGACATAGCAATGGAATAAGGTTCCTGTCCAGATGAACACGCAGCACTCCAAATACGGATCTTCTGATGTTTCGTTGATAGGGACGGCAATAATTCTTTTATTAGAAGATCAAAGGGATAATTATCGCGAAACCATAATGTTTCGTTAGTTGTCATCGCGTCTATAACGCTTTGTAACAAAGCTCTATCAAAACCGCGTACAACAACATCAATGAGTTCGTCTGCAGACTCGTATTTATGCTTAAAAAGCAACGAAGCCAAACGACTACGGACGAGATATTGTTTATTCTCTCCCAACACTATGCCGCATTGCTTTTCTAGAAACTCTCTGAACTTGAAGTAGCTCGCAGGCGAAACGTCTTTATTAGCCAATCCTTTTTTGCTCCGTTACTCGCACTCAGCCATGAGCCATTTTTGTACAGCAACAGCAAGCTCATCGGGGTGAAACTTAGCTATAAAATCATCCGCCCCAACTTTCTGTACCATAGCTTGGTTGAATACACCACTTAACGAAGTATGCAACACAACATGTAACTTTTGTAACTCAGGCGTATTTCTTATCTCCGCAGTGAGGGTATAACCGTCCATTTCCGGCATTTCAATATCCGAGACTAATACACCAACGCGGTTGGTCACATCACCGTACTCTTCGGCAATTTCTTTAAGTCGGTTGAGTGCTTCAAGGCCATTTTTAGCCAGTTCAATTTCAAGACCAAGCGATGTAAGCGCTTTTTTAACCTGATTTCTCGCTACTGCCGAGTCATCAGCAATAAAGATGATTTTGTTCTCTTGCCCTTCAGTAGTTAGTCCTTCAGCGACATCCGAGCTGACCTCAGCATTTAGCGGAGAAATCTCGTTTAGAATTTTCTCTACGTCGAGTATTTCAATGAGTTCGTTTTCTACCTCAGTGACTGCAGTCAAATAACTGGCCCGCCCTGTACCCTGCGGCGGCGGCATGATGGCATCCCAGTTAGTGTTAATGATGCGTTCAACAGCGCCTACCAAAAAGCCTTGGACAGAACGGTTGTACTCAGCAATTACGATAAACGCGTTAGAGAGGTCTTCAATTTTACGACCACGTGTAGCCATGCTCAGGTCGATAACCGAAATCGTCTGGCCTCGAATGTGTGCTACACCGCGAACCAACGGGTTTAATTTTGGCATTGCAGTAAGCGGCGGACATTGAAGCACCTCACGTACTTTAAACACGTTAATACCAAACCGTTGACGACCGTTCAGTCTAAACAGCAACAACTCTAAGCGATTCTGCCCAACAAGCTGTGTTCGCTGGTTTACCGAATCTAAAATCCCCGACATAGGTCACCTCTAAGTAATACTGGGCATGATCATTGCCTCTCATAGTAAAGATAGACAATATCATTAAATTTTTGCAGGTCAAACGACAGAAAAATGACGCCTATGGTTAATTTAAGCTTCACACGCATTTCAGCGTAACCCGCTAGATGAGCCGCTGTTGAAGCTTTCTAAGCAAACCTTTGAAGTTTATTTTGCCGCCAAACCTGATATTCACAAACATGTATTTTATTAAGCATAGTCAATAACTCGCAAACTGAACACGAAAAGTCATGATGGAAAAGATAAACAACAAAATGCGGATTACATTCTATCGCTCGTTCACCAGCTTAGTGCTCGGTTTACTTAGCGCACAATGTTATGGGGCAACGACTAACCATCAGCGAGTTGAAGAAGGTGCCAAGCAGTATTTGATAAATCAACTCACTGATACTTCGCAGGATACTAACATTGATGTCGACATTGTGAAGATAGACGATAGGATAAATATTCCTGACTGCCCAACGGGCTTTCAATACAACGCATCGCAGGAAGCACTTAGCCAATCTTACATATCAGTGAGAGTAAGCTGTAAGAACAATGAATGGTATTTGTTTACTAGCGGACAGGTAACGCGCACCAAGGAAATTGTAGTCACTCAAGGCGCAATAAGTCCGGGAACTGTTTTAACGTCATCTAATTTAACCCTGGCAAAAGTTGACGTACGACGGTTACGGCATACTGCATTTACCGATGTAGCTTCATTGATTGGAGCTAGAATGAAGCGTCGTATTACCGGTGGTCAAGCTATACAGTCAAATATGCTATGCTTTGTATGTAAAGGCGATAGAATAACGATTACCGCAGAGGTTGCAGGAATGGAAGTTAAGACGGCAGGAATAGCGCAGCAAGATGGCGTAGTTGGCGATAACATAAAGGTGATTAATGCCAGTAGCCAGAAGGCCGTAATTGCCAGAGTCGCAAGCCCTGAAGAAGTCGTGATACACTTATAAAAGTGAGCGTAAAATATCTACTGTTTTGTTTCCAATTTAGCTAAAGATATTAGCCTAGAGGCCGATATATATCACAGAGGCAAAATAGTAGTGAGGACTAAATATGGCAATTAACAATATAAACAATGGGTTACCTAAAACACCCGTTGATAACGGGAAAGTTGCGCAGCAAAATCAGACGCAACAATCTCAACAACAAGCTTCAGCGCAGTCGGCACAAACAGCTCCAGCTCCAAGACAGGACTCGGTTTCATTGACGCAATCTGCTCAGCAGTTGAATCAAGTTCAAAAGAAAGGGTCTGAAGCACCTGTGAACCAAGAGAAAGTGGACCGTCTTAAAAAAGCGATTCAAAGTGGTGAGTACAAGGTTAATCCTGAAGTGCTTGCTAATAAAATCTCGAAGCTAGAATCCGAGATTTTTGGTACTAAATAATTCGGCACTAAATAATCTGGTGTCAAATAACTAGTTAGAATTTATCAGACACGTTCAATGAGACAAGTATAGTGACAGAACAAGTAAGCCAGTTAACACAAGCATTATCACGTCAAGTGGAACAAATGACTTCACTTGCGTCGCTGCTTGAAAAAGAACTGCAGCTTATTAGCTCGCGTGACGCTGAATCTTTGATGAACTTGTTAGACGAAAAAACAGCCCTTCTGGGTTCTATTCAATCGCTGGATGCAACGATTGAAGACGCTATCGACAACGAAAATGCGATGTCGGAAGACGATGAAGCATTAATGGTTGAGGCAAAGAAGCTTCTTGAAGATTGCAAATATCGAACACAGGTTAATCAAAAAGCCGTAGAGCAAGGACAGCTACGCCTCACACACTTGCGGAATTTGATGATGGAAGTTCGAGCAAAAGAATCACTTACTTACGACAAAAAAGGGAAGCCAAAAGGCGGAACTTTAGGTGCCGGAGTGAGTGCTTAAGCGTTTACGCCGCATTTTAACGTCGCGGAGTACTAATCGCTTCGGCAGGCAATCTCACTTCCTTATTACGCACCTTTATATACTTTCTTTCGATGTTGTTGGTGCGACCCTCCTTTGGGTTTTCTTCTAGTAATACTTTACATCTTTCACTCGGCGCGGCTTAGCAGTCGACAAATAAATATCGTAGACTTGCTGCATATCTAAAGAAAGCTCAGTTACGTAAGTATCTTTCCCAACGGGATAGGTTTTAACGACCTCGGCGCCTCTTATTACTCCTTCCACAGACGCGCGTAACGTTTCACTGTCAACAACAAGGCGTGATACAGACTGACTACCTTCTATTTTTTGACCGTATACCTGCTCGGTCAACTCTCGGTATGCATCTAATTTTGACGCTTTCATCGCCATTATTAGCTTCATACTGTCAGACTCGCCTTTTTGCGATGAAATCGGTGCGTAACCAACCGCCTTTAAAACAGGGTAAGTTTCAGGCTCAACGGTTTCCCATTCGACGTGCTTATCGATAATGCCACATCCACTCAAAGAAACTGCCAGGCCAAACATAGAAGACCGCAAAAGTAGCTTTGAATTTTTTAGTCTATTCAACCACATAATTTAAAACCTCTGTGTGCATTAATAACGACTTAGTGACGTCTGATTGTTTACTTTCATTACCTATGTAGGCTAATAACCTTTGAGCAAAGCGTTATGAGGCGACTAAACTTTCATAACACATTTTGCAGTTTTAGACCTTGGTTAGAAGGAAATAAGCAATATATGCGCCCGTTTGCTTTTAAAGATAGCTTCCCACTTTAATTGGCACTTTTTTCGCATAGAACTCGCGTAGGTCTCGCATTGATTACGACATTATTTAATCGCAATAACTAAACAACCACAGAGGTGTCACGTGCGACAAGCAAGCAAAACAACGCTAATGGCATGTTTAAGCAGAGCAATGGCCGCTGTTTGCCTACTTAGCCTAATCGCTGGGCAAGCCCATGCCGTTTGGTATGAAGCCACTGGACAGGCTGTGGTAATGAACGGTAACAAGGAAGCAGCAAAACGCGCAGCAACACAGGATGCGCTCAAACAAGCTATGTTATTTGCTGGGGCGTCAGTGCAAAGTGTAGCCAAACTAACTAATGGGCTTCTGAAAAACGAAGAGATGACAATTAGTTCAACGGGCGAAGTCGAACAGTTAGAGCTCGTCAGCGAAACTTATAACGGTGATGTAGTCACAGTTAGTGTACGTGCAGACATCTTTCCTAGAGGGGAAGTATGCTCAGCACAGCAGGACCAAAAGCACTTTGCCACTACTCACTTTAGAATAAGAAACAGAACACAACTGACTGAAGGAAATATTCCACACTTTGATAAGGCGTTTACGCAGCGTTTAGCTAAGGCAATGCAAGAACAGACAGACAATCTCAGTATTACTTACGTTGCTCCCCATACTGCAAAGTTTGATAGCCGTTATACCGACAAAAACGTACGTACACTATCAGATCAAAGTAACACGCAATTCGTTATTGTCGGGGTTATTGATGATTTAAGCGTTACACAAAAAGAAGCATCCATGTTTACACCATGGCGAAGCAACACTTCACACCGTGCTTTTGCAATGTCTGTACAAGTTTATGACGGAATAAACGGCGGCCTATTGTTCAGTTCCTCTTACAATGCTAATGAAGAGTGGACGTTTGACAGATTTGAAGACATTGATGAATTTTCGTCATCCTTTTGGCAATCACGCTACGGTCGGGCGATTGATGGCTCAATCAGCCAATTAATAGAGGATATTAAAGAAGCGACAGCCTGCCAACCTGTTACGGGTCGCGTTATCAACATTGCGAACAACAAAATTTCGATATCTCTTGGGCGAGATAATGGCATATCTGAAAAAGATGAACTATACCTTTATCAGGCCAAAGAGGTGGTCGATAATCGCGGTAGAAAATATCTTCAATATACACTCTACCCCGGTACATTTATTGTTGATAGTGCATATGGCAATTCGTCTGTGGTAGTCAACGCTACATCGGGAATTACTGCGAATATTCAGGAAAACGATTTTGTAGTTAAGAAGTAAATTAGCTTTCACTTTATCAAATGTAAGTCACTGGCGTTGGGGAAACAGGGTTGGAATATCAACAAACCCGTGTTATACCTATAACTACGTATAGTATCTAATACTTAAACTTCAGATAGAGATAAGTACTCTCTCTTATACTTTAGTATGACCTACATAATAAAAATATGACCCTTTCTCTGTTTGCGTCGCACTGCTTAGCATTAGTAGCCTTGCTACTGGCTGGACAACAACTGAGGGATCACTATGTCATCGAGTTTCCAAAGCTCGAACAGGAAGTTAAAAATAATTTTGGAGCTGACAAAGCCTTACATGTCAGTGCGCTAGAAACTAAACTTCACGACCTTGAAAATAAGGCTGTTAAAGAGCAGCTAATCGGTGTAAACGCTTTCTTTGACGAGCATATCCAGTACGCTACCGACGATATCGTATTCAAACAAAAAGACTATTGGGCCACGCCTTCGGAACTTTTTGGTCATTCTCGCGGAGATTGTGAGGATTATGCCATTGCAAAATACGTAGCTCTGCTACACTTAGGTATCGATAGTTCTAAACTTCGCCTAATTTATGTAAAAGCGAAAATTGGTAGAAGCCGAGTAACGCAAGCACATATGGTACTAGGATACTATGATTCCCCTTCATCGGATCCTTTGGTGCTAGATAGCTTAGTGTCTAATGTGTTGCCAGGTTCTCAACGGACGGACTTAATTCCTGTATTCAGTTTTAATGATTCGGGTATTTGGCAGCCGGGTAAAACTGCACAAGTTTCTTCGTCTACCAGCAGACTATCAAGGTGGCGTGATGTTATTGAGCGCATGAAGCAGGAGGGGATTAGCAGAAGGTCTTAGGAGTTTATGTCAATAACAAGAGAATTATGGCTAGCCATTGTAGTCGTCGTCCTTGTTGCAATTGTAGGTAGTGTCACAATTCATGGAATAACTACCAAGCAATACGTAGAAGAACAGCTATATTCAAAAAACTTAGACAACGCGAGTATGCTTGCTCTTACCCTAAGTGGGCTTGATAAAGACCCTGTTTCGCTCGATCTCTTCATAATGTCACAATTTGACATTGGTCACTACGCTTCCATTGTACTTCAAAAATCTGACGGTGAAATCGTTTCTGAATACACTCATGAAGTGCAGTTGGACGAAAATACGCCAAAGTGGTTTTCAGATAACTTTTCTCCCATAGTCAAACCCGGTATCGCCCAAGTAAGCGAAGGTTGGGGTCAATACGGTACGGTTTATGTCGAAACAGATACCAGCTTTGCCGTTGCATCAATGTGGCGCGCCACTAAACGACTTATTTTTGGTTTATCACTGGTCGGCATATTTTCAGGCTTTTTAGGGGGCTGGGCACTGCGCTATATTATCAGGCCTTTAGACGGTGTTGTGCGCCAAGCTGAATCATTTCAGCAAATGCAATTTATCCAGCTAAAAGAGCCTCGTACATTAGAACTTAAGCGTGTAGTGCGCGCTATGAACTTTCTTGCTACTAACTCTAGAAAGATCATGGATGAAGAGAATACGCGCCTTGATCTTATGCGCTACAAAACACAATTTGATGACGAATCTGGTGTAGCAAATAGGGATTATTTCATCTCAATTCTAAAAGGGCAGCTAGCTTTTAGAGACACTGAAGGTGTGAACTGCCTTTTCTTCGTCAGATTTACCGAAGGCAAAGGCTTTTTGCGCTCACCGGCAAATATCAGAAAAAAGCGTATTCAAGATTTTGTTGAAGAAATTAACGATTGCCTTGCGTTACATCATCATCAATTTACTGACAGCCGAATTGCTAGAATGCAAAAAAACGAGTTTGCTATTTTGCTTACTGAAACCCATGATGCCGTAGCTATATCTGAAGCGGTTCATGGCGCCTGCCTAAGTGCATTCAGCGAAGTTGGCGATCCCAAGGTATTTCAGTCTGTTGTTAAACTTCGCCCAGATGATAGTTTCTCTGCTTTACTAATGCGTGCAGATGCGATGATTGATGAAGCAGAACTACTAGATATGGATGAACCCTTTATCGAGTCGACCCTTAAAGAATTTATTAGCTTGGTAGAGCAAAAACGCTGGGAAAAAGAGTTACAAAATACTATTGACGAATGTGGTGTAGAAACCTTTAACTTCCCGGTTTTAGATATTGACCGCAATTTGGTTCACTATCAGAGTTGGGCGGGCGTTACAATAGATGGTGAACTAAGAAAAAGTGGTTATTATACCCATTGGGCTCGCTATCTCGGGCTTCTACCCCAATTAGAGCTAACAACGATTACTAGCCTGATCAACTATATTAATAACACTAAAACAAACTCAAAATTTGCGTTTCTCTGTTCTGAGCAGTTCATGCTCAACCCAGAGGTTCTTGCTCAACTTTATTATCAAATCGGTACCAACGAAAAGGCAGCGAAACAGTTGTGTTTTGAGGTGCGAGAATCTACCGCGACTCGCTTCCCTGATGAGTTTAGAGATTTTTGTACAACCCTAAAAGCCAAAGGTTGCGAAGTGGGCTTGAAGCGAGTTGGAGAATCTTTCTCGCAACTGTTGAACGTGCAGGAAATGGGTTTAGATTATGTAAAAATCGATTCAGCGTTTATGGCAGATATCGATTTCAACCCTGCCAATCACGCCTTCATACGTGGCTTCTGCTCCCTTGCACATACTTTTGGCATAAAGGTCTATGCAGACGGCGTAAAGCGTTCAGATTACCAAGAACTGTTTATTGAATTAGGGATAGACGGTGTGGTTTCGCATATTGAAGTTATAGAGCATCTTTTAGATGACTAAACTCACCTATACGAAGCAATAAACTTATCCGGTCTTTCGCTTCAAACTTGTGAAGGAGCGTACCCACATATTCTTTAACGGTACGCTCAGTAATACCATGCTCTCTTGCTATCTCTTTGTTACTTAACCCTTCCAAAATACCATTCAATACATCTTTTTCTCGGTTTGTGAGCCCTTGCAATGAGGGTAGAACCCGCTTCGTTTGCATATTAGCGGCTATATTTGATGTGGTCTGTGTTAATAATTCATTGGGCAACCACATTCCTCCCGCTTCTATAACACGGGCTACAGAAGATAGTAGAGATTGGGTTCCTAATGCATGACAATATGCTCTAGCGCCTAACATCAACGCCGTTTGCATTTCTGTCCGGTCATATTTGTAAGTTAGCAGTACAAGGTTGTTAACTTTTTGTTTGGCCTCTATTAGCTGTTGACGCCAGCTATCATCAGTTGTCAAAACCCAAACGCAATCGCTCTCATCACACTCCAACTGAGTGACACTACTATAACTGGACCAAGTGTAGTGAGTCAGTGCACCTTGTAGGTCTTTTTCAGCAATGAAATGTCTCATTAACGCTCCCTCAGCGCAGAGGCTGTCACATTAAACAAGGGCGATAAAATATAGTTAAGTACAGTTTTCTTACCTGTCAAAATGTCGACTTGCACAATCATACCTGGCAAAATATCTAGAGACTCATCGGCAATACTGCGCTTTGTTTCTAGCCTTACAAGGTAGTAGGTTTCATCTTTTTCATTGGTGATAGCATCTGCGCTAATGTGCTGAACTTCAGCCGTCATTCCGCCATAAATGGTAAAGTCGTATGCACTAAATTTCAGAATGGCCGGCTGCCCTTCTCTTATAAATGCGATATCCTTTGGTGAAACTTTTGCCTCGACAATGAGCTGATCATCTTGAGGTACTAGCTCGACTACGGCGCTACCAGGTGTAATAACGCCGCCAACCGTGTTGATGAGTAGCCGTTGAACCGTTCCATTGATAGGCGAACGCAAATCTGCTTGCGATACTACATCTTCCAGACTGGTTTGAGACTGCTGTAGCATAGCCATTTCACCAGTCGCATCGGTCAATTCTTGATTCCATCGATTAACTAGCTTGAGGCGAGCTTCTTCCTTCTTAATAATTTCTTCTTCAATAGCATTTAACCCACGCTCTATTGCCACTTTAGATTTGCTAATGTTGCCTTCAAGCTCAACAATTTGTCTTTCTAATCGAAGAATTTCGATTTCAGACACTGCCCCTGATGCTAACAATGGCTTAGTCACCGCCAGCTCTTTTTTAGAAAGCGTCAGCACATTTTGATATTGGGATAGATTAGCTCGCTCTTCTTCAACATCTTGTCGGCGTTGTAAAATGCGAGAGTCAGAACCTGCCGCGATTTCATCAAGCTCAGCTAAATTCGAGTTATAGAGTTTTCTCTCATTATCAACGATGGTAGGCGCTTCTTCTTGAAGCTCTCGGTTAAACCGCAACACCTCGCCCTGGGTGAGCGCAGATAAGCGCTGCACCTTTGCCGCAAGAGCTGCAAATTGCGTGGTATTTTCTTCTAAACTGGATAGGAAACGCGTGGGGTCAACTTTCAACAGCACCTGCCCCGCTTCAACGGTTTGTCCTTCACGTACTAAGATTTCCTGTACTATCCCGCCATCGTATGACTGAAGCACCTGCAGCTGCTGTGACGGAATCACCTTCCCATCACCTTTAGCCACTTCGTCAATCTCAGCGAAATAAGACCACACCACTAACAAAAACAGTACTATTAGCACGACATAGAGCAGGCCACGGGCTTTTACCGGCGTTTGCATAATGCGCGACCATTCCGCTTCTAACACCCAATCTTGACCTGGGGGCGGCGCGAGCCAGCCTCGCATTAGCCGCTGTAACCAGTCCTTTTTTTCACCATCACTTTTCAAAATCATGGTGCCCTCTTCAATACTTGACTGGGTTGTCTAAACTGCACTAGTACCTCTTCCTTTTTACCATCGGCAATCACTTTTCCGTTTTCTACAACAATGACCCGTTCTACCAAATCGAGTAATGTGGTTCTGTGTGTATTAATAATAAGAGTTTTACTAGCCGTCGCCGCCTTAATCGTTTCCTTCATCTGTGCTTCATTAGTTGAGTCCATGGCTGAAGTTGGTTCATCCATAATATAGATTGCTGGGTCTCGCACTATGGCCCTTGCCATCGCCACAGCCTGACGCTGCCCACCCGACAGCAAGCAGCCACGCTCCCCCACATTTTGCTCTATGCCACTCGCACTTCCATTAACTAGCTTTGCCAAGCCGCATTGGGTAATGACTTCCCAAAACTCAGCCTCGTCAATATGTGTATCCTCTGGCAAAATATTGTCTTTTAATGAGCCGTGAAAAAGGCTCACATCTTGCGGTACATAGCCTATTTGTTTACGTAACAGCGTTGGGTCATACTGCTGAAGGTCTATCCCATCCAACAAAAGTTGTCCCGATTCGGGGCGATAAAAAGCCATAAGAAGCTTGTTTAACGTTGACTTTCCGCACCCGTTTTTACCCAAAATAGCAACGTGTTCCCCTTGTTTAATAGAGAAGTTAATGTCTTTTAACGCGAGTACGGTTTCATCTGGGTACTTGAAGCAAAGCTGGCTAGCGTCAATATTCCCTTTTAGCACGACATTGTTTTTAATCTGTTTATTGCTACCTGTTTCACTTGGTAAAGACATAATGTCATCAAGGGCATTCTTTGCGGTTTCAGCGTGATGGAATTGCGCAAGCAATGCGGCAGCCTGAGAAACCGGCCCCATAGCTCGGCTTGATAATAAATAAGCGGCTATTAGCCCACCTTGTGTTATCACGCCCTCAATAATGAGGTAAACACCAGTGAGGATAATAACCACACCCACAGATTGCTGGATCCAGAGCGCAGCGTTATTAACCGACATTGATACTAAACGTAGTTTGGCGTTGACTTTGGCAAGAAATATCGTCTGCTTTTCCCACGCACTTTGATTTCTACTTTGATAACCAAACGCTTTAACGTCCTCTAATGACGTTACGCTTTCAGTCACAAGCGAGCTTTTACGAGAGCTGATTTCCATCGATTCTTCAGAAAGAGAACGCATTACCCGCTGCGCCTTCATCGCATAAAGAAAAAGCGCAGTAGCACCAATGAGTATTGGAATGATCAGATAAAAATCAATCATGGCGATAATGACTACGAAAAGTAGCCCAAAGGGTAAATCAACCAGCGCCACTAAAGTGACTGAACCGAAGAACTGCCGAATACTTTCAAAAGACTGTAGGCTATTTATAAATGAACCACTTTTAGCAGGCTTGCTCGCTAAATTTATAGACAGCACTTTTTCCATTATTTTCGCCGATAGCGTGACATCTAATCGACTCGCCGCCAACTCTACAAAATACTGTCTAAGCATGCGCAATAAAAAATCTGCGGCTAGCACAAGTAAAACGCCAATAGCGAGTGCCCACATGGTTTCTAGCGCAGCATTTGGCACTACCCTATCGTAAACATTCATTACGAACAGGGGTAATGCGATAGAAAGCAAACTGATAAAAACGGACGCTAAAAGAACGTCGCGATACAAACCTTTTGCCGTTCTCATGGATGACCATAACCAATGCCCTACTGATGACTTATCAATTTGAGCATTGGTTTCTTGTGCATTCATCTCGGGGCGAGCAAAAATAACATACCCTGTATAGCTAGCACTTAGCTCATCTCTTGGTACTTCGACTACAGCATCATCGAGTTCCGGGTATGAAACTCTGGCATGGGTTTTATCAAGCCCATGTAGAACGCAGGCTTGCTTATCACTTAGCACTAAAACGGCGGGTAAAATTGCAGTGTTGATATGGTCTAGCTCGCGTTTTACTGTTCTACTGGCGAGCCCCGCTCGTTTTGCTGCGCGCTCAAATCCGGTAGGCGATAGTTCACCGCGGTCTAAAGGCAGTCCGCTAAGCAAGCTAACTCGAGATACATCTAAATGATGGGCGTGACAGATTGTTATTAAACAATCCATCAACACTCCCCCTTGTCTCTCCAAATAAGATATGTCGTCTACGACCTTCTTTTCCTTCATATAGGCCTACACATCACTATTCGTTAGTAGGAAGCTGGATAATAGCCGCTTCAATTCTGCGATTTCGAGCATTCGCTTCATCTGATTCTTCATCAATCAGTGGACGACTCTCTCCATAACCAACCGCAGTAATTCTTCTTGCTTCTATATTGGCTTTGGCCATCAGCAACGACGCAACTGCCTTTGCTCTGCGTTCAGACAAGCGCTGGTTGTATGCCGCATCGCCATCTAAAGAAGCATGGCCGTGAATGATGACACCAGAATTAGCGTCACTATTAAGCGCATCGATAACCTCTTGAAGGGAGTTCTCATATTCAGGTAAAACCTCGGTAGAATTAGAGGCAAACTCAATGTTTACATTAAACGACTCTATTATATTTGCGTTGTCCAAAGTGAAGTCTGCAGCACTTGGTTCTGGTGCCAATTCAGGCTCTTTCGCTTCACAGCCAAAGTCATCGACCATAGCGCCAGGTGTTGAATCTATGCAGTCATCCCATAAATCAACAATGCCGTCTCCATCAGAATCGCGCTTTAATATATTCAGTTCATCTTCAAAGTTCGTGCGAATTACAGGGCATACATAATTAGGGTCGTAGCTAATTTTTTCTTCAGCTTTACTTAGTACATCAGGCACGCCCTCTTTAGTAATGCCTAGTGTTTGCGCTAAGCTTCCCGATGCTGCAAGCAGTCTTACACGCGCTTTTTCTAGCGTATACTGGGCTTCTAAGTACGCACGACTCGATTCGTAGTACTCATTTTCTGAATCGAGTAAATCCAGTAGTGATCGTTCTCCTATAGTAAATTGGTCCATATAGGCAGATTTCACACGGTCTGAAGATAAGCGGTGAGCATTCAGTGAAGGTAGCTGCTCGGATATATTGATAATGTCGTTGTAAGCAATTTGTACCGTTTGTCTCATATCGATACAGGCTTTATCCCGTAAATCTTTTGCTAAGTCTACTTGCGACAATGCTTGTCGAATCGCCGCGCTATCCGACCCACCGTTATACAAGTTATAAGAAAAATTTACGCCGACACTCGCCTCGGTAATGGTGTTATTCAATGCAGCTTGGTCTCGTGTTTGCGCACCATAACTTGCGGTCAAATTAACCTGAGGATGGTAGAGACTCTTTGCACTATCGACCGCATAACGCTGCGCATCTATGTTATAAATAGCAGCATTAAATTGTGGATTAGTACCATACGCGCTAGTAAGTAAAGATTGTATATCTGTGACGTTTGCATCAACGAAAGCAGAGTTTATTGATACTGACTGTAGGTTTTGAGCAGGCTTTTCACCCACCAACCGCAAAAAGCGTGCGGTAACATCGTGCAAATTCGATAGCTCAGTAAGCACGTTAGACTCGGCAAGGGAAAGACGACCGCTAATTTGCTCTAAGTCAGCTCTACGACCTACTCCAGCCTCAACGCTTTCTTCAATTTGTTTGAACACATCAACATGAGTAATCAGGTTTTCTTCAGCAAGCTTCAAAAGCTCTCGAAACAACTGAACATCCATATAAGCAAGGGCGGTATCTAATGACTTCTGCTCAATTTCGCCCATTAGTTCAAAAAACCGTACAACTTGTGCTTGCTTAAAACGCTTCACCTCACTGCTTGTTAAAAAACCGTCATATAACATCTGGGTGAGGGTGATTTGAGCAGTATGGCCCATGTATTCTCGTTCTAAGCCATAATTTCTATCGGTGTACGCGCTCGACGCCAATACATCGACCTGTGGGCGAAAACCGCCTCTCGCGATGTCGACATCTGACATAGCCACTTGAAGTTGACGCCAACTGGCTTGTACTTCCGGATTTTCGTTTACTACCTTGCGTACATAGTCTTCCAAATTAACCGACAAATCGTTACTTCCATTGCTCTGCGCTGCGGCAATATCAGCAAGCAAAGCGACCGACAACCCAAGCATAGCCTTGGACAGCACTGTTTTCATCGACATCATATTTACATCTCATAATTTTAAGAATCTAAACGACATTTGTTTCGTCTCTTATCCCTAAAACATAGTCGCCATATGTATTTCTGCAAATCTAGCAACTTACAAATAGACTAATTATTAATAAATTAGGGGTAACTACCTAGTCTTATACCAAAGAACAAAGACTCTCCGTACCACGGTCCGGTAACCGAATGTAAATCCTCTGCTACGCTTTTTGTATAGCGTGAAAATTTATTGATTGAGAGGGAAACATGGCTGAAGTAATCATTGCGGGAGTAAACGGCGAGGCTTCTTTGATTCGCGGAGAAACCGGTGAGCAGGTCAATGTTACTGTCGGTATGACGGTGGCAGAGGGCGACGTATTGAACATATCACCTGATGGATTTGTTACCGTAAGTGTAGATGGAGAACTTCGCACACTTCCAGCCGGACAAAGTGTTACTTTCCCGCTGCAATTAGACTTTACCGAAAACAATTCTGACGATGAATTTGCTGTTTTTGATGAAAGTGTCGATGAGCTAACAGCATTACTTGACGGTGTTGACGGCGTTGATGGCAACAACCAAGAAGGTGACGCTGACTTTCTTGATGTGCTTGCTGGTGACGGAGACATTTTAGAATCGTTAGAAGCAACCGCAGCGGGCCTAGATGGCGGTGCTGGTACTGACGGCGGTAGTAATTTTGTGCGCGTTGATCGCATAAATGAAGAAGTCGATCCAGTGGGTTTCCAGTTCGATCAAAGTGCAAATGGCAACGACGATGTTACGCCAGTTGAGTTTTCTGGAACAGGCGAGCAAGCACAAGACATTTCACTTACCCTAGATGCGATTGGCTTAACAAGCGACACCACGCCAACACTATCAGGCATTACTTCAGCAATTCCAGGCAGTACAGTTACACTAACCGTTACCGATAGTGAGGGAAACACTCAGGTTGTTACCGCCATAGTACAAGACGACGGTACGTTCAGTGTAGACGTACCAAATGCACTGGCTGATGGTGAGTTCACGGTAGATGCTACCGTGTTAGAACCAACAGGTAATACTGCTGATAGTTCTACCACCGGTGAAATTGACGCTACCGCTCCAACCATTACCATTAATGCGCCGGGTTCTGATAACGACACCACGCCTACCCTTTCAGGTACAACCGATGCCACTCCTGGCAGCACAGTTACGCTAACCATTACCGACAGTGCAGGCAATACTCAAACCGTGACTGCCATTGTGCAAGCCGATGGCACCTAC
>NZ_JBSWUR010000004.1:0-212022 GCF_056159165.1 Alteromonas sp. AWJ4_199
ACCCAAATAAGGGGCACAAACATGGCGGCTATAATCGGAACGAAGTGACACAGCCGCCATGTTTGTGTCCCAGCGAGCGAAGCGAGTGACTTAATTTGTTTGTTATACGCTCAAAGCCTTTTGCCAAAAAACCGCACTACCTGCTTTAGGATCTAATTCGTAACCACTGAAACCAAATTTTTCGTACGCCGCTTTAGCAACGTTATTGTTACTCAATACTTCTAATGTGATTTTGCAACAGCCTAAGCTGAGTGCGATAGATTCCACTTTTTCGAGTAACTTTTGACTTAGGCCCATTCCCCTAAAATTTTTGTGAACACATATATCATGGACGTTAACAAGAGGCTTGCAAGAAAAGGTAGAGAATCCCTCAAAGCAATTGGCCAAAGCTGCAGGAGTTTCGTCGACGTATATTAAAACACTAAAAGCTTGAGGGATTTTGGAAAGCTCTAAAGTGAGATTTGCCATTGTATTATCCGAGAGAGGTTTTCCTCCTCCCATCGGGTCGCAAGCGTACTCATTTAATAGAAACGAAATATCTTCAGCGTGCTTTTCGTTTTTGTAATCGGCTTTCACTAATTCTATATTCATAGTGGAAAATTTTCCTTAAGCGTATAACTTCCAAATATGGGGCGCAGACACGTGTGCAATAATGGCGAAGCCGCGCACGTGTTTGCGTCCCAGCGAGCGCCAGCGAGTGCCATAATTTGTTTGTTATGTGCGAAATATAATAAACCTTGAGCCAATTACTAGTACCCGTAACGTTTAGGATTTTTAAAAATTGAAGATACGGTTTCAAGAGCTGACGAATAACTCAATCCACATTGCTCAAGAACTTCGATGGCGGCTTTACAATCTTTTGACTTAATAGCTGCATCAAAGGAATCGATTGCTTTTAAGGCAAATAACCTTTCATTTATTGTCATCCCTTTCAGTTCTTCCATTTTCAATTAACCTACTAGCACATAACTTTTAAATAAGGGGCGCAGGCATGTGGGGCATAATGGCGAAGCCGCCCCGCATGTATGCGTCCCAACGAACGAAGTGAGTGACTTAATTTTTTTGTTATGTGACGGTTTCACTACTGCTTGCTACCCCACCGCCAATTTAATCTTTCACCTTTGATGTAACACACGATTATTAATGCGATCGTATACGCAAATGATAAACCGATAAAAACGCGGGAGTTACTGGTAGGCGAACGCAAGAAAGCAGTGACAATCATTGCGGCAATATAAACTAACAAAATAGCCCAGCCTTGCCACGTCACTGGGAGTCCCCAACCAATTCCGTAAGTCTTAGCTGGGAACCAATAATTCGAA
Organism: Alteromonas sp. AWJ4_199; assembly: GCF_056159165.1. NCBI lineage: Bacteria > Pseudomonadati > Pseudomonadota > Gammaproteobacteria > Alteromonadales > Alteromonadaceae > Alteromonas > Alteromonas sp. AWJ4_199. Next base: position 1,323 of record NZ_JBSWUR010000004.1, read on the forward strand.
TCTTTACTCTTCACTATGGTTCTTCCTTGTAGTCACATAACAATTTACTCGTCCCCAAACCGTCATGCTAATCCACACCATTTTGGGGCACTTCTCCTTTTTTCTTCTTACAACTCTAAACCATAACCAACAGAGAAATAAAGAAAAAACCGTAATGTCGTTTTTCGATCATTTATTAAAAACACCAAATCGACATGCAGATGATTTCGGTGTATTTAACGCTACACAAACATGCCTGTCTTATTTAGTCCTTTAGTTTCGTGGTCCCAGAAATGAACCGCCCCATTTACTTCAATGAAATAGTTTCCTGATTCATCTTCTGCCAATACCTTGCTCTCGGCAAGAGCACTAGGAAATGGCTGAGAAGCCTCACGGATTATTCCGAATGCCACACCTTTTTCACTTATGAATACTTTTGCGAATGTACGATTCAATTCAAAGTACACAAACGTGCCTGTCTTGTTTAGTAGAGTATCTTACCATTTTGCCCCCAAAGGATAAGCTATAGAACTTGAGAACGGTCAGTAGAAAACATCCATAGGTATTGGCTGCTCTTTATTAGAAAAAGTACATAAAAGGAAAAGCAACCAAAATAATAGATAGCATTATATTCCAAAATAACTTTGTGTCTAAATACGACCTAATAGCAATAATGGGCATACATATAAACTTTGGAACGCCTGTTAATGTTGAATAGATAGCGACAGATAATACGACAATATCTAGTAATGACTTGGCTACCTCTATATACCCAAAGTCAAAAATAAGGTCGGTATATAGGCATAAAAGAAGCGCGACTGAAATGAATAAAACTCCTTTATTTACAAAAGCTTCAATTATATCACCAAACCCAGGCTCAACATAACCAAAAGCAAGTCGAACAAACCTACCTGCTTTAGTTGCATTCCATAAGTTTTTTATCATTTTTAACGATTTTTCTTTTTGTCTTTTCATTATTACTCTTAAGATAAACCTTAATTAACTTCTTTGTTTAACATAGGACAGACAACACTGTGTAAAACTGGTCTTACCCACTAAAAGTGGACATAACGCCTTGCTAAGAGGCGAGTAATTGTTGGTTAAAATGTGTAGCGAAGCGGAACCGAGCCTACTGTTACGAATCCTACCTGAACAACTTGTTATAGCTATAAGTCATCGAGTATATCATTCATAAAACCATCAATATCGACATCACGGTATTGAATTGCTTTTAATAAATCCCAAGCATTCGACGTTTGTGGGAAATCAAAGATAGAGTTATCACCATCAATAAAACTGATTACTGTTCTCGCTCGCATATGAAACACATCTTCATCGGTATAGTATTTATACAATTCTTCATACACACGTAAATTCTTGTTTTTATATTTCGTGGTATAAACGTGATTAATCTGGTTACCATTTAGCAATAACGAATTGGGCGCGTCAGATCTCAACCAAGTTATTTTTTTTTCTTGAGTAAACTCAATCAAAGTATCCACAAGCTTTACAAATTCTTTCTGTGTTGCCATATCATTTTCCAGCCATCAATTCTTTTTTTACATTATGTAATTCAGCAATTACAACATTAATTCCTTTGGATACATTTCGAGCGTGTTTAGACTCAGGCTTAAACTTCCATCCAATAAAATTTCTAGTTTTGTATAACCAAACTCTTCTTCGTGCTGATTTGATATCCGATAACAAATCGCCAGATGCTCCTTTTTTAGCGGATCTTAATGTAACGTCTGCTAATGCAATGAGTTCATCTATATCATCTTGATTTTTCTCATAGAAAATTAAGCTAGCAGTTATATCAGAAGATATCTTAGTAAGTGTTTCTGAGTACTCTTCCACTCTTGAGCGAAAAAAAAATTCTTTTTTTATGGTAAAGACCATCAGTAAAGTAAATACTGAAACGGCAATCCCTATTATTGATGCCCAGCTTCCATATTCAGATAAAGACAGGCTTGTTAGTGCATTCAATTTATCCATATTAGTAAATACTATTTTTACCTTTTAATTATGCCGAAAACTATAAATGTTCACCGAAATTAGAAATAGCTATAACTTTTAAATAAGGGGCGCAGGCATGTGGCATAATGGCGGAGCCGACCCGCATTTATGCTTCCCAGTGAGCGCAGTGAGTGACTTAATTTTTTTGTTTGGAGTTCGCTAACTCATTTAGCTTATCTTTAGTATCATCATTGACTGAGCCAAAGAGCTCTTGCTCAATTTCCTCTATTCTTTTCCACAGCTCTAGATCTGTCTCTCTAGCTCCAACATAGAAAGGTTTCAACCACCCTAACGCTCTGAATAAATAAAACAAAAAACCAAGACCACCAATAGAGTTACTTAAAGGGATGAATTCACTCATGATAAAACCAAGGCCAAGAAATACAAAACCTCGAAGTAAGTAGCTTAAAGCTTGATACATGGACATTGAAATTATTTCATGACGCATATCTCCCTTTGTTAGTTTTCTCTGCATATATTCCCTATAAAGGGTTTCTTTTTTATAGGCCGCGTTAACAAAAGTTATTTTTGTTCCGATAAAGCTAAAAAGGTATTGCCCTATAACTAATATCAACCAAAAAAGTGCAGAGCCTAAAGCTCCTTGGATAATCACATGAGAATCAGTAATTAATTTGAAGATTGCATCCATACTTTGAAAAACTCCTAACAGCTTACTCGTCCCTAAACCATCATGCTAATCCGCACAACTTTCGGGAACCTGTCCTTGTATTTAGAACTACAATACCTCACAACCAACAGAAAAATAAAGAAAAACCGTACTGCCTTTTATTAACCTCATTATAAAAACACCAAATCACCGAACACAAACTAACACTGCATTCCTTCACACCCAAAACCAAAAAAGCCAGCATAAGCTGGCTTTCAAAACACAAAAACAAATTTCGTCCTAACTAAAAACTACTTCCCCTGCCTAGCAGCCAGCTTCTCCAACTGCTCATCAGTAGCAGGAAGCTGATGCTTCTCTTTCCACTCTGAATACGGCATTTTATATACCACTTCGCGTGCGGCTTCGTAGTCGATATCAGCGCCCTGCTCGCTTGCAGCGGCTGAATACCATTTTGCCAAGCAATTACGGCAGAAATCCGCCAAAATCATCAGATCGATGTTCTGAACGTCTTTATTTGCGTCTAGGTGTTCTACTAAGCGGCGGAATACCGCTGCTTCAACTTCGGTTTGCGTTTGCTTATCCATTATCTAATACCTCTAAAAAAGCGCTGTTCGTTATGGTTTAAATGTATGGATTAACGGGAATAATCCAACCCGCTACCTCTTTTAAAACCTATAACGAAAAAAGGGAGCCAAGCTCCCTTTTTACTTAAACATAACTAACTAGGTTTAAACCTAATTGATATTACTCTGCGTCGTCAGACTTAGGCGCAGGCTTTTCTAGAAGCTCTTTAATGCTTAAACGTACACGGTTCTGGCGGTCGATTTCCATAACCTTAACGTCAACCATTTCACCTTCTTTAAGGTAGTCAGTAACCTTGTTCACACGCTCGTGAGCGATTTGTGAAATGTGAACAAGACCTTCTTTACCTGGAAGTACTTCTACGAACGCACCGAAGTCTACAATACGTGTAATCTTACCGTTGTAAGTCTTACCAACTTCAATTTCAGCCGTTACTTGCTCAATCTTGCCAATAGCGATGTCTGCTTTCGCACGCTCTGTCGCGAAGATTTTGATAGTACCGTCGTCTTCAATCTCGATGTTAGTGTCAGACTCTTCAGTAATTTGACGGATCATTGCGCCGCCTTTACCGATAACGTCACGAATCTTGTCTTGGTCAATCTTCATTGTGTAAATGCGTGGAGCAAATTCACTTAGCTCTTCACGGTGACCGCCAATTGCTTCGTCCATTACGTTAAGAATGTGCAAACGTGCTTCTTTTGCTTGTTTAAGCGCAATTTGCATGATTTCTTTAGTAATACCTTCAATCTTAATGTCCATTTGAAGTGCAGTAATACCTTCGGTAGTACCCGCTACTTTAAAGTCCATGTCGCCAAGGTGATCTTCGTCACCAAGGATGTCTGAAAGTACAACAAAGTTGTCGTCACTCTTAACTAGGCCCATTGCGATACCCGCAACAGACGCTTTAATTGGAACACCTGCATCCATAAGCGCTAGTGAAGTACCACATACCGACGCCATTGAAGATGAACCGTTTGATTCTGTGATTTCAGAAACCACACGTACTACGTACGGGAATTCTTCTTCACTTGGCATTACTGCTTGAATACCACGCTTCGCTAGACGACCGTGACCAATTTCACGACGCTTAGGCGAACCAATCATACCGGTTTCACCAACACAGTATGGAGGGAAGTTGTAGTGAAGCATGAAACGGCTGTCGCGCTTACCTTGAAGCTCGTCAATCATCTGTGCATCACGCTCTGTACCTAAAGTAGCAGCAACAATTGCCTGCGTTTCACCACGGGTGAATAGTGCAGAACCGTGAGTACGAGGAAGAATGCCTGTTGCTACGTCTAGAGCACGAATCATTGCAGGCTCACGACCGTCGATACGTGGCGCGCCAGAAAGGATGCGTGAACGTACTACGTCAGACTCAAGTTCGTGAAGAAGGTCTAGTACTTCTTTCTTGTCTTGCTCTTCGTCTTCAGCAAGGATAGCTTCTAGTGCTTTATCAGTTGCTGCAGTTACTGCGTCTTTACGCTCTAACTTGTCAGAAATCTGGTAAGCCGCTGTCATTTCAGCTTCAGCTAGTGCTTTAACTTTATCTTTAAGTGCAGTGTTTTCTGCTTCTGGTGCCCAGTCCCACTTCTCAGTGCCAACTTCAGCAGCAAATTCATTAACTGCGTTAACTACAGTTTGAAGTTGCTCGTGACCGAACATTACCGCACCTAGCATAGTATCTTCAGAAAGCACGTCAGCTTCTGATTCAACCATAAGTACTGCACCTTCAGTACCCGCAACAACAAGGTCAAGCTGGCTTTCAGCTTGCTCTTCTGCGCGTGTATTTAGAATGTATTCGCCGTTGCTATAACCAACACGAGCCGCACCGATTGGGCCGTTGAAAGGAATACCTGAGATAGCAAGCGCTGCAGAAGTACCAATCATAGAGATGATGTCGGTAGGGATATCTGGGTTAGCAGACATTACAGTAACAACAACTTGTACTTCGTTCTTGAAGCCTTCTGGGAATAATGGGCGAATTGGGCGGTCGATAAGACGCGCTGTCAATGTTTCGCCTTCAGATGGACGACCTTCACGCTTGAAAAAACCACCTGGGATTTTACCCGCAGCATACGCTTTTTCTTGGTAGTTTACTGTTAGAGGGAAGAAGTCTTGATCTGGCTTGGCTTCTTTTTTACCAACTACTGTTACCAGTACAGACGTGTCGTCCATGCTCGCAAGAACCGCAGCTGTCGCCTGACGAGCAATTACACCCGTCTCTAGAGTTACAGTATGCTGTCCATACTGAAATGATTTAGTAATAGGAGTCACTATTTGTCCTTTAATTTCAATCTTTATTTTATCGCTTTTAAACGCGGCGCATAGTATAGCTTTGAAGTAGCTGTAATGCCATTGCCAAATACAGCCCCGCGTGGAATTTATTTAGTGAATTTGCGAAAAATCGCTATCAACCATAGCACCATGACTATATGAAATATCTGTGAAATTTCAATTATTGACTATATTTTCATCATACTGACACAAAACAGCGTATGCTAGAACAAAAAGCGAACAAAGAAACACCCCGTAACTAATGCTGTGAACCATATACTGGTAATAAAGATGCGGGCAATAAAGATTATTCATAACAAGAACGTCTAATATTAGTGTGCTAAGGAGATAACCATGTTGGTACTTCGACTTAATAAAGCAGGCATGCCACAAGAGTGGATAGATGTTGAACAAGCCGCAAAGCTTTACAGTCAGGACAAGGTGCTATTCGAGCTAGGCAGCGATGCCATAACCCTTAAAGGTGGCTGGAATCACGAAGGGCTGCAAAGCGAACTTACCCTATCAAGTATTATCGCTTGCGACGGCAAGGTAACAGATTTATCTGGCAAAGTTGCCCTTACCAACCGCTATTTGTTTAGACGCGACAGCTATTTGTGCATGTATTGCGGCAATAAGTTTACGCCTAAACAACTTACCCGAGACCATATTATCCCTCGCTCTCGCGGCGGAAAAGATATCTGGACGAACGTAGCCACCGCTTGTCAGCGATGTAATCATGCTAAAGCCGCGAAAACACCTGAAGAAGCGAATATGCGTTTACTCGCTGTGCCATTTAGGCCCAATGTTTACGAGCGCTTTTATTTAATGAACCGACGCATACTGGCAGATCAGATGGCATTTTTAGAAGGGCATTTTTCCCACCAGCGGGAATGGACATGTAACGAATGAATGGTAATAAATAGAGTATAACGAGTAAATGGCAACAAAAAGCAGTGAGCGACCGGTAAATTCGAAAACAGGTCGCTCCTTTGTTGAGTGTTACAACCCTGTACTCGTTGTCGCTTGCTGTTCTGTAGTAGCTTGTGCTTGAAGATTGCTGTTACCAATCTCGCTTTGCTGTTGCATTAACATCGTCTGCTCTTCTTTTTGCGCTCTAAACCACAAGCTTAACCAGTCAGAGCACATCTTGTGTTCTAGCTCATGGGCTTCCGCTGTTGGGCAGAAAAGACTTACCTTAACTACGACCTTTGCAAGCTCATTGGTTTTAATCTCAACTTCTGGGTCTATACGAATAAATTCTTGTTCTAAATGACGTTCAATCAAGCCTTTATAACGTTCTGCTACATCGCGAAAATATTCGCAATGGGCTTGAGCGCGAGCATGAAAAGCGGGTAACAAGCTATACGCATTTACCGTAGGCTCGTTAACAATTTCAAAGGAGTGCAAACGATAGCGGCGCATAAAGTTTAGGTTACGCACGGTTTGGGTAACTAGCTGACTGTTAGGTACGTAAACGTGTTTACCCGTGTAGTTGAAGCTTTCCGGGTCTACTTCAAGTAACGCGGTTTTTGCCCAATCCATTTCTACCACTTCACCAATAATATTATTCATTTGGATCCAGTCTCCTACTCTAAACGGCCTTGCGCCCAGGTAGTAAATAAACCCCATAAAACACTGAATAAACTCGCGGGTAGCAAGCACAATTGCAACCATAAACGCAGCAATTGAAATGGCGAGCGTTTGTATCTCAGAGCTCCACACCATCATTAACACTATGATAATGAACGCATTACCCAACTGCTCTAATATATTTATTTGATTTCGACGGTCTTCTCCACGCTGCGAACTAATACGTCTTATAAGTAGCAGTACCCCTTTTTTGGTGAAATGCAGTACGATCAAAAGCACTAACGACGTCAGCAGCTTGTACTCGCTCGCAAAAACGATAAGTTGTTGCCATAACTGCGCGGGGTCTATCACTATCTCCATGTAAGCTCCGTTTGTGCTTGGGGTAAATCTTTGAATAGGCGAAAAAAAGCGCCGACGAATGTCAGCGCTTATCATTATGAAGCATGTAAACTCACGGCACAATGCCGACCAGTTATCGCTTAACGTTATTATTCACGAATTTGGCCTTCACCATTTACTAAGTATTTCTCTGAAGTCAAAGACTCTAAGCCCATTGGACCATAAGCGTGAAGCTTAGTCGTTGCAATGCCAATTTCTGCACCTAAGCCCAACTGACTGCCATCAGAGAAGCGTGAAGAAGCGTTAACCATTACCACACTTGCATCTACTGCGCGTTGGAATAGCTTACCTTTCTCAGCATCTTCAGTAACGATAACTTCTGTGTGGTTACTACCGAACTGTGCAATATGGTCTACCGCACCCTCGAAGTCATCAACAACGCGAATTGCGATTTCTAAACCTAGGTACTCTTCGCCGTATGCGTCTTCTGCAATGACGTCAGCGCCATCAAAATACTGGCTGCCTTTTTCGTTTACGTGAACTTTAACACCTTTTTCTTTAAAAGCGTCAGCCACTTTGGGTAAGAAATCACCCGCCACAGCTTGATGTACAACCAAACCTTCAAGTGCATTACACACACCAGTACGCTGGGTTTTACCGTTTAGAAGTATAGCCATGGCTTTTTCTAAATCAGCATCTTTATCTACATAAAGGTGGCACACACCTTTAAAGTGCTGGATAACCGGTACTTTAGCGTTATCAGTTACGTAGTTGATCAGGCCTTCACCACCACGTGGAATAATAACGTCGATGTAGTCGCGTTGTTCCATTAGCTCTTGCATTAATGCGCGGTCTGGGTTTGGTACAACGGTAACTAGTGCTTTAGGCAAGTTATGCTTTTCAAGCACGTCTTGCATAAGTTCAGCAATGGCTAAACTTGTATCAAGGGCTTCTTTACCGCCACGTAAAATTACGGCGTTGCCCGATTTAAAGCACAGCGCGCCCGCGTCGGCAGTAACATTAGGTCGTGCTTCATAAATCATGCACACAACGCCTAGCGGTATACGCATTTTCTTAATTTCAATTCCGTTAGGACGCGTACCAATAACACGCTCTTTGCCTACCGGATCGTCTAGTTCAACAATAACCTCAATGCCTTCAGCCATTGATTCAATACGCTCATCGTTAAGGATTAGGCGGTCAATCATGGCTGCATCTAAATTATTTTCTTTTGCGCGCGCAACTTCCTTTTCGTTTACTTCAATAATTTTGCTTTTATTTGCACGAATTGCCTCGGCCATATCAGTTAACACCGCGTTTTTCTGGCTCTCACTTAAAATTGCCAGTGTACGTGCAGCTTTTTTCGCCTGTTGTGCTAACTCTGTAATAATACTCATTCTTTCTCCAGATTTGCTATGTGCTGATCAGAAATAATTGGCCCTGTTTTTTCCTCAAACTCGTGGGCAAATTCTTCACTTTCCTGATTCGCAATAAAATTCAATAAACAGCTACTGTAGTTCGACTTAGCTTTTACCAATTTAGTGCCGTCTTCTTTACGTACCAATATGGTGTCGCCTACCGAGAACTCACCTTTCACGTCTATAATTTCGCTACTTGTTAGCTGCTCTGCGTCGGTATGTAAAGAGTCGTCGAAGTCGCCTTCTACTATCACCTCACCTTGCGCATTTGACGTATGGCGCATCCAATGCACATTCTCTTGCATTGGCTTGGCGTGAGGTTTGAAATGCGTGCCTGGGTTTTCACCTGCTAGCAGCATATTAAACGACAGCTCAGTAAAGCCGTTAATAATATATGTATCTATACCATGCGAAACAGCTTTCTCGGCCGCTTCAATTTTGGTGCGCATACCACCGGTGCCAACACCGCCTTTAACCGCACCTCCAGCCATGTCATAAACGCTCTGATCGATGGTATCAACCGATTTAAGCAGTTTTGCGTCGTCATGTTCATGTGGGTTCTTGTCGTACAACCCATCAATGTCTGAACAGATGATCAGTGCATCAGCTTCAGCTGCAGACGCTACCATGGCCGATAAATTATCGTTGTCACCAACCTTCAATTTGTCGGTAGTTACAGTGTCGTTTTCGTTCACAATAGGCAGAATGTTGTTATCTAACAAACTGAATATGGTTTCACGAATACTTACGTAACGCTCTCTGTCTCTTAAGTCAGCATGGGTAAGTAGCATCTGGGCAGACGGAAAATCAAACAGTCTATCCCATGTGGCAATCATTTCGGTTTGACCCGCGGCTGCCATCGCTTTTTTGACTGCAATGTTGGTTTTCTCTTGTTCTGGAAACAGGTGCGCTCCCGCTGCAACCGAACCAGAAGACACAAGAACAACTTGTGTACCGTTAGCTCGGCATCGCACAATAAACTGTGCAATGCTCAGTAAATAGTGACTGCTACAACCTTGCTGGTTGGGCGATATTAGTGCACTACCTACTTTGATGACTACGCGTTTCCAATTAGGATGACTCATAATAAACTTTTTAACCTTAAGATTGTTGATTCGCTAATTCTTCACCGGCTTGCGTAAACGTTGCTTGTACATTTTTAGTTGGGTTTTCACCGTAGCGACTTACCAAATAAAGCGTTAACGTACTTACCGCAAACCCTGGAATAATTTCATAAATAACGCTGCTTAACGTTTTACCGTCAGCCAGAACTGGGGCATAAATCCAAAACAGTACAGTGACTGCGCCACTGATCATGCCCGCCATTGCCGCTTTCGCTGTCAGGTCCTTTTTATACAGACAAAACAGCACTAATGGACCAAATGCGGCGCCAAAACCAGCCCAAGCGTTACTTACTAAAGATAAAATTGTGTTCGACGCATCCATGGCTAACAGCAATGCAACTACAGCCACACCTGCTACACCATATCGCCCAATTGTTACCGTTTGCTTTTCACTTAACGATTTTTCTGGCGACTTTTTATTTACCATTACGCGGTAAATATCTTCTGTTAACGAACTTGCGCTAACTAATAACTGCGACGAAATTGTACTCATGATGGCCGCTAAGATTGCTGCCATTAAAAATCCACTAATTAATGGATGGAAAAGCAACTGCGAGAAAATAATAAATATCGTCTCTGGGTCGTCGACTGCAAGGCCAAACTGGTTAGCATAAGCAATGCCTACAAAGCCTGTAGCTAACGCACCAATAATTGTCACTGTCATCCACGACATGCCAATATTTCGTGCTGTGCCTATAGCTTTAACAGAGCGAATTGCCATAAACCGCACGATAATGTGTGGCTGGCCAAAATAACCTAAGCCCCATCCTAAACTTGAAAGCAAACCGACTATCGTTAGCGTTTCTAACGATTCTGAAAAATTCGGTACAGATTGATAAGCGGCGCTTGTCATTTGCGATACGCTATCAAACTCGGTAAATGCGACAATTGGCACTAAAACCAATGCCACAAACATAATGCACCCTTGCACAAAGTCTGTAAGGCTCACTGCTAAGAACCCACCCAAGAGTGTGTAAGACACCACAACACCTAGAGTGATAAACAAGCCCAGTTGGTAATCGACCGAGAATGCACTTTCAAACAGCTTACCGCCTGCTACTAACCCTGCAGATGTATAAAGTGTAAAGAACAGTACAATGATTACCGCCGAAACGATTCGTAAGCTTGAATTTGGCTTATTGAAGCGCTTGGCAAAGAATTCAGGCACAGTAAGTGAGTCATTAGCCACTTCGGTATAAACGCGAAGTTTAGGCGCTACTAGTAAATAGTTAGCTAAAGCACCAGCAACCAAGCCTATCGCGATATATACCGCGTCAAAACCGGTTAAATACATGGCGCCAGGAAGACCCATTAACATCCAACCTGACATGTCAGATGCACCCGCAGACAGTGCGGTAACTTGAGGGCTTACTTGTCGCCCTCCCAATATATAACCAGAAATATCACTGGTAGATTGTCGGTAAGCAAACAATCCTATCCCCAACATCGCTATAAAATAAACGGCTAGTGACAGGTAACTTTCCATTGGCATAACGTTAGTTATTTCCTCTATTGCTCTTCGAAAACTCGTCAATGATTTACCGTTCTGAACCTTTGCAACAACACATGTCGATGCAAATAATTAAATCGAACAATAATCATTAGAGCTCTAACAATATAAGGATTTGACAAAAAATTTCAAGTTTAATTTTTAAACAACTTAGTTTAAACAGCATTGATGTTTAAATTAACACCAACCATGTTTCACAGTACTTTAATTTAAAGCAAAGATATTTTAATTATATTATTCAGTATATTAGAAAACGTTACTTATTCATGGAACAATTTAACTTAGCGGTTAAAGCATAGAAAAAGCACAAGTTTACTATCAGCTAAAACATTTTCATTAAAAATGCTTTGTTACGCACATTCAGATGAAATAACATCCAAAAGAAGCTTTTCTACAGGCAACAATTGGGTTAGTTGTGTACAATCTTCGTTATTTAGTGAACGCACCTTTTCTATAAGCATCTCACACGCTTTCTTATCGTTTTTAACGGTAAATAGCTTCGGATGAATATAATATTTTCGGCATACTGTGGGCGTATTTCCAAGTTCTGCGGCGACGACCTTGCTTAATGTGCTTTCCCACTTTTTGGTTCTGGAATTACTAACTTGGTCATAGACGTAAGGAAGGTTGGTTAATGCGAAACGACTAGAAGCCCAGGTTCTAAAATCTTTGCAGCTGAACTGCTCGCTTAACTCTTCGTGAATGAACGCATTTACGTCCTCGCTAGTGATATCGTGCCAATGCTTGCTCTTATCTTGATAGCGGAAAAGGCAATAGCCTTGCTGCTGAGCGCAATCGCAAATCAGCGAGGCAAGTTCAGGATCATTAACCTTTAAAGTTCTTGGTTTACCATGCTTTCCTATGTACGCAAGTTCAACACTATCCTCACACTGTAATTGCACGTGTTTACGCCGCAAGGTTGTTAGCCCGTACGTTTCATTTTCTTTGCTATATTGAGCATTGCCTACCCTCGCACCTGTGTAATCAAGCAGAAGGCATACCAGCGCACAGGCGCGTTCTTGTGTCCACGTTGGTTGTGAAATCAAAGAAAGGCAGTGTTCTCGAAATTCAGAAAGAGCGTTGCCGAAAGCAAGCAGTCGCTCGAATTTTACGACTTGCTGTTGTTCGTGCCATTTATCATGGTAAATATACTGTTTGCGCCCTTTCTCATCATAGCCAACGGCTTGAATACTGGCTTTACTATCACGGCTGATAAAAGTGTTTTGCCAATTGGGTGGAATAACAAGCTTTTTAATACGTTTAATCACCCGCTCGCCTGTTACTTTTTTGCCACTGCTATAACGATAGTAAAAACGTTTGTTCCCGCAAGGGATGCGTTTAATTGTCAGGTGGCTATCGTCTGAATACACATTGCAGTAGCCTTTAGTCCTTTCCATTTTTATTTACTCCTTTCGCCTTACTTGGCCCAAACAATAATAATTGAATAGCTATGAGGGCACGCGTTAAGGGCGGCTTTGCTTCAATACTGACATGCCGTTGCGTTTTGGTGGAAAGGTCAGTTTCCCCTCGCACAATAGTGCTTATCTATAAGTAGAATTTACAGCTACAATAAGGTAATTGATCACTCGCCTTAAAACCTTTCGCGAGTTTATTTATCTACCCAGAGCTTTATCTACCCGGAGCTTTTTCTATCAACAATGGCTTTCAACCTACGCTGTAACAATTTTTCACATCCCGTGTAAAATAATCGCAGTATCTCCCCTCATCCTCACCCGTAAAGCTGGTAGAGGCACCGACATCCCTAGTATTTGTGGTCGATAGCCCGCCCTTTTATTAACTAAATCATATGTAATGAACATGTAATATCGTTACTTTTCAGTTAGTTATATAATACCACCTTACAAATTAAACTAAAGTATTAGCGCTACTCGTACTTCAGCGGAATACAAATTGAATAGTTAATTACAAATAGTGAATAGCTGCAGACAGTTGAAAGAGACATCTGCAAATAGTTACTTGCGAGGTTTATGTGAAACAGATTATCGGCAAGTAACCCGTTGAACTAATTAAGTGAATTTAATTAGAGAGTCCAAGAAAGAAGTCAAGGATTTAACCATGAGTATTCAGAATTCGAACAAGCTTGATTCAGAAAGCGCTAAGAGTAGCGAGCATGAGAACTTAAGGGCTAATGTCGTCTCTAACGATGAGCTACAAGTGGCTGCCGTATTTAGTTCAAAAGAGAAAGTGCGAGAAGTACTAGAGATAGTGCAAAACAGAACATCGATTGAACCGTCTCAAATAGAGGTTATAGAGGCCGGCGACCCTAAGTTAAGCGAAAAGCTAGAGCGAAACAGCGAATCAATTGGAAAGAGCATGTGGTCTTCTCACCTTCTTCTTGGTTCGCTTGGTCTTGTAGCAGGTTTAATTGCCGCTTTTCTGCTAACTCAATTTGGGCCAGCGCTTACGCAGCAAAACCCGTTGTTTACCTACATTGCATTAATTAGCCCTGGCCTCTTCATTGGGCTGTTCGTAGCTGGGTTAATCGGCTTGCGTCCGGATAGAAACGAAGTGATACAAACAGTGAGGCATGCAGTTCGCTATGGCAAAGTGGCGTTAGTGATTAATCTTAGAAAGTCTCAATCATCATCAAAGGTGTCGCAAGTATTAAAGCAGCATAGCGATAACGTGGTTGAATCAATTCGGTAGTGAAATTAATTACATGACATGAAAGCGTGCCAAACGGCAGAATGTGTTAGAGTATTTAATTGTTGATTGAGCTTGCTACTTAAAACTCGCTTCTTAAAAGATATTGAAGGGCAATATACCGAATTTCGCGTATATTGCCCTTTAACGTTTGGTTTGTAGCAATTTGAAAGAAAGACTAGGCACCAATTGTATGGATTTGATATTTTTTGATTTAGATGGGACTTTGTTAAATAAGTCTTCAGAAATTTCTTCTTTCACAAGAGAGACCTTGGGCTTATTGAGTAAAAAGGACATTGCCTTTACGGTAGCTACAGGGCGCACAATGCATTCAGCGCAGTTTGTGCTGAAGGATCAGTCTTTTGTTCTGCCTCATATCTATAATAATGGCGTAGCCATATGGGACCCAACCGGTAACGCTTTAACGCTAGAAAACCTGCTCGCCCCAAGTGAAGTTAATCTCATAATTGAGCACGCAGTCAAAAACAATATCACGCCGTTCATCAACACTGTGAATATGGACAGCCCTAACCACGAGCACGTGATCTATCATTCAGCGCCGAAACATCAGGTAGAACTCGATTTAATCGAAAAATACTTTTCGCGAACAAAAGCTCGGCTTGCCCCCATCGAAACCTTACCCGCTGATGCTCACATTACCAATATCAGTATGATTGGTGATGCAGCGCTTGTTTATGACATCTACAAGCAACTAAACATGCATGATGAATTAATAGCCTATTCTGGCCCTGCGATTGAAGGTGATGAGTACCGTTGGATGGATGTGCATCACAACCTTGCTAATAAAGGCAGTGCAGTTGAATCATTACGCAATCAATTAGATGCAAGCAACGTTATTGTTTTTGGAGATAGTGATAACGACTTAAGTATGTTTAAGCTTGCAGATGAAGCTTATGCACCTTCAAACGCAAAACCTTACATCAAAGATGCCGCTACTTCTGTAATAGGGCATCACGATGAAGATGGCATCGCTCGCTTTTTAAGAGAGCGATTCTCACTCTAGGCACTACGGTAAACAAAGCCTAGAGCCTTTTCTAAAGCCTTGAACCGTAGAAAGTCTTTTAGCCCGGAAAAGCCTCTAGCCCAGGGAAACCTAAAAGTAATGGTAGCCGAGAGTCTATACGCATTAGGCTACCATCAAATTACCATTCGATAGGCTTTCTGTCTTTTAAGAACTGTCCGTGAGGGCCGCCTTCTTCCATAGTAGCTAGCCAAATTGCGGTATCCGCACCTTCTTCTGGAGTTTTAGGCGCGTCGCTGCCACCCATTCGAGTATGCACCCAGCCAGGCGTCATGCTGTTTACCGTAACATCAATATTTCTGCCATCTGCAGCTTTATCGACCTCGGCAGCCATCTTCACAGTAAGAGCGTTAATGGCGGCTTTCGTTACTGCATAGCACAAAGGCCCTTTTAAGCCTTCCGCAAAGCTACCGTAACTGGAACTTACGTTAATAATACGGCCATACCCTCGTTCAATCATTTGCGGTAAGGTTTGTTGAATAAGCGTTAGTGGCGCACTCACGTTAACCTGCATAGATTTCGCCAAACTTTCAGAATTTACTTCTTTCCAATCGGTGTCGTCTAATATCCCCGCGTTATTTATCAGAATATCGATAGGGCCATACACGGCTTCAGCACGCACAAACGCGTCTACAATGGCGGTTTCGTTATCAAGAGGCAATTCAATAACATGTAAATCCCCACCTACTATTTCCTTTTTAGCTTCAAGGCCTGACTCTTCATCTCGACACCCCATCAATACTTTGTAACCTTTTGACAGCATCCCTTTCACTATTTCCAGGCCTATACCTCGATTGCCACCAGTTACTAATACGTTTTTCGTCATACCAATACACTCCTTGCATTTACGCTTGGGCTTGTTTTGCCTCAAAACGATTGGATAAATAAAAACACAGCGGGAAAATTACACTCCACACTAAAGCGATGAAAATATAAGAGAGCATGATACTGGCACCTAACTCGACCGCACCGAACTTGGCTCCAGCTATATAGCTAAGAGGCGCAAAGACAGCCCCCGCGATTGCTGCAATACCCATTCGACCGTTGAACGCAGTTAGACTGTGATAAACCGTACCCGCGAACGCGGCCCAGAGAAGGCTAAGCCATATGGGAATTGGCCAAAAGCTCACCAGCACCTCTGTCTGATTGAAAATAAATAGCCCGCTTAAAGTGAGTAAGGCGTCGACCACAGTGCCAAGGAGAAAAACTGCACTCATAAGCTTTAGGTCTTCGACACGTTTTGGGGAGAACACAATCCAAATCAAAAGTAGCCCTAAAACGGGAAGTACAGCGCTGTTTTGAAACAAAATCACTAACCACCATATGGATTGAAACCAGGCGAAATTGACAACTTTGAGTACCACAGTTTTATTCATTACGAACACTCTTACTTTTCATAAAAAAATATACGCTTACCGTCTATTGATAGTTCAAATCTAAGCTATCAAAAGTAAACGAAAACAAACGGGTGTAAGTATGAATGCATAAGCTATTTGCTTTTTCCAATTACAAAGGATGTGTTATTCGTGAAAATGGTTAAGTACTACATACTGGGTGCACTACTAGCGTTGGTGCTAACGCTAACTGTGCCTGTGATATTGTTAAAAATTGCATTTGGATGGACAGCCTTTTCGCTTATAGCGGTAAGCAGTGCCTATTTACTTAATTACCCAAGTTTATTTCGCAAACGCGAAGATGGATCTATTCCCTTCTATATCCGTTGGGTTTTCGTACCCTTCTTACTGGGTTCGTGGCTTTATAACGAGTATGCACGTAGAACCGATAAAGTTCCCCCACTACAAAAAATTGAGCCCAACCTATTTCTTGCGTGCAGAATGTCAAGCAAGCATGTGGGCCTGCTCAACGAAAACGGTATTGAAGCGATCTTAGATGTAACCGCAGAGTTTGACGGCTTAGACTGGACTGCCTATCAGGAAGACTTTCGCTATTTAAACGTACCTGTACTTGACCATACCAGCCCGACACCAGAGCAACTCGTACTCGCAATCAATTGGCTAAATCAGCAGATATCTGAAAGTAAAAATGTAGTAGTACATTGCGCGCTGGGGCGTGGCCGCTCTGTATTAGTCGTTGCCGCTTTTTTATTGGCGAAGAACCCAAAACTGACAGTGGATGAAGCTTTAAGTCAAATTAACAAAATACGCCAAACCGCAAGGCTCAATAAACGTCAGTTAGCATCACTTCAAAAAGTAAGAGATGGCGGCTTGCTGTCACTACAGAAAATGCTAACGCTTATTGTTAATCCCGTAGCGGGCGGTGGTAAGTGGGCTCAGTACCGAGACGAAGTGCTTTCTAGACTTAACGAGAAATTCAAAGTCACTGTTAAGGAAACCACGCCAGATACAGATGGCAAGGCACTCGCTGAACAAGCAAAGCGAGATGGTGCCCATATTGTTGTTGCATGTGGCGGTGACGGTACATTAACGGAGGTAGCATCAGCGTTAGTGAATACCGACGTTACCATGGGAATCATTCCCTTTGGTACCGCTAACGCATTAAGCCAAGTACTTCACGGATACATCAGCAAAGTCACGCCAATAAGTACCGCCTGCGACATCATTATAAAGGGTAACACGCTCTCTATTGATACGGCGCGGTGTAACGACCACGTTATGCTTTTAGTTGCAGCGGTTGGTTTTGAAGAGCAAATGATCTCTGCTGCTGACCGGGAAGAAAAAAACATGGGCGGTCAGTTTGCTTATTTAAAAGGGCTTTGGAATGCCATTTCAAATAACGAAAATATGACTTTTGAGGTAGCAAAAGATGATCTACCTGTTGAAACATTAGAAACGCCGAGTTTTGTGATAGCAAACGCGGCGCCAATGACTACCGCACTTGCACAAGGTGCCGAGCCGCCAGATATAACCGATGGTAAGCTTGATTTAACCTGGCTATTGCCACAGCCAAGTTCTGATAGACAGTTCGCTTCGCTAGCGGAACTTGTGTTAAGCCCGGCAGAAGCCAAAAAGCAATCCGATTCAATACGCCATGAACGCGCAGCACGTATTACATTAACATTCGACAAACCTACCGCATACGCAGTAGACGGTGAAATTTACGAGGGCGATAAACTTGTCATAGAAACATGCCCACGCAGTCTTACCGTACTCACTAATTTTGAAGAAAAGGATTAAATAGTACATGGCTCAAAAAAGTAACTTTGAAGAAATCTATGACTTTTTAAACGATAAGTTTTCTAATGAGACCGAGTATCTACAAGCAGTACATGAAGTACTTGAAGATATTGTTCCTATTTATAACGCGAACGAAGATTACAAGGCATTTGATATTGTAAGGCGCATTTGCATGCCGGAGCGCATTATCTATTTCACAGTCTCTTGGATGAACAGTGAAGGCAATATTGAAGTAAACCAAGGGTGGCGGGTGCAGCATAATTCAGCAATGGGCCCGTACAAAGGTGGGTTGCGCTTTCACCCAACTGTTAATCTATCAGTGCTCAAGTTTCTTGCTTTTGAGCAGTGTTTTAAAAATGCCCTTACTGGTCTGCCCATGGGTGGCGGAAAAGGAGGCTCTGACTTTAACCCCAAAGGCCGGTCAGACAGAGACATTATGTTGTTTTGCCAAGCATTTATGCGTGAATTGCAACGACACATAGGCGCAAACACCGATGTACCTGCTGGTGATATTAACGTAGGCGCGAGAGAAATAGGTTATCTATATGGCGAATATCGAAGGTTAAACAATAGGTTCGAAGGCGTTTTAACCGGTAAAGGTTTAGAGTTTGGTGGAAGCTATGTGCGTACTGAGGCCACAGGTTTTGGCTTAATCTACTTTTTAGAAGCGGTTTGTAAACAGCGAAACTCGTACATTGAAGGCAATACAATTGCAGTATCTGGTGCAGGAAACGTAGCACTGCACGCGGCGCTTAAGGCGGTAGAGAAAGGTGGAAAGGTAATTTCGCTCTCAAACAGCCGGGGGCTTCTACATGTTGAAGAAGGGTTATCGGATACGGCATTAAAATGGGCAATTGATAACCACGCTAACCGAGATAATATCCTTGTAGACATGGCTGATAAAAAAATGGGGAAATGGATAGCCAATAAAAAGCCATGGCATATAAAATGCGATATTGCTTTACCTTGTGCAACGCAAAATGAACTGCTTGAAACGGACGCCAAGGTATTACTAGATAACGGCTGTAAGATGGTTTTAGAAGGTGCGAATATGCCGTGTACAAATGAGGCGCAAACCCTTTTCTTAGATGCCAAAATTGTTTATGTGCCCGGAAAGGCATCTAATGCAGGTGGTGTCGCCTTGTCGGGATTAGAAATGAGCCAAAACGCCGTGTTCAATCAGCGCAATGCGAACGTACTTGATGATCAGTTATACGCTATTATGGAAAGCATTCATCAGCGCTGTGTTACAGAAGGACAAGGTGTAGGTGATGAACACGATTATATCGACTACATGAAAGGCGCTAACATCGCAGCGTTTAGACGTCTTGCAGACGCCATGGTCGCACAAGGCGTGTAGCACGTTTACCACATATTTCATTCGATAAATTCACGACAATACTGCTGTGAATTTATCGGTAAGTAACCTGTAAAATTTGCGTTTTTTCTGTTCTCTTTTACCCACCCCCTGCATCGTTCAATAGATTTTATTATAAAATTCAGGAGCTAACAGACTTTTTATTCATGGAACAATAATAGCATTACCCTTGGTGTGATTAACTTTTTAGGTATTTATAAGGAACCACCTATGAAAATTTTTGAAGCTTTACGCCAAGACCATGAGAAGCAACGTTTATTGTTAAAGATTTTAGCTGAAACAAGTGGCGATACAGCTGCACGCCGTGAATATTACCAAGAGCTCAAAACTCAGCTTGAGAGTCATGCTATTGCTGAGGAGCGCCACTTTTATGCTCATCTTTTAGAAAAAGACGCCACCGTAGATTTGACCCGTCACGGAATTGCAGAGCATCACGAGATTGATGAATTACTAGCTAAGCTTGATGACACCGATATGAGCTCACCTGCATGGTTACGTTATTTGAAGACACTTCAAGAAAAAGTGGAACATCACCTTGCTGACGAAGAACAGGAGTTCTTCCAGGTAGCGGGGAATGTGCTTAACGACCGCCAGAAAACAAAACTTGCTGATGAATATCAAAAAGAGATGAAACAGGAGTTAGACGACGAAAAACTAACGGCGTAACATAGCCTTGGTATCCATGGCGGTAGTATTCAATCCGAAAGGCGTCATAAAGTAAAAAGCCAGCTATTCAAGCTGGCTTTTGCATATTTAGTGTTTGATTGCTCTTTCACCTATAACAGATTACTGAAGCGCTCAAGTGCCTACTTTTTAGCGATGATGTAAACCGCGTGAATTACACCTGGAAAATAGCCAAGAATGGTCAATAAAATATTGATCCAAAAATGCGCGCCGATACCGACCTGTAAAAATACGCCTAGCGGTGGAAGTAAAATTGATAAAAGTATACGAATGATGTCCATAGTAAATTCCTTGTTTTTGAAGTAATTTCACAACTCAGTAGGCAAAAAACTCACACTTTGATGAAAGTGTTCAGCCTGCGGAGCGATTTTCACGCTTCATAATGGTTGTTTGCATTTTAGATGCCATGTCAGCGTTGATAAACGATTGAGCATCCCATTGACTCCAAAAATATAAATTTTTTGTAATAAGAAAGCTATTCACCGAAAGGCGTATTTTGCAGCCAATCTTCTAGGTCTGGACGATTAAGCGGTCGACTGATGAAGTAACCTTGCGCGATATCACATCCCCACTCTTTCAAGATCTCTAGCGACGCAACATCTTCCACACCTTCAGCCACCACTTTCAAATTAAAGGCATTCGCCAAACTAAGCACAGTATGAACAATTTGTTGATCGTTCTCGTCGCTTGCCAGAGTAAGAATAAAGCTCTTGTCTATTTTAATAGTTTTAACAGGTAAGTTCTTTAAATAGGCCAGTGACGAATATCCAGTACCAAAATCATCAATTGCGAAGTGAAATCCTCTGGCGGTTAATTCGTTAAGGTTTTCAATCGCAAGTGCAGCATCAGCAACTAAATCGCTTTCGGTTATTTCAAGCTCTAAAGAATCTGGTGATAGCCCTTCTTTCGTTAACAGGGCTACTAACTTGCTTAGTAACACTTTATTCTGAATGTCTTGTGTCGACAAGTTCATGGCAACAGTAAACCGATAACCTTTCGACCTAAAGTAAGACAAGTCAGTAATGGTTTGTTGCATTACCCACATAGTTACTTTTTCAATCAACCCTGCTTGCTCGGCGATGGTGATAAATTCGTCTGGTGGAACAAAACCAAGAACACTGCTGCTCCAGCGAATTAACGCTTCCATGCTACAAACTTTCATCGTTTGTAGGTCAACCTTAGGCTGGTAGACCATAGACAATTCGTTTTGCTGGCTCGCTAGTACCCGTTTCAACTCTGTTGTAATTGCAAGGCGACGGTTATATTTATCTTCTAAATCAGTTCGATAGCGAACACACCAACTGTCACTATGAATCGCTTCATCGGTAACTATATTCATTTTTCTGAAAAGTTCTTCAGAAGACGTTGCGTCCTGCGGGCATTCGATGATTGCCATAGCAACTTTCACGGGAATAGCGATTAAATTACTCTCAACAGGCTGCTCTAATATGTGCTTAAGCGTTTCTAGCTGATCATCATTAAGAGATTCCTGCGATATATATAAAATCTCACCGCCAGCAAGGCGTGCAGACGTGCCAGGCCAGCGCTGTAAACGCTCAGCTAACGCTTTTAACGTATTGTCGCCATTTGAATAGCCATACAGGTCATTAATAGTTCGAAACCCAATGACGGTAATAGCCACAACTTGAACAGCCCGTCCTTCTTTGAGCTCGGACTCGAAAAAGCCTTCAACATAGTTGCGATTAAAAAGTCCAGTTAACGCATCGTGCTCTGCTTGGTAGCGTATGTGCTTTTCACGACTTTTAATACTTGCTTGCATACTGTCTACCGCATTTGCAAGCTCTGTGATTTCTTTTAGTTTGGCCGGTGCTTCAAGGGTTGCCCCATAGCTCCCCGTAGCCACTTTGTTTACTGCTTTTACCAATTTAGATACAGGCTCACTTACATTTCTTGCTAGTAAAAGAGAAAGACCCATAGCGATAAGAATTGCTAATAAGCAAAAAGCCAATATGGTTAATTGAATACGCGTGAAAGCGTTGAAATAAGAGGTTGTATCTACAGCTAATGTAATGGCAACAGGCAAATTTTGCTCTGAGCCAATACTTACCTGGCGCGCAAAATAAGTTAATTGATTTTTAAAGGTTACGTCTACCCAAGACGGATCTTGTTCAGATGATATTATTCTTTGCGCTTCGGTCCTATCTAATGTTGCCTTTATAACCTCGCCTGTACCTGTCTCAGAAATGATGATTTCTGCATCGACAAGTTGCTTCAACTGTTCAAGTAGCGCAGTGTCAAATTCGACACCAATTAACAGGTAATATCTAAGTGTAGGAATTTCTACACGAATTAGGTTTAGCTGAACTAAATTATTATTTACAACAAAAAGGCCGCTGTCTCGCCCTTGTGCAACGAGCGACAAACTGCTCTCTACATCCTGACCAACTTCGAATAAGTTCGTATGAGTTGCAACCACCTTATGGTCTAAGCTCACTAGCGCGATAATTTGGGTATTAAGGCGATCGGCATAACTCGTAAATGCAGCTTCAATAGAGGGTATATTCTCGGTTCCAACGGCGCGCCGGAAGTCAAAGGAACGAGATAGGACCTTGGAAACACTTTTAATGACGGCTTGCCTGTCGGCAACAACTTTATCAAAAACTTTCTCAGCTAAAAGAATATCGTGATCAATATTTTGGACAACGAGAGTGTTCGCGGAACGCCAGACAGCGCCAATAATCAGAAGTGATGCTATTACAATCCCTATTAACAAGGTTTGGAATAAAGTCTGACTTAGTGTCTTTTGCACTATAGTGCCCCGAAAAAATTGTTGTAACTTTAAAGCTGTCGAAATAGGTATCGAAGTTAAGAATAGCTGATTAACAATAATAGGGACAGGTATAACATGCTGTAAATTTTAGATTTTAACGCTTTGTTACAAATACTGTACCCTCAACATATATTCGCTACACTTTGATTGGCACAATAGGCAGGCTACAAAAAGCAAAAAGCCAGCATGACGCTGGCTTTTATTATTAATTGGTGCGGAAAGCGGGACTTGAACCCGCACGAGCTATGCTCACCACCCCCTCAAGATGGCGTGTCTACCAATTCCACCACTTCCGCGAAACTTTTTATATGCTTAGTTTGAACCTTCAGAGCCATCAGCTACTGGCACATCAGATGCATCAGTTACTGGCACGTCAGAAGCGTCTGCTTCAACCGCTGGTACGTCGCTTTGCGCTGCATCTTCAATAACTGGTACATCCTGGTCAGCCGGAAGCTGAACTGGCTCTTCAACAGCCACTGGAACTTCTAAGTTATTCCACTCATCTTCAGCACTTTCACGATTTGCGGTCAACGCACCTAGTGTAAGGCTTATGAAGAAAAACAAGCCTGCTAAAATACCTGTGGTACGCGTCATAAAGTTACCAGAACCCGATGAACCAAATACAGTGTTTGAGCCACCTGAGCCAAATGAAGCGCCCATATCTGCACCTTTACCTTGTTGAATCAAAACGAATCCAATAAGTAAAAGCGCTACAATTAGGTATGCTACTAATAGCACTTCGTAAATCATAAATACCTCGTCAGTTTGCCGCTTGGCAAATTGAAATAAAATCTTCAGCCTTTAAACTGGCCCCGCCAATCAAACCGCCATCTACGTCTTTTTGCGCAAATAAGGTGTTGGCATTATCTGGCTTAACACTTCCGCCGTATAAAATACGAAGGCCCTGGGCCAGTTCTGTGTCTACTTTACTAAAGTAGCCACGAATAAATTCGTGAACGTCTTGTGCTTGTTCTGGGCTTGCAGTTTTACCTGTACCTATTGCCCAAATTGGCTCGTAAGCTATAACTGTTTTGCTTAGTTCAACCACAGACATTGCATTAACAAGAGCGTCTAGCTGTTCACCGACAAACGACTCTACGTTGTCAGCCTCTCTCACTTCAAGGGGTTCACCCACACAAATGATAGGAACTATGCCAGATGCGACACACTGCTTAGCTTTTAGCGCTACAAGTTCGCTTGACTCACCTTGGTCTTCGCGTCTTTCAGAGTGCCCAACGATTGCGTATTCACAACCTGCTTCTTTAAGCATTTGGACTGATAACTCACCAGTATGTGCGCCATTTTCTAAATGACTTACGTTTTGAGTACCGATAGCAAATGAACGAGTTTCAAATGCGTGTAAAAGTAGAGAAGGAGCACAAATCACGATTTCCGATTCAGCTTTTACATCAGCAAGTTTCTGATTAAATTCAGCAACTAATGCTAAATTTCCATTCATTTTCCAATTGCCAGCCACGAATGGCTTTCTTACATTTTCACTCACAACGCAGACCTTAGCCCTGTCTTTAAAGCGGGCGTGATATTAACTATTTAATTGAAAAGATACAAGCACAAAAAGCAAAATTTCCTGCTACGCCAACTAATTGGCGAGATTACGAACAGTTTCTGCAATATGCTCAGCCCATTTATGAGATTGTGCATCGTCGTTCGACTCTACCATCACTCGAATTAGTGGTTCAGTACCGCTTTTACGCAGTAATACCCTACCCGTCTTACCTAATGCAGATTCCGCTTCTTTCTTTGCGCTTTGTACATCTTGATGTGAAAGATAATCCACTTCTTGGTTTGCGTAACGCACGTTAACCAATGTTTGCGGGTACATGTCAAAACCGCTCGCTAAGTCGTGTAGATCCATATGAGAGCGTAACATAGCAGCAAGTACCTGAAGCCCTGCAACAATACCATCACCAGTCGAGCTCATATTAAGGTTAAGTACATGACCTGAATTTTCACCGCCAATAGCCCAGCCTTTTTGCTGCAGCAATTCCATCACGTATCTGTCGCCTACGTTACTTCTTACAAATGGAACGCCCAGCTTTGAAAGCGCATTTTCAAGACCTAGATTACTCATCAAGGTGCCAACGACGCCACCTTGCATTTTGCCATTTTTAAGTGCGTCACGCGCGATGATGTAAACAATCTGGTCACCGTCTAAAACGTTACCGAGATGATCAACCATCATAATGCGATCGCCATCGCCATCTAGTGCAAAGCCAAGGTCAGCGCCGGTTTCTTTAACCTTTTCTACAATGGCGTTCATAGAAGTTGCGCCAACGCCGTCGTTGATGTTTAGGCCATCAGGCGCTGTTCCCAGCTCAATGACTGTTGCGCCTAATTCGCGAAGCACATTTGGTGCTATGTGATACGTTGCGCCGTGCGCGCAATCTACCACTATTTTTAGACCTGTTAACGATAGCTCAGACGGGAATGTACCCTTACAAAATTCAATGTAACGACCTGCTGCGTCATTAATTCGTGTAGCTTTACCTAACTTGTCAGAAGCTACGCATGTCATTGGGCGCTCTAACATGTCTTCAATAGCTAGCTCGATGTCGTCATCTAGCTTAAAGCCTTGAGCAGAGAAGAATTTGATGCCGTTATCGTAAAAAGGGTTATGGGAGGCACTGATTACGATACCCGCTTCAGAACGGAATGTTTTCGTTAGATACGCAATAGCCGGCGTGGGCATAGGTCCTAGCAAGCCGATATTAATGCCTGCAGCCGATAGACCAGCTTCTAGAGAGGACTCTAGCATGTAGCCAGATATACGTGTGTCTTTACCGATAAGTACTTTATTTGTGCCGCGGCCAGCTAGAACTTTACCTGCGGCCCACCCTAATTTGGTAACAAACTCTGGGTTGATATTGCTCTCACCCACTTTTCCACGTATACCATCGGTGCCGAAATATTTGCGCTGAGTCATTATTATTCCTTATTTAATCGTATTCAGCATTTTCACGATATTGACAGCGTCCGCTGTTTCTTTAACGTCGTGAACGCGAATAATCTGTGCGCCCATTTGGGCGACAATTGTAGCGAGGCTTACGCTTCCAGCCAAGCGCTCATCTACTTTTCTGTTAAGCAAATTGCCTATCATTGATTTGCGTGACATTCCAACTAAGACAGGAAAGCCCAACGACATAATATCAGGCAGATGTTTAACCAGGGCATAGTTATGCTCTAGCGTTTTACCAAATCCGTAGCCTGGGTCGAACATTATCGACGCTTTCGCAATGCCAGCTTGCTCACATACTTTTGCGCGAGATATTAAAAACTGGATTACTTCGTCAATAACATCACTATATTCAGGGTTGTTTTGCATAGTTCGAGGTTGCCCCTTCATATGCATTAAGCACACGGGGACGTTAGCATCAGCTGCGGCTTCCAATGCACCGGGTTCTTGTAAAGCACGTACATCATTAATTAACCCTGCACCCGCGTTGACTGCTTCACGCATTACTTCTGCTTTACTGGTATCAATAGATATCACAACATCGCTATTTTTAGCGACTGCCTCAATAACAGGTATTGTGCGGTCTAGTTCTTCTTGCAAAGATACATCAGGGGCTCCAGGTCGTGTAGATTCTCCACCAATGTCAATAAAGGTCGCGCCATCACCTATCATACGATGCGCATGTTCAACGGCTTGCGTCACATTGGCGTGCTTGCCACCGTCAGAGAAAGAGTCAGGGGTTACATTTAATATGCCCATCACATGAGACTGTGATAGGTCGACGAAGTGCTTTCCAAACTGCATGAATTACTCGCATTATTGTTCTTTAAAGATGAAGCTATAAAGCAAACTGATTTTAACCCACAGAGATAGCGATAAGCATTAGATTAAAATCAAACTGCTCTAACAAAAAACGCCAGCTGAACTGGCGTTTTTTAATTAGTGTAGAGGCTTAGCTTGGAATATCGCCCGGCTTGCCTACAGACGGTTTATCAACACCATCGTTTTTAATTTCACCTTCGCGAACTGGTGCACCACCACTTGGCTTATCGCCACCAGACGGCTTGCTGTCATCCCAGTCTGCAGGAGGACGAACGTCAGTGCGGTTCATCAGATCATCGATTTGCTTAGCATCAATGGTTTCGTACTTCATCAGTGCGTCTTTCATTGAGTGTAAGATATCAATATTGTCTTCAAGGATTTTTTGAGCGCGTTCGTAGTTGCTGTCAATCAATGACTTGATTTCGGCATCAATAGCACGTGCTGTGTCATCAGACATATTCGTTGCCTTAGACATAGACTTACCTAGGAACACTTCACCTTCGTCTTCAGCATAAAGCATTGGACCCATTTTGCTCGACAAGCCCCACTGAGTCACCATCTTACGTGCAATTTCAGTTGCGCGCTCGATGTCGTTAGATGCACCCGTTGTTACTTTGTCGTCGCCGTAAATGATGGCTTCAGCAATACGCCCACCAAACAAGCTAGAAATCATGCTTTCTAAGTGTTGTTTAGAATGACTTACACGGTCTTGTTCAGGCAAGTACATGGTCACACCCAACGCGCGACCGCGTGGAATGATCGATACTTTGTAAACCGGATCGTGCTCTGGCACTAAGCGACCAACAATGGCGTGACCTGCTTCGTGATACGCTGTCATTTCTTTTTCAGGCTCAGACATCACCATAGACTTACGTTCAGAGCCCATCATGATTTTGTCTTTCGCTTTCTCAAACTCTTCCATTGAAACCAGACGTTTGTTACCACGGGCAGCAAACAATGCAGCTTCATTTACTAGGTTCGCCAAATCGGCACCTGAGAAACCTGGTGTACCACGAGCAATAACAGAAGGTTCTACGTTGTCAGCAACAGGTACTTTGCGAATATGAACCTTAAGAATTTGTTCACGACCGCGAATATCTGGCAGACCTACTACAACCTGACGGTCGAAGCGACCAGGGCGAAGTAGCGCAGGGTCAAGAACGTCTGGGCGGTTAGTTGCCGCAATAACGATGATACCTTCGTGGCCTTCAAAGCCGTCCATTTCAACAAGCATTTGGTTAAGCGTTTGTTCACGCTCGTCGTGACCACCACCTAAACCAGCACCACGTTGACGGCCTACCGCGTCAATTTCGTCAATGAAAATAATGCAAGGCGCTGCTTTTTTGGCTTGTTCGAACATATCACGAACACGCGATGCACCAACACCTACGAACATTTCAACGAAATCAGAACCCGAAATAGTAAAGAAAGGTACTTTTGCTTCACCCGCGATAGCTTTCGCAAGCAACGTTTTACCCGTACCAGGAGGACCTACCATTAGCACACCCTTCGGGATCTTACCGCCAAGCTTCTGGAACTTAGACGGGTCGCGAAGGAAGTCGACTAATTCAGAAACGTCTTCCTTAGCTTCATCACAGCCTGCTACGTCAGCAAATGTCGTCTTGATTTGGTCTTCACCAAGTAAGCGAGCTTTGCTCTTTCCGAAAGACATAGCGCCACGGCCGCCGCCACCTTGCATTTGACGCATGAAGAATATCCATACACCAATAAGCAATAGCATGGGGAACCATGAAATGAAAATTGACGTTAGAAGAGACTGCTCTTCCGGTGGTTCACCGTAAACTCTTACGTCGTTTTTAACTAAGTCAGATACTAACTTGTCGTCGAAGTAAGGTACGAATGTTTGGAAAGTTTCGCCTGAACGCTTTGTACCGCGAATTTCGCCACTATTGTTGATGCGAACTTCACGAATATTTCCCTGTTCTGCTTCTCTCAAAAACGTTGTGTAGTCAGTTTGCGAACGAGACGATTCACTCGGTGAAAAGCTCTGAAAAACCGACATTAAAACAACGGCGATGACTAACCATAAGATTAAATTTTTTGCCATATCGCTCAATGCTACTAACCTCTATAAACCCGAATTGCTTGTATATTCAACAAGTTGTTTATTGAATAAACGGCACAACTCGCAACGAAAACCGCTTAACCCAAAGCGTACTACACTTTATACCCACAAGCCACCAAATACACCTCACGAGAACGTGATCTGGACGAGTCAGGCTTACGCGTCTTTATGGTTGTGAAAGATTGTTTAAGTGCGTTCATGAACTCAACAAAACCTTCACCTTGGAACACCTTAATGACAAAAGAACCTCCAGGCTTTAAAACTTGGTGACACATATCTAGCGCTAGTTCGCAAAGGTACATAGAGCGAGATTGGTCAACCGAAGCGTTACCTGCAAGGTTCGGTGCCATATCAGACAACACAATATCTACGGTGTTCCCACCGATTCTGTTCAATAGTGCGTCGAGAACCGCGTCCTCTCGGAAATCACCTTGTAAAAAGTCTACGCCAACTATCGGATCCATGGGCAAAATATCGCACGCGATAACTTGACCATTGTCGCCAACAAGCTGTGCAGCTAGCTGAGACCAGCCCCCTGGTGCAGCACCAAGGTCTACAAGTGTCATTCCTAGCTTTATGAGCTTATCTTTTTTCTGGATTTCTTCCAGTTTATAAATAGCTCGCGAGCGCCAACCTTCCTTATTTGCTTTTTGCACATAATGGTCGTTGACGTGTTCTTGTAACCAGCGTTTACTGCTGGCGGAGTGTTTCTTTTTTGTCATTCCAGTACAATGTCATTAGGATTGTAGAGAAGATGGCGTTAGAATACGTTATTTCAAGCATAAACTAACAGATTAATTGTAAGAAATATTACTAGATGAAACTTTCAAATAAACAGAAACAATTCCTAAAAGGTCTTGCACACCCGTTAAAACCTGTTGTGCAGCTAGGCGGGAACGGCCTGACAGAAGGTGTCGTTGCAGAAATCGACAACGCACTTAGTCACCATGAATTAATTAAAGTTAAGGTACCAACTGATGATCGCGAAGAAAAAGCGCTTATCATGGATGCCATCGTACGTGAAACCAACTCAGTTAAGCTTCAGGTAATTGGTCATACGCTAATTATCTACCGTCAAAGCGAAGACTGTAAAATTCAGTTGCCAAAATAGCGGCAAAATAACTGAATAAAAGGTGCCGTTCCCTTTCGGCACCATAGTTTTTCTTCTTACTTCCCGTTAACATCACGTTAATAATAGTGAACAAATAGGGTTTAAGGGAAAACTATGACGCTAAATAATCTTACCGCCGTTGTCACTGGCGGTTGCTCAGGACTTGGTCACGCCACTGCTATCGCGCTTCGCGATGCGGGTGCCAACGTCAGCCTTTTCGACCTAAACGACGAACTTGGCGCGCAACGTGTTGAAGAATTAGGTAGTGACAATACACATTTCACCAAAACCGATGTTCGTGATGAGGCCTCTGTTCAAGCGGCTATCGATGCTACCACTGACAGGTTTGGTGCTATTTCACTGGTAGTCAACTGCGCTGGTATCGCACCCGCAAAGCGTTTACTCGATAAAGAAGGCAACCCTGCCCCACTCGGCGATTTTCAAAAAACTATCGATATTAACTTGGTCGGCAGCTTTAATGTGTCTCGCTTGGTTGCAGCAGCTATGGCCAAACAGTCGCCTGTTAACGATGAAGGCGAACGCGGCCTTATTATCAATACTGCTTCAGTTGCAGGTTACGAAGGTCAAATAGGTCAAACTGCTTATGCAGCAAGCAAAGGTGGAATTATTGGTCTAACCCTGCCTATGGCTCGCGATTTAGCGCCGCTAGGAATTCGCGTTAACACTATAGCGCCTGGCGTGATGGGCACGCCTATGCTGCTTGCTATGCCTGAAAAGGTGCAAGACGCCCTTTCTGCCAACGTACAGTTTCCTAAGCGTCTAGGGCTGCCCGAGGAATTCGCAAAACTGGTTATCCACATGGCGAACAACAGCTATTTAAATGGTGAGACCATTCGCTTAGACGGCGGCCTTCGCATGCCGCCTAAGTAGTTAAAGAAAGTTAATCAACGAGGCAATCGGTAACGCCTCGTTGAATATTAAACGCTTAGGGTAGTCAATACCTACACCCCCAATAAATACCGAGTTATAATTAGATCTTAACGATACCGCGAACACTATCATAAATTCGAGTATGGGCTCTTTGATTAGCTTTTGCTTCGTAAAGTGCCTTATCAGCTTTTAGCAATTGGTGAGCAATCGGGTTCGTTTGTTCAAGGTCATCTTTTTCTAAGACAGCAGCACCAATACTTGCCGTTAAGGCCTGTCCGCTGGGTAAACTAATTTTGCTTATGCCATTATGCAGCCGTTCGCTAAAAGGTTTTATATCTTTTATATCCGTGTTAAAAAGCACGATTAAAAACTCTTCGCCGCCCCATCTCGCCACAACGTCAGTCTCACGCACATGCGCTTTCAACACGTGAGACAATTTTATTAGTATTCTATCGCCTTCTTCATGGCCAAAGGCGTCGTTAATCTTCTTAAAAAAGTCGATGTCTAAAAGCAGAAAAGATAGAGGGACAAAGGCGCGACGGGATTGAGAGATCATTTTTAACACATCATCATTTGCCGCGCGACGATTAAGTAGTGGAGTCAAAGTATCTCGACGGCTTACGGCCGTAAGCTCTTCGGTCTTCTTTTCAAGCTGGCCTTTTGCTTCTAACAACTCTTGATAAAGCTTATCTCGTTCTTTTGCAACGTATATCGCCCAGTACAATATGTTACCTGTGACTGTGATATTCGCTACAGCGGGCACTCTAGCGCCCGAGCCCGATAGCAAAGTGATTTGAACTTCTAGATATTCACCATTGGCAAGGAGTATTGGTTTTATATAACTTTCATAAAATATCGAACTCGCCTTAGAGACTATATCGATTACTTTCTTCCCAGAAGTCCAATCTAACCCTAGAAACGACTTAGCATGAGGATTAAGCCATTTTATTTCTGTCGTTTCAAAATCCGATTTAAGTAACAAACAGGGAAAGTCTTCCTCTATTGCTTCTTTCAAGCTGCGAACCCCTCAAATAGGGTAAACACAGTAGCCGGATCAGTCATGTGTAAACAATGTCCATAGGCGTCGACGATATGCATTTTAGCGTCCGGAATAGCGTTATACATGTATTCCCCCACGTTTGTTGACGCTAAATTATCGTGCTTGCTTTGTAAAATAAGTGTAGGAAGCTTTAGTTTTGGGAGTTGTGCTCTGTCGTCAGAGAAAAACGTAGTTTTGGCAAACGGCTTGGCATATTTAGGATCCGTAGAGCAGAAGCTTGTTTCAAGTTCTTGAATTAAGTCTGCGTTATTATCTTGCCCCATTACCAAAGGCGCTAAATAATTTGCCCACCCCACATAGTTCTTATCCATAAGGTTTAATAGTTCTTCTAAATCTGCTTTGTCGAAGCCTCCCATGTAGTCAGGGGGGAAATTTAGAAAGCAGGGGGACGGACATACCATGGCAAGCTTAGAAAAAATGTGAGGTGATTGGATAGCCGCGCGCATGCCAACCATACTGCTAACCGAGTGCCCGATGAAGATTACATCCTGGAGGTTTAACGCCTCACATATTTCTATGACATCTTGAGCATATCCATCGAGTGTCGCATAGCGATTAGTATCGTAAGCTGAATAATCAGAAGCACCGCATCCTACATAGTCAAATAGAACTACTCTATACTTTTCTACAAGGAAGGGTAATAGGTGGCGCCACATCTGCTGATCACAGCCAAAACCGTGGGCTAACATTATAACCGTACTTCCTGAACCATGAGTTGTGACGTTATTCCTAGCCACTACGCTGCAACTTGGCTGCATGGTTTACCTTCTTATTTTTTTTAAGGGGCAGCACGATTAGTTCTAACATTGATGCGGGTAATAATGTTATGAGTACCAATGCTGCCTAGCATATGTATTACTACTTATATATTACACCAAGATACCATTACAATTTCAGGAATAAGATTATCTTTTCGTCTATTCCCCATCACCACCATTAACAATAAGCGCGATATTGTATAAACGGTTTACCGCATGGTAGTTAATAGAGTTTTTAGGGTAGCGCCCTTTACTACTAATTTTACCGGCTTCTTGCTCCATCAAAATAGTCAGCGCATCGTCCACGGTTTCAACAGTATAAATGTGAAACAGCCCTTTTTTCACGGCGTCGATAACTGTGGCATCTAACACCAAGTTTATTGCATTCGATTTAGGAATAATCACGCCCTGAGTACCGGTTAGACCACGGTGTTGACATAAGTCAAAAAAGCCTTCTATCTTTTCGTTTACCCCGCCAACGGCTTGCACTTCACCATATTGGTTTATTGAACCTGTAATAGCCAAGGTTTGTAGGCATGGAATTTCAGTCAGCGCAGATATAAGCGCAACCAATTCGCCTAGTGATGCACTGTCACCGTCTATATGACCGTAAGACTGTTCCAGCGCGATGTTTGCAGATAACGTTAACGGGAAATGCTGAGCGTATTTATTACCTAAATAGCCGTTCAGCAACATAACCCCTTTAGAGTGTATGGGCTGTCCAAGCTCTACTTCACGCTCGATATCAACTACGCCACTTGCCCCGGCAAATACAGTAGAGGTAATGCGTGCGGGTGTACCAAATGCGGTGTCACCAATATCCAATACGGTTAATCCGTTTACTTTTCCTACCGCTTTGCCTTCAGTGGCAATGAGCACGTGCCCTTCTTTAATATCATTTAAAAGCGTTTGACTAACGCGGCCCGTGCGTCGTTTTTTGGCACTTAATGCTGTTTTTAAATGATCAAGCTCTAGCGTGTCGGCATTCGACTTCTTACAGAAATAGTAGGCTTCATTGACCAGCTCGATAACTTCAGCAAAATGCGCGGAAAGCTTTTCTTTGTGTTCCGCCATTCTAAGTGAATATTCAACCAGCCTGCACATGGCATTAGCCGTTATACCTTCAAGCCCTAGTGTATTAAGATGCGCGCGCACCTTGCCTACAAAGTCGAAAAGCGCCTGTCTGGTAACGGGAATTTCTAAGTCAAAATCCACTAACACTCTGAATAGCTCGTCAAACTCGTCATCATAATCTTGCAGGGTGTAGTACAAATCGCGGGAGCCTAACAAAACGATTTTCACATTTAAGTCGATAGGCTGAGGGTTTAGCGTGATGTTATTCACCATACCCACGTCTTGCTGCGGTAAGTCCATGCGCAAGCGCTGGGACTTAATGGCAAGTTTCAGGGTATCCCACACAAAGGGCTGCTCTATTAGTTGGTCGACATCCAATAAAAGGTAGCCACCATTTGCCCGGTGCAGCGCACCTGACTGTATCATTCTGTAATTGGTAAATACGCTACCATGAATGTTGGTGTATTCAATTTTACCGAACAGGTTTTGATAGGTAGGGTTCGGCTCGTAAATAACAGGTGCCGCTTCGTCTAATTTATTTGATACCAATACATTAGGAAGAAACTGCTCTTCTAAAAATATCTTCTTATCAAAATCGTCACTCTTTTCCTCTTTTTGCTCTTCATTATGAATAACTAAGATAGCGTTAACCAAAGCGGTTTTAAGCTGTTTTAGATACTTCATAACCCCGAACTCAGAGGCATATTTATGTTCAAACACTTTGATAAGCGGCTTAATCACGTGCTCTGCGGTCTTTTTGTCTAGCTCACGCAGACGCTCTGAGTTTTCCCGTTTCCACGTAGGTAAACTCAACAGACTTTCACTCAGTCTGTTTTCTAAGTCATCAATGAGCGTGTAAAAGCCTTCTCGCTGCTCGTCAGTGAGCGATGCAAAATCAGTATCTCTTATCGGCTTGCCGTTGATGATGGGTGAAAACGTAATTGACCCACCCTCTTCGTAAAGGGCAACGTCGTTAGCTTGTGCGTAACGCTCTACAGCATCTATAGCAGCGTCGTACTTTTGTTCAAACTCTCTGGAGATAGAGGTACGGCGGCGCTGATAACCAGGGTTATCAAATGCAATAGGCAGTGAATCCAACACATCATCAATAAGTGCAGCCATATCTTTTTGAAATGTCTTGCCACCACCTGGCGGAAATTTTAGCGCTACAGGCTGGCGTTCATCATCAAAGTTGTTGATATAACACCAATCATCGGGTGCGCAAAGCTGTGCGACTTGGCGTTCAATGTAGTCTTTTACTAAAGTGAAACGCCCTGTAGCAGGCTCACCCATTACGTAAAGGTTGTAACCTTTGGTGTTAATACCTAATCCGAATGTGAGCGCTTCCCGTGCACGCTCTTGCCCAATAAAAGTCGCGTTGAGCGCTTCATCGTCTTTTAAGGCACTGTTTACCGCTCGGCGATTTATGGTAGGTGATAGCGCGTCTACATTTAACGCATATATATTAGTGTCTACAGACATGCCTGTTCTATTTTTGTTTCTTTACTTAAGTGAAACCCTAATTAACAGCACTGTCAAACGGTTAACTCTAATAAGGCAGCTTTACGTTGTTAATTGCACAACAAACAACCAGCTTGGCATCTTTATGTATTGAATAATGCATAACGAACAGGTACTGAGGTTTCTGTTCATATTGATACATAGAGAAACAAGGTGTAGCTTTTTAACGGCAGTAAGTGCGATACATAGTGAAATTTAGATTAGCAAACAGCTAACACGAATAATAAAAGCCAAAGGTTAGAACAATGACGACAATAACGAAAGCTGGCAAAACCGTGCTCTTTTCGAGTCTACTGGGTGCTATATTTTCTCCATTTTGCCTCGCTAAGGTAAACTATGCGGACAATTCTGGATTTTCTATTACTAACGAAAGTGAAAGTACGGCCCCTATCGAAACAGTGTATTCTCACTTTATTCAACACGTGGATAAATGGTGGCCGAAAGATCACACTTGGTGGAAGGGTACGCTTAGTATTGATGAACAAGCCGGTGGTTGTTTCTGCGAAGTTACACAAACAGCAAGTGCGGCACACATGCAAATAAGCTATGTTGAGCCTAACAAAAAAGTGGTAATGACCGGCGGATTAGGTCCTCTTCAAGAAATGGGCTTATCAGGTGCGCTCACTTGGGAATTCAGCACCGCAGAAGAAAACGCCTCATCGAACGATGATACAAAGCGCGAGCCCTCACCAAAAACAAAAGTTACCCTTACCTACCACGCCTCTGGCAATATTCACTTCAACGGACAACGAGCATCGAACGAGGACGCTGCCAATTTGGTTAAAGTTGTCGATAAAGTGCAGGCGCAGCAGTTAAATGCATTAACCGCCTTTAGCAATAAACAATTTAACGAATCGGATAAAGACAGCGCTAAGCGTTAATAGAAATGACCATAAATAGGTCGCTATGTGAATTTTACGCGAGAGTTTAAGCAAGTCATCTTCGTTAACGCGCTTAAACTGCTGCATTAATGCTCACTTTTCATGCAAGCAGAAATAAATATTGCCTAGTTCAGTGTTAAGCTATTGAGGCATGGCTTAGCGCTGGGTTATTCTATTGGGCTATATGTATGTAAAGTGGGAAAATCCCACGTGCGGTTAAATGGCAAGAATGCAGGAGAGGTTACAAATTCTTTTGCAAATCGTTCGCCTTGTGCCGCCCCATAAACGTTTTAACTTTTTAATGCGGAAGCCTAAGTTTCATGGCCGATAATCAGTACAAT
The DNA here is from genome assembly GCF_056159165.1 of Alteromonas sp. AWJ4_199. Classification (NCBI taxonomy): domain Bacteria; kingdom Pseudomonadati; phylum Pseudomonadota; class Gammaproteobacteria; order Alteromonadales; family Alteromonadaceae; genus Alteromonas; species Alteromonas sp. AWJ4_199. The sequence goes on from NZ_JBSWUR010000004.1 coordinate 38,016, forward strand.
CCGAAAGACATTGAACAGCGTGTTCAGCAATACTGGGAAGATAACCAATCTTTTAAAGCAAACGACGATGTAGATAAAGAAAAGTTCTACTGCCTGTCTATGTTCCCATATCCTAGTGGCCGACTTCACATGGGCCACGTGCGCAACTACACCATTGGTGACGTGATCAGCCGTTTCCAGCGCATGCAGGGTAAAAATGTATTGCAGCCTATGGGTTGGGATGCTTTCGGTCTACCGGCAGAAAATGCAGCGATTAACAACAACACTGCACCGGCGAAATGGACATACTCCAACATCGATTACATGAAAAACCAGCTTCGCTCGCTAGGTTTTGGCTACGACTGGGATCGCGAAGTAACCACATGTAAATCAGATTACTACCGCTGGGAACAGTGGTTCTTCACACGTCTTTACGAAAAAGGCCTTGTTTACAAGAAGAACTCTACTGTGAACTGGGACCCTGTAGACCAGACTGTTTTGGCCAACGAGCAGGTAATCGACGGTCGCGGATGGCGCTCTGGTGCGCTGGTTGAGCAAAAAGAGATCCCTCAGTGGTTTATTAAAATTACTGACTACGCGGAAGAGCTTTTACAAGACTTAGAGCAGCTTGAAGAATGGCCAGACCAAGTACGCGCAATGCAGGCAAACTGGATTGGCCGCTCTGAAGGCGTCGAAATTACCTTCGATTTAGCGTCAGCGGTTAACGACATTGCCGATTTAACGGTATATACCACACGTCCGGATACCTTCTACGGCGTAACTTATGTAGCAGTAGCGGCGCAGCACCCATTAGCTGAGTTTGCCGCGCAGTCGAATCCAGACTTAGCGGCCTTTATTGAAGAGTGTAAGAACACCAAAGTTGCAGAAGCTGAATTAGCGACGATGGAGAAAAAAGGCTTTGCTACTGGTTTTGAGGTTATTCACCCACTAACCGGTGAAAAGCTTCCAATTTGGGTCGCTAACTTCGTGTTGATGGACTACGGTTCAGGAGCAGTTATGGCTGTACCAGGTCACGACCAACGCGACTGGGAGTTTGCCACAAAGTACGATTTGCCTATTAAGCAAGTTATCGCACCAAATGCAGATGATGAAGATAAATGCGACCTTTCAGCTTCTGCGTTTACCGAAAAAGGTAGCTTAATTAATTCGGAAAAATTTGACGGGCTTGAGTTCGATGCGGCATTTAACGGTATCGCTGATGAGCTTGAAAACAAAGGCTGTGGTAAGCGCAAAGTAAACTACCGTTTACGTGATTGGGGCGTAAGCCGACAGCGTTACTGGGGCGCACCTATTCCAATGCTTAATTTGGAAAACGGTGAATCGGTTCCGGTTCCTGCTGACCAACTGCCGGTTGTGCTACCAGAAGACGTAGAAATGAATGGCGTAACCTCGCCAATTAAAGCTGACCCTGAGTGGGCCAAGACTACATACAATGGTGAAGCCGCGTTACGTGAAACTGACACCTTTGATACCTTTATGGAGTCATCTTGGTATTACGCACGTTACGCAAGTGCTACCAATAACGATGCCATGCTTGACCCGACTTCAGCCAACTACTGGCTACCGGTAGATCAATATATTGGTGGTATCGAGCACGCCATTTTGCACTTGCTTTATTCGCGCTTCTTCCACAAATTGCTACGCGACGAAGGCTTGGTGAACTCTGACGAGCCATTTAAGCGTTTGCTGTGTCAGGGCATGGTATTAGCCGACTCTTACTACCGTGAAGACGCGTCTGGTAAGAAAACTTGGTTCTCGCCTACTGAAGTAAGCACAGAGAAAGATGACAAAGGCCGCATTGTTAAAGCGTGGCTAACCGATGACGGAGAAGAAGTTATTCACGGCGGCATGACCAAAATGTCTAAGTCGAAGAATAACGGTATCGACCCACAAGAAGTTATCGACCTATACGGTGCCGATACAGTCCGTCTATTCACTATGTTTGCAGCGCCACCAGAGCAAACACTAGAGTGGGTTGATTCTGGCGTTGAAGGTGCAAACCGCTTCCTACGTCGTATTTGGAAGCTTGTTACCGAGCACGTGGAAAAAGGCACGGCAGAAGCTATTGACGTTAAGTCACTGTCGAAAGACCAGCAGGCACTTCGCCGTGAAGTACACAAAACGATTGAGAAAGTGTCTGATGACTTAGGTCGTCGCCAAACTTTCAATACTGCGGTTGCTGCAGTAATGGAGCTACTGAATCATCTTCAAAAAGCGCCACAAGAAAACGCTCAGGACATCGCCATTATGCGCGAAGCTTGTGAGTCAATCTTGTTGCTACTTAACCCTATTACCCCGCACATCGCTCACGAGCTTTGGAAAGTACTAGGTCACAGTGAAGATATCGATTCAGCGCCATGGCCACAGGCAGATAAAGCGGCATTGGTTGAAGACGAGAAACTTATTATTGTTCAGGTTAACGGTAAGGTTCGCGCGAAAATGACCATTGCTGCTGATGCAAGTAAAGAGACAATTGAAGCATCTGCGAAAGAGCAGCCTAACGTTCAGCAATTTATCGAAGGTAAAACCATTCGCAAAGTGATTGTTGTTCCTGGCAAGCTTGTAAACATTGTAGCTAACTAGGTCAGATGGTGATGAAAAAGCACTTACAATTTGCTGTCGCTGTGTTAGCTACCGTTTGGGTTACAGGCTGTGGTTTTCATTTGCGAAGTAGCCCTAGCCTTCCCGACGACATTAACACGGTTGCCATTGAAAGTGCTCGAGCACACGCGCCCCTTGCGCGTGCGCTCGATAAACGCCTTAACGTTTATGGTTTATCTAGTGTTAACGTGGATGAAACAACCCGCTCTAATCAACAGGTAAACATTTACTTGCTACCAGAGAAATTAGAGCGCCAGTTGCTGTCTGTTTATCCGTCAGGGCAAGTTGCCGAGTACGAGCTTATTTACGTGGTTCGTTATCGTGTTCAATTCCCCGGTAAAGAAGCGGTAATGGCCCAATTTGAAGTGGTACGTGACTATCAAGACGACCCAGATCAGGTGTTGGCAAAGTCTCGTGAACTTGAACTAATGTTAAGCGAAATGCGCAACGAGGCGGCAGATATTATGATTAGGCGCCTTTCTAGTCAGGCAGCGGCTGCGCCAAACGTATCGTCACTATAAAACAAATAGACATCAGAATTCTTCATGCAAATTTATCCAAACCAATTTAGCCAAGATATTTCAAAGGCATTACGTCCATGCTATTTGGTATTTGGAGACGAGCCTCAGCAAAAATTTGATGTTATTGAACAAATTCGCACTAAAGCAAAGGCCAATGGTTTTGAAGAACGCACTGTACTTGTTGCTGAAACAGGCTTTAACTGGAACCAGTTAATTGAAGCTACGCAAAGTATGTCGCTTTTTTCTAGCCAGCAGTTTATTGAATTAGAGCTACCCACTGGGAAACCAGGCACTGAAGGCAGCAAAATGCTGCAAGAAGTGGCGGCGTCTTTAAACCCCGATATTCTGTTGCTTGTTCACGGCCCCAAAATAGGCAAAGACGTACAGCGCGGCAAATGGTTTAAGGTTCTCGATGAACTGGGGGTATCGGTACTTTGCTATCCACTGGAAGGCAAGCAGCTAAACGTATGGTTGAATCAACAGCTTAAAGCCCATCAGCTTTCCGTGACCGCGACAGGCGCCAAAATGATTGCCGATTTTTGTGAAGGCAACATGCTGGCCGCCAAGCAAGAGATTGACAAACTCGCTCTGCTCTATCCGCAACAGTCTATCTCAGATGAGCAAATTGAGCAGGCGATGGTGGACCAATCACGTTTTAACGTGTTCCAACTGGTTGACGTAATGCTTAGCGGTGACAGTACTCGCTGTATCAAAATGCTCTATCGATTAGAAAGCGAAGGTCTAGAGCCAAACATTATTATCTGGGCGCTTGTGCGTGAATGGGAGCAGCTATGGAAGCTAAAACTAGCTCAGCAAAGCGGCACGCCTATACAGTGGCAAAAGTTTGGTATATGGCGCAATAGGCAAGGCTTTTATCAAAGTGCATTGAATCGTTTGAGCCTTGCACAGCTTGAAGATATACAAAAAGCACTTACACGAGCTGACCATGCATTTAAACAAAATGTCATTGCCCGGCCCTATGTTGAAATGTGTCACCTTTGCATGATGTTCATGGGCATAGATCTTCGCGAAATCCCGCTGTTACAAGCGTAAAAGCCCTAATAGGTTATGGATAAGGTAAGGACAAGGTAAATAAACAAGTGAGTCAATCACGCTCTTCTCAATCAAACCCGCATGTAAAAGCTATCCTAGGCGGTACTTTTAACCCACCACATAAAGGTCATATTGGTGCTGCACTGAAAGCCGCTGATGAAGTGGGTATTGAACATGTTTATCTAATGCCGTGCAAATTAGCCCCCCATAAGTCGGTAGGCGTTTCAGAAACCCACCGGGTAAGAATGATTGAACTTTGTGCCCAAAACAATGACAGACTTATTCCAGAGTTAATTGAACTGACGCTTCCGTCACCCTCTTATACGGTAAAAACACTGCGAGCGTTGAAAGAAAAAAGCAATGATACAATCTGTTTTTTCATCGGCGCAGATTCACTGTATAATCTGGATAAATGGTACGAGTGGGAAGACCTGCTCGATTACTGTCACTTAGTGGTTATGCGCAGAGACGACGAAGAATTTTCGCCTCCCCCTGCGATACAAGCTTGGTTAGATCGTCATGTGACTAACGATAAAAGTGTTATTCACACGAGGTCTTCAGGCCATGTAGTGTTGACCAACACACCACTGTATAGTGTTTCATCTACTGAAATTCGTGACGTATTAGCAGATGCTGCCACGTCTGACGAAGCGAATGCGCCAAACGCTTTAAAGGCTGCTTCTGCCGAGTCTTGGCTAGAAGAAAGCGTATTAGCCTACATAAACGAACATCAGTTATATAAAAGTTAAGTAAGTGAGGAAAGCTCTTGGAGAGTCAACAGCTCAAACAGTTTGTTAAAGATAAAATTGACGACATGAAAGGCCGTGATGTTATCGAACTAGACGTTCGCGGCAAATCAACAATTACAGATACCATGATCATTTGTTCGGGTAACTCTAAACGCCACGTATCTTCTATTGCTGAAAACGTAATGGTTGAAGCAAAAAATGCCGGCCATGCTCCTGGGAGTGTAGAAGGTAAAGAAACAGGTGAATGGGTTCTTGTGGATTTTGGTGATGTGATTTTGCACGTAATGCAGGATGAAACCCGTGATTTTTATCAGTTAGAAAAACTGTGGGCGCAATAATTTAAACGTCAGCTAAAAATACATAGCTACACGGTCGATAAAGGCCATACCTTTTAAGCGTATGGCCTTTATTGTATAAAAGAAAAACTAATTCCTGCGGTAAGGGTATATTAAGTGCGTATACAAATTGTGGCGGTCGGAACAAAGATGCCAGGCTGGGTTAACACAGGCGTTGAAGAATTTATTCGTCGATTCCCCAGCGATATGCCGGTGTCATTTACTGAAATTCCCGCAGGTAAACGGGGTAAGAACGCCGATATAAAGCGCATTTTAGAGAAAGAAGGCGAGCAAATGCTAGCCGCTATTCCCAAGGGAAACCGCATAGTTACGTTAGAAGTAACGGGTAAGCCTTGGGACACCCCTACACTGGCTAAACAACTCGACAATTGGAAAATGGATGGGCGCGATGTAAGCCTTCTTATCGGCGGGCCTGAAGGATTGGCGCCTGAGTGCATTGCTGCTTCTGAACAAAAGTGGTCCTTATCAGCCCTTACTCTTCCCCATCCTCTTGTTAGGATCATTCTTACAGAAAGCCTATATCGCGCATGGTCGGTGACGCAAAATCATCCATATCACCGTGAGTAATTGGTCGCTTAATTAATGCAAAGGAAGTCAATGCAACGAAAACGTCAAGCAATACGGGACCACTCCGCAGAAGCGAACTTGTTCGCGCGCCGAGCGACCATTGCTTTTATTATTGTTGTGGCCATGTTGGGCATTGTACTTAACAACCTTTATTCTTTGCAGGTTACCCAATTCGAAGCTTACCAAACCCGCTCTAATGGTAATCGAATAAAAGTTTTACCCGTAGCGCCCAACCGTGGACTTATTTACGACCGCAATGGCGTACTTTTAGCTGAAAACCGCCCAGTTTTTAGCCTAGAAGTCATTCCCGAACAGGTCGATGATATTGACCAAACCCTTGCCGATTTAACTGAATTAATGGACATCACAAGTGATGAGTTAGAGCGCTTCCAGTCCACGCTTAAAGGAACGCGAAGATTTAAACCCGTAGCCCTTCGCACACAATTAAGCGAAGAGGAAGTCGCGCTTTTTTCTGCCAGCAAACATAAATTTCCCGGCGTGCAAATTGAAGCCCGTCTAGCTAGACATTATCCGTACAAAGAAACCCTCACTCACGCCCTCGGTTATGTGGCACGTATTAATAAACGCGACTTGCAAAAGCTTGTTGAAGCGGGACAAGAAGATAATTACGCGGCAACTCATGACATTGGCAAATTAGGTATTGAGAAATACCACGAAGAGCTGCTTCATGGAAAAGTGGGTTATCAGCAGGTCGAAGTAAACAACCAAGGCCGAATTATTCGTGTACTCAGTGTTGAGCCACCAACACCGGGCAAAGACATCGTACTTAACCTGGATTTAGAGCTTCAGTTAGAAGCCCAGCGAATAATAGAAGGCATGCGCGGCGCTGTAGTGGTTACCGATGTTAAAACAGGTGGCGTACTGGCACTTTACTCTAACCCTAGTTACGACCCCAATTTATTTGTGCACGGTATCAGCAGTAAAAATTATTCAGCGCTGTTAAATTCAGCCGACAGGCCACTCATTAACCGTGCTACTCAAGGTCAGTATCCCCCTGCCTCTACCGTTAAACCCCATTTAGGTTTGGTTGGTCTTGAAGAAGGCGTTATAACGAAAGACTACACTATAGACGACACAGGGCGCTATAAATTACCAAATGTGTCTCATGTGTGGCGTGATTGGCGTCGATGGGGTCACGGCAAAGTAGATGTATCAAAAGCCATAGAAGTATCTTGTGACACCTACTATTACGAATTGGCTTATAAATTAGGGATCGATAAAATTAGTGAGTCTATGTATGAATTCGGCTTTGGCGATTTTACCGGTATCGATCTTTATGAAGAATCAGACGCGAATATGCCAAGCCGCGGCTGGAAACGCGCTCGGTTTAATCAACCCTGGTACATTGGCGACACTATACCCGTTGGTATAGGCCAAAGTTACTGGACCACCACACCTGTACAGTTGAATACTTCTGTCAACACGCTTATCAACGCTGGGGAACGCTATATTCCTCAAATTATTCGCGGCTATATGAATACCGATAGCACTGTCGACTTGATCCCGCTTAAGTCGCTTCGGCCTATAGAAATTAAAAACCGCGACAATTTGGATGTAGTGTTAAACGCCATGCGTGATGTGGTAAGCGGCGAAGAGGGCGGAGCGCGTCACGCATTTGCCGATACGCCATACGATTCTGCGGGTAAAACAGGAACAGCACAACTATTTACTGTTGGGCAAAGTGAAGAGTACGACGCCAGTAAGATAGATGAGCGTCTTCGCGACAACGCCATGTATGTAGGATTCGCGCCTTTCGACGACCCAGAGATATCGGTTACCGTGGTACTTGAAAACGTAGGTGGTGGTAGTAAGAACGCAGCGCCTGTCGCACGTCAAATCATGGATTTCTATTTCAGAGATCGTGTCTTTGAAACTGTAAAAGCTGACTCGGCAAACAGTGACAAAAAATTAGGGACAAACCAGTGAAACGAACCACCATTAACCCTAATAAAATAAGTTTTCTTCAGCGCATTCATATTGATGGCTGGCTGCTCGTTGGTCTACTAGTGTTAAGCTGCGTTGGATTATTTACACTCTATTCTGCATCTGGACAAGATATGGAGCAAATGGAGCGTCAGTTTATCAGACTGGGTTTTAGTTTTATCGTCATGTTCGGCCTAGCCCAAGCCCCTTTAGGCGTGTTTAGGTTTTTCTCAACCTATGCCTATGCTGCTGGTTTATTAATGCTTATAGCCGTATTGCTGTTTGGCGACATGGGTAAAGGTGCACAGCGCTGGCTCGATTTAGGCTTTATTCGTTTTCAGCCCTCTGAATTAATGAAGCTTGCCGTACCTATGATGGTGGCGTGGTATATTAGTAAATTTACTATGCCGCCTCGCACCACACATATCATTGTTGGTTTTGGCCTAGTGGTTGTGCCCACCATCCTAATTGCTAAGCAACCCGATTTAGGAACTTCACTGCTAATTGCGAGTTCAGGCATCTTTGCCATATTTCTAGCAGGTATGAGTTGGCGTCTTATATCAATAGTCGGCGGGCTTATCGGTGCATTTGCGCCTGTTATGTGGTTTTTCTTAATGAAAGACTATCAAAAGCAACGGGTTCTCACCTTTTTGAACCCAGAAAGCGACCCTCTCGGCTCTGGCTACCACATTATTCAATCTAAAATTGCCATTGGTTCAGGCGGCGTTGATGGAAAAGGCTGGCTGCAGGGCACCCAATCGCAACTAGAGTTTTTGCCAGAACGCCATACCGACTTTATTTTTTCTGTATTTAGCGAAGAATTTGGTCTTACCGGTGTCATGTGCTTAATGGCAATTTACATTTTTATTATTATGCGCGGTCTGATCATCTCCAGTCGCGCTCAAGATGCTTATTCGAAACTACTCGGCGGTAGTATCACCCTTACCTTTTTCGTTTACGTGTTTGTAAACATGGGCATGGTTTCCGGATTACTCCCTGTGGTAGGCGTGCCCCTCCCCTTGGTGAGTTTTGGTGGAACATCTATGGTGACTTTGATGGCAGGTTTTGGCATTCTTATGGCCATTGCTACTCAAAAACGTTTAATGTCTAGATAACTTGTATGTTACAGCGCCTTTTTTCGGTACTTGATTTAGTTAATGTAAGCGCATTTCAAGCAAACTTACGAAACGCAGATTTCGTGCGTCAACACTTTATGCGTTGCGGCGCGGCTGTACTTACCGCCATTGTATTAGTGGGGTGTCAAAGCGCGCCTTCACAATCTAGCCGCTACACTCAAAAGCAAGACTCTGCACCAAAATACGTTGCAAAAAAGCCTGAGACATTAGACGCGGTACCAAAGTACGAAGCCTATCGCATGTTCAATAGCAGGCCCTACAAGGTACTTGGTAAACACTATACGCCAATGAATAATGGTAAAGGCTATGAAGAGGTGGGCTATGCGAGTTGGTACGGTCAAAAGTTTCATGGTCATTTAACCTCAAACGGTGAAACCTATAACATGTTTGCTATGAGCGCAGCTCATAAAACACTGCCGCTTCCCTCTTATGTACGCGTAACTAATTTGGAAAACAACAAGCAAGCCATAGTTCGCGTTAACGACCGCGGTCCGTTTCACGATAACAGGATCATAGACTTATCTTACGCCGCCGCAGTGAAGCTTGGCTATCACAGTAAAGGTACGGCAAAAGTTAAATTGGAAGTTATCCATTTTGATGAACAAAACAATGTCACGGTAGGCAATAACCCAACGGTTACCTACGATGAGTACTTAGGCATAGCTGTAACTCCTCCTTCAGAGGTAGCCAGTACGTTGCCTACACCACCGCTTGCCCCAGCGTCATCTGATAAAAAAGCAAGTATACCAAGCAGCAATACAGTGGCCGAAGCTGTTTACATACAAGTTGCCGCGCTCTCAAATGCTGAAAAGGCAAAATCCATTTCCAACGTACTGTCGGCCTTGTACCAAATCCCTGCTCATTTGCCGGTGGCTGATAACATTTACAAGCTCCAGCTTGGGCCTATTCACGACGAAGCTGTCGTGGCAGAGGTGCTCGAGCAGTTAAAGCAAAACGGTTACCCTAACGCTTACGCAATTACACAAACGCTATAAACTGTAAACGGGTTATCAGTAGCCAGTCTTCTTGTACAGTGTTGTTCATACCCACTAAAGGTTGCCAACACCCAAAAATAAATAAGAACTTGTTATCTCGCCAATGTATGCCCGTTTATAAAATCAACAACAATATGGCAGCTTTGTGTCATTCAACAGGCAATATCACGGTTTCTTCGCCTTATCCCTACTATCACGTAAACTTTTTTGATAAAACCTAGTCTTATAAGCAGCCTTTCGTTAAGATCTCTGTTTGCCCCCACAAATAAGTGGGTGAATAATTAGGGTTCGGTTACGAACTGGATAAAAGCTAAAATTGGGTAGCCCTGTTTTGCGGTCTTCGCTTCGCGGTCATCGCATCAACAAGGTAAGCTTTAACTCACACGGACAAACGGTCAAAGAAATTAGAACCATGCTCAGAATAATTCAACGCGCTAAACCGTCATTACTTTCATTTGCCTTTTTGGTGATGGGGACATTACTGCATACAGCAAACGCAGCAGTAGTCACACCGCCTGCCCCAACTGTAGCTGCAGAAGGTTTTTTACTTACCGACTATGAAACCGGTAATGTTATTGCATCAAAAAACGCAGACATGCAGCTTGCACCAGCAAGTTTAACCAAAATCATGACTATTTATGTTATTGGTAAAGAACTTCAAGCAGGCAACATTAGTCTTGACGATGAAGTCACCATTTCTGAGAATGCATGGGCGAAGAAATTCCCAGATTCTTCAAAAATGTTCATCGAAGTAGGTACACAAGTTTCTGTACGCGACTTGCTGCGCGGTATCGTTGTACAGTCAGGAAACGATGCCTGTGTTGCAATGGCCGAACACGTTGCAGGCTCTGAATCTGCGTTTGCTAGCATGATGAACGCTCACTCAGCATCACTTGGTATGACAAGTTCTCACTGGGTAAACGCACACGGCTTGCACGACCCCGACCACTACACTACACCACGTGACATGGCTGTTTTGTCTCGCGCGCTAATTGCTGAGACACCAGAAATGTACAAAATTTACAGCGAAAAAGAATTTACCTATAACGGTATTAAGCAATACAACCGCAACAGCCTACTGTGGGATAAAAGCTTAAACGTTGACGGTATCAAAACTGGCCACACGTCAGACGCGGGTTACAGCCTAATCACATCGGCGGAACAAGGCGGAATGCGCCTAATCTCAGTAGTTATGGGTACAGACAGCGAACGCGCGCGTAAAGTTGAAAACAAGAAGCTGCTTAAATACGGCTTCCGTTTTTACGAAACACTTACGCCATATGAAGCTGGCCATAGTTTTGTAGCGCATCGTATCTACATGGGTGATAGAGAAACCGTAGACCTTGGAATTAACCAATCTACCCCCATTACTATTCCGCGCGGTCAGGCGGCAAACTTAGAAGCTAACTTTGAGCTTGACGACAAGCTAGAAGCGCCTCTTGCAAAAGGCCAAGTTGTTGGGAAACTTTACCTACAGCTAGATGGTGAAGATGTAGCGAGTTACCCTTTGGTAACACTTCAAGAAGTAAAAGAAGGCAGCTTCTTTAACCGCGCTAAAGACTACATTATGCTTCAGCTAGGTTTTGACGACGAGTAAGTTACTATACTGAAAACGTTAAAAAGCTAGTTGTGAAGCGGCCAGATTTGTTACAATCTGGCCGTTTTTTTATATGATATTTTAAGTACCAAGGATATCGCATGGATACCCGTTTCGACGAACTACTAGATTTTCCAACAAACCAAACCTTTAAAGTAATGGGCGTCGCCCACGAAGACCTACCAGAACAGGTAGTAGGATGTCTTCAACAGCATGCACCTGGCGACTATTCACCTACGGTGAAACCAAGTAGTAAAGGTACTTACCACTCGGTGTCTGTTAGTGTGCGCGTTACCAGTAAAGAGCATATGGAAACCATTTACACTGAATTAGCTAAGCTAGAGCTTGTAAGGGTTGTACTTTAAGTGAATGAGCAGTCGACATCGGCTACCGTAGATGGCGTTATTGTACGTCAACTAGGTCGTCAGCCTTACGCGCCAATCTTTGAAGCGATGAAACGCTTTACCGATGAGCGCGACCAGAATACGCCAGATGAAATATGGCTTGTGGAACACGATGCGGTATTTACTCAAGGGCAAGCGGGTAAAGCCGAACACATACTGATGCCTGGCGATATACCCGTGGTTCAGGTCGACCGTGGCGGTCAAGTTACCTACCATGGCCCAGGCCAGCAAGTCATTTATTTGATGCTTAACATAAAGCGCCGCAAGCTAGGCGTACGTCATTTGGTCACTGCAATGGAAGAAGCAGTGGTCGGACTACTTGCCAAGTATGACGTCAAGGCCTATCCAAAGCCCGACGCGCCTGGGGTATACGTCGACGAGAAGAAAGTCTGTTCGCTAGGTTTAAGAATACGTAATGGCTGCTCGTTTCACGGCTTGGCTTTAAATGTTAATATGGACCTATCACCGTTTCAGCGTATCAACCCATGTGGTTACGCCGGTATGGAAATGATCGATACCGCGCGCCTTAATGGTCCAACGACACTTGAAACCGCTGGTAAGGAATTAACGCACCTGTTGCTAGAAGCGCTTTCCCTTACACAGCCAACATATAAAGAAGGTTTTGATGAGTAACGCACGACCTCAAGCGGGGGTAAAACTTCGCGATGATGAAAAAGTAAAACACATACCCGTCACCATTATTCCTACAGAAAAGGAAGAAATGCTGCGTAAGCCTGAGTGGATCAAAATCAAACTTCCTCGTACTACCGAGAAAATTGACCACATCAAGAAAACGCTGCGCAAAAACAATCTTCACTCTGTGTGTGAAGAAGCAAGCTGCCCTAACCTAGCGGAATGTTTTAATCACGGTACTGCCACCTTTATGATTTTGGGTGACATTTGCACCCGTCGCTGCCCTTTCTGTGATGTAGCTCATGGTAAACCTCTTCCTCCAAGTGCAGAAGAACCTGAAAAGCTAGCTAAAACTATCGCAGAAATGAACCTGCGTTATGTGGTTATTACTTCTGTAGACCGCGATGACCTTCGCGATGGCGGAGCTCAGCACTTCGTAGATTGTATTAACGCCATTCGCGAACACAGTCCAACGACAACAATCGAAGTACTAGTACCCGATTTCCGTGGACGTATGGATCGCGCGCTTGAGATTTTCAAAAATGGCGTACCGGACGTATTCAACCACAACCTTGAAACCATTCCACGCTTGTACCGCGAGTGCCGCCCAGGTGCAAACTATCAGTGGTCGTTAGATTTGCTGAAGAAATTTAAAGCACAACATCCAGACGTTATGACAAAGTCAGGTCTGATGATGGGTATGGGTGAAGAAAACGAAGAGATCCAAGGCGTACTTGACGATTTACGTGCTCACGATGTAGATATGCTTACTTTAGGTCAATACCTTCAGCCAAGCCGTCACCACTACCCGGTTAAACGTTATGTTCACCCGAAAGAGTTCGATGCTTTAGGTGACTATGCTAAAGAGATTGGCTTCACCCACGCAGCATGTGGCCCTATGGTTCGCTCTAGCTACCACGCCGACCAACAAGCAGCGGGCAAAGAAGTTAAGTAAAATTAAGTTAAATAAGACTTAGTTAAACAGTTGTGGCTAATTCATAACTAGCTCATTTACGTTACTTCGTAACGAAAAAAGGCAAACTAAAAAATGCGACATAAAGCGGTGGTCTTCACCGCTTTTTTTATGCCCCTATTTCTGGGTGACAAACCCGTAGGTCTTGTTAGAATGCCCTCAAAATACGCAGTCCCTTTTTTAAGGGCTTTGAAGGGTAAGAGCATTTTCATGCGCAAACATATTTATATCGCCTATACAGGCGGAACAATTGGTATGAAGCCATCTAAACAGGGCTACGTCCCAGCCGCCGGCTTCTTATCGGACACGCTTAAAAATATGCCAGAGTTTCATCGCTCTGAAATGCCCCTTTTTACGCTCCATGAATACGATAACCTTATTGATTCTTCAGATATGGATCCTACGGATTGGCAGCGTATTGCCGATGATATCGCCGATAACTATGACAAGTATGACGGCTTCATTATATTGCATGGCACTGACACAATGGCTTACACCGCCTCAGCGTTAAGTTTCATGCTAGAGGACTTGTCTAAGCCAGTAATAGTAACTGGGTCACAAATCCCTTTAGCTGAACTTCGTTCAGACGGCCAAGTTAACCTACTCAATGCGTTATTTGTAGCCGCGAATTTTCCTATCGCTGAGGTCGGGCTTTTCTTTAATAACCGACTTTTACGTGGTAACCGAAGCCGTAAAGTGGATGCAGACGGATTTAGCGCATTCGACTCGCCTAACTTCCCTCCTCTATTAGAGGCTGGCATTAATATCCGCGTTAAAGCGGGAGAACTCGCAAAAACGCCCACAAACAACTTAACCGTATCTAACGTGTCGGCACAGCCTATCGGCATGGTGAGTTTATACCCGGGCATTGCACCAGAGGTAATTAAAAACACCCTGCAGCAGCCTGTAAATGCGCTAATCTTACTTAGCTACGGCGTGGGGAATGCCCCCCAGAACCCAGAGCTTATTGCGCAGCTTAAATACGCTAAATCCCGTGAAATACCAGTTTTAAATTGCACCCAATGTATGCGTGGTCGCGTGAATATGGGTGGTTATGCTACAGGACACGGTTTGCAGGAAGTAGGCGTTTTGTCCGGTAGCGATATGACCCCTGAGGCCGCTCTTGCCAAACTGCACTATTTATTAAGTAAAGGGCTTCCTTTTGAAGATGTCTGTAAGTTGCTAACGCAAAATCTGCGTGGCGAATTAAGCGACTAAGCTTCCATAAAAGATTAATGCTGAAGGCTTTATTTAAAACGTAGCAATAATGCTAAGTAAGAAAGATTTCAAAGAATGAAGGTTTAAAAAGTGACAACAAACTATTCAGGTATGCTGAAAAAGATGCGTACCTCTGCTGACGAAAATAACAAAGTTAACTATACACTGCCCATTGGCGATGCATTACTGGATATCAACGAACTTATCGGTAAAGAGGTGTCCGTTACTTTTTCTGGTGAGATTAACTGTGTTCATTGTAATCGTAAAACTAAGAAGAGTTTTAACCAGGGGTATTGCTACCCCTGCCTAATTTCACTTGCTCAATGCGACAGTTGTATTATTAAACCAGAAAAGTGCCACTACCACGAAGGTACGTGTAGAGAGCCTCAATGGGGCGAAGAACATTGCTTTAGCGAACATTTTGTTTATTTAGCAAATACCGGCACCGTAAAAGTAGGTATTACCCGTCAAGTCACAGACGGCGTATCTACACGCTGGATGGACCAAGGTGCAACCCAGGCTACTGTTATGTTGCGCGTGCCTGACAGGCTTACCAGCGGTTTAGTTGAAACCTTATGCAAAGACCATATTGCCGACAAAACCAATTGGCGCACTATGCTTAAAGGAAAGCCCGATGAGGTCGACTTAGAGCAGGTTAAATCAGAACTGATGAGCAAAATTGAAAATGATTTAGAGGCGCTAAAACAAGAGAAAGGGCTTCAAGCCATTTCAGAAGTGTCTACGCCGATACACGATATTCACTATCCTGTTGAAGAATACCCAATAAAGATAAAATCTTTGAACCTTGATAAAGACCCGTCATTCAGCGGCGTGTTGCAGGGGGTTAAAGGTCAGTATTGGATGCTAGACGGTGACCGCGTTATCAATATAAGAAAGTTCGCGGGCTACAAGGTAGATCTATCGTTTTAAAACGTCTGCCAGGTCTGTTGTTTGGGATTAGCAACAACAGACCTGTATTGAAAACAGCTCGCTATGAATGTCGTTTATTGTGATGACTTAACGAGAAAACTAACACTTACTGCCAATATTCAAAGTAGTCTTCACTATTTCTTTGCGGCTTAGGTGCGGGTTCAAACGCCGGCGTTCCGAGATATAAGAACCCCACTAGTTCATCGTCTTCGCTCAAACCCAGCCCGTTTCTCACTGTTTCACAGTGCGCATAGCCACCAGTACGCCACATTCCATTAAACCCTTGTGCAACTGCAGCCATTTGCATGGCCATAACACCACAGCTAGCAGAGGCAATTTGTTCAACGCGGGGGACTTTTTCGTGTTCTTTGTGTTTGGCAATAGCAACAATTATCATAGGCGCGCGTTTAGGGAGTTGAACTGCACGCTCAATTTCCTTCTGCGACTTCTCGTTTTCTATTGCAGACTGTTCGTAAAGTGCACCCAGCTTATCGAGCCCTTTCCCGGTACATACAATAAAACGCCACGGTGTAAGGCAAGCGTGATCTGGCGCTCGAAGGGCTGCTTGCATGATGTTTTCCAAGGCATCACCACTTGGCGCCGGTGCTTCTAATCGAGGCTGAGAACTTCTATTGAGTAATAATGTTAATGCGTCCATTTACGTCCCTACTTTTCACTCATATGGTTGTTGGCTCATATGGTTGTTGGCCCATATGCTAGCGCGTATTTAAAATGGTATGGCTGGGTTAAAAAGCACACCTGTAGTATGTGGTAGATCCTACGGCTGATAAACAAAAAAGACCAGAAAATTCCGGCCTTTTAATGTGAATGTCTTGAGAGTAAATAGCCGTTAAGCTAATCCATTTTGCGACTAAATATTGTTCCTAAATAGTAATCCACACTCAAAAAACGACCGCCTCCATAAATGAACAAGACTAACAACATAACAAAATAGGTCGCCGCGAACTCGATACCGTTATTAAGTACAACAAAGTTGCCGCTTGAGGTTAGCCAGTCATAGTGACCGTGCTCTTGTAGCAACGACTTAGCGGCCGAGAGCTTTTCCGGTGCAGCCATAATGCTCTCATTTAATAAAATAGTACCGTCTGCTAACCACGAAGATGCATCAGCTATGGCTAACCAGCCGTTTTCAGCATGTACACTTACCATGGCGACGACCATTGTTATCATAAGGGGTATACTGACCAACCTTGTTAACGCGCCAAACAACAACAAAATGCCACCTACTAGCTCAGCGGCTGTAGCCAGAAATGCCATGACCAGCGGCATGGGTAATCCAAGGCCGTAATCGTCGTTTCCGAACCAATCGACTATACTGTCGAAACTGGATGCTTTGTTCCATCCTGCCTGTATCATCACAGGGGCTAAGTATAGGCGCAATAAAAGTAATGGGATGCCGTCGGCTAATTGAAGCCGTGTAACAAATTGTCGATAGAGGTGTATCATTGTTTTACCTATCCGGTGTGCTTAGAAAATAAGAACGGCGCTTTATGAAAAAAATTTCACCTCACAAGAATAAGGCATCCCCCTTCTCTCGAATAATGCGAAAAGGCCAAGAAAAAACAAACTACAAAGCGCGAAACGGAAAGCTTCTTATGATAATGAGCGAAGAGGATCACAAGCGCATAGCTAAGTTAATTAGCAAGTGGCTAGACCAAGATGCAACACATCGATAAACACTAGCTGATGGCATGCAGCTTTTAAAGTGAGTTTCTACCTAGATATACTCAAGCCAAAACGTACTTACAAAAAATTACAATTAAGTTCGCGATCTTACTCGATTTAGGTAACATAATAGGATGCAGTACATTGGGCTTGATACACCTGCTTCATCTTGCTCTGATTAGTTAATTCAAAAAAGGTAGTGATAAAAATGGCAGCCAAAGGAAATTGGACTAAATCCTTGTTTATTGGCTTGTGGACGGTGCTTAACTTCACCCGCAAACTTTTCTTTAATGTGATATTCATTGTTATTTTTGTTGGATTGATTATCGCCATTGCCGGTCAGGGCGATGAGCCGTTATCAGTAAATAAAGATAGCGCGTTGTTTCTTACCTTGAACGGTAAACTCGTTATTGAAAAGGAAAGTATCGACCCATTTGAACAGTTTTTGCAGGAATCCCTTGGTAGCGAGCCCGAAAACCCTGAAGTACTCGTTCGCGATGTTATGAAGGTTTTAGAGAATGCCAAGAAAGACCGACGCATAAAAGCCCTAGTGCTTGACCTTCATGGGTTAACCGGAGGCGGTTTAGATAAACTGCGCACTGTCGCAAACGCTATCGATGCATTTAAAGAATCAGGAAAACCTGTTTACGCCATTGGCGATTACTTCTCGCAAGATCAATATTACTTAGCAGCTCACGCAGACAACATCTACCTAAACCCAATGGGCGGATTAATGTTTGAGGGTTACGGGCGTTACGGCATGTACTTTAAAGACATGCTTGAGAAGCTAAAAGTAACTACCCATATCTTCCGTGTAGGAACGTATAAATCTGCCGTCGAACCTATCATGCGAAATGATATGTCTGAGGAAGCTAAAGAAGCAGAGAAGCAATGGTTAGACGGCTATTGGGCACAATATAAAGCTGACGTTGCGGCTGCTCGCGGTATTGATGAAGCAAATTTCGATGAAACACTTCAAGGCCTATTAGCAAAATTTGAAGCGGCCGGTGGTGACTTCGCCCAGTACGCGCTTGAAAACGACTGGGTTGATGGGTTGAAAACTCGCGAAGAAGTGAGAGTAGAGTTAACCGAATTAGTGGGTGAAGGTGATAACAAACACGGTGTAAACCTCACTACATTTAACTCTTACCTCAAAGTCGTTAACCCACCTATGCCTGTCATTGAGTCAGACATGGATAAAGTGGCTATCGTCGTTGCTAAAGGCACTATTTTAGATGGTGATCAAAAAGCTGGCACTATAGGCGGAGACAGTACTGCTCGTTTATTGAGAAAAGCGCGTTTGGATGACAACGTTAAAGCCGTTGTCCTTCAAATAGACTCACCCGGTGGCAGTGCGTTTGCCTCTGAAATCATTCGCCAGGAAGTTCTACAGCTTCAACAAGCAGGTAAGCCTGTTATTGCGTCTATGAGCACTTACGCAGCATCTGGTGGTTATTGGATAGCAGCAAGCACCGACAAGATTATTGCAAGCCCAAGCACTATTACAGGCTCTATTGGCGTGTTCGGTATGTTTATGACATACGAAAACTCACTTGATTATTTGGGTATTCACAGTGACGGTGTAGGCTCAACAGAACTTGCTGGTTTTTCTACTGTGCGCCCTCTCGCACCAGAGTTTGGTCAAATTCTTCAGCGTAACGTTGAAAATACATACGGTAACTTCTTATCGCTAGTGTCTAACGCTCGTGGTATGTCAGTAGAGGAAGTGGATAGCGTTGCACAAGGTCGCGTTTGGATTGGTGAAGATGCAATTGAGCTAGGGTTAGTTGACCAGTTAGGAACACTTGATGACGCTGTCGCAGCCGCCGCAGAGATTGCAGAACTTGAAAACTATGACACCTTCTATGTACAGCGCACGTTAACCGCACAGGAAATTTTTTGGAAAGAATTTTTCGGTCAAGCCATGACGTTCGTAGGAAAGTGGCAGTTTGCTCACGCCGACTCATCATTAGTTAACGAGTTTAAGCGCGTACTTAAAGAGTTTAGTTTAGTTAATAAGCTAAACGACCCTAAAGGAACCTACGTGCTTTGTTTACCTTGTGATGTCGAGTAGTTAACGTTAAATACAGTTAAATACGAAAAGATATAAAGTGAGGCAGAAACATCGCTTCAAATGATCTAAACCACGAACAGCGTCGCGTAATTACCGACGCTGTTTTTTATTGTTTTGAGCAAGCAGAGCGTTACTTTAACCGAAAGTTTGAACGCCCTACGGTTACCTTTAGACGTTCAGGTAGGAATGCGGGAACGGCGTTTTTACAGCAAAACCGCCTGAACTTTCACCCTATTCTCTTCAAAGAAAATGTCGACGCCTTTATAAATGACGTGATACCTCATGAAGTTAGTCATTTACTGGTATGGACGTTGTTTGGAAAGGTTCAGCCCCACGGCAGAGAATGGCAATCGGTTATGCATGGTGTTTTTAACCGTACACCTGCAGCCACCCATCAGTTCGATGTAAAAAGGGTGATAAAAACCTTCCAATACGTTTGTGACTGCGACACCTATGCACTATCCACGCGCAGACACAATAGTATTTTGAAAGGCGGACAGTACAAATGTCGGAAATGTCAGGCTTTGCTGCGAGCCGTATAAAAAGCTACGAGCCGTATAAGTAGCTACGAGCGGCCTAAACAGCTACTAGCCGCCTAAACACTTCATTTCTCGGGCGAGAGTTCGCCTAGTAGCTAGACTACTATTAGTAGGCTACGAGAGTTTGGAAGCAACAGATGGCTTTTAATTAAACCAGTGTTTGGTAAATGCGTTATCAAGATCGTTAAAGGCCGTTTTAAGTAGCTGAGCCAGCTCCTTATATTTAGGCTTAGACTTAGCATTACTGATATTCACTCCCTGCGTGCGCATTTTAGAATGAATTTCCTGATACCAGCTTTTTAGCTGTGGTGGAAGATACTGATCTGAGCGATGCCCCAACCATAGTAAGCCCTGCATAGGTAAGCTTAGAAAAAAAGCGCCTATTGTAATAGTTTGAGGAAGATAGTCTGTGCCTAAGTTCTGGTACAAAAGCGCACACGACACCATAGCAACCGGCGGCATAGTTTTAATAGCAAACTTGGTGGCTGCGACTACTCTGCATTCTGGGAAAAAAGCATAAAGTTCTTTTCTCACAGGCCATGTCTTCATGTACTGCTGACCGTTTTTCAACATTGTCATTACTGATTGAGACATGGTTCACCTCTTCGTTCTCAGATAGGTATAGTTAAATTGTAAACTGCTTTTTATCTATTACAATTTAGTTGCGTGATTTTCACTCGTTATTTTTGCGCTAAACGCAGCACCTTCTACAAGGTATCTACGACACAAAACATTTTATCAAATAAGATAACGATTTGGGTAATTAAGTTTTGTCTAAGGCGCTGTAAAGCGCTTCAGCGAACCCACTGTGACTATTTACGCTCTGGCTTACTTTTTAGATGCGTTCGGCACATTGATTTCAGTGGTTATGCTTTAAAGGTACTACAAAGTTAAAAGCATCGTAATAATTAAAAGGTATAAATTGAACTTATCTTTAAGTGACATTTTTAGCACTTGAAGGCATCATATAGCGCTTTAGCCTGAACATAGTCTTGTATGGCTTAGTTGTTACTTTTGTTGACACAACTAACTCACGACCTGCAGATAATGCGCTGGCAGATTACTATAATAAAAGTAACTGGGTATTGAGCTTGATTTACGAATTTTCGCCCCTACCTAGCTTTCTAAGAGAATTTTATAAGTAACCCATAACGGGTGAATTATTTGGAGAGGAAAATGGCAGAAAGCAGACACGTCCGTCTACTTATCTTAGGTTCAGGCCCTGCGGGTTATTCAGCGGCGGTTTACGCTGCACGTGCAAACCTTGAACCTGTATTGTTAACTGGTATTCAACAAGGCGGACAGCTTACTACCACCACTGAAGTTGAAAACTGGCCGGGCGATCCAGAAGGACTTACAGGTCCTGACCTAATGGTTCGTATGCAAAAGCATGCAGAAAAGTTTGATACCGAAATTATTTTCGACCATATCAACAAAACTGACTTTTCAAAGCGCCCTTTCACTCTTTACGGTGACAGCGGTACGTATACCTGTGACGCATTAATTATTGCAACAGGTGCCTCTGCTAAATACTTAGGCCTAGAGTCAGAACAAGCCTTTATGGGTAAAGGTGTATCTGCCTGTGCAACCTGTGACGGTTTCTTCTACCGCAACCAAAAAGTAGCGGTTATCGGTGGTGGTAACACGGCTGTTGAAGAAGCACTATACCTTTCGAACATTGCTTCAGAAGTACACGTTATTCATAGAAGAGACAGCTTTAGAAGCGAAAAAATTCTAGAGAAGCGTCTTCGCGAAAAAGCTGAGAATGGCAACGTGGTCCTTCACCTAAATCGTACCCTTGATGAAGTGCTTGGTGATGAGATGGGCGTAACCAAAGTTCGTATCAAAGATACCAACAGTGAGGCAACAGAAGAGATTGATGTTATGGGTCTTTTCGTGGCTATCGGCCACAAGCCAAACACTGATATCTTTGATGGCCAACTAGAAATGAAAGATGGCTATATCGTAGTGAATAGTGGAACTAACGGAAACGCAACTCAAACTAGCGTTGAAGGTGTATTTGCCGCGGGTGACGTGAGCGACCACATTTATCGTCAAGCTATTACATCAGCCGGAACAGGCTGTATGGCTGCGTTAGACGCCGAAAAGTACCTAGACGGTACCATGCCTGAGCAAGGTTAATACTCTATACCCAAGCCCTACATTCCTGTGGGGCTTTTTTCTGGCTGAATTATGATAGCGTTACACTATATAGAAGAAGGCGCTCCCTTCCCTTCTGTTGATACCGCATTGCAAGATCCTAACGGCCTGTTAGCGTTTGGTGGTGATCTCAGCCCAGCCCGTTTATTTTCAGCGTATTCGCAAGGAATATTTCCTTGGTTTAGCGACGACGAACCTTTGTTATGGTGGTCACCTGACCCAAGAGCCATTATCGAACTCGACAATTTTGTTGCATCGAAAAGCCTTCAGAAACTCGCTCGTAAGAGGAAGTATCAAGTTACCCTGAATCATGCGTTCGACCGTGTGATAGAAGCGTGTTCATCAACACCTCGTAAGAACCCTAATACGGGTGAATTGAACAGCGAAACCTGGATTACCGACGACATGATTGGCGCCTATCGGCAGCTTAATGGTTTGGGTTTAGCCCACTCGGTAGAAGTATGGAATGGAGATTCGCTAGTTGGCGGGCTGTATGGCGTGGGAATTGGGAAAGTATATTGCGGCGAGTCTATGTTCCATATTGAAAGCAATACATCTAAGCTTGCCATGTTGGCGTTGGTCGAACATATGAAATCGCAAAACATGGCGTTTATCGATTGCCAGCTTCCTACTGATCACTTGTCATCACTGGGCGCTACCGTGTTGCCTCGCGAAAATTTCATTGAAAAACTGGAAAATAGCAACCACACTTTAACTGAAGACGGTAGGCTGTCTGAAGACTATCTTAATCGTTGGAAGCCAAGAGTGATTACTCCGTGAAGTTTGGTATAACACAATCATTTTCATGTAGCTATTTGCCTGATGAGCAAGAGCAGTTGTTAGTGTACGCCGAAAATAACGATTTTCAGGCGTGGCGATATTCACAACTGATACAAGCGGGCTTTCGTCGAAGTGGCGAGCAAATTTATCGCCCCCACTGCCCTGCCTGCCAAGCGTGTAAATCAGTGCGAATACCTGTTCATGATTTCGCGCCTTCTCGCAGCCAGAAGCGGCTTCTTAAAAATAATAACGGGTTTAGTGTAAAACTCGTTGATAAAACCAAATCAACTTACTACCCCCTATATGAACGCTATATTACAGAGCGCCATGCAGACGGCAGTATGTATCCGCCATCTAAAACACAGTTTGATAATTTCGTTTTGTGTGAGTGGATGACAACACATTATTTAGAGGCCTATGATGGCGACAAGCTTATTGCTGTAGCCGTCACTGATATCGTCGATGCCAACCAACACATGGGGGCGCTGTCTGCGCTTTACACGTTTTTTGACCCCGACTATAGTTCAGCCTCTCTGGGAACCTGGATGATATTGATGCAGATCGAGCAAGCTAAGGTTTTAGGCCATCGATACGTCTATCTGGGGTACTACGTAGATGGCTGTAAAAAAATGTCTTACAAACATAAATTTTTGCCTTTTGAGCAGTTTAGTGACAATGAATGGCATCTATTTAGCAAAAATAGTAAAATAGACACTTAATTGCTTTACACCGAACCCAAGATTGGGTAAGGTCTGCGCGGCAAAAATTTTGAATTACTGAGGTAACTGCTTTACATGGCAAAAGAAGATTGTATTGAAATGGAAGGTACTGTGTTGGACACACTACCTAACACTATGTTCCGCGTTGAACTAGAAAACGGTCACGTTGTGACTGCACACATCTCTGGTAAAATGCGTAAGAACTATATCCGTATTCTTACTGGCGATAAGGTCACTGTTGAGATGACTCCTTATGATTTGACCAAAGGTCGTATCATTTATCGCGCAAGATAATGAGCCATTTAAGCGGTAACGCATAAAAAAAGCCCGATGAATATCGGGCTTTTTCGTATCTAGTGGTTACAGTTTCAAAAAGAAACAGTAGCGCTAAGATAAACAACGTCAGTTGTATTGCCTAACGCTACGTTCGGTCACTGTTCAGTATGAATATGCTGTTCTAGCTTGGTTCTACTTCTTCAGACTTAGCATCAACGCCTGAGTATTCGAAGGTAAGCTTGTCATCAACACAATCTACTTTCACATTTCCGCCTTTAGATAGCTCACCGAACAATAATTCATTCGCCAGCTCTTTCTTAAGGTCGTCTTTAATTACCCGAGCCATAGGACGTGCGCCCATCGCTTTGTCATAGCCCTTCTCAGCCATGTAAGCACGTGCAGCACTGGTTACCTCTAGCGACACCCCTTTAACGTCAAGCTGTGCCTGAAGCTCGATAATAAACTTATCAACCACTTGTAGGATGATCTCTGGGTCAAGGTGATTAAACCAAATAATACCATCAAGACGGTTTCTAAACTCAGGGGTAAACACCTTGTTGATTTCAGACATTGCATCGTGGCTGTGGTCTTGCTGTTTAAAGCCAATAGACTTACGCACCGTTTCCTGCACACCTGCGTTGGTAGTCATAACCAACACGACATTTCTGAAGTCTACTTTACGGCCGTTGTTATCGGTCAACGTGCCGTGATCCATAACTTGTAGAAGGATGTTGTATATGTCGCTATGCGCCTTCTCAATCTCATCTAGAAGCACTACCGAGTACGGATTTTTAATTACCGCGTCTGTTAACAAACCACCTTGATCAAAACCTACGTAGCCTGGAGGAGCACCAATAAGACGACTTACTGCATGGCGCTCCATGTACTCAGACATGTCAAATCGCACTAGCTCAACGCCCATGGTTTTCGCCAGTTGTTGTGTTACCTCTGTCTTACCCACCCCGGTAGGGCCAGCGAACAGGAAACTACCAATAGGTTTTGCTTCATTGCCTAAACCTGAGCGCGATAACAAAATAGCGTCATTTAGCGTCTCTATGGCTTTATCCTGACCGAACACAACCATCTTAAGGTTGCGGCCTAGGTTCTTAAGCACTTCTTTGTCAGAAGCCGATACAGATTTCTCAGGGATACGCGCCATTTTTGCAATAATTTGCTCAATATCGCCTACATTGATTGTCTTCTTGCGTTTTGACGGTGGCAATAGACGCTGGCTCGCGCCGGCTTCGTCCATAACATCAATAGCTTTATCTGGAAGATGTCGCTCATTAATGTATTTAGCTGACAGTTCAGCAGCCGCCTGAATCGCTTTTTGAGTAAAGCGCACATTGTGGTGCTCTTCATACCGACTCTTAAGCCCAAGTAGTATCTTGGTCGTATCGCTCACACTTGGCTCAGTCACATCTACTTTTTGGAAGCGACGAGCAAGAGCGCGATCTTTTTCAAAGATACCCTGGTACTCTTGATAAGTAGTCGAACCAATGCAGCGAAGTTCACCGCTAGATAGCTTAGGCTTAAGCAAGTTAGACGCATCCATTACCCCGCCTGACGCCGCACCGGCACCAATGATGGTATGAATTTCATCAATGAATAGAATTGCGTGTTTGTCTTTGCCAAGCTCTTTCAAAATCGCTTTTAAGCGTTTTTCAAAGTCACCACGATATTTGGTGCCAGCTAACAGCCCGCCCAAATCAAGTGAATACACTGTACTTTCTGCGATAACTTCAGGCACGTCATCGTTTACAATTCTATATGCCAGACCTTCGGCAATTGCAGTTTTACCTACACCGGCTTCACCTACAAGCAGTGGATTGTTTTTACGGCGACGACACAGAATTTGAATTGTGCGTTCTACTTCTGAATCGCGGCCAATGAGCGGGTCAATTTTACCGTCTTTAGCGTGGCGGTTTAGATCAGTGGCGTATTTGCTTAATGCAGAACCGCCCTCTTCACCCGACTCACCTTCTTCAGAAGCTTCAGGATTAACGGGCTCATCGTCATCAGCTTTACTAACGCCGTGACTGATGAAGTTCACAACATCTAGACGAGTTACATCAGCTTTCTTGAGGATGTATACCGCTTGCGATTCTTGTTCGCTAAAAATAGCCACTAGCACGTTGGCGCCGGTTACTTCGTCTTTGCCTGACGACTGCACGTGAAACACCGCGCGCTGTAATACGCGTTGGAAGCCCAGGGTTGGCTGCGTTTCCCGTTCGTTTAATTGGTCATCTAAGATGAGTGGCGTGGTGTCTTTAACGAACGATAACAGTTCGCTTTTGATTGCCTCAATATCGGCACCACACGCTTTGAGCGCATCGCGAGCAGCTGAGTTATCAAGCAATGCCAACAACAAGTGCTCTACCGTCATAAACTCGTGACGGTGCTCTCTGGCAAATACAAACGCGTCGTTTAACGTTTGTTCTAATTCTTTATTTAACATATTGCTCGCCCTCTACAAAAAACCTTATGCTTGCTCCATCGTGCACATCAACGGATGCTGATGTTTGCGTGCGTACTGATTAACCTGCATCACTTTTGTCTCTGCTATCTCAGCAGTAAAAATGCCACACACGGCTTTTCCTTGATAGTGAACGGTCAGCATAAGTTGGTTGGCTTTCTCATCGTCCATATTGAAAAACTTTTTGAGTACCTCAATGACAAAATCCATCGGTGTATAGTCGTCATTGTTCAACAACACTTTATACATGGGAGGCGGCTGCGGCTTTTGTCGCTGCGCGTCTTTTTGTTTTTCCTTTTCGATACTAATAGCGTTGTCTTTACTCATAACTTAATAATAGTGGTATACCGGCAGATATGTGTACAAACTTTTGTATAAATTTATTCACATTTGCCCTTGACATAATATGGTTAAAAAATCTACATTTTGTATAGTGGTTTTGAGTATTACACGTTTGTCACTCTAAAGCAGTCACTTTAAAGTTTCTATAATGAATACTCTTTCCACAATGTCTCCGGATCTATAATGGGGGCAGATACTCGTGAGTTCAAGGATTAAGAGGAAGTCGAAGTATGGCGGTTGGCAAAGTTAAATGGTTTAACAACGCAAAGGGTTTTGGATTTATCGTACCTGAGGAAGGTGGTGAAGATATTTTCGCACATTACTCTACGATTCAAATGGAAGGCTATCGTTCGCTAAAAGCAGGTCAGGAAGTAACGTTCGAAGTTCAGCAAGGCCCTAAAGGTCTTCACGCTGAGAACATTGGCTTCAAAGAAGAACCAGAGCGTTAATTAGAGAATTTATAAAGCCTGACCTAGTGTCGGGCTTTTGCTTTCTTTGCTGTAAGCTTTTGCTACGTGAAAGTGATATGGGCGCAATTAGCGTCAGGTTTTTTGTCGTCTTTAAATTTTCATATACCGTATTCTCACACCTTCTACCCCTAGAGCCCTCTTCTCTCTTTTTTGTTTTCTGTTTTATTATTAATTCTTAAGTCTAGCCATATTTCTAGAGTTAGTTAGCGCGGGCTCGTGCTTACAGACTGCTAATGCTGTTGTTTTTATTCACGTACTTTCATATTTATTTTTAATCTGCATATCTTTCTCATTTCGCCGTTTAGCGTTTTTTAATTTTACTAACTTAGTAATTCCTTACCCTGCTAACTTTGTATTTTCACTCTGCGCTTTGCTATACCGCTCTTCTTATACCGTACTTTCAATACCAGCCTTAACTTGTAAGCGGCATAAAAAAGCCCGCTTATATAAGCGGGCTTTTAAATTGTATTTAGATAACGCTAACAGCTATCTAGGCAAGCTTACGCGGATGCAATCATACAGCCGCGTCTAAACGCTACTATTATGCGTCAAGAATCTATGCGCCAAGAATCGCTTTTAATGTCTGGCTAGGAGACATTGTTGCGAAAAGTTTGTCTTCGTCTGGGTAGTAATAACCACCAATTTCTTGCGCGCTACCTTGAGTCGCATCAATCTCAGCCAAGATGTCATCAATTTTTGCAGATAACTCTTCATACACTGGCTTAAACTGCGCTGCTAGGTCTGCATCTTCAGTTTGGTTCGCTACTTCTTCAGCCCAGTATAGACCTAGGTAAACATGGCTACCACGGTTGTCTAGCTGACCTGCTTTACGAAGTGGCGACTTACCATTGTTAAGTAGCTTCTCAGTTGCCTTATCAAGGGCAGAAGCAATCACCTTTGCTTTAGTGTTGCTGTGTTTAATCGCAACATCTTCTAGCGATACCGCTAGTGCAAGGAATTCACCTAGTGAGTCCCAACGCAGGTGACCTTCTTCAACAAACTGTTGTACGTGCTTAGGTGCACTACCACCTGCACCCGTCTCATAAAGACCGCCGCCAGCCATCAATGGAACAATTGATAGCATCTTAGCGCTTGTACCCAACTCTAGAATTGGGAATAAGTCAGTTAAGTAGTCACGAAGTACGTTACCGGTTACTGAAATAGTGTCTAAACCGCGAAGCGCACGTTCCATGCTGTAGCGGATAGCGCGTACAGGAGACATAATTTGAATGTCTAAACCGTTTGTATCGTGGTCTTGAAGGTACTTTTCAACTTTCTTGATAAGTTGCGCATCGTGAGCACGCTCGTCATCAAGCCAGAATACTGCAGGCATACCAGATTGACGTGAACGAGTCACCGCTAGCTTAACCCAATCTTGAATAGGTGCATCTTTCACCTGACACATACGCCAGATATCGCCTTCTTCAACATCGTGAGAAATAAGAACGTTACCGTCTTGGTCAACGATTGATACCGTGCCGTCTGCTTCTAGCTCAAACGTTTTATCGTGTGAACCGTACTCTTCTGCTTTTTGCGCCATTAGACCAACGTTAGGTACCGTACCCATTGTTGTCGGATCAAATGCACCATGTGTCTTACAGAAGTTGATAACTTCTTGGTAAATGGTGGCGTAAGTACTTTCAGGAATAACCGCTTTAGTGTCGTGCGCCTTTCCATCTGGTCCCCACATTTGACCAGAGTTACGGATCATTGCAGGCATAGACGCATCTACAATTACGTCACTTGGTACGTGTAGGTTCGAGATACCTTTGTCAGAGTTAACCATCGCAATTGGCGGACGGTCTGCATAACAGGCGTTGATATCTTTTTGAATTTCAGAGCGCTGGCTTTCAGGTAGGCTCGCGATTTTGTCGTAAACGCTACCAAGACCATTGTTTGGATTAACACCAAGCTCTTCAAAAAGGTCGCCCCACTTGTCGAATAAATCTTTATAGAACACTTTTACACAGTGACCGAACACGATTGGGTGAGACACCTTCATCATGGTCGCTTTTACGTGTAGTGAGAATAGAACGCCAGTGTTCTTCGCATCTTCAATTTGCTCTTCGAAGAACTCGCAAAGCGCCTTTTTGCTCATGAACATGCCGTCGATCACTTCGCCAGCAAGCAAGTCTACGCGAGACTTAAGTGTTTTCTTGCTGCCATCTTTGCCAGTAAATTCAATGCTAACGTGACCGTCTTTTTCAACTGTCACTGACTTCTCACCAGAGTAGAAATCACCGCCGCGCATGTGCGCTACGTGTGAACGAGACGCTTGAGACCACTCACCCATTGAATGCGGGTGCTTACGCGCATAATTTTTAACAGCAGTAGGCGCACGACGGTCAGAGTTACCTTCACGCAGTACCGGGTTAACCGCACTACCTAGTACCTTACCGTAACGCTCACGAATCTCTTCTTCTTCAGCATTTTTAGGTGAATCAGGGAAAGCTGGTACGTTGAAGCCTTTATCGTTTAATTCTTTGATCGTTGCACGAAGCTGAGGAATTGAGGCACTGATGTTTGGAAGCTTGATGATGTTAACGTTCGGGTCTTGGGTCATCTCACCCAGTTCAGCTAACGCGTCTGGCACTCTTTGTTCTTCAGAAAGATACTCAGGGAAATTTGCCAAAACACGCGCAGCCAATGAAATATCGCTTAGCTCAACGTCGATATCTGCAGCTGCGGCAAACTTCTGGATGATTGGAAGAAGTGAGTAAGTCGCCAGCATTGGCGCTTCATCAGTCTTCGTATAGATGATCTTAGACTTGGTCATTATATACCTCAATTTTTTCGACAGGGTACTGTCGTTTTTAGTCCATTAGGTCGCAACAACCCGTAACATGTGTCATGTTACGCCCACAGTCATTGCGAAACGTATTTGATGTTTTCCACCTTTTGCTTTTATTAAGCATTAGGTCACTTGCTGTTTTCTTCCCTGCATATTATTCAATTCCCTATGTTAGCAATAAGCACCTCGTTGCCATGCGCTTAACTTAATAGTTACGCAAAGCAGTAAGGTCTGATGTACAAGCAAGCCCG
Organism: Alteromonas sp. AWJ4_199; assembly: GCF_056159165.1. Lineage (NCBI taxonomy): Bacteria > Pseudomonadati > Pseudomonadota > Gammaproteobacteria > Alteromonadales > Alteromonadaceae > Alteromonas > Alteromonas sp. AWJ4_199. The sequence continues at coordinate 68,257 of NZ_JBSWUR010000004.1, forward strand.
CTTGTCACTGCTAAAACTGTCTAATAATTATGCAGATGCGCTCTCTTATAAAAATGGGAGCGACCATTAGTATAGGGTCGAAAGTTTGAGTTACAAGTCATACCATTGTCTTAGCACATAAGATCACCGAATTTATCGACAAATTACTGTGCAGAAACGGCTATTTGTACTGAATTTTCTCAAGCGCGTTAATTCAATTTGAAGTAAAATCCCCCCGAAATCTCGACAATCAACAAGCGGAAGTATCATGTCTTCAAACGCCAAAGTGGTGCTGTTTAATAAGCCCTTTCAAGTTCTTTCTCAATTTACCGACGCGGACGGTAGAGAGACGCTAAAAGATTATATTGATATTCCCGATGTTTACGCTGCGGGCCGCCTAGACCGAGATTCTGAAGGCCTCTTAGTACTCACTAATGATGGTAAGCTTCAACACAAACTTGCAAACCCCAAAGCCAAGACCAGCAAAACCTATTGGGTGCAGGTTGAAGGTGTCATGGATGAAAAAGCCATGCAGGCACTACGCGATGGTGTTGAATTAAAAGATGGCATGACCCGCCCTGCCAAAGTCAAAGCAATGCAGCAGCCCGATGTATGGCCAAGAAACCCACCTGTGCGTTTCAGACAATCTATTCCAACTAGCTGGGTGTCAATTACCATCACAGAAGGCAGAAACCGACAAGTCAGGCGTATGACCGCACACGTAGGTTTCCCTACCCTTCGCCTTATAAGATATCGAGTAGGCAGCTGGACCATAGATGGCATTGAAAATGGCAAGTACGTGAGCTTTTGATGACTAAACCAAGCCCAATACTTGAATTCACTTTTGTCGACCACACTAATGTGGCACCGAGAAGCTGGAAATATATCAACCGATAGGCATAGTTGTACCTAGTGGTGCTTATTTACGCACGGAAACATTAATGCGTTAAAGACCAAGCTTGTCCACGTACATATTTAATTACTTAATCAGATAAGGATTAGATGTGAATTACCGATCGGAATCTGATAAAATCCGCGACCTCGAAAACGGGCCTGTTTGTTCGTGCTTTCTTACTGTAAAGCTTACGGTGAAGCTCATGTTGCAGCTTGCATAGTAGCTTGGTGGATAGCGGCTTGGTGGAATAGCCCACCCAATGAGTTAGTGTATTGGCAAATTCATAAATATGTTAATGCATGACCCCATTAACAAATAAGGTTTCTTTTTTATTAATCAAATGAGTGTGCAATCTGTAGTGAGTGATATTGAATCTAACGCCAGCAAAAAAGTGATCGTCGGCATGTCCGGCGGTGTCGATTCGTCTGTTTCAGCCTATCTGCTTCAACAGCAGGGATACCAGGTTGAAGGTCTTTTTATGAAAAACTGGGAAGAAGATGATAACGATGAGTACTGCGCCGCTGCGGAAGATTTAAAAGATGCGCAAGCGGTTGCTGACAAGCTAGGCATTGAGCTGCACACCATCAACTTTGCTGCAGAATACTGGGATAATGTATTTGAGTATTTTTTAGAAGAATACAAAGCAGGCCGAACGCCTAACCCAGATATTATGTGCAACAAAGAAATTAAGTTTAAAGCGTTTCTTGAGTTCGCTGCAGAAGATCTTGGTGCAGACTATATAGCCACGGGACACTATGTTCGCCGCCGTGAGGTAGACGGTAAATGGCAGATGTTGCGCGGTCTCGACAACAACAAAGACCAAAGTTACTTCTTGTATACGCTAGGTGAAGAACACGTTGCTAAAACCCTTTTCCCTGTGGGTGATATTGAAAAACCACTGGTGCGTAAAATTGCTGAAGAGCAAGGGCTTATTACCCATGATAAGAAAGATTCAACAGGGATCTGCTTTATCGGCGAACGTAAGTTTAAAGACTTCCTAGCCCGCTACCTTCCAGCGCAGCCTGGCGTTATCGAAACCGCAGAAGGTGAAGAAATTGGGCAACACGAAGGTTTGATGTATCACACTTTAGGTCAGCGTAAAGGCCTTCATATTGGCGGTTTAGCTAAATACGGTGATGACCCTTGGTATGTGGTAGATAAAGACGTTGCCCGCAATGTTCTTATTGTTGGTCAAGGTGCCGATCACCCTCGCCTTTATTCAAAAGGTTTGGTTGCCAAGCAGCTACATTGGGTAGACAGAAAAACACTCAATGAGCCTATGCGCGCGGTGGTTAAGACGCGTTATCGCCAGGCGGATATCCCTTGTACTATTACACCAACTGAACACGACACCATAGAAGTAGTGTTTGACGAACCACAAAAGGCGGTAACACCTGGCCAGTCGGCGGTATTTTACAGTGAAGAGGTCTGCCTTGGCGGCGGTATTATTGAGAGTTACATTCGCTGATGCTAGATACCGATATAGAAAATAATTTGGCCCTAGCTGGGGTATGTCAGGCTGCTGCGCTAGTGCAGCAGCTAGCCAGACGAGGCTCTGCTGAAAACGAAGCCATTGAAGCAAGTTTATCAAGCATACTGGTTACCGACCCTGAAACTCCTCAACAGGTGTTTGGGCAACTGTCTAATCTAAAAACCGGTTACACTACTCTTGCTGCGCAATTATCTGACAAACAAGCAACAAAAGACACAGAGCTAACCCGCTATATCGCAAGCATCTTAGGTCTTGAAAGAAAGCTAGCCAGAAAGCCTAAAGCTATGCAGGAACTCGGTGAACGCATTTCACATGTTCAGCGCCAGCTTGCCCACGTAGACTTTCAAAATCCGCAAATTGTTTCCTCATTAGCCAGTATTTACAGCGATATTATCAGCCCGTTAGCTCCGCGTATTCAGGTGGCGGGCAACCCAGACTATTTGAGCCAACCTGCTAATCAGCACAAAGTACGTGCCCTTTTACTTGCGGGCGTAAGGGCTGCGGTGATGTGGCGTCAGATGGGCGGCAAACGAAGAAATATATTATTTAAACGCAAACACATTCTTAACAGTGCTGTTAAAGCACTACGATTAATAAACTAGTGAGGAGCTTAAGGTGGAACTGAGTCAGTTAACTGCAATTTCCCCTGTCGATGGTCGATATGCTGGCAAAAGCGTAGAATTACGCAGTATTTTCAGTGAGTACGGCTTGTTAAAATACCGTGTAGAAGTAGAAGTACGTTGGTTACAAATGCTTTCTACTAACCCACAAATTGAAGAAGTTCCTGCCTTTTCAGACACGTCAAATGCACTACTAGACAAAATAGTAGTGGAATTTAGCGTTGAAGATGCGATGCGCATCAAAGAAATTGAGCGCACTACAAATCATGACGTAAAAGCTGTTGAATACTTCCTTAAAGAGAAAGTAGCAGACAACAGTGAGCTTTGTGCGGTTAACGAGTTCATTCACTTTGCATGTACGTCTGAAGACATTAACAACCTTTCACACGGCCTAATGCTTCGTGAAGCCCGTGAAACGGTTATTCTACCTTACTGTGACAAATTAATCGAAGCGCTAGTAGAACTTGCTAAGCGTTATCAGAATGTACCTATGATGGCCCGTACCCACGGTCAGCCAGCCTCTCCTACTACTATGGGTAAAGAGATGGCAAACGTGGCTATTCGCTTGAAGCGTCAGCGCAGTCAAATTGCGGGCGTTGAACTGCTTGGTAAAATTAACGGTGCTGTGGGCAACTACAATGCACATTTGTCTGCCTATAAAGATGTAGACTGGCACGGCGTTTCAGAAAAGTTCGTTACCTCACTTGGCCTTACCTGGAACCCGTTCACTACGCAAATCGAGCCTCACGATTATATCGCTGAAATGTTTGATGCTATTGCCCGTTTTAACACCATACTTATCGATTTCGATCGTGACGTTTGGGGTTACATTGCACTCGGTCACTTTAAACAAAAGACTGTTGCTGGCGAAATCGGTTCTTCAACCATGCCGCATAAAGTTAACCCTATCGATTTTGAAAACTCAGAAGGTAACTTAGGTCTGGCTAACGCTATATTTGACCATCTCGCTGCTAAACTGCCAATTTCTCGCTGGCAACGCGACCTAACTGACTCAACGGTTCTTCGCAACCTTGGTGTAGGTGTGGGATATGCAGTTATTGCTTATCAAGCCACACTAAAAGGTATTAGTAAGTTAGAGGTTAACGAGCAAAGCTTGCTTAACGAGCTAGACAATAACTGGGAACTATTAGCAGAGCCTATCCAAACGGTAATGCGTCGTTACGGTATTGAAAAGCCTTATGAGAAACTTAAAGAGTTAACGCGTGGCAAGAAAGTTAATGCTGAGGTTATCGCTGAGTTTATCGATAATTTAGACATGCCAGATGCCGCTAAAGCCGAGCTAAAAGCCTTATCGCCGGCAACTTACATTGGTGATGCAATCAGGCTGGTAGATCAGTTATAAGGGTTAACCCTTTCCACTACACTAAAAACGCGGTCAAAAGTACCGCGTTTTTTATACCTACTTTTTATTCATTTTTTAACCGGGTCTAAATCGCGCTTTGTATATTTATCGTTATCGAGTTTAACGAAAGAAACACTAAAATGGCCTACAAAAACGAGATGCTATGAGCACCAACGACAATACGTACTTTATTGATGCACAAACAGGTACAGGCTTTAATGCCGAAGCTTTCTTAAAGCACTACTGGCAACAAAAACCTGTGGTAATAAAGAATTTTTTTCCAAACTTTGCAGATCCTATAGATGAAAACGATTTGGCAGGGCTCGCACAAGAGTCAGATGTCGACGCTCGAATCATAAGTAATGAACAAGGAAACTGGCACGTTGAACAGGGGCCAATTAGCGACTTCGAGAAGGCATGCAAGGGTAAATGGACGCTACTTGTTCAAGGCGTTGATAAGTATGTACCGGACGTTGCGCCAATTCTCGCACCTTTTTCTTTTGTTCCTAACTGGCGACTAGACGACCTGATGGTAAGCTTCGCTACCAATGGAGCTGGAGTTGGGGCTCACATAGACCAATACGATGTGTTCCTTGTACAAGGTAAAGGAAAAAGGCGCTGGCGTGTAGGTAAACCTGCAGACTACAAAGAAGTGTGCCCACACCCGAAACTAAGACAAATTGAAGGTTTTGAACCCGTTATTGACGTTATTTGTGAACCTGGCGATGTGGTATATGTGCCGCCGGGCTGGCCTCATGATGGCGCTACGATTGAAGACAGCTTGACCTACTCGGTGGGCTATCGCGCGCCGGACAACCTGCAATTGGCAGAAAGCTTGGCAATGATGCTGGATAAAGGTGCTGGAAATTACCGCTTTACCGATGCTGGCAGAACAATACAATCAAGCAGCGCATTAGTGAATGCTAGCGATGTTGCAGCACTAAAACAGCAACTGATAGACGCTATTAATAGTGAAGATTTCACGTACTCCCTTCTAGAAGCAATGAGCGAACAAGGGGTTCCGGAATTCCCTCTCGACGATGAAGTCACCTTAGAGCAAATTTCAAATGAATTCGCAGCAGGGATTAGCTTTGCTCCAGCGCCTGGCATTCGCGCTTTAATTTGTGATGGCAAACGTGGCTTACCACGCGCGCTTTATGTAAACGGCAGTCAATTCACGTTTACGAAAAGTGACCAAGAATGGTTTGAAGTGCTAGCATCGGGTGCCGTTTTGAACGCAACATGCTGCCAAGATGCGCCTTCTTTTACATTTTTAGAAACCTTAACTACACTTGTTAATAATGGTTATTGGGAATGGGCCGAGGATTAACAGGAAAATATGGCGTTTACTATACAAAACGTCGATTGGGAAAAGGATAAACATCGACTTAAAGCACTTAGGGAACATGTATTTGTTTTAGAATGGCAAGTACCGGAAGCTATCGAGTTCGACGAACACGATAGCTCGGCGTGCCATGTGCTGATAGTCAACGACCAAAACGAACCCATTGCCACGGGGCGCTTGACGAAAAAAGGTGAACTTGGCCGTATTGCCGTTAAGCGCTGTCACAGAACACTTCCTGTTTACCGCGCTTTGTTTGGCGCTTTAGTTGCAGCAGCTAAACAAAATAACCTTCCCATAATCAAAGTTATCTGTAATTTGGAAAGTGTGTCGTATCACCAATCTATTGGGTTTAAACCGGACGGAAACGTGTTTATGGACGCAGGCGTTCCCAGACAAAGGCTTCAATGTCCGGCAGAGCGATTTCCTCTGCCAGACGTTACCCAGCTTCACTAGCTCGCTTGTTACCTAGCGCAACCCAGCGCGACATAACCTGGTTGTAAGCCTTGCTTGTTACGCCCAAAGCTCTGGGGTGTTTTGCATGGCAAACAAATTCTCTGCTCTATTGATTAAGAGTGCACCAAATTCTTTTTGGCTTTCATCAGCGCCCTCAGCGTTAATCAAGTTTTCAGCTTTCATTTGCCAGTGCATAGCAAAATGACGTAAAACTTCTTTTGCATCTTTCGCGTTGTCTATAGAAGTATAATCAGTAGGTAAATCTCCACTTATTACCCAGTAAAGTTTTCCGTCCATTGCTCTAATCTTCCACACGGCTAGATACGGCATTAAGTAACGGCTCTCTTCAGTAATAACGGTGTCAAACAATACACCATTTTCTGCTAGAAACTTGTTAGCTTTCTGAAACTGCTCTCTTACCCAATCTGCGCGCTCTTCTTCACTGATAGGTTGTCTTTCTTGTTGTTCAGCCATGATATATCTCTTTTTTATATTTTTTTTATTGCGCAAAACTTTGTTGCGTGAATTCCCAAGCAATACACGCGCTATAGTTTGCGGTTTTAAACCGTTCTTTTTTCAAAGAACCCTAAGGTATAGCGCTAATTACTACTTTGTCTGTACCCCTTTGTACTGTATTTCTAGCACGCTTTCCACCGCATTCGGCTTGATCATTAGACTTGGGCTTTTAAACGATTATTTATTCAACAATGCGAGGATTACTTTGTGTTTGCCCTTTGATAATAGCCCTTCAATATTATTTTCTAATATTGAAATAGGCGTCCACCCATACTAAACGGGCACAAACATTTACATTTTTATTATTGGCAAACCGTTAAAGTTGAGCGACACTCAAAGACATTAAATGTTTTAAGGCGAGTTCAGGCAAATGCGTATACTAAGACTTACTCTGGGAGCAATTTTATTTGTTGGCGGAATTGTTTTAACTTTACTTCCTGGCTCTATCTTTTTTGTCGTAGCAGGTTTAGTACTGTTGAGTTACGACTGGCCTAGAGCACGTGGCTGGCTTAAGTATAGTCAGCGAACAATGACAATGAGCGCACGTAAAATAGACCGTTTCCTTCTTATGCGAAAGCTTAGATAGCGCTTACCTAAGTATTTCTACCCCATTCGCATACTCGCTTCGCTCATTCAACTCTACATACCTCTTACTTCAAAAGAGTGTCTAGCGCGATTCCTTCGTTATTTTGTCGCAGACACCTAACATTTAATCTTATGTAAATGCGTAACGCTGCAATGCGTGTTAACGTAATTTAAATAAACAATTGCGAAGCCTTTAATAATAATAGTAGTGGCATATATCTCTGCATGTTCAGCATCTTAGATAGTTCGTATCATCAGGCAATGTAACCGTATAAGTATGAATTCTGTAGTGTGTTCAAATAACGCAGTACTGCTTGGGTAGTTCATGTTTATCGCTTACCTATGGAGACAAGACCATGATCACGTTTACCGTTAATGGTAACAAACACGAATTTTCTGGTGACCCATCAACACCAGTGTTGTGGTACCTTCGTGACGAATTAAACCTTACAGGACCTAAGTTTGGCTGTGGTATGGCGCAATGTGGCGCGTGTACTGTTCACATTGACGGTATGGCACAACGCTCTTGCGTGCTGCCTGTTTCTGCCGTTCAAGGCAGAAAAATTACCACCATTGAAGGACTTAGTGAAAATGGTGACCACCCTGTTCAAAAAGCATGGGTAGAACATAAAGTACCACAATGTGGTTTCTGTCAATGTGGACAAATCATGCAAGCTGCCAGTCTGTTATCGACCAACCCAACACCAAGCGACGAAGAGATTGTTCAGAACATGTCTGGCAATATCTGCCGGTGCGGCACCTACCCTCGCATTCATAAAGCCATTAAGTCAGCATCGAAATCAATGACCGGCAATGCAGGTGTTAGCTACTTTGACCCAACCAAAGCGGGAGAAGAAGCATGAGTCAGAATACCTATTTCGATATGAATCGTCGCGGCTTTTTAAAATCGACAGCTGCAGCAGGCGCTCTAGTTCTTGGTACTTACTTTATGGGCGGTGCTCCTCGCGCTATGGCAGGCGTGTTGGCTAAGCCAGCAGAAAACGCTAAGCGCGCAAACCTGTTTATTGCACTTCGCCCAGATGGCATGGTTGAAGTAACCTGTCACCGCAGTGAAATGGGTCAGCAAATTCGTACCGCAATTGCTCAAATCGTGGCAGACGAAATGGAAGCGGCTTGGGATAAGGTTATTGTTATTCAGGGCAAAGGCGACCCTAAATACGGTGACCAAAACACCGATGGTTCCCGTAGTATCCGCTTTAATATGCAGCGCCTACGTGAGATGGGCGCCAGCGTACGTTATATGATGCAACATGCTGCAGCCAAGCGTTGGGGTGTTGAGCCAAATACCTGTGTTGCCGAACAGCATGTGGTAACACACACTTCAGGTAAAACCCTTGCTTATAAAGACTTAATTAATGGCGCACTGACTATAACGCCGCCAGAAACAGATACGCTTACCCTTAAAGACAGGAAAGAATGGCGTTATATTAATACGGGTATGGCGCACATCGACCTTCAAGATATTGTGACCGGTAAAGCAACCTTTGCAGCAGACGTTCGTGAGCCTAAAGCGCTTGTTGCCATTATTGAGCGCCCGCCTGTAGTGGGTGGAAAAGTAAAAAGTTTCAACGCAGATAAAGTGAAAGCGGTTAAAGGTGTGGTTGACGTTATTGAAATGCCTGCGCCTAAAGGCGCACCACAATTCCAGCCTAAAGGTGGTATTGCAATTATTGCAAACAACACATGGGCGGCGTGGCAAGGCCGTAAGGCACTAGAGGTATCTTGGGACGATGGTTCCAACGGCGACTATAACTCAGCGAACTTTAAAGAGCAGCTACTTAACACCGTAAATACACCTCAAGCGCTTGTTAGAGAAAAAGGTGATGCGGTAAGCGTTTTAGAAAAGGCCAGCGACAAGTTAATTGCCGACTACTACGTGCCGCATTTAGCACAAGCCCCCATGGAGCCGCCATGCGCGACAGCCATGTACTATAAAGATCGCGTTGACGTATGGGCAGCAACACAAAACCCGCAGGCTGATATGGAAACTGTGGGCGCTATGGTTGGTATGGACAAAGAAAAAATCAATGTTCACGTTACCATGCTAGGCGGGGCATTTGGTCGTAAGTCTAAGCCTGATTTTTCTGCTGAAGCAGCATACCTTTCAATGAAAACGGGCAAACCAATTCGCGTTCAGTGGACACGTGAAGACGACATTCAGCACGGTTTCTATCATGCAGTGTCGGCTCAGCATGTCGAAGCGGCGTTAGATGAAAATGGTAAGATTGACGCATACCTTCACAGAACTGCGTTTTCTCCTATTGCTTCAACCTTCCAAGAAGGTGCAAACGCGCCGTTTAGCTTTGAGCTAGATTTGGGCTTTACTGACAACCCTATTCTAACGCCAAATATGAAGTTAGAGCGCGGTGAAGCACCGGCAAAAGCACGTATTGGATGGATGCGCTCGGTATCAAATATCTTCCACGCGTTTGCTGTTCAGTCGTTTATCAATGAAGCGGCGCACAAGGCAGGTAAAGACGCGAAGGATTACCTATTAGAGGTTATCGGTCCTGACAGAGTTCTTGATGTTACCGAGCAAAAAGCCGAATACAACAACTATTGGGGTGATAAATCTGTTTATCCACTGGATACAGGCCGCCTGCGCAATGTTATTGAGAAAGTGGCAGACATGGCTGGTTGGGGTCGAGAGATGCCAAAAGGCCGCGGCCTTGGTATAGCAGCGCACCGCAGCTTCCTAACATATGTAGCCACGGTGGTGGAAGTTGAGGTGTCTGACGCTGGCGATCTTAGCGTGATTAAATCATGGGTAGCCATTGATGCAGGCACTGTGGTTAACACTGACACGGTGAAAAACCAGACTCAGGGCGGCTCAGTTTACGGTATTACTACTGCCATTAGTGACGGTATTACTTTTGATAAGGGCCGCGTACAGCAGAGTAACTTCCACAACTACCGTGTACCGCGTATGAGCGATTCACCACTAGAGGTCGAAGTTGAAGTTATTGAAAGCGATGCCCCTCCAGCAGGTGTGGGTGAGCCAGCTACACCTGTTTATGCCCCGGCACTTTGTAATGCCATTTTCGCTGCTTGCGGTAAGCGCATTCGACAGTTACCTATCGGTAACCAGCTAAAAGCATAAGCACTTAAATAACCCGCACCGCCACGAGGTAAATCTCAAAACCGTGCTTTAAGTATTTAAAAAGGGTAAACGCATCATGTGTTTACCCTTTTTTGTAGGTGCATTTTATACCACTTTCCGTTCTCTGCTTGTTCCGTTTTGCTATGCCGTTTTCCTATGAAGCTTACCAACGCCTTCTGCGTGGGAAATTATCTATTCAAAATAGTACAAGATTCACTTTGGACGCTAGACATAGACTCGTTTTTTCGTTTATCTAGGATCAAACTTTAATGACAAAGCTCAGGATTTTTTAAAACACTTCAAGGATGAGAGTAAAGACAGTAAAGGTTGTAGATACTTAAGCAAAAGCAAGCGAGAGAGATAACGATGCACGCAACGAAAAGATGGATGAAAATACCATAGCTTGCGTAAGCAAATACTGCACAAATCAAACCGATGGTGAATTCTACGAGTGCTGCTTCACAAAGGGTTCTTATATTAGTGATTACTGGTTGAGCAAAAAACTTGAACCGATAAGCCATTTTTCTTCCCTTCCCTGCATCTAAAATATTGCTAACGTTATTCAATCACACTAGCACATAAATTGAACATCAAGGAAAAAAGCTTTACCTGGTAAGACCAACCAAAAATGAAAGTCGAAATGTAGACTTTCAGAATTTCATTTCAACCAAACAAAAAACTCGGACTATTAAAGCCCGAGTTTAGCGACTAGGAAATTACTCGTAGTTACGTTCCATCCACATCAGCTGCATTTTAAGTTCATTAATTTCTTTTTGTGCTTGCGCCAACTGCTCTACCACCGAGCCTGATTGCATAACATTTTCTTCGGAAGTGTTTACTGAAACTGCGCTGTCATTATGTGCCATGAGAATTCAACCAAGTTATTTATTAATGAAAGATTCAAAGTGAAAGTCACTCTGTAATATTACAATTTTAATTACACAAAGTCATGTTTTCTGCACACAAAAATGTATACTTTTGCTAAATAACCATAGTTTTTTTGAGGAATGTAATACGCTACTTTAATAACCTAAATCTTCGCGTAAATTGAGTAACAAGCAATAAAAAAGAGACCCGAAAGTCTCTTTTAAAAGTCGTTACAGCTGGTTCTAAATTAAGACTAACTATGAGCCAAACGTTTATCTAATTAAGAACCATCACGTTACGCCATTAACCGTGCTTTTCTGCAAGGTATAGCCAAGTTTCTACAACTGTATCTGGGTTCAGTGATACAGAATCGATCCCCTCTTCCACCAACCACGCTGCGAAATCTTCGTGGTCAGACGGGCCCTGGCCACAAATACCTACGTATTTACCACGCTTCTTCGCTGCCTGAATTGCCATTGAAAGCAATGCTTTAACTGCTTCGTCGCGCTCGTCAAACAAGTGCGCAATAAGGCCGCTATCACGATCTAGACCTAGGGTTAACTGCGTCAAATCGTTAGACCCAATAGAGAAACCGTCGAAAATGTCTAGGAACTTATCTGCAAGCAGTGCGTTTGATGGCAGTTCACACATCATGATAACGCGAAGGCCGTTTTCACCTTTCTTAAGGCCCTGCTCTTCAAGAAGTTCGATAACTTTACGACCTTCTTCTAGCGTGCGAACAAACGGGATCATGATTTCGACATTGGTTAAACCCATTTTGTTGCGAACCCGTTTAATTGCTTCACATTCAAGAGCAAAACAATCGCGGAAATCTTCAGAGATGTAACGGCTTGCACCACGGAAGCCCAACATTGGGTTCTCTTCGTCAGGCTCGTATTGATAGCCGCCAACCAAGTTGAAGTATTCGTTCGATTTGAAATCTGACATACGAACGATTACTTTTTCTGGCGAGAAGGCTGCACCAATAGTTGATATACCTTCTACCAATTTCTCGATGTAGTATTCCGTTGGCGATTCGTAGCCTGCAATCATGTCGCTAATTTCTTCTTTCAGCTCTTCTGGCTGGCTGTCGAAATTAAGCAGTGCTTTAGGGTGCACACCAATCATGCGGTTGATAATAAACTCAAGGCGAGCAAGACCAACACCCGCATTTGGCAAGCGAGCAAAGTCAAATGCACGGTCTGGGTTACCTACGTTCATCATCACTTTTAGCGGTAGGTCAGGCATTGCATCAATACGTGATGTCACTACGTCAAACTCAAGTTCGTCACCGTAAATGAAGCCTGTGTCACCTTCAGCACAAGACACAGTGATTTTATCGCCGTTTTTGATGCTGTCAGTGGCGTTACCACAACCAACCACCGCTGGAATGCCTAACTCACGTGCGATGATAGCCGCGTGACACGTTCGGCCACCACGGTTGGTAACAATAGCAGAAGCCTTCTTCATGATAGGCTCCCAATCAGGGTCTGTCATGTCAGTTACCAGTACATCACCCGCTTGGATTTTGTCCATCTCTTCAATTGAATCAAGTACTTTCGCTACACCAGCACCAATTTTGTGACCAATTGCGCGGCCTTCAACAACGATGTTGCTTTGACCTTTTAATTGGAAGCGCTCAATGCTTTGTGAGTCTTCACGGCTACGTACCGTTTCTGGGCGAGCCTGTACAATGTAAAGCTTGCCGTCTGCGCCGTCTTTGGCCCATTCAATGTCCATAGGACGCTTGTAGTGCTGTTCAATAATTTGTGCCTGCTTAGCAAGCTCCATTACTTCATCGTCTGTTAGTGAAAAGGTTTTGCTGTCAGCTGCATCAATGTCAACGATAGAAACTTGCTTACCGTGAGCTTCATCGTCTGAATACACCATCTTAGTAAGCTTGCTGCCAAGGTTACGACGAACGATAGCAGGCAAGCCTTTATCTAGCGTTGGTTTGTGAACGTAGAATTCATCAGGGTTAACGGCACCCTGTACCACCATTTCACCTAAACCAAATGAACTGGTGATAAATACAACGTCTTCAAAACCAGATTCTGTATCGATAGTAAACATAACGCCTGATGAAGCGATGTCACTACGCACCATACGCTGAATACCAGCAGATAGCGCTACACCTTTATGGTCATAACCTTGGTGGACACGATAAGAAATAGCGCGGTCGTTAAATAGCGATGCGAAAACGTGCTTAATAGCTACAAGCACGGCTTCATATCCTTTAACGTTTAGGAAAGTCTCTTGTTGACCTGCGAATGACGCGTCAGGCATATCTTCTGCGGTAGCCGAAGAACGCACAGCAAATGACGCTTTTTCACCTGCATCGCCCTGTAGCGTAACAAACGCAGTTTTAATTTCTTCTTCTAATTTGCCCTGGAATGGCGTGTCGATGATCCACTGGCGAATGTTCTTACCTGCTTCGGTAAGGGCATTTACGTCATCCACGTCTAATGAATCTAAAACTTCGTGGATACGCGCTTCTAGACCGCTTTGTTCTAGAAACTCATTAAATGCTTCGGCGGTGGTAGCAAAACCACCCGGCACCTGCACACCGGCGTTCGCCAGGTTTGAAATCATCTCGCCTAATGATGCATTTTTGCCGCCTACGCGACCCACATCATGCATGCCCAGTTCTTGATACCAAAGTACGTATTCTTGCACAGCCCAAGCCTCCAGCTTTTTTATGTGTAGGGTATGAGGTTAATTTCAGGTATGTGCTTTTTATCACCTGAAACTCATCAAATTGTTGCCGATATGTGGTGAGAACCACTTTTAACGCTGTCCATTACGTTTGACAGCAAACCTTTGAAATTTGCCGTCATTCACAAGAACCGTGTAGCTTTTCGACGAAATCATCTTAGAATGGGGAAATTCAGAAAGTAAACCCTTTATTACTTTTGTAATAAAATTACACCAATGTTAAGGATATGTTGTGCGCACAGCTTTTTATATTTCAGATGGTACAGCCATCACCGCAGAGGTCTTTGGCCACGCCCTGCTTTCATTGTTTCCCGTTTCTTTCAATCACAACACTATTCCTTTCGTTGAAACTGAGGAACAAGCTCACAAAGTTTTACAGCAAATTTCTGAAAGTTTTCAAGACACCGGAGAAAGGCCGCTCGTTTTTTATACAATTGTGAATGTAGATATTCGCAAAATAATCTCTAAATCCGTGGGCATTAACTATAACTTTCTCGATCAATTCGTCGCACCATTAGAAAAAGTACTTGGGGTTCCCTCTAAACCAGAAAAACATCGTACACACAGTATCCACGAAACTACTTACGATATAAGAATTGAAGCCGTGAACTACGCGTTGGCCAATGATGACGGTTCTAACCTAAAAGACTACGACGAAGCCGATATCATACTTACCGGCGTGTCGCGTTCTGGTAAAACCCCAACAAGCCTCTATTTAGCGCTTCAATACGGTATAAAAGCAGCTAACTACCCTTTCACCGAGGAAGACATGGGAGACATGCTAAAGCTCCCTCCTGCTTTGCGTAGATTTAAACATAAGCTTTTTGGGCTAACGATTGCAGCGGATAGACTCCATCAAATACGTTCAGAGCGCCGTGCAAACAGCAAATATGCATCGCTGCCACAATGTCGAATGGAGCTTCGTGAAGTAGAGAACTTATATAGAAAAGAAAAGATCCCGTTTTTAAATAGCACTAAATATTCTATTGAAGAAATTTCGGCTAAGATTCTGGCCGAGACCGGGCTCAAGCGCCGTAAGTATTAGTGAATCTAACTATTGGTAAACAAAAAAGCGTGCCGCAATGTGCATTTTGCCTGCCGCTAATCGAAATGAACCTAACGATCAATGCGGTGCGTTATCTTTAACCAATTTTCTGTAGCGCGAAAGCTGTAAAGATGGAAGCCCATCAACAGATATTTGCTTGAGCCAACGTCTCGCTTTTTCAGGGTCGTTGCCAAGCGTAGCGTTTTCCGCTATCCGTAACTTAATACTGTTAATTTGAGCGATATCATTCGCTTGCTCCGCACATGCTAAACCATTCAGGAAAGCCTGTTCTGCCTCCTGATAATTCCTATTGTTGCGAAGCGCTACAGCGTAATTGCTGTAGGCGATAGCTTGCTGTTGATAATCGGGTAGCTTCAACGCCCAATGTAATGATTTAACTCGATATTCAATATGTTTTAGATTGTCGCCTTCTTTCAATGCTACGTGCCCAAGTTCAGCAAACATTTCTTGGTAGAAAACAGGGGCATCGTAGTTTTCCCCCTCAAGTTGTTTGGCAAAGTCCTGTGCTTCTTTCGTTTTACCTAGTACGGCTAGAAGATTTAGAACCCTTATACCCACTTGTGGAGACGGCATCTTTTCATATTGTGCTCTCAAGCCCGTCAAAGATTTAGTTAACGCTATTCTTGCTTCCTGTTCTCGGCCACTGGCCCGTAGCCACTTACCGAAAAACAGAGAAACTAATGGCTTGTACTCTGGTATGCCGTTCAAATTTGTAGCTTCAAGCCAAGGTCTTAGAAGGGCATAAAGCTCATCATAACGTTGAAAGTTAAATAAGATATCAAACCTTCTTGCTTGAAGGTCCCACCATGGCGGTGTGTTCTTATCAATTAGAGATTGCTGTGCTCTGATTTTCGATAAACATTCGTCGACACTTTCCTGGCAAAGAGGCTGAATATCTCTAATCGCGGAGTTTGCGGGAAATATAAAAAACGCCAGGAATAATAGAATGGTGGCTAATGGAAATTTCATTATTACTACTGTAATACATTTATTTTTCGCGAATTATAGGTTAAAAGCAGTTCTTATAATAGTTAGTGAATGCGCCTAATTTCTAAGTTAGGCAGCTCAAACTGAAGACGTCTACTATAATCATTTAATCAATACTTCTTCCCTATCGAATGCTTCGTGACCTTTCGCTGATAGCAATTATCTATCACGGGTAAACAGTTACATCTCATTGATTAAACGTTATTGTTAGGACACTAGCGATACAATATAACATAACTAGTTATTTAAGGAGTTAACGTCATGTTTACAGAAGAGATGGTTCATACAGCATTACAGACGTGGTGCGACAATGTAGTAGCGGTAGGTAAAGTACACGCCGAAGGTGGCGATGTAAAAGCATTCGCTTCACAAGTGCTGTCAGAAAACTATGACTATGACAATGGAAAAGTACTGTTTAAACCTACACTTACGTTTGGTTCACAGACATTTCGCCCGACTAAAGAAGGCGCTTTGTCTTATTTCGTAGGCGGTAATAGTGACTATCCGAACGATAATGGCTTTAAACTAAAGCCATGGGTGAAAGTTTGGTATAGCAAAGAAGACTTTATCTTGAACGGTGAGCTTGCCATTGTTCAGTGTAACGTACACTTTATCGGCGAAGACGACAGCCATATTTTTGTAAACAAGAGCTTTGTTTTCAAACAATGTGAAGACGGAAAAATACGCATTATTCTTCACCAATCTTCGCTACCCTATCAGCCTTAAAAGGCTGTTGATACGTTTTAACTAATTCATAAAAAGTCATGGCTTAGAGACAGCCATGACTTTTTGTTTTTGACTATCACTTAATTATTCGTCTTCGACGTATCTCTACCTAGCGCTTGTTCAAGCTCAGCTAAATAGTTTTCGAAGGGTCTCCACTGCCCCATACCTGTTTTATAAATAGGTTGACGAACCTGTTCCGAACTTGGAGTTTTAATGACTCTTTTGGTTTTATGAAACGCTAAGCACGCTTCTTCAAAGTCTAACCCACAAAAATCAAGAATGCGTTTAACCTGCCCTTCTAAATCATCCAGAACATCTTCGTGCTGTACAGTAAGAATGTCGCCAGGCAGCACACTATGCCAATGATCCATAAGCTGTTCATAGGCATTATAGTAACGACCAATATCGCTAAGCGAATAGCTAAATTCTTGCCCTTCACCGAATAACTGTTTGAAGCCGCTGAAACAACAGTCCATTGGGTTTCTGCGTGCATCAATAATTTTAGCGTTAGGCAGTATCTTTTTAATTAAGCCAATGTGAATGAAGTTATTGGGCATTTTGTCAATGAAGAGCGGCGCACCTTGTCGATAGGCTTGGGTTTGCTGAATATATTGCTTACCTAGTTTTGACAGTGTCTCTTCGCTCAATGCTGATACATTTAATGGGTAAGGCGTAGTCTGATGACTAAGTGACGACGCTATCCCTAATATGTCATGCAGTTCCATCGTACCGTCCACTTGAGAATGCGACGCGAGGATTTGCTCTAGTAGGGTTGAACCAGCCCGAGGAAGACCAACAATAAAAATAGGAGCGGACGCCTGGCACCCTTGCGCTTTGTCAAAGCTTTCCTTTGTATAAGCCTGCTGCTGAGCCTGTAATGCCTTCTCAGTTTTAGCAATATCAAACTGTAGCGTACGCTTTTTAAGACTATTGCCTCGCGCGTAGTACTCAAACGCGCGGGAGGCATTCGCTTTGTCTTCAAACCCCTTTCCTAATGCAAAGCAAATATGAATTTCATCATCCAATTTTGTCGCATCAGCATCTACCAGCGCGACCATTTGCCTAAGCAGGTCATCACTAAACCGATAGGTTTTTGTGTTCGCTAAGCTCCAGTACGCATCGCCAAAGTCCTTTTCAAATACAATGGCTTTTTCATAGGCCTGTATCGCTTCGTCAATATCACCTTTAGCTTTTAGGGCATGCCCAAGTGCTACCCAAACTGCAGGCCTATCCTCGCTATCTTTTAATAACTCTTTATAAAGGTCAATGGCTTGCTCTAACTCACCAATACCAACCAGCGCGTGCGCCAAGCCTACTTTTACAGTGAAGTTGTCTGGTGATTGCCTTAGTCGCTTGTTCGCAACAGCCGCGGCATCAGGAAATTTACCCAGTTTAGATAACAGGTTTTGGTAGGCAGCGGCAGCTCTGTCATTTTCTGGGTATAGCGTTACGCAGCTTTCTAATAGAAATTCAGCGTCGCTATATACTTTCAATTGAATCCCAATTTCGGCAAGTAACATCATTGCTTCAGGGTGATGCTCATGACTAGCTAGAAATTGTCGACATACTTGTTCAGCTTTGTGCAATTGCCCTTCGTGCATTAGATCTGTCGCACCTAATAACGGCTTGGGCAAAGATGTCAGAAATGCAATTTGCTGCTGACAAAGCGCTAGTGCTTGTGTTTGATCATCTGCTTTATACATTTTTTCAAGCTGAAGCCACGCCGTTAATAACGCTGGGTTGAATCGTGTAGCCTGATAAAAACTATGCGCAGCCTTTTTGCGATCAGAAGCCAAGTAACAGTAGCCCTGTTCTTGGTAAGCCCGGGCGTAATTTGGGAAGTATGCAATGAGTTCATTTAACGTTTCGATGGCGCTGCTTACATCAGCCAATAGACGGTATGCTACCGCTTTTAAATATAGCACCTCTTTAAGGGTGTTTTGGCTTACCCCCAACGGGTCTTTAGCCCGTCGAAGTATGTCGTTGCATCCAGAAATGACGGCCTGATGCTGTGATTGCATAAGCCCTTGCTTTAACTGCTGTATTTCTTTTTGTTCTTCTTGTGTCATTAAAAACGCCTGTTTTTAAATTAGCGTAAAAACAAAAAACGGCGAACTCATAGAGCTAGCCGTTTCAAAATTGGGGGCGAACACACCTTCATTTACTTAAAACTTATGAAGGCGTGTTGCCCCGGCACCGTTGTGTGCTAATCGTAAATCGCCAATTTAGCCTTACTAACTTAACCTTAATAGTAATCGTATGAGAAACGAAGGCCAATAGTACGCGGCCTATTTGTTACTACCTTAGGCGTGAACTGCTGCGTATCAATATTTAAAATTGCACGCTCATCAAACACGTTATCAATGTAAAGTTCGGCTTTCCATACGTCGTTTGTTACACCAACAGCAAGGTTCGTCAGAATATACGACTCCTGTACGTAGCGGCCACCACGGAATGTTTCACCATTTGAATCGGTATAAGTTACCCCTTCAAACACGTCAGCTTCTTGTTCAATCTTAAGACCTGAACCTGTGCCGTAAATAAGCGACGTTGCATCTTCCATTACATAGGCATCCATCACCATACCTGCTAAGCGATCACCAGTGTAGCTTACAGAGCCGTTTACATACCCACGCTTATCACCCTCAAGCTCGAAGAAATAACGTGCATTAATGTTTCCAGAGAATTTCGCTGAGTATGGAAGCTCTGAGCCAACACCAGCCGCTATACCTTCAAGTTCTGAGTTTACGCGAGTTAATTCGGTATCTAATACGCTGAAAGCAGCATTAATAATAAGGTCATCAGTAGCAAGCCACGTCATGTCAGCATCAATACCTTTGATCTCTGCATCGCCTACATTGTCGGTGAATACCAAGAACGAGATGTTAGTGGGGTCGAAGCGCGACGTTTGCAGTTCTTCAATTTCAGAATAATAGGCCGTAGCGTTTACTCGGAATTGACCATCAAAGAAGTCACCTTTAAGACCCAATTCGTAGTTATCTAGCGTATCCGTTGTTGAGTATACTGGAATACGGAAGTTTTCAAATTTACCAGACTGATTCGTTGCAAGGCCACCACCAACACGGTTAGTAACCGGAGGTCGGAAGCCTTCTGAGTAGTTAGCGAATAGTAATACATCTTCGTTAACCTTCCAGTCTAGCGAGAACTTAAAAATAGTGTCGTCAACGGTTAGCACGCCGTTGTCGTCTAACAGGTCTACCTCTAACTGCCCGCTTTGAATAGCAGCTGCTACTGCATCAGGGTCTAGTCCAACGGCCGCAAGCTCGTCTGGGTCTTGTGTACCGAATGCACGAATACGTCGCGTTACGTCAACGGTTGACGTTGAGCCCACGTAGATATCATCGATTTCATACCAACGTGCGCCAATACTTGCTGTAATCGTGTCGGTAATATCATACTCCAGCTGACCAAATACAGCGATTTGTTCAATGGTATGCGTGATATCGTTAATAAAGCTCACTTCAGAAGGGAAAGGGCCACCATCACTATTAATGCCTTCATTTCCTACTAGGGTGCGTTGAAGGTTATCAAACCCGAATGTCGTCATTTCTGTGTTGGCAATCTTAAACTGCCCAACAGTTGCAACTTCTTGTTCGTCATAGAACAATCCAGCAGTCACGCGCCATGGCGTATCCATGGTGGTATTGAAACGAATCTCGTGAGTATTACGGGTAGAAGATGTGTCTTCTTTATAATATTTGGTGGGGTCTAAGCAGCGCTCGTCTGCGGCGTTATCAGGCGTATCGTAGTGGTTACACACGTAATACGCAGAGAATAAGCCACCGTTTGTATAGCCTGTATAGTCCGCTAGCGTATCAATTTCGCGGTCTAAATAACCACCGGTATATACCACGTTTAGTTTTTCTAAACGCCCTTCAAGCGTCCACGTCGTTAAACCGAATTCGTCTTTGTTCTCTTCTTGCTGGAAACGCAGCGCAGAGCTTTCACCTTCAAGCGTAGGGTCGTAGGCAAATACACCTTCTGTGTCTAATGTCTGTTGGGTGTGCTGTACAAGTAAGTCCCAGTCGTCATTAAAATGATAAGACAATCCAAAACGTGCACCTGTGTACATCGCATCATTGAAGTCTTCTTCGACAAGGGCATCGTTTTGTGGAGAAACAACGGCCGCTTCGGTATTAGAATTGATATTGGGGTTGGTAATTCTGTTTGCGTCCATGCCCACCGGATCTGCTAATGGACCACCTGAGATGCGGTCAATAACCACAGCACTGCCAATGTAGCCACCCTCGCCCGGCACATTCATGACGTTGTCTATCCAACCGCCTTGTTTGTCGTTGTACGCGGCAACACGAACAGCTAGGTCGTCGGTAAGCGGCATATTGAAATACGCTTGTACCGAGTTGCTCATTTCACCGTCTTTAGTAAAACCGATGTTGGTATCGAAACCTGCAGCGAAACTCGTATGCTCAGGTTTATTGGTGATTAAACGAATAGTACCCGCCTGAGAACTAGCGCCGAACAGCGTGCCCTGTGGCCCAGGAAGTACCTCTACACGTTGAACGTCTGTAGCGTAAACATCTAAATTACGCCCAGCCATTGATACAGGCATTTCATCAAGATAGAAGGCAACGGATGGCTGAAGCGCCTGTACCGAAGACAACATAATATTAGATTGGGTTGTTGCAGCACCGCGAATGTAGATTTCATTCTGTCCTGGACCTGTGCCCTGAAATACCACGTTAGGTAAGAATTCAACATAATCTTGGAAATTGTCTATCCCAAGATTTTCCAGTGCTTTTCCGTTAAGTGCAGTCACCGCAACAGGAACGTCTTGTATAGATTCGCTTCGTTTGGTGGCGGTTACTTCTATTGTTTCAAGTTTAGCAGGCGCGTCTGATTCTTGCGCAGCCAGAGAGGAGGATGCCAGTGCAGCGATGATGGCACAGCTAAGCTGAGTTTTTCGCATTTGTGTGTGTTTCCTTCAATTGTTTTTTATTCTTCGGACTGTGTTTACTTCATACACATATCAAAAAGATCATACATTACAATACAACAACTATAATTAATTACTACACTAATGATTAATATTTAACCAAAATGTAGTAAATAATAGCAGAAAGTCTAATATTAAAAGGTATTTTAGAAGACCCTGAGCGCTAGGCAATGAGTGAAATTTAAAAATACATATAAATCGAATTATTTCATCTGATATTTATTAAAAGTGTTCCATGCTGTATATTTCGCCGTAATAACCTAAGTTGAAATAAAAGGTGAAAGGAAATTACTGCGTGATTGAGAACGAAAAGAAATCTCCACTCAATAAGCCGGTGTTTATAACGTCTTCTGCGTTAATCATCTGCTTACTAATCTTCGCTGCGGGTACGCCCGAACTTGCAGACTCTGTCTTCCAAAAATTACAAAGTGTAATTGTTTCAAATGGCAGTTGGTTTTACGTTCTAACCGTTACTATCATTGTTCTAGCAGTGGTGTATTTGGGCATGTCTCGCTATGGCGAAATTAAGTTAGGGCCTGACCACGCCACACCAGAGTTTAGTTTCGGTACTTGGCTCAGTATGCTGTTTGCTGCAGGTATGGGCATTGGGTTAATGTTTTTCGGTGTAGCTGAACCGTTAATGCACTTTATGTCTCCGCCCACGGCACAGGCAGAAAGTATAGATGCCGTGCGCGAAGCGATGAAAACGACCTTCTTCCATTGGGGTATACACGCGTGGGCTATTTACGCAGTAGTAGCACTCATACTCGGCTATTTTGCCTACCGCCAAAACTTACCCTTAACCCTTCGCTCTGCACTTTACCCACTTATCGGCGATCGTATATATGGCTGGCCTGGTCATGTGGTAGATATATTTGCAGTAACCTCAACGGTGTTTGGTATTTCTACGTCGCTTGGCTTTGGCGCTTCGCAAGTTAACGCGGGCTTTAACTATCTGTTTGGTTTGCCCTCTAATACTGGTGTTCAAATTGCCATTATGGCAGGCGTAGTTGGTCTGGCGGTTATTTCGGTAACTACTGGTCTAGATAAAGGTATTCGTCGCCTTTCAGAAACCAACATGGTTCTGGCTATCATTTTACTGCTAATTGTATTGTCGTTAGGTCCAACGGTATTTTTGCTACAGGCCTTCATGCAAAACACAGGCGCATACTTGTCTGACATAGTACGAAACACCTTTAACTTATACACCTATGAGAAAACCGACTGGATTGGTGGCTGGACTATCTTCTATTGGGGATGGTGGTTAGCATGGGCGCCTTTCGTAGGTCTATTTATAGCGCGTATCTCGTTCGGCCGAACTATTCGCGAATTCGTTATGGGCGTTCTACTTATCCCTTCTGCGTTCACGCTATTTTGGATGACCGTATTCGGTAACGGTGCTATAGACCAAGTATTAGTGCAAGGAAAAGACGTACTGGCACAAATGGTTAACGACGATACCTCCGTTGCGTTATTTGTATTCTTAGAACAGTTTCCATTTGCGTCAGTTCTTAGTTTTATTGCCGTGCTTATGGTAATTATATTCTTTGTAACCTCGTGTGATTCTGGCGCAATGGTAGTCGACATGCTTTGTTCCCACGGTGAAAACGATACGCCGTTGTGGCAACGCGTGTACTGGGCGCTTGGAGTAGGTATAGTCAGTTCAATACTTCTTTATGCTGGCGGACTAGGCGCACTCCAAACAATGACAATTGCAGCTGCCCTGCCATTTGCTATTGTGCTGCTCATCGCTATTTCCGGTTTGCTAAAAGCACTGAGGATTGAGTCTTACAAACGAGAAAGTCTGCAGGTAATGGCTGGTACGCCTTTACATAACGATTCAGATAAAAACTGGAAAGACCGATTAGAAAACATCGTTACTTTCCCAGATGAAAATGCGGTTCGCCGATATGCAAACAAGGTGGTGATGCCTGCACTAACGGAAGTTGGTGAAGAGTTTAAGTCTCAGCAGTTTGATATAAAGATTGAAGACACTGCCGAAGCACTTATTCTGACCGTTGATATGGGTAACGACCCAGAATTTATCTATGCGGTATACCTAGTGCCGACAGAACAGCCTGAATTTGGTCCAAGCGATACAGCAACACTGGACGAAAACAAAAAGGCAACGTACTATCGCGCCGAGGTTCACCTGAGTGAAGGTGGTCAGAACTATGACATTATGGGTTGGTCGAAAATCTCAGTCATTAATGACGTAATCGATCACTACCATAAGCACCAACATTTTATTCATTTGCTTAAGTAACCAACTGGTTACGCATTTGTTGGAAGTAATATGCGAAAAGAAGAAGAACTATTAGTGGCACTACGGCGCGTTATTCGCGCTGTAGACCTACGCAGCAAGCAGCTAAGTAAACACGTGGGTTTGACAGGCCCGCAACTGTTAGTAATGCAAAATATTGAAGAGCGCCCTGGCATTATGGTGCGCGAAATTGCGGAGAATATTAATTTAAGCCCTGCAACTATAACCAATATTTTAGACAGACTAGAGTCTAGAGACTTAGCTACGCGCATTAGAAGCACGCAGGACAAGCGTAAAGTGGGCGTGTTTTTGACCGAGCGCGGAAAAGAAGCGGTGGTAGACGCCCCGCGCCCGCTTCAGGAACACTTTGTTGAGCGTTTTTCTCAGCTAAAAGAATGGGAGCAAAGCCAAATGGTAGCTACCGTTCAGCGTATTGCTAGTATGATGGATGCTGAAGATATTGATGCCTCACCTTTCTTGGAGCTAGGCAGCATTTCAGAAAAAAGCTAATAGCTTCTATCTTCTCTAAAAAAATGGCCTTCAATATGAAGGCCATTTTTGTATCTGTAATAAACGTATATTGCATGGTGCGAAACTAGGACTTCGCTTTCAGCGGGTTTACTTTTCCACCGGTAATTTTATCTGCCCTACCTTCTTCTTTGGCCTTTTCAGCACGACGTTTTCGAATCTCTTTAGGATCAGCAATAAGCGGGCGATAAATTTCAATTCGATCTCCGTCGGTAAGTGTATCGCGTAACTTAACAACGCGGCTCCAAATACCCACTTTTGTGGCTTTTAAGTCGATTTCGGGAAACTGCTCAAGCACATTAGACGCATTAATCGCCTCTTCTACTGTCGCATTTTCATGAATAGCAACATCAATGATGGTTTGCTTGGTGGGCAGTGCGTAGGCAACCTCAATATTGATGAGTTTATTACTCATGCGTACACGCTCCGCGCTCGGTCTGTAAACGCTGCTACCATACTGCTGGCTAAACTGTTGAACACTTTTCCGAACGCCATTTCTGCTAGCTTATTGCTGAATTCAAATTCAAGGTTAAGCTCTATCTTACACGCATCTTCAGAAAGCGCTGAAAATGTCCAACCGCCGGTTAACGAACGAAACGGCCCGTCTACTAGCTGCATTTGAATACTTCTGCCTGGCTCTAGAACATTATGTGTTGTAAACCACTGTTTGATACCTGCTTTTGCAACAAGCAAAGATGCTTTCATACTTTGCGCTGAAGTGTCGAGGATTTTACTATCGGTACAGCCTGGCAAAAACTCAGGGTAGGAAGCTACATCGTTGACTAAGTTAAACATGGCTTCTGCGCTATGAGCTACAAGCGCGCTTCTATGAATACTTGGCATTGATCCCACTACAATTAAAACTCTTGGAGGCATTGTATCACAGAAATTTTGTATCGCTTGTATTCGGTTTTGAACCAAATGCCCCAATATAAGATAACAATGACAACTAAAGACATTCCTTTGAACAATCAGTATAATAGCCAGCATGAAAAAGAATAAAGCCAACAAAAACACCTCAGGAAATATCGCGCAGAACAAAAAGGCGCGTCATGACTATTTCCTAGAAGACAAGTTCGAAGCCGGACTTGAGCTTCAAGGGTGGGAAATTAAAAGTATTCGTGCCGGTAAAGTAAACATTACCGACGCGTACATCATTATCCAGAATGCCGAAGCCTATTTGGTAGGTTGTAGAATTAGCCCGCTAAATCAGGCATCTACCCACGTAATTGCTGCGCCTGAACGCGCGCGCAAACTCTTGCTTAAAAAGCGTGAGATAGATCGCTTAATGGGCGCCCGTGACCGCCAGGGCTACTCGATAGTTGCAACGTCTATGTATTGGAAAAAGTGTTGGGTGAAACTAGAAATTCACCTTGCCAAAGGTAAGCACGCTCACGACAAGCGCGACACTTTGAAAGATAAAGACTGGCAACGCCAAAAAGAAAGAATGATGAAACACAGCGTTTAACGCTGTGTTTTCATATGTGATGCTATAAAAGAAACGTGATTTTGGCTGACTTTTATTAAAGCAGCCTTTAAAAAAACTTACCTAAACGGTAGTGGCGTTAGCCTACGTCTCGTTTGGTCATCTTCTTTCGATGCAGCATGTCAAGAATAAGGCTCCAAAGCGGTGACGGGTTTCTTAGCGTGGTTAGGTTATTTCCCAATCGCCTAAGCTGACGTCGCACCATCGCCATATTCGCAAGACTTGCTAGCGATTTATCTTTCCAAGTGCAGTGTGGAATAATGCCCGAGTACGTCCATTCTTGCTGCCACTTTTTGGCTAGGTCGGGCGTAATGGCAAGTGCACTAGCCAAGCCTACCATCGCGCAGCCCTGCTCTATCACTTCTTCTGCCACTTCGGCCCTTTTAATACCGCCCGTGGTCATAAGTGGAATGTCGGTTTTACTCACCAAGGCCTGTGCAAATTCTAGAAAGTATGCCTCTCTGGCAAGGGTGGTATCGTCCCGGGTTTGGCCCTGCATGGCAGGCGCTTCATAACTACCGCCAGATAGTTCAACCACATCTACACCCAAGGCTTCTAAGCGGTTTACTACTTCACAAGCATCATCAAAAGAAAATCCGTTCTTTTGAAAATCAGCAGAGTTAAGCTTTACCATAACAATAAAGCTTTTAGCGCACACCGCTCTAACTTGGCTGACTATGTTTATCAACAGACGCGCGCGGTTAATAATAGAACCGCCCCACTCATCTTGGCGCTGATTAGTAAGCGGAGATAAAAATTGTGTAAGCAAGTAACCGTGTGCGGCGTGAATCTCAACGCCGTCAAACCCTGCATTTTCAGCTTGCTTAGCCGTGTCAACAAAGCGCTTGCATACATCATGGATGTCTTGACAGGTCATTTCTCGGGGCTGAGCAAAGAGCTTAGAGTGTTTGCCCATATCCAGCGGAACCGCAGAAGGCGCAATAGCTTTGCCCTGCATAGCTTTGAATACTTGGCGACCGGGGTGATTAATTTGCATGATGGCTAATGCGCCATTCGACTTAATGATCTTCGCCCACTTTTGAAACGGCGCAATATCGGTATCTTTTTCTAGTGCAACACCACCTGGCCCTGTCATAGCTGCTTTATCAACCATAACATTACCTGTGATTACCATGCCTAAATTACCATGGGCCCAGTATCGATAAAGTGAATATAAAGACTCACCGGGAATGTTACCCATGCTCGACATATTTTCTTCCATTGCAGCTTTAACAAGACGGTTTCGCGCTGTTACGCCACACGGCAGGGTATAAGGAGAATACAAAATGGAATCTGAAGACATTTACACTACAAGCCTTTTAATTATGCTGACGTACTTTAATGGTTCTTGCCGCTAAATGCATCCTTGCAAAGGTACTTATTCCTTAAAAATTCGCTAAAAAGTTTTAAGACTGATGGCCTGCTTAATTAAAACAGAAAACTATCTTTAAGCTTTCTTACCCCTATATTAGTTCCGGCCCTTGAAAATTAATGTTGCTAACCACATATCAAGGTTAAGTCGATAATAGACTTGCTGTTACGAAGGTAATTTTGTTTTCTAAGCCCGCATAGTAAGCTTTTGAAAACATAAGCGTTATTTTTGGTTGTTTTATAGCCAAACCCTTAAAATTTAAAGCGTTTTCTAAAAGAAAGCATTTAATGACGTAACATTTGTGCTATTATTGAAAATCACACTCGGGGCTGATTAGGATTCGACAGGATCTAGGAAGCCGGAGGTGCATGCAGAGGAGCGGTTGGCCTCTTAAAAAAGCCGCATTTAAATAGTCGCAAACGACGAAACTTACGCACTAGCCGCTTAATAACCGGTATAGGCCCTTCCACCCTAGTCTCTTCCTGCTAGCGGGGATTCGGAAGGTCATCCAAGTAGGATAGCGAGGGAACCTTGTCTAAGGGTGAACCGCGAAACAGTATTAGGCCAGCTGCAAGGAAATCCTGTTTGTCGGAGTTCCAAGCAGTTAAATAAATGACAAACTAAGCATGTAGTACCAAAGGTAGACATTTTCTGGACGCGGGTTCAAATCCCGCCAGCTCCACCACTTTAAAACCGCTACAGCCCCACTACAACGCGGGCTGTAGCGGAATCCCCCACTAACAACCCACTAGCAATCAACAACAAAGTACACTTATTCTGCACGCACTGTATTTAAAGGGCTTCAGGCTTTTTTTGAAGATTTGTGTTTTATTCAAATTTAGATGTAAATACACAAATACTACACGTAGATTTCTTCGATTTATCGTTTAGGCTAGCGATGGTACTTTTACTCTACGTGTAGTTTTTGTGTGAAAAATTAGGGCTGTGCAACTTAATGGGTATAGTCTGTTAGGAGATAAAGCAGACTGTCATGAAATGAATCATCGAAGTCCGCTGTAGACAAGGTGCGGACCTTCATGATGTTGCTATCAGACTACCTATTTGTGCCAGAAGCTGCCGTTCAATAATTAGTAATTAAACGGCAGAAGAGTACCTATTTCGGACATTTAGGTATTTGATAAAAGATAGCAAATCTTGCATATCTATTGGCTTTGGTTTTTACTTAATTTTTGCGAATACGTAAATTAATCACCAAAATTTATTTAAAAGGACTTGTTATGAAATATTTTCTACTTGTTTTTGTCTTATTCATAAGTGGTTGTGCTAGCGGACCTATCGTTGTAGGGCAACAAATGAGAAAGGAAGTCGTATGCCCATCTGCCGACACGAGTAAATGTGTACAGTCTATTATGGATGGGCCGCGCTATTACGTAGAACGGTCTTCTCGTTATATCGAAGTAAATGAAGATGGCGTGCCAAATTACACGAAATTTCTTGGTCGAAATTTAACTCCAGATGTTTCGCCTGTTGCACTGTATTGTGGCGGAGTCTGGGACAAAAATCCCTTAGAAGAACATACGCTAGAAAAGGGTACTTTATTAGTCCAAGATCCTGCCGTTACAAGCACTTTTACTTTTACGCGAACCATAGAAAATAAATTAGATATTGGCGCTAGTATTGATATAGACAATTTATTGTCAGCCGCAGGAATACCCTCTGCGAATGGAACTTCAGAGGTTAAAGCAGAAATACGAGCAGCAATCGAAAGATTAAAGCGTTCAGAGGTGAATTTCAAAGGGGTTTATCGTTTTGTTCATTTAAACCCAACGACGATAGCAAAACTAAAAGCATCAAATCCGCCAGCTGAATTATCTTCATGCGCTAATTATTTGCGAGAAAATGATGAAGCTATCACGATAAGTATTACTGGAGTATATATAACAACTGGCGAAACTAGCGGCTCATTGGCAAGTAAAGTAAGCTCAGTTTTAAAAGCATCACTGGACGGCAAGTTAAATGAAGCCGAAATCGCGAATGTAGTATCAGAGTTTGAGAATAAAGTTAATGAAACTTACTCTGTTGCTTTTCAACCTGTCTTTCAAGTCCTTTCAGCAGCTGGATTCAACAATTATCAGGGTTAGTTTTTTTCAATACTAAATATCAAATTTATATCCAATCACATGAAGAGCGTATTCTTGGAGCGCACTCCTTACGCTTTTCAATCTTAAGATGGTTCATATATTCAATGTATTGTGCGGAGTTATAATTCTCGCCTTTTTATGCTGCGAATAAATCAAACTGTTAAAAAATACAACTTTACGGTTTCAAATTCTAATTAAAGTACAGACTTTCCAACTCCCCCTAACTATACCGATTATTGACAGCTTTTTATCAATGATGAGTGACCGATATATGAACAAGGCTGAATCCTGATTTTTAGTTTACGAAGGTCCGTTCCTTGTCTAAGTGCGCCTGTCAAACTGCCTGCCATACTTAAGTTTCCTATTAAACAGGAGACAAATCATGGCAATTAAAATCCATACACCTTGGAACAAAAATCGTATTATCGGTCAGAAAAAGCCTCTTCAGATATCACATATATGGGGTATCCGGATTCGCTTAGAGCTTAAAGGACGGACTCGTGATCTAGCACTGTTCAACCTTGGACTTGATAGCAAACTACGAGGTTGTGATCTTGTTAAACTCAAGGTTTCAGATGTTGTTTGCGGACGTTCAGTTCTGAGACGCACGCATGTCGTTCAACAAAAAACAGGTAGTCCTGTCCAATTTGAAATAACACCAAACACCGGAGAGACGATCATGGCTTGGGTAAACAAAGCCGGATTGAAAGCATCTGACTATCTTTTTAAGTCTCGCATACATGACGCTGAGCACATATCAACTAGACAATATAACCGCATTTTTCACGGATGGATTGAAAAACTTGGTCTAGATACATCGCTCTACAGCACCCATTCAATGCGCAGAACCAAGCCCTATCTGATTTACAAGAAGACTAAAAACCTTCGGGTTGTACAACTCTTGCTGGGCCATAAAAAGTTAGAGAGCACTGTCCGCTACTTGGGCATCGAGGTAGACGACGCATTGGAAATATCAGAATCTATTGAAGTTTAAGCTCTAAGGGGCTGCTTGTGCAGCCTCTTTGTACGTAAAGCAGACATTGGATATAACTATCGCTACAGGCCGCTTCAGACAATAAGCAGTCGGTCACGATTTTGGAGTCAGACTACCGCTATGTGCCGGAAGAAGACTTATTAAACTGTTAATGCAATTAAATGATAGGTGTATGTCAGTCAATTCGGTAGAGGTTCAGATTAAAATCATATATCATTCTAAAAAACAATAAGATGCATAATATCATGGATGAATACCCAATTCGTACTAAGTATAGACACAGGCGGGGTGCTAACAACATTCGCCCCCTAAATCCTATTGAATATACCGTACGTACAGGCTTTTCAGCTTCAGACATCAAAAAACACCACGACAAACTAAATAGTAAAAAGCTAAAAAATAAGGCGTTCACTTTAGCTCAGAAAAAAGCAAAGGCCGATGGTCAAGTCAACTATGCGAAGGCCATACCTTCTCTTGATGATGAACGTGGTTATAAGATAGGTATGCTTTGTGAAGTTTATAGCAATATTATTACTTCCAAAGATATATCATTATGGACGAGATACTGCCAGTTAAATGAAGAACAACAAAGACAAAGTAGAAACCCGTATAATGTTCAGTTCGAAGAGTCTCGACCAGTAGGGTCAAATTTTGCCTTAATCGCCAAATGGATCTTGTATATGTTTGCGACATTCATAGCATTAGTATTTCTTAATTTATGTTTTGTAATGTAAACGCCCGCTTTACGTACATTTTTGCCGTTTGACTAATACCTTATGAGCAGCAGCTTCTGGCACAGTCAATACGAGTTTAAATCATTTTATTAGAGTTTAAGCGAAAATATTTAAAGAGGGTTCAAAAGAGGCTTTTGCCCCAAAAGACTACCATTTCGAGCATTTACTTCAGCAGTGTAGGCCTCAGAACTACTATCTACCAAGATATACTGGTAGTCTAAGTGTTCATGAATGTAGCGCTTTGTCATTGTATCTAGCTTTAGTTCACCGCTAGCAAATTTAGGCAGGTCGTCAGCTCGTAGTGAAGGGATAACGAGCCTGTTTGCAACGTAAACGCAAAACTGGTCTCCACTCAACCGACCCGACGCATGGCTATTAAGTCTTGTTATCAGCCCAAACTTTCTGTCAGATTTGTGATTTTCAATTTGACGACCTGACATGCCGCAATAAAGAAGTTCGTCACTCTTCCATATTGCATAAATCCCAGCAGATATCTTGGGTATATCAGAGTTAGGCCATTCAGAAAATTTATAGCGTTTTGAAAATTCCATTTTTCCCTTTTAGACAGTCTTTTAACGCTTTAGAAGCGTTCGTATTGCTTTATTGCTCTATCTTAGCAATGTCGCGCTAAAACTAAAGTATCTTGTTTATAGGTATTTCAAAACAGAAAGCCAAAAGCCACTGTCTAAATTAGTCAGTGGCTTTTGGCTTTCTGAATGCTGTTATTACTTAGCTATCGGCTACGCGCTTCATGTCGTTTGGACTGCTTTTCATAAGCTTCAATATAGTTACCGTAATGTTCAAACAACTGCTGTGGCGACGAGTGCCCCATGAGCTTCGAAATTTTCCAAAGGTTTCCGCCTTGAGATATTAGCCTTGTAGCAAACGTGTGACGAAGTTGATATGGATAGCGATATCGCACCCCAGCCCTTTCAATAATTTTTGACCATCTGTGCTTTCTAAATGAGTCAGCGTTCCATTGTCTTCCTTGGTCATTAACAAATACATACTCCTCGTCGTGTTTATCCATTTCTAGCTCTAATAAGTCTGCAAGCTCTTGAGATATGGGTAAAGTGCGTTGACCAGCAGCAGTTTTCGTACCCTTTGTCACTTTGTGCACTACAGCATCGTATATAGTAACTTCTAGTGTTATAAGGCAAACATCTTCCTTTTTAAGAGCGATCCATTCACTAGGTCTCACCCCTGTCTCGCTCCAAAAAGTCACAATGGCTTTTTCGGTGGCCTCGGTCTCTTTTATGATTTTAGTCAGTTCGTTCGGAGTAAAAGGTAGAACATCTTTATGCTTTTTCCTGTTATCGGTTTTCTTTGCAATTTTAATATGTTCTTTTAACTTAAAGCCGATAAGAGGGTTCAATCTGATCACCTTATCAGTGATTGCTGCATTTAAAGCAGACCGTAAAACTGATAACCGATTACCTAACGTTTTTGAAGAAACGGTAGCGTCCTCAACAAAATTGACAATGGTTCTACGCTCCAGTTCTGCTACAGGTATGCTCCACAATGGCTCAAGACCTTTCAAATCTTTTTTGTAGCCAACGATCGTAGAAATAGAGAGTCCGCGTTCCTCGGCTTTATTAACATATCGGTCTAGATAAGTTTTAACCGTAACACCCGTCGTTGCCCCACCAAACAACTTTAGCTTATTAGATTTAGGGAAAAAATCGGCATAGAAAAATGTCCCTTTAGCGATTTCGTGCTTGATGGTTCCCAATTTATCAGCTGCCGAATTGAGGCCTGCCTGAGTAATTTCATAGCCAACAGGCTCACGACACTGAATACCCTTGTAGGTAAACGCCAGTTGGATACCCGTTGCACGCTCGTGCTTATCATAACGAATTGACACACCGCGCACCGTTTTCAGTTTTTCAGCATTTTTCTTTAACAACATATATAAATTTTCCTATTTACGAATTAGAACCGCTATTACGCGCCCAGTCACTTATCGCCACAAGATCTACCCAGCGTTCGCGAACATTTGCCGGAGTAAAATAGTGACTCCCCTTCACCCAATAACCGCGCTCAATGCGGCGCTCAACTGCCTTAATGGATTCTCCAGAAATAACGCAATACTGGCTTAATGGAACCGTTGTTAACATGTGTCTCTTCAACCTTTTTATTCTGTCAGCCAGCCTAAAAAAACTTATCGAACTGACTGTTACTATTAGTTTCCCTATACTCGTACGATGTTATCCGCCATGATAACTCTTAAAAAATGACTATCGTTGTATGCAGTTGTTGAATCGCTCTCTCTGTGCTGTGGCAATAAGGGAATGCTATAAAAAAACTTAAAAAATCCGATGCAAATTTACGTGCTTTTGTGTATTGGAGAGCTATCTACATGAATATGCTGGAAAAAATAATTAAAACTTTTTTCAAAACTTTATTTTTCGTCATAAAAATTGCTTGAATGACTTTTCGGTGTAAATAAGAAAGTCTAATTTTCGACCAAGGAATGCAGTTTATAATGAACAAAGACAGAAGGTTGTTAGCGTAGCAAGGCGTAATAGCACTATTATCTCATTTAACGCTGTCACACCTCGGCTAGTCATTAGCAACAAACTCTTTAATTAAAATAATGAGACGCTACTTTTGCGATTAATGCATCGCTGAGTGTTCAATAATCACATTAATTTCTTACGCCAGACTTACTTTCAAAGCCAGTCCTCATCGAAACTACAGAGGTCATCGCTGATAAAATCATCACAGTCAATCAACAAAACTGAGTCGGAGAAACATTCCATCTCAAGTGGTGACTCAAAAATATCAATGTTTGCGTCTACCTCAGATAATGAAGCGCTGTCTTCATGAGCGAGTGGGCCATCACCAATCACATATCCACCAATATCAATACTGCTATTTTTTATCAATGGAAGGCCTGAGCTAGGGTTTACATGTGGTGCATCTACCATCTCGGAAGGTGATTCAGAGGTCTCAAGCGAGATGTCGCAGTGATCAAATAGTTTATGGCTTAACAATGTCATATTAATTCCTGAAATCTTGATTTGGTCACTAGAAATTTAATGAAATTTATGGCATTTTCAATTTCATTGACTGCATAGTCAGCAACAATGTAATTGCCTCCTTAGCGACATCAAGTTCATACAAAAACGTTCATTTTTTCCGAGATATTGGCGCTAATCCCCCCTTTCCCAAATAAATTTCCTTCTTAAGATCCTTGTTATTTCTGAGGTCAATTCAGAAAAATCAAGAAGGTAAAATATGAAAGGTGGTCGCCGTGCGCTCTACCCAGCGTAGTTTTGGGTGACGGAATGGGGAATGATGCTTGGAGATGTTTTGTTTGCCGTATGGCTCATACAACTTATAACGCAGTTTGAAGTCCGCGTGTCTTATCCAATCATAGGGTTGAATGGCTTTTTTTCATCTTTGCGCTTTATGGTTTAGCACTGATTTGCGATGTTTTGCGAAAAAAGCTCTCTATTCAGAATAGATAATTAGAGCACCCTAGGGTGCTCTAATTTTACTAATAAATACTACTATTTACATGCCCCAGGAACACGGCACGCACATGTCGTAGGCGCATGGCATGCGTGGCCTTCACAACGCGCAGCAATGTTGCTATTTTCACCATAAAGCACACCTGTTGGATATTTTCCAAAATGCTTTTCATACAACGCAACAGTTTCGTCAAAGGCAGTTTGCAATGAGCGTTGGTCATCATCACCGTAAATACCAAAGTACGGGTAATGGTGAATGAAGTAGCCAAATATTGCTTCGCAATCCTTTTGGTACGCCACCGTATCAAGGATATGCTCATGCCAAAACTTGTCTACAAGCTTATTAGGCACTAAGGCAACTTTAGGATAAATCAGCTTCAAGAAAAGAAACTTTTTGTATTCTTCCTCTGCGAAGTCTATCAACTCTTCAGTCCATGTAGCTTCAGATGACTTTGATAGCTTCCACTTCAACTTATCCAAGTTCAGCGAATTTATTGCCACGTGCTGCTCACTGTATTTGCCGACATCAGCCCCTATGTTTTGTTCGAACGCCTTATTTACAACTTGTGCCATTACAGTATTCATATTATTTACCTCCCTGTTGAATTTGCTTACTACGATTACCGTGTTTCTGGTCATACTGCTTGTTAGTTCCAGGTGTTCCTTTGTTAGGGTTTTTCTGGTTTGCAGAATTATCCGTTGGCTTAATTTTTTTCTTTTGAGACATATCTTTGTTTCCTTTTTAAAAGTTGAAAGTGCGATACAAACACGTATCACCTTCGCTTGAGGAAACGTTCTAAGTGCTTTCGTTGAATTAAACTGTCAGGAATGAACTCTTCACGAGCTTTTTTAAATATAAGGCGGTAGTTGCCTAGTTTAAATCGTATCAAGCCTTTCGCTAAGCTCAATTGACGTCCGCCAAGTTCGGCATAGCTTTTACCAGACTTAAGGCCTTTCTCTATCTGCTCAGCTTTGGAGATGTACTTATGGCACTCAGCTGATTCGTATTGGTTGAAAAGTTTGCGTAATGTTGTCATGGCTATCTCCTTTGTTTCGACGATAGCCAGTTTTTATTTGTGCTCCGCACAAACAAGCATTAATTCAACATTTTTTGAAAATATTCCCAGGCTTCGTTTGCTTCTGCCTCGATAGCCTTTATTTTCTTATTCAGTGCTTCTATAACAGGTAGGCGAATGACCGCGTCTTCTTCAAGTTTGCGCAGTACCTCTTTAGCCTTTTCATACTGCTTGTCACCAAAGAAACGTTCTGCTTCCTCGTATCGCCC
This sequence comes from Alteromonas sp. AWJ4_199, assembly GCF_056159165.1. Lineage (NCBI taxonomy): Bacteria > Pseudomonadati > Pseudomonadota > Gammaproteobacteria > Alteromonadales > Alteromonadaceae > Alteromonas > Alteromonas sp. AWJ4_199. The sequence goes on from NZ_JBSWUR010000004.1 coordinate 104,202, forward strand.
CATGTAATCTTCCCAAGGAATGACTTGAGAATACGCTGTTAAAATTGGCGATATGTCAGAAGGATCATTCTGATTAGAAAAAAACGGAGATGGCAGTTTATCCGTGAAAAAATCGAAGTCAGATGAATTGAGCGTTTCAATAATTTCATGGACATTTTCTCTAACTACGCCTAAGCAAAAAAACTCTAAATACTGCTGATTGGCAAGCTCTAACAACTCCTGTTCGTATTTTTCAGTCATACCTGATTTAGCATAGCTTTGCAGAAATTCCTTCGTCTTTTTGGTATCTCCATTTAACAGATACCAAATACACAGAATATTCCTAACAGAGTTTCGCCTACCTTTAAGAATAGGATGTTTGTTTTGTGGAATACCTATTGTTTTTTCGCAAACTATTTTTGACCTATATAGGTTAGCACCGCTTTTTTTAGCGAATATGGTATTCAATGGAATTCGAATACTATCTGGTAAGTCCGCTGTTTTCAGGCAGATGCGAGCTAACTCTAGGAACGATTGAACTTCTACATTTTCCATCAATAATACACCTCGTCACAAAGTAGTTCACGTATATCTTCCCGCCCTACTTCCGCCTTTTTAATATTCCTAACAATATCTACTGCTTTCATACCTTTGTCGCAGCGGTAAACTGTTCGGTTACTTGAACGATAACTATAGTTACTTACTCTTTCTTTATTATAGTGTTCATAGATATAGTTGATTGTTCCCATACATTGCCCTAGCAGAATTGACTCCAGCTTAGACAGAGAAAGTATCCCCAAAAAGTTTCGTCTATCCTCATCTACTTCACTGCAAGACCTCAAAAGGTCAAGCTTCTTTTGGTTTTTAAGCGCTGCTATTGCTAAGCACTCTCCTAGTTGCATAAATTCTTTCTTATTGAATAGTACAAAGGAAGCCTCTGCCACTTCACTTAGGTGGGCGCAGTTAGAAGGTAAACGTTCTTTCGCAAAAGATTGTGAAGAGAAAACTAAAATGGCTAAGATAATAAGATACTTCATCGATTTACTCCTTGCCAAAACGCTTGAAGGCTTTAATAAAAATAAGCAGCGTAACTATCCATGAAAAAAACGTAAGCGAATCTGCTGTCACTCCGTTTCCTAACCTGTCGAAAGCTCCTAATATTGTTTCGTTTGGGTGGTCTAAACCTATTATGAACAGAGCGAGTGCTAAAAAGTAAATTGAGAATTTTAGTATGTTTAAAACAATGAGGTTGAATCCGTTAGCCGCTAGCGCCAATTTATATCTGACGTCATAGTAAGTAACCTTTACTGTAAGGAGTTTCTTTAGCTTAAAGACTGTTAGCGCTGCGAGGGTTATCATGAATAACTTGTCTATCACTGTTAAATCAGATGTGTTACCCACCCCATCTAGATGCTCAAGCTCTGAAAAAACAATAAGCGCGAAATAACAGGTAATTAAGTATAATGAGAACAGCAGAGAAATCAGGTGTATAAAAGACTGATAATAAGGTATCGCGGTTCCTTTAAATTGATAGACACCTTCGGGATCAAGTAGCCTTATTTTTTTTCTGGCTTTCAAAATGAATTTAGATTCTAAATCACTCAGTTTAAAGGTCTTAAGTTCCTGCTCATTTTGGTTTTGTGAAGGCTTGGCTTCGTTGTTATCAGTTCTCGATTCAGGCGTTTCTTGTTTTTCATTAGCAAAACTAGGCTGAGAGTCGTAATCCCTTACCATACTGCGTTTCTCCATTTACAACGTGTTCTATGTAGCTTCTTTAAAGCAATGTTAACTTGGTTTATGTGAATGTAAACTCATTGAAAGTTCGAAACTTCGCTACCTAAGAAGTCCAACTTTCACTCAAAACTTCGGCCTGCTTAAGGCATAGTTCTATTGCCTCGTCAGAGCGATCAGGAGGGTATTTCCATCTTCGTAATGCTCTACGTACTAAGTTTCGTAACCTTGCTCGAACACTGTCTCGTTTTTGCCAATCAACAGTCGTGGATTTTCGAAGCTTTTCGGTAATATCTTTAGCAAGGCTACGTAAGTTATTGTCACCAAGCTCTCTAACCGCACTCTCGTTTTGAATTAGTGCTCGATAAAAAGCGATCTCGTCATTATTCATACCGAGTTCTTCAGCTTGCTTAAGATCATCCTCCATGTCTTTTGCCATCTGGATTAGCTCTTCTATCACTTGCGCAGTTTCTATAGCGCGATTGTGATACTTTCGAAGCGTTTCCATAATTCTTTCTGAATAAGCCTTTTCTGAAACCACGTCGTTTTTCATTTTGGCTTTAACGTCGTCCTTGAGCAGTTTTTCTAATAACTCAACTGCAAGGTGGCGCTGCTTCATATTTCTTACGTCATCCAGAAACTCTTCAGATAACAGCCCTACATTAGGCTTGTCTAAGCCCACAGATTCAAATACATCAACAACACCGCCAGCAACAATGGCATTATCAATAATTTGCTTAAGAGCAGAGTTCTTATCTTCATCTGACTTTTTCTTTCCACCGCTATGCTTGGCGAATGCCGATTTTATTGCACTGAAAAAGGCTATTTCTTTTTTGTACTCTGCGGTCTCATCCAATGTACTACACAATGAAAATGCTTTAGAAAGTGGAAGCATGGCATCGAGGAACCGTTTTTTACCGTCAAGTTGACCATTACCAGGGTTAGGCAAACCCAAAATATGATTCATTGCACCAGGTAAAAGCTTAAGTGCATTGCTTTCGTAATCTGAGTAATCATACCCAACCATCAACGCTCGAATGATCTCAAGCTTTTCAAGCATAATTGCACATGCTTCATGGTTATCGTGTGTAGGTTTACCCCTGCCCTGCGAATCTGCATAGGTTTTTAATGCATTTTTCAGTTCGTTAGCAATACCGATATAGTCAACAATAAGCCCTCCAGGCTTATCTTTAAACACTCGGTTTACACGGGCAATGGCCTGCATGAGGTTATGGCCTTTCATTGGTTTGTCTACATACATCGTATGACAAATAGGCGCATCAAACCCAGTTAGCCACATGTCTCGAACAATCACTATTTGTAAAGGGTCTTTAATGTCTTTATAGCGTTTCTCAAAAGACTTTTTGGTGTCCTTGTTGTGAATATGCGGCTGCAATAAGGGTTTATCTGATGCAGACCCCGTCATGATAACCTTAACGGCACCTTTGTTAGGGTCGTCATCATGCCAATCAGGGCGAAGTGCAACCAATGCATTGTACATATGAACGCAGATTTCACGACTCATGCACACAATCATAGCCTTGCCAGGAAATGTAGATATACGCGTTTCGAAGTGAATTACTAAGTCTTCGGCAACTTCACCCATTCGCGGTTCAGCGCCTACCAACTTCTCAAGCGCCGCCCACTTTGATTTCGCTTTTTCTTTCTGTAAAGCATCTTCTTCATCTTCGAACACTTCGTCAACGTCCGCATTTAGCTTTTCAATATCATCCTGCCTAATATCGAGTTTTGCCAAACGTGACTCGTAGTAGATAGGCACTGTGGCTCCATCTTCTACAGCATCTTGAATATCGTAGATAGAAACATAATCGCCAAATACTGCACGGGTATCTTTATCTTCTGACGATATTGGTGTTCCCGTAAAACCAATAAAAGAAGCATTGGGCAACGCATCGCGTAGATATTTTGAATAGCCGTAAACATATTTACTATCAATTACGTTGCCATCTTTGTCTTTAATTTCTACGTAACGCGCTTTATCGCCATATTGACTGCGGTGTGCTTCGTCACTAACGACAACAATATTACTACGGCTACTCAATACTGGATGCTCTGTTTCACCCGCAAGCAACGCAAATTTTTGAATAGTGGTGAATACAATGCCGCCAGACTGTTTTAAAGTAAGAATATCGCGTAAAGAATCACGATCTTCAGCTTGAACTGGTGTTTGTTTCAGCGTTTCGGCTGCCATCGAAAAGGTATTGAATAACTGCCCGTCTAAATCATTTCTATCGGTAACTACCACAATAGTCGGATTATTCATTTTCGGCTGGGCCATTAGTTTACCTGCGTAGCAAACCATAGAAATTGACTTACCAGAGCCTTGTGTGTGCCACACTACTCCTGCCTTACCTGAGCCTGGCTTTACTTTTTTGTGATAATTGGCGCGTGGCTCGCTGAATTCGGCTATATCATCTTCTTTACGACTAGCCACTACAGTAGCTTCAACTGCTGCTCGCACTGCGTGGAATTGGTGGTATGCAGCAATCTTCTTAATTAACTCGCCACCGCTTTCCTCAAAAAGCACAAAGTGACGAATGTAATCTAAGAAAAGCTCTGGTTCGAAGAAGCCTCTTATAACCGTTTCAAGCTGGTATTCATATGGTCTTTTGTCATCTTCATCTTTTACTGTACGCCATGGTAAAAAGCGCTCTTTATTAGCCGTTAATGATCCAACTTTCGCGGCAAAGCCATCGCTTATTACTAAAGCTTCGTTGTACGTAAACAGGTCGGGTATTTGCTCTTTGTAAGTAAGAAGCTGATTAAAAGCGCTATCGATAGTAGCATTTTCCGTTGCGGGGTTTTTAAGCTCAATTACTGCCAACGGTATACCATTAATAAACACCAACACATCGGGCCGACGATTGCCCTTTGCACCTGTAATAGTGAACTGATTAACGATGAGAAATTGATTGTTATCTACTGAAGAGAAGTCGATTAATCTTGCGTAATCAACTTTATCTTCACCATCTTCCTTATACTCTACTTTCACGCCTTCAAGCAGATATTGATGAAACTGCTTGTTGTTTTTAGTGAGTATTGGCGTGTCAGGCTGACTTACTGCGCTTACTGCCAAGTGGAGCGCGTCTTCAGGTAAAAGTGGGTTTATCTTTTTGAGTTGTGCGAAAAGTCGTTCAACGAGCAATATTTGCTGATAGTCTGCTCGCTCGGGAGACGCCCCATCTGGGGCTATGTCATAACCGTTTGCATACTGGTAGCCAGTTTCTTTGAACCAGTCGATACAAAGCTGTTCTAATTGGTCTTCCGTGATCATGACATTCCTTACTACTAGTTATTATTCTTTATCTGGCTATTTGCTTGAGACAGATACTGTTTCGTCGCCTTCTCAAGTTTTATCATGTGCGTAATCATCCAGTCGATGATTTCAGGCCAAGAATCTCGCTCGTAGCCTTGAAACTCTTGTGAATATTGCACACGGCTGGCTTTTTTCTCATCTAGTCTGAGCCAAGTTAACTTTTCACCAAATGTAGTTTCAATATCTTGCTCATTCGCTTGCATAAAGTCGAAAATAAACTTGTTCTCTTCTGCACTAGATCTAGTGAACTCCAACTGCACTCTAGCCTCTTTTGCGCCAAAAATAAGCGTGTAGGGACATGAACGTACACCAGAACCAGCAGACAACCAATGATCCTTCGTGGGGTTAATATTATCAAACAAATCGCATTGACTAGTTTTGAATGCCTCTAATGCTTGCTCCCAAAACCCCAAACGAATTTTATGACGGTTTTTGAGTTCTTGCTCTGTAACCTTTTCATCTGCTTCTTTAGCGCTAATACCTATCATTAACTCTTTAGCTTCGGGTGTTGGAATAATTTGCTCTACGTTTAAGAAAAGTTCTTCTCGTTGTCCCTCGGTGACGTTTAACTGCATAGAAAAAGGAGTAACCTTGAAACACTGTAACTGAATACCGTGGCTTAATAACCAAAGTGCTGTACTAGTAACTTCCTTACGATAATTTGCTGCAACAAAAATTAGCCGCTGTGCATTACCAGAATTAAGTACAACCTCGCCCATATCAGGTACTTCAAGGAACTCACATACTAAAGCGTTAGCATCACCGCCGCCGCAGTAACGATTGAGGTAACTTTGAAAAATATCGACGATTTGTTTTTTACCGAGGCCTGAACAATAAGATGCGTACTTCAATGCCTGCCATACCACATCGCGACCTGTATCATCGAGTTTGTTTTCAATAATGACTAAATTTCCGTCTTTGTCTAACGCAAGAAGATCTAGCCTCTCACGCGTATCATCGAACCCGTCGAACTCTTTTTGGATTATCAACAACTCTTCACCGAAAGCATCGGGTTGATAGGCTAACCACTCTTGAAGATGATTGCGTTCTGAAAAACCTAGTTCACTAAAGCGCTTATTTTGCAGGCGGGTAATTCGGTTTGTTAATTTGTCGATTTTGAACATTGTCTAGAGACTTCCTCTTCTACGACTTCAAACTTATCACTTAGCGAATGCAATAACGAGAATTGTCCCAATATTCGTAAACTAATAACTAAATGCCTTATGAAGTTAGTTTTTGATAAGACATCTCTCGAATACTGCTTAAACTCCCGATCATTTACATCAAGCATTTTTAAACACGACAATTCTGTTTGTAGCCTTCTTTCATATAATTCACAATACAAGGAATCAATAGCAAAATAAAAAAGTGCAGCTATTTCAGCCTGTGCTTCCATTTTTATTTCTTTCAATATTTTGGTGTGAGCCGACGACTTCGCAGAGGCCATTTCGGGATCTAATACTTCAGACATCCAATCACGACTTTCACACTCTCTCTTAGGATGAAAAATCAGCCATGAACTGATAAAGCAAGAAAGGTCTTCCAATGTTATAATTTTTAATGGAATTTCTTGTCCGATCAATGGCGCAAATGAATGGTTTTTCTGAATCAAATTTAGAGCTTCGGAAAATTCACCACTTCCAATACCAAACTGAGCTTTCAGCTTGTTCTTTTTATCGATGAACTCTTTTGACCCCCAAGACCCCCTATCAGGTAATTGCTCAGCGATTTTCCTTATTTGATATCTGGAAAGTTTTTTCGTAAAAGTTCCTGTTGCATACTCACGCTCCAGTAACTCTATTAAGTTATTTAGCTCTTTAATGACGTTTTTTAACTCACTTATTCTTTTAGTTAAGTTAGAAATATTTATAACGGGGGTCTTTATGAGGTGTTTCTTATTTTCAGTATCAAACGGATACCTAAAAGTTTGCCCCGTTGCATCAATCTGTCCTATTGAAATTATAAATCTATCGAGTCTGTTATTTATTTCAATAAATCTGACGTCGCGTAACTCTGAGTTATATCTGAACCAATACCAAAATTTATTCAGGTCATGTGTCCTAACTAAATCTGAATCGGTTATTTCTCTCTCAGTTTCACCGAGCTTTACAGGATGTAAAAGCCTGTCATAACGAATTACTTTTAGACTTTCAAGAAAATGCTTCAGCCATAGTTCGCACCCGTGACGTAAATTAAAGCAAATGGGGTAGATAAATGTGTCAACGGAATTTGTAAAGTAGTCGGAACATACTTCTAAGCCTAGCTTTAAAGCCGCATCAATAAACCCATCTGCATAGTAAGATATATCTGGTTGCCCATTATTACCAACACAAGCGTTCAAATGACTGCGCTCCAGATCTCCTGCAAACAACAGATTGTATACTAGGGGCGGAGTGCTACTATTTTTCATGAGTTACCCTAATTAAATAGCCTGCATTTGTCCTGATAAGAGTTTGGGCAACAAAGTATCTCTTACTTCACTTAGTAAACTGTTTTGACGGACATTGAGTTCGATACGTTTCATGATAGGTTCAACTACCGTATCAAAAACACTTGAAATTTCATCCCCGCCGTATGCAAGTGAGTATGTTTCAAATGTTCTCGTAGTTATAGTGTCAAAAACAGCTCCATGAGTATTTCTTTGTAAGGTTTCTACAGATTGTCTTAAATTGAAATAATTATAGAAATCACCAAACCTATCACTTCTGATGGCGTAACAAGATTGATTCATGCACATGTCTTCGGCAACCAGTGCAAGTTTTCCCACTGTCCCCCTAGCTGTGATGATCGTAGAACCTTTTGGGATCAACTTGGTTGAAGACTTCTTCAAACCAAGTTCAGTAATTTTTTCTTCGGTTCTTGTTACAAAAATATCAGACGAATTGGGAACATCCCTCACCGAGAACCATGAAATATCTCCTCCCCAAAAAGAGGATTCAGAACGTTTAGGTGTCCCTCCGCCCGTGATATTTATTAACTCTATCAGCCTATTCACTTCCCAACCATAAGGTATCTCCCCCAACTCGCTATCCACAAGGTGATTAGGAAATAAATCGGCGACGATTTGGAGTTGTTCAGTTGGAATGACGTCACCAGCGCCAGCTATTGCTTGAATAGCGGCCTGTTGTTCGGCGGTGGCAATTTGCTCTGGTGTGGCGGCTGGGTTTTCTGCCAGTAATGCTTCGCGGGCGGCGATTTTGACTTTGGTTGGTTCGAAATCTATAAACCAGCTTTTGAAAATGGCTTGGGAGATTTGTTCAAGAACGTTATTTTGCTTTTCATTCAAATCAATTTTAGCGTTCAATAGTTGAATTTGGTTCGATATGAACTCTTGTTCATGTAAAGGCGGAATTGGAACTTCTACTTTCCTTAACTCGCTTTGCTTTATGCCTTTAACCGTCGAGCCAGACGCTCTAGCCTCAAGTTGATGTTGTACAAAATCTCCTTGAAAAACACAATACAAGTAGTCACTTGTTGTAATTCCTTTTTTGCCTCTCAAAGTTACAATTCGCTGAGCTAAAGCAACCTTGTTTGACTTTAACTGCGCCACTTCTCCCAAAGGAGCTTCAGTAGTAATGACAACATCACCAATTTCAGGAAAACCACGCTTCATCCAAGAGTCGTAATTATCTTCAGAAATATACTCTGAAGCTTCTAACAACTTTCCAGCTTTCACAATTTTAGCAGTCACTAGTGGGATACCACTTGATTCCTTCTTCGGAGTTTTTCCTCTGTAATCAATTATTGCCCCAACTACCTCCTCTAGAGGCAGCAACTCCCACTCAGTAGGGTAATTTTCACTCATAACCCAACCCCTTGAGATTTTCCTTAATCTGCAGCTCCAATCGGTTACTTTCCTCAAACTGTTCTTTCAGTTGAGATGTCAGTCGCGTCATTTTTTCAGCAAAAGGTTCGCCATCGTCTTCTTGCTCGGTTGCACCTACATAGCGCCCTGGCGTTAACACAAAGTCATGCTTTTCAATTTCATCAAGCTTTGCAGACTTACAGAATCCAGCCGCATCTTCGTAACCTTCGCCCGTTTGCCAACTGTGAAATGCATCAGTAACTTTCTGAACGTCCTCTACCGTAAAGTCTCTAAGCACCCTGTCTTTCATATAGCCGAGGTTACGTGCATCGATAAACAGCACTTCGCCTTTTCTGTCTCGCAAGTTTCGGCCATAGTCATTTACTCGTTCGCCTTTGTTTTTGGTTAAGAACCAAATACAGGCTGGAATTTGCGTATTGGTAAATAGCTGGCCTGGTAATGCCACCATACATTCAACCAAGTCATTTTCGATAAGCGCTTTACGGATGGCACCTTCGTTGTTGGTGTTCGAACTCATGGAGCCATTAGCTAACAGCAGGCCGATAGACCCATTTGGGGCCAAATGGTACAACATGTGTTGCAACCAAGCGAAGTTAGCATTACCTGAAGGTGGTGTTCCGTATTTCCAGCGTGGGTCGTCAGCGGCTACACCCGCATCCCACTCCTTCATATTAAACGGTGGGTTCGCCATAATATAATCGGCGCGCAAATCTGGGTGTTGGTTATTGGTGTAGGTACTGGCTGGCTCTTTACCGAAGTTAAAATCGATACCACGTATCGCCATATTCATGGCGGCCAACTGCCATGTGGTGTAGTTGTATTCCTGCCCGTAAATACTTACGTCGCCGATGCGCCCACCATGTTCTGTAATGAATTTTTCTGATTGAACAAAAAAGCCGCCGCTGCCCATCGCGGGGTCGTATACGCGACCTTTGAATGGCTCTAGCATTTCAACAATCAGCGATACGATGGATTTTGGCGTATAGTATTGACCGCCTTTTTTACCCTCTGCCAAGGCGAATTGCCCCAGGAAGTATTCGTACACATGCCCCAGAATGTCTTTGCTGTTCATGGTGGAGTGATTAAACGGAATAGTAGCGATAAGGTCGATAAGCTCGCCTAATTTACTCTGGTCAATTTTCAATGTGGTGTACTGCTTATTGAGCACGCCTTTAAGCTTGGCATTGTCGCGCTCAATCGCTTCTAGTGCGTTATCAATTAATTGACCTACAGAGCGTATTTTCTTACCCGCTTTGCCAGTATCTTTGTCAGCTCCAATCTCAATTTCACCACCGTTAACAACTTTATTGTTATCTTGAAGAAACGACCAACGGGCTTCTTTGGGCACCCAGAACACATTCTTCTCAGTATAAAAATCGCGAACTTCCAGCTCAGCGTTAACTTCCTCTAGGTATTCGGGGTCTTTTTCGCGGCCATCGAAGTCAGCGGGATCTATAAAGTATTCGTCATCGGGGTTACTGAATGCCGCTTTCAACTCTTGCTGGCGAATGGCGAACGCGTCGGAAACATATTTAAGAAAAACTAACCCCAATACAGCATGTTTATATTGAGCGGCATCCAAGGTCGAGCGCAGTTTATCTGCTGCATTCCACAGCTTCTTTTCAAGACCGTTAAGAAATTCTTGTTCTTTGTTATCCACTACATTGTCCTGTTTTCTGTTTTGTATGCAGGCCCATTGTCGCCAGCATCACTTATTCTGTTTGTTAATGTTACCGCGTGTATTACGTTGGTTTTAGCGTTTTATGCTATTAGCTTGTTTAACTGCTTAGGATGTAACCACGGGATAGTTTGCAGTACCCCACAACTCCTTGGGGTTATGCATCATAATGTCTAGTAACGCAGGGACGAGTTTATGTAAAAAGCAATTTGCATCTCGTAACTGTTCACGATTAACACGGCTATTCCATGTTGCACCGCCATGGATGAGTTGATTTCTTAGTGTGTATAACCGTTGTAACACTAATTGAAGCACTGTTTGAGTCTGGGTGTTTCCCAATGCTTTAGCAGCTTTAGACTTTGATTCAGCGAAGCGGGTTTTGAATTCATCTTCCGTTATATTTCCGTTTTGATAATCCCAGAACGGCTGATAAACATACTGGTTGTTCAACAATACCCTTATACTGCGCGGAAATTCCTGCCACACTATGGCACTTAGGGTATTGTTACTGTCCAATGAAAGCAGTTTTTCGATAAACCGCGAAAAGCTCTCTGCTTCTCTCAGTTTTAGTGCATCTAAGTCTTGTGCATAAATAGCGTTGAAAGCAATCCATAGAAATATAAATTTTGCATCTGGGTCATCGACGCACATCTCAGCGCGTTGTAACCAGCTTAAACCTCTGTGACTTCGAAGGGTTAAGTTATCGCAAAACGTGGCACGATGTTCACGTTGATATGTTTTTAATAGTTCGTAGCGTTCCATCGCATTACCTCTATAATTTTGGCGTTAGGCGGTTTTTAAAACTAAGCACGTCTTTGATAATACAGATAAGTCTTTGAACCAGCCAGATTTGAGTCCCGCTGCTCCAATTAAAGAAAGGGCATCATCTTCAGAGATTGAGTTCACGGATTCAAGTTGATGAATATTGTTTTTGAAATGGTTTGCCGCAATTAACGCGTCGTCGATATGCGTTTTCCCTTTTGCATCTCCGCTTACAAATGCCTCCCAGAGAAATACATTACATTCTTTGCGTTGAAATGTTTCCCAACAAAATGTTGCCGAAGGCGTTACTTTCGTAAGCTCATTAACTTTTCGCATTATCCAAAGTGCTTCGACTAATCCCGTTCCCATAGCGCTGATACCAGCACCAGAACTCCACGATCTATTACCCTCGCCTTTCCGTGCACTATTTACTTTTACAGGTTCGTCTCTTACGGGAACAAATAAGGGACACTCAAAGCCGATCGAAACTTGTGCGCTAGAGTCTAATGAATTCGAAATGCTTTCTGCTAACTCACCAATATCCGAGCCACTCTCAACCTTTTCGTTCTCTAGAGTAAGCTTAGCCCAACCGAAGTTGTTATTTTTTATTGAACCCACATCAACACAAAAAATATCCATATTTAATAACCTCCTAAAACGTAACAACAACTTTGCATCGTCACACTCTACGCTAGAGTTCAATCTAACATCAGCACCAACTATACTAAAGTAGTATAATTAGGAATAGCATTGGTATTTGTAGGATCTTAAATGCGTTTAAACAGTGGATTGTTAAAAACCTTACTATTCACTCAACCATCAGCGCGATATCGAAGATATAAAAAATACAAACTCTACATTAAATGCTTGTCACTCATTAGTATTTTATGTGGGTACTGGCGACTCCTACCAATTATTGGTGTCATTCCAGTAGTTTTGCTTTTCATCCCTAGAGTACGATAGATCCAGCCTGTGCCTATACGAAGCTGCTTCAGTCGTATCCCCTGCTCCTTCTGCAATTAGCGCAAAAGCGTGAACAAGGTGAAAATAAGCTCTTTGTGAGATATCAGCACCTAAACTAGTTTCTACATAATTGTAGTACGAAGACGATTTAGGATATTCATAAACACGCTTATGAAACTCTATTGAGAAACAATCAATTACTTTGTTTACATCTTCAATGTCCATATGTGTTTTGTCTGCAATTGAATGGATTATAGATTTCACATTTCCGCCTAAAAAATACAATTGAATATAAGGGAGCTTAACGATTTTGAAGCTTTATCGGTTTAATAGTCAACAACATAGTTCTTGAATACTCCTCGCCCAGAGAGTATTGGAGTTAAAAAACTCCCCGCATCAGAACACTATTAATGCTAAAAATACCAATTCTGGTTATCAAATTCTTATCTTAAGATCGCCACTAGCAAGCCGGAAGCTAGATAAGAGGTTATTAGTCTGAGAGCACCGAGAGATGCTCTCTTTATAATAAAGAGCTACTTAATCTCAATAATGGCGGCAGTTTTGGGCGTCTCTTTTAACACAGCATTCTTATCACCCACCACATACCAATCACCGTTCTTTTTAGAGTATTGGCACAGTGTGAGTCGGGGGTTGCTGGATAATGCTTCTGATACTATCGCAAGAACATAGCTTGGCTTACGTTGACTAAAGAAATCGTATTCATTAGGTGAGATACCTACACGCCTAGATTTTCCACTTAGGCCTTTAACTTCAATATAAAGCTTTTCCGCTTTGGAAACCGCCAAAAGATCATAACCCACGTTATCTGCTTCAACGCTTGTTATTTCAAACCCTTTCGACACATAATAGTCGGACACAAAGTCTATCGCAGCTTGCTCTACCACTTTGTTTTTTTCAGGATCACACTTTCCTTTCACGAAGCCTTTCTTGTTTTCAAAAGTATCATCGTTAGACTCAAATTCTGAAATGTAGTCTATTACTTTACTCTTAAACTGTGATCCTATAGTAGAATCCGCATACCAAATGAAGTTTTGTCCCTTTCCACCTTTACCTTTCGGTACTTCCAAAATTCTGTTTTTACTATTAATTAAGGTTGCCTGGTTTTGCTCAGTTGCGAAGTGATACTTATTTAGGGAGTTATTAACATGAGCTTTGGAAGGGTTATCTAATTTTTGGGGCATCCTATAAATTTCAGCGTTTTTATACCACCCCACAACTACCGTTTTTTTTGTCTCTTCATTTTTCGCAATCCATACAACCGTTCCGGTAACACTTTCCTGAGATTTGCTTCCTCCTAGTTTTTCAAACCCTTTAGCACTCATTCCATTACTACTGCCAAAGTTGCCATACACCTTACCTTTGTGCGATTTAAAGTTGCAGACTTCGACGCCATGCTGTCGCTCTTCCGCTATTCGCCCACCATTGATAAGCCTATCGCCCTTGTTACCTCGATATTTTTCCATCCAGCCAACAAATACAAAAATCATTGGTAAATCTTTTAATGGTTGCGCGACTTCCTCACTCCAGTACGAAAAACTTTTTTCGTTACCCCAATTTTTGTGAGTCTCGATTCCTTCAAATTTGGAATCAGCGACAAAGGTAAATAGCGCTCTATCTCCTACCATTCTGTAGCTTTTTATCACACCGCCTTTGTGACTTGGTTTTTTTTGCCCCTTGTGGATGTACAACTCACCACCAACAAGTTCTTTTGCTCGCTCTTCTGTAATTTTCCAGAAACCAGACTCCCAAGTATTTGTAGCTTTGTTTACCTCTTTTAAGTTGCTACTTTCGTCATCCTTTTTCTCGATTACATGAAGAGCTTTAAGTTTTCTTTTCATCGTTTTCCCTGTTTGGTTTCTATTTTCAATTCTTAAATTTAGCGCTAAAACAAAATATTAACAGTCGATTTTATAATTTCTGTTTGTTGTGAGCACTTTATCCGAAGAGAGCAGATATTGAGGTATAGAAGATAATACGAAAGTAAAAAACAGAAAACTCGGTACGAGTTTTAATAAAAACTTGAGCGCAGATTAACCACTTTTATCATTTGCTTGAGCAAATTTGCTGAGTATTGCAAAGCGATAATCTGCAACCTTCACAACACTGTTGTGAACACTGCGAGCGGAATATCCCACTCGACGCTTTCCCCGAGAGGAGGATGGAAAAAATAGTGGTTAATCAGCGATAGGTGACTCCGAGTGAGACTTTTGTCGCAGTCAAAAATGACATGTGGCAGAGCGGCAACAAGTCGCGAGCATTCTGCTTTATTGCAGGCATGGTGTGCATAGATATGATATCGTTTTCTGATAGCGCTTTTTTGTTCACTGAACTCATACGTACTCCGTATACAGTTCACGTGAAGGGCCAAAGACAGTTCTCCGATTGTGAATTTAGTTGATTCTCTTCAACGTGAAGAGATAGTCCTTTTGTGCGATGCTCGCGTATTCACCTTTCATTAAACGCTAGTATCAGAACACCGTCTTAATGTCACTTATACGTCCTGCAAGAGTGATTTACGAGGACATCTAACCGTAAAATCAGCTCATGATTAAAGGGTAATAATCACGCGATTTTAAACTACTATCAAAAGCAGAATCACTCTCAAAGTCAGCGATTAAAGATAAAGCTTTGCTGCAATCTCAAAAATTCTCCTAGTGTGGCCCTTTTTAAGGCCGAAGACATAAAAGGAGAAATATATGAAATGTAAGCGGCAATTTTTTATTGCATTGTTAGACGTACTAAGCGCACAACTAATGACCATAGGAGACATTCTGTTTGTGATTTTTGTTGTGCAACTAATAACTCGATTCGAAGTTGCAGAGAGCTATCCGTTTACCGGAACAAGAGGCTATATGCTAATTTTACTTATCTATTTATTTTCACTCGCTTGTCACATACAAAGTGCAAGGCTGCGAAAAAAATAGAATGTTCTTGGAGCACCCGCGGGTGCTCTTTTTATTCTAATTATTCGCCTATTACCTGCAACCACTTGCTTTTCGCTCTTATCGAAGATGCAAACAACGTAATCGATACGATTATGTAAAAATACTTGAGCAAAGCTCAACAACTGCTGCGTAGTAGATTGCTTTGTGAAACAAAGTAATCGACGGAGCCGGAGTCAGCATCGCAGATTAAGGCCAATTTTAGTTTGCCCCAGCAAACCTGGGTGAAGTTGCGTAGCAACTTATCCCTGCCTGAGCACTGCGGTGCGAATGTAGCGAGGTGTATCCGAGTAACACTTTTTCCCGACGCTACACTAGGGTAAAAATGGCCTTAATCAGCGGTAGCTGACTCCGAGTAAAACTTCTGTCGCAGCCACAACGTGGCAAGTAGCAGAGCAGCGACGAGTCGCGTCAGCTCTGCTTTGCAGAAGATTTACTTCTACGAAGTAGACAACATTTTAAGAATAAAAAATGTTGTAGCTAAGCAGTATGCTTGGCAAAGCGAAGCTTTAGCATAATGCAAGGCATTGTGCGCTCATCCGAAGATTCTCCTGAGCTTGATTCTATGTAGTTATGATTTAAAAACAGGAGAATGAAATGAACTACATAGACCGTGCAATCGAGTCTTCTATACGCAACCTATACATCACCAATAAAAGTGACCCAGCGTCAATTGGCATACAGCGAGAGAATGCCGCAATAGCAATAACAGGAATATTTGGAGTTACCTGTAAAACTGTAATTCAGCGTCATCTAGAGCTATCTAGAGAAGCAGTAAATAAGCTTGTAAATAGGCTTAAAAAGAAACAAATCGTAGCTATTCACCCTACTTTTGCTAACCAAGACAGGAACTTCATAGTTCTAACTAACCAAGGTATTCGGGAAGCCGAATTTTTACTTAACAGAGAACTACACTTGCGCTCAGATGCTAGCAGAGTGAACGAACGAAATTTGCTTCATGATCTCTCGGTACAGATTGTTCTTCTCGACTTAGTGAAGACTAAGAAAATTACGGGGTTTGCGTCTGAGCGCGATATTGCTATTCAGTTAGAAAATAGAGCAAATGACCCTCGACTCGTTGACGCGCTGGTCGTAGATGCAAATACTGGCTGTCGTATCGCTATTGAGATGGAAACATCTAATGCCAAAAATAAATCTAATGGCGACCTTCGCGCAAAGATACTTAGCAAATATCTACAGGAATTTGAAAGTGACAACGGGCTGTATGAATTTGTATACATGTATAGTCATCGCCAGCGGTTCCTCACCCAGATTGAGAAAGCGCACGCTCGTCTATTCGCTAACACCCGTTCATCTTTCACTGAAAGTCAGCAAGCGACACTAACGAGCCAAATCAAATTTCAGCACAATCAATGTGATGTCATATACGAATTAATGTTTAACAGTAAAAGACCGTTAGGAGATGACAAGTCACAGTCTATTTCCAGAGAAGCGTTTTTCACCGAACTCGCTAAGCTGGAAGCGCTCGCAAAAACCAGTAATGACAGAATAGTGGGAATAAGGTTAGAAGGTTTTCGTGACGGAGGAAGAGCTTTAGGGCTGTTGAATTAGTTGTAGACTTGACCTCAGGGAGCGATTCGCTCCCTTTTTTTATGGCTTACGATAGCTTCAAGAATTATTGAATATCGTGTTGATAGACAAAGCATCTTTAACGCACATACCTCTATGTACGTCGAGCCAGCAGGAGGATTGCACTGTCGAGGTTTACTGTGCTATCAGTAGTGTTCCCACCCGAGTTCATGAGACTCAAGCAGATTGAGTTTATGAAAGATTGCGGCTCAGCTATTACTATATAGTCTCCGATTACGAAAATTTTCAGCATAATTTACATGACAATGGAAATTTCGATTGAAGTAAACTGAATGTAGTTACCGATTAATGTGAGCGCGACGCATTAATCTGGTAACAGCTTAGACGGTACGCCATTAACCTCCCCTTTATATAACAGGAGACTAAACATGACCTAAACCTATCTGGTAGACTGGCGTTGGCTCTTGCCATAAATTAGTGGGCTAGACGATGCGGAGGCGTCTTACAACCTCGGCATATAGATAAAGTGTTTGCTTTATCCCCTAAGGCGTACCGTCCTTTTTAATATGTAGTTTGCTTTTATCGAGTCACTTCGATGTATTCCCGCGCCCTCTTAAATAGTCGAAGGTTTGTAAAATCAGCATCTCGTTTTTCTACACTGAAACTGTTGTCTTGCTGTACGGAAGGCAGCCATTGCGCAAATCAAAATAAAAAGATCCTTTTCATCTAGCAGAATTCTCATGAGCAGAACTTAGTTAATCATAGGACTAACTGAGGAATTTATTATGAGACCTAACTACGAAAGCGTTTTCGACGCTTGCATTAAACTCTCTGGAAAATGGATATCACTTGCTAATTCAGTAAGCTATGTCGCAATTATTAATACACTCTGGAACATACTGTTTCTATTGCTAGATTATCCCGACCTCATTGCTTTTGAGAAATTGTCATATAGGTTATTTTTGATTTCGTTTGGATGCGTGGGTATAGGGATTATTTTTTCAGTAGTAGCGTATTTTTGTATGCGAACATTGGAGAGTAAATAGTATTGAGCACCCCGCGAGGGGTGCTTTTTTTAAATTAAGTAATTCGGCCTCAACTTAGTGTAACTGACCTTATCATCCAAACAGGGGGAATTAAAATTCTATCGTTTGACGAACCACTAACAGCCTAGCTGTAGAGTTAAAAACGTAATTACGACAGTTCTGCGGCGAAGCCGCCCGCGCACTGAACCATTTGTCACCTTATAAAGCAGACGATACATCATGCCATTTAAAAACGTTAGTTTTCGTAAAGCAACAAGCTAATTACCAAAGTAAGGTATCATCCAAACAGGTACTATTCAACCTTGTTGAGAAATCCAGTTAACAAGTCCCAATACTGAGTTCACGTTTGATTTATGGATTGCGGCTCTTAACTTTTTCTTTATACGTCTAGTAGCTTTTATATCAAACTCACCTACCGATACTCCCGTGATAACACGTCGCCCATTGGAAGCAAATTGCAACTTAGTTTTGTTATTGAGATAAAAATCATAAGACTTTAAGATTTTCTCAACATCCCGAATAATGTTGCTACAAAACACTTTCATGTATTTGCTACTGATGCGATTAGCATCGCTAAAAGGGCATATGGCACTATCAATTTCACATGGTTCTGCAAATTTAAAACTTACCGAGATATCGTCAGCATATCGAGTGAATGAAAACTTAGTTATAATCTTAGATGCCTGATATTTAGCTAATAAATCAGTAATACTCTTATCTAACTCGACACAAGCTATATTCGATATAACTGGGCTGGTAGGAACCCCTTGAGGCAATATCCCTTCGACAAAACAAACATCTATTAATTTACTCGGTAAATACCTTTCAACATGTCGCGGAGTAATACTTTCAAAAAAATTTAAAAGATCCATACTTATAGTAACATCATAACCGATATGTGCTTCAGCATTTGAAATTGCACTTTTACCTGAAATAAAGCCATGAGCACTATCAACTAGTTTTGCTTTAAGGTGAATCTTATCTAAGTAGCCCATTAGCCCACGATAAAAAGATTTACTCTCGTCATCAGGAACAAAAATTCGCCTTATTTTACTCTGTTTTCTTATCCTTACTTTTACTAAACGAATGTCACCCGACTTTAAATTCACTCTTTTAGAGTAAGTATCACCTTTAACTTCCCACACGATTAACTACTCGATACACAGGTTTATTTTATTAAATTCGAAATCCACGGCAGAATATATGTGGACACCCCCTAAGAAATAAACCTCAGTTAAATTATAATGAGCGGCTATATCTACTCCATTTTTAGCCATCAGACATAGCTTAAGAACATTATCAATAATATTCTGGCTAACATATGTATACAGGATATGAATAATACAGATTTTAGTAGAAAACTGGACGGTAACCACCAATTCACAATTAGTGGTTTTACTCTTTGAAAAGAGCCTGAACTTTATTAGATCACTTGCTCTTGTGGAACGTATTATTCGTTTACACGTTTTCAATACTCTTAGCCGAATCTCTGAATATGCTTGATATTTTTCTATTTTAGACATTCCAGCATCTGTCCATGAGGGGTGATCCCATGGAAAATCTCCCTGAGCATTTGGTGTGAATAAACTTGGAAAATCATCTATATTTGCCATAAATATCACGTTCCTTGTTTCATACAAATCATCGAGGCTATCGACTATAACAAAACTAGCCATACTTTCTACTCAAAGAGGAGAAGGGCTGCAAAGCAGCCCTTAAAGTAAGTCGATCTGCTCACTCCATTCATCAATGGCTTCCACCGAAAAATAACGCTTTTTCGATACGCCAAACACGTTCTCAAACTCGAAATCATCCACTTCTTTGGAGTTGATGAACTCGGAGATTTGTAACTCAAAGAAAAGAAACAACAAACATCTCTCTGAAGGAGTAAAGTATTTCTTTCTCAGTTCTTCAGGAAGCTGCTGTACTAGCCCATCTGATAATACAAAGCCGTTAGTATTAAACTTCTCATCTTTGTGTTCATAGATATAGTCGAGTGTCTCTGGATTAAAGTGCCAGCAAACTCGAAACTTATCAGGCCACTCTGTTCTTGTAGCGCGTTTAAATTGATGAATAAATGTGATTTGCAGATCACGTTTTGGTGTCTTTTTTGTCATAGTTGAGTCCAATTTAGTAAACCTCATAACTAACTAGGCTTACATTTGGAGAATTATGGTAATATGACTCACACAGGAGGCACGGAGTGCAAACATGGATTGGAAATTCTTCGCTGTATTCTTCGGATTGTATTTGTTGGTGTATGAGTTTTGCCGAGTGCTTTACGAATGTTGGAGAGATAAAATGACTTTTAGCCAGTGGTGGAATGCGCCGTTGAAAAAAGAGAAGCCAACCAATTTTGAAGCATGAGGTCTAAGCCTGACAGAAATCAAAATACACAAATACTGCACAGACTTCCCTACAGACCAATAAAATAGCGACTAAGACGCGGGTTCAAATCCCGCCAGCTCCACCAATTCAATAAAAAAAGACGTCCTATGACGTCTTTTTTTATGTCTAAAACTCAGTAACTTCCTCTCATCCAGTGCTGAAATGTGTGAGCGCATACTCTGAAAACAACACTAATAATTTAGAAAAGGCGTTAGCGGCGAGCTCGGTGCACTGAACACTATGCAGCTGTTCATGCCCCCAGCGACCACTGACGCTCTTCGACGTTTTACTTGATAAAGTATCTTATTTGAAAGTTACTAAGCCTTAGTCAGCTTTGCGATTTAGGCAGATTAAGCAGAAAGCCAATAATAACGTTGCAACCATACCTGAAGCACCAGCTACGCCTGATGGTAGAAAGCCATCACGACCAAATATGATTAGTATGGCATTGGCAAACATAGCGACCATGCCTACTATAGCGGTAAGACCACCAATCGTTTTACCACCTTTTACCACGAAGAATAGGCCGAAAACGACGGCTGCTAACCCTAATAACAATTTAGCCGCGTAGTAAATCATGAAAGACAAAGACACTACACCGCCAATTAAAGGCTTAGCGCCTTCTACTGCACCAGCAACTTGGCCGAAGGTTGAAAATAACGTTAGGCCAATGCTTACCTGCACAATATTGAGAACGGCGCTAAAAGTAATAGCCGACCAGCCTAGCTGCGCGTTTTTTGCCTGCACCATAGCAGTACTAGCAAAAGCAGCTAGCACGGTAAAGATTACGGCTTCAAATCCCCAGGCATACTGCCGTGAAAAGCTAATTCCGCTGCTGTAAAGCGCTGTAAAAACAGCCTGTGTTATTGCTAGTAGTAATAATAACGACGCTGTAATTTGAATGGTGCGCTTATGTGTAAATTCCATTATGACTCTCTTTTCTGTTAGATATGTAAGTAACGTTTATTGATGTGGCTATAAGACAGGTATAGCTAATTAATAATTTCACTAAATTCGGTAAAAATTAAAAATCATCTATAAAGGGAGGAAGCTTTGTTCTCTCAAAGGCAGCCTGAACCCAGGCGGCAAGTCATCTCGTTCATATCTTCATCAGTTTTCTATTGAGCCACAGGTTTCACAACGTGATTGGTCATTCCACTCTCACTTAAGAGTAAAACGTATTCCCATCTAATTAGTTATAATATAACATTGCTCACAAATTTCTGTTACAGCACGTTATACAATGCAAACAAATTCTGTAATATGCGCAGATGCGCTGACCGTGCGCGTTGAAAACCGCACGCTTTTAGATAATCTAAACTTCAACGTTGGTAAGGGCGAAGTTTTCGCGCTTTTAGGCGGAAACGGTGCCGGTAAATCTACTACGCTTAAAACCTTTTTAGGTTTGATGAAAGCATCTAGCGGTAGCGCTACTGTGTTGGGGCACAACGCCACTACTCACCCTAACGATGTTCAAAAGTCAGTCGCTTACTTACCTGAATCTGTAACGCTTTATGGTCACCTTTCTGGCTTAGAAAATATCCGTTACTTTCTTTCGGTAGCTGGTGTAGAAAAATCAGACAACGACATATTTGCGGCACTTCGCAAAGTAGGTCTTCAAGAAGATTCATGGAATAAGGCGTTATCAAACTACTCGAAAGGTATGCGCCAGAAAACCGCAATTGCCCTTGCTTTGTTGCGTAATGCCCCTGTGCTGTTTTTAGATGAGCCCACCTCAGGCCTAGACCCTGCCGCTATTGACGAATTTAATGCGTTGGTTTCTGAGCTAGCAGCCAACGGCGCTACCATTTTTATGGTAACCCACGACGTGTATGGTGCATGCCAGGTCGCTCACCGTATTGTGCTTTTAAGTAACGGTAAGCTAACCGGCTCTTTCGAACGTGTTGGCGATACGCCTATTGATACTGAAGCGGTACACGCAGCATTTGCAGGGCGCAAAGCATGATATTTAGTGTAGCAAAAACCATTTGTGCAGATCAGTGGCGCTATTGGCTGCGCACGAAAGTCGCTGCTACGGTACTCTTGCTAGGGGCCATACTGACCCTTGCTGCATTGGTTGTGAATGCATTTCACATTGAAGAAGCCGCGCACGCTAGAGAGCACCTTCAAACTGAAGCGGAAGAACGTTTTAAAGCACAGCCTGATAAGCACCCTCACCGCATGGTGCATTATGGTCACTATGTCTTTCGTGCCCCTACTCCATTAAGCGTAATAGAACCTGGGGTAGACACCTACACGGGTAACGCTATTTTCTTAGAAGGGCATCGCCAAAATAGCGCCATGTTTGCAGAGCAGCGAGAAACAGCCGGGCTTACCCGTTTTAGCAGCTTAACCCCTAGCTTTCTGGCGCTAGTGCTTGCTCCACTGTTTATTATCCTTATTGGTTACGGCAGCGTATCGCGAGAGCGCGAAGCGGGAACACTTACCTTGTTGTTGTCACAAGGAACGACTCGCTGGCAGCTAATGTTAGGTAAGCTATTAGCGTTAATTGCAGCTAGCGGTTTGTTTTTACTCCCTCTTCTTCTGGCATGCTTGTACGTGGCTTTTTCAAGCGAAAGCGCGCTTGTAGTACTGTTATTTTGTTTAAGTTACGCCGTTTACTTTTTGCTATGGGCGACCGTTGTAACTGCTTGTTCAGCGTTATTCGAGAAAAGTAGCGTTAGCTTCACCATGCTTATTGTTATTTGGATGGCCGCATGTGTGTTACTTCCTCGTCTTGGAAGCAGCGTAGCGACAAACGCCGCCCCCTCAATGGGCAAGCTTGAAGCGGACTTTAAAGTAGAAGAAAAGCTTCGTAGTTTAGGCGATGGTCACGACGTTAACGACCCTGCATTCAAAAAGCTAAAAGAAGATTTATTAGCGAAATACAATGTCGATTCTGTTGACGACCTTCCCGTTAACTTCCGCGGTGTTGTTGCCCAATTTTCTGAAGGCCGACAGGCGCAGGTGCTTAATGAGTTTGCCGAAAGCAGAATGGCTGAAGAGTTAGAGCAAGCACATATTGCACGTCAGTTTGGCTGGCTATCCCCTACCGTCGCCGTTCGCTCTATCTCAACACTGTTAGCAGGCACCAGCCTTGAAACCCATCATCGTTTTTTACGAGAGGCAGAAGCCCTCCGTCTTGATTTCGTTCAAGGGCTTAATAAAGTGCATGTTGAAAAGCTGGATTACAAACTCGACATGAACCGCAACGCAAGCAAAGAAGCGGCTGATAAAGCGGTTGTCGGCGCAGACAATTGGGCGTTGCTTTCGGAGTTTAATTTTAAGCCAGAAGCAGCAAGTACACGCATTTCATACGCGCTTATTTACTTTTTACAACTGTTTGTTTGGGTATGCATTACCGCCTTGCTTTTAAAAGCGGCTGTTAGGAGGTTAAACCCATGATGCGTTTTACCGATCTTAAACGTGAAGCTAATTTTGTGTTTGGTCACCGCCAATTAAAGCTTACGTTATTAGTCGTTTTTCTTTTAAGCACGGTGTCATTGTGGTCGGGTCATGCAGAAATGCAGGAACAACAAGCCACGATTGAACGTTTATTAGAAAAAGACCAAGTAGAGCGTGAAGCCGTTATCACTCATCAGTCAAACTTCGGCATGGTGGCATATTACGCGTTTCACCTGACTTATGCCCCCCCTTCCCCGTTGGCTTTTGCTGCCGTAGGCGAAAGAGATGTATTTCCTTGGAAGCATCGTATACGCATGCTTGCATTAGAAGGGCAAATTTATGAGAGCGATACAGATAACCCAGAGCTTGCGTTTTTAGGGCGTTTCGATTTTGCCTTTGTGACCAGTGTTTTGCTGCCGCTATTTATCATATTGCTACTTTACGATTTAAAAGCGAAAGAACGTGAAGCTCGTCGTTTTGATTTACTCAACGTAACTGCGCGTAATTCACATGCTATATGGACGGCACGAGTGATCGTCACCTTGGTGCCTTTAGCGCTTGTTACGCTTGTTCCGTTTGTTGTGTTCGGGTTAATTAATGGTGCATCTTTGGCTTCTATATTAACCGTTTGCGCAATAGTAATAGGTAACATTGCGATATGGAGTGCCATTGTTCTTGCGATTGGCGCCGCAAAACGTTTTGCAAATTTCAGTGCAACGCATCTTGCCTCTATTATGCTTGGGGTTTGGCTTGTGACCACCGTTATTGTGCCCGTGACCGCACACACGGTAATTAATGCGATGGTTGAAACACCTGAAGGCGGCGACATTGTGCTTACCCAACGCGAAGCGGTAAATAGCGCATGGGATAAGCCTATTGAAGACACTTGGGCTCCATTCATTGCCACTCACCCGCAGTGGGCCGACTACACAGAGTTTGACCCTGAACGAGACAGCTCATTTAATTGGAAATGGTACTACGCGTTTCAACAAGTGGGCGACCAAACGGCCAGTGACTTGTCGAAAGCCTATCAGGCAGCCACACTTCAAAAAGACAATATCGCCAGTTACGTAGCCTTGCTTTCTCCTTCCTTGCTTACGCAACGTTTATTATCAAGCGCTGCTGATACTAACGTTGAAGCTATGGTGGGCTACGAAAACGACGTACGTGCTTTTCATAAGGCGCTGCGAGAATTCTATTATTACCACCTTTTTAAAGACCCTGAATTTTCTCAGGAAAGCTTTGAAGCTCTACCACAATTTACACCAAACACTAAAACCTCACACGAAAACTGCACAGGAAAAGAAGAATGAAAACTTGTTGGGTTAAATCATCACTTGCAGCCACTATATCGGCGCTGCTCAGCACATCGGCTTTAGCACAAAGCGATGACAGCCAAAATGAAGCTGATGTTGAGAAAATTACCGTACACGGTATGCATCGCGCGTATCAAGGGGCTTTTGAATATAAAGAAGTACCTGCTGCAGCACAAGATATAGACTTAGGCTTACTTAGTGATGCCGGTGCTATTAATTTGAATGACGCACTAGACCTGTCGGCATCTGTAGCACGCCAAAATAATTTTGGCGGCCTGTGGAATAGCTTTGCCATTCGTGGCTTTTCAGGTGACGAAAACTTACCTAGTGGTTTTTTGGTAAACGGTTTTAATGCAGGTCGCGGTTTCGGCGGCCCTCGTGACCTATCAGGCATCGATCACGTTGAAGTATTGAAAGGCCCGAAAGCGGCCCTGTTTGGCCGTGGTGAACCGGGTGGCGCAATTAACCTGGTAACTAAACGTCCTCAGTTTCGTGAAGGTGGTGAAGTTAAAGCCACTTACGGAAGCTGGGAGCAAATGCGTGTTGAAGCTGACGTACAAACCGTTACAGGGGCGTCTGAAAATGTTGGTGTACGCCTAGTTGGTTTTTATGAAGACGCGGAAAGTTTTCGCGATACAGTAGAAACCGAACGTTTTGGGTTTTACCCGTCGGTAACCTGGGAAGCGTCAGCAGATACGACCGTGACTTATGAGCTAGAGTACACCGAACAAAAGATTCCGTTTGATCGCGGTGTAGTCGCTATTGACGGCGAGTTGGGCCATCAGCCCATTGAAACCTTTACTGGCGATCCGAATGGCGACACTATCGATACCGAAGTTGTAGGTCATCAAATTGAGATTTCGCACAAGCTTGCTGATGACTGGAACTTACTGTTAGGTGCTGGGCTGCGCGATACTACGTTTGAAGGTAATGCGCTTGAGAATAGCTTTGGCGGCCGTCAAACGCTATTTATCGACCCAGATCAAGCCTTGTTATCGCGCTTTAAACGCTATCGTAATTTCGAGACAGATTATCTGGTTTTACGTGGCGAAATTGCTGGTGAATTTGAAACTGGCTCACTGACCCATCGCGTAATTATTGGTGCTGACTACGACAAATTTGAAAACGATCAGGTAATTCTGCGCTATCGCCCGCCGTTTTTCTCAAGTGATACTGATATTAACGATTTAGATTTAGATCAGTACCTTGTGGTCGATATATTTAACCCTGATTACACACCCCTTCCCGATGTTGAGCTTTCTGACAATCTAGACCGCTTTGAAGTTCAAAAAGCCTGGGGCGTTTATTTTCAAGATCAAATCAACATTACCGACAAACTTCAAATTCGTTTAGGTGGCCGTTTTGATAAGTTCGAGCAGGAAATTGATAATCGCTTAGCAAGTCCAGTAAGCACAACCTCGCAAGATGATACCCGTTTCTCGCCGCAAGTAGGTGCCGTTTATGTGTTTAATGACAGTACCAGCGTGTATGCCACCTACGGCGAAGGCTTCCGTCAGTTAACAGGTTCAGACTTTGCGGGTAATCCTTTCGAGCCGAACGAATCAGAATCTGCTGAAATTGGCCTTAAAACCGATTTAACGTCTATGTTCGACAGTGTGCGCGGCGACATCACGCTTTCACTATTTAATATTGAGCAAAGCAATATCCTAGTGTTTGATGACAGTGAAGAAGCATCAGATGGCTTTTTCTTAACACCAGCAGGCGAAGCGCGAAGCCGTGGTATCGAGCTAGATATTAACGCTGAATTTGAAAATGATATTTCGCTATGGCTGTCGTACACCTTTGTAGATGCAGAAAGTACAAATGATGCAGCAGATGCTAACTTTGTTGCAGCGATTGAGTCTGGCGACCCGCTCATTAACGTTCCAGAAAACCAGCTTAGTATTCAACTGAGTAAAGGTTTATCTTTGGCTGATATGCCAGTGCGCATAGGTTCTGGGCTGTTATACGTTGATGAACGCTTGGGGCAAACCGCCACGGACTTCTACCTACCTAGCTATACTACGGTACGAGCGTTTGCTGAAATAGAGCCTGTCGAAAATCTATCGGTTAAAGTAGCAGTAGATAACCTGTTTGATAGAGAGTTTTATACTAACTCTTTCGCAGATGTGTGGGTTGAACCCGGTACTCCGCAGCGTTTTAGATTAACGGCTGCCTATCGTTTCTAAGCGCCTACGACGCTTAGCTATCATCGAAACTATTTAGGGCACTGCTTTTACGCAGTGCTTTTTTTTTAAAACCAATGAATTAAAAGTATATTTTTTCTATACCTACACTACAAAAGACTAACTTATTGTCATTAAAAGTTTTCTCGAAATACACTATAATTCACATATTGTTATTCTTGTGGCTTTCAAATGAAATATACCGTTCTGTCATCATCTATTTTCCTAGCCTCTTCTGGCCTCGCCATGGCGCAGAGTACTCCTTCAGAATTTGCAGAAATGAGCTTTCAAGATTTACTTAATGTAGATATAACTGAAACAGATATCGATACCTCCCCCCGTAAATGGTCGGTGTCTTTGCAATATAAAGCAGCGGAATTTGATGGCTACATGATTGATGACAGTGATGTATCTCGAGACGAAGTACTTTTTGTACCTGGCGAAGAAGCGCGAACTGACGAAAATTTTCCTGTTCTTCCGACTGTCATAAATCAGTATGCAAAAGTTATTCAAATAGGTTATCAGCTTCAACATGATTTCAAGTTAGGGCTTCAGATTCCGCTGATACGACAAGAAACTGACCATATCAGCGTAGTGCCAGGCTACGATGAATTTCTCATTTCATCTGAAGGATTGGGAGACGTAGTAGTTACAGGTCACTATGAATACCTATCCAACGAGCAGTACAGCGTATGGATAAGTGGTGGCATCAGTTTCCCTACTGGCTCTATTGATGAGCAGGGAGACACGCCGCGCGCAGCGGGTGATCAGCAACTTCCTTACACGATGCAATTGGGGTCCGGCACTTTCGACTTACCTTTAGAAATTGGTTATCGTAATAAAGGTGATTATCCTTTCTCTGTTTCACTATCGGCGAGAATACGTACCGGTTCCAACGACCGTGATTATCGCTTAGGCAATAATTATGAACTAAATGGTAAGTACAATTTTGTTTTAAATGAAACAAGCACGCTCTTCACCGGCGCCGAGATAAGTTACGCAGATTCTATTCATGGGCAAGACGACGAAATTACCGTAGGTGGTGCTTTCCCCTACCCGGCTGGCATAACTAATCCTGATTTATACGGTGGGACAAAAGTAAGGTTATACGCTGGACTGAACTATACGGCTACTGACTGGTTACAAATTCAGATAAATGGGAGTAAACCTGTATATCAGAACCTGAATGGCCCTCAGCCTAAAGAGTTGTGGCGATTTGGCTTTCAATTATCAACGTTGTTCTAAGCTAAAAACGTGACGGCAAAATTGACTCGTTTTTTACAAAAGCTCTCGTGGTTGCTTTTATTGCAGTGTCTTCTTGTTCCCGCAGCATTAGCTGAGCTTCAAAAAGTAGACAAGTTGAAAGCTGCCTATATGTATAACTTTACTAAATTCATCACATGGCCCAAAGAAAGCGCAGTTCCAATCTCCTTTTGTATTCATAACGATCAGGAATTAATGACTTTCCTGAAAGCACTAGTGGAATCTAGAGAGCCAAATAGTAAGTCATTGCTTGTTTTAGAGAGCGTTGATGCCCAGTCTTGCGATATACTGTATTTGACTGAAAGCGATGATCTTTTAGAGCAGCACCTAAGCCATAGTGTAATCATATCTGATATTAATAACGTATTGGCGCTCCCTGTTGTCTTCAGGTTTTATGAAGAAAATCAGAAATTGCGTTTTGAAATTGATGTAGCAGAGGCTGAGCGATTAAATGTAAAAATAAGTGCCAAGCTTCTACGAGTCGCGAGGATCAAGTGATGTTTAAACGTTCCTCGTTTTTTACCAAACAACTTCTAGCCGTCCTAGTCGTTAATTTCTTTTCGTTGTGTTTGGTAGCGGGTTTGCTTTACAACAACTTCGTCGCCGATTACAAAAGTAACTTGGTAGATGTTTTAGACAACCAATCGACTCTTCTCGCCTCAGCAACAAGTACATCAGTTCTATTTAGCGATGCTGATACCACACAAGAGTTGCTAGACGCCGCATCGAAACTTCCCGCGATAAAAAGCGCAAAAGTTTATGACGACGCCGATACCGTCATTGCAAGCTACACTATGGATGACTTTCGGGATGATGTATCTCCCTCAACCGTTAAAGAAGGCGCAACTTTCGGTAAACACCTGATTTATTACCTTAAGCCCATAGAGTTCAACGATGAAGTAATTGGTTATCTCATACTTACCGCAAGCACCACTTCGCTAGAAGAGCAGCAGCAGCACGCTATGTATGTCGTATTTGGTGTGCTCACTATAAGCATGCTATTTACTTACCTCTTTCACTGGCGACTCCAAAGGTTTCTATCAAAACCCATTCAACAGCTTATTTCTCTTGTTAAGTTTGTAGGAAGCAAACGTGAATACTCTAAACGCCTTCCTGACAAGAGAGATGATGAACTCGGTGAACTGTTTGGAGGTGTTAACCACATACTGGCCACTGTAGAACGCCATCAAGCGCAGCTGAAAGCCCAGAACACAGAATTAGAGCGTGTAGTAGAACTGCGTACTAGGCAGCTATACCAAAAAGCGAATTACGATGCGTTAACCCAACTTCCAAACAGACATTTGTTTGTAGAGAAATTAGATGAAGCTGTAGCAAAAGCTAATGCTCAAAACTCTGCGCTTTCTATTTTATTTCTCGACCTTGATAGGTTCAAACTCATTAACGACACGCTAGGTCATGATATCGGCGATGAAGTCTTGATTATTGTAGCGAAAAAGCTAACAGCAATAGTTACAGAAAAAGATTGTGTCTGCCGCTGGGGCGGTGATGAGTTTGTGATAATGCTAGAGGGCGTTGCTGAACACGATGAACTTGTTGCTTTATCTTCTGAAATTATCGAGAGTCTTAGCCAACCTATGGCAATAGGTAGCAACCAGCTTCACATTTCAACCAGTATTGGTATTGCACTTCATCAAAGAAATTTAGAGACGGGAATAGAGATATTAAAACATGCCGATACAAGCATGTATCACGCAAAAGAAAAAGGACCTGGACACTATAGCTTTTTTAATATTGAAATGCTTGAAGAGTCTTTGGTACGTCTATCTTTAGAAAGTCGAATTCGACAGGCCATTAAACTTGAAGGGGCATTCTCACTAGTGTATCAGCCTCAGGTCTGTATACGCAGCGATAAAATTATCGGTCTAGAGTCGCTGATACGCTGGAATGACGAGGGCACTGAAATACCGCCGTCTCAGTTTATACCAGTTGCTGAGGAAGCAGGTCTAATTAACCCTATTACTACTTGGGTACTTTCTGAGGTGTGTAGGCAGATTCGAAACTGGCTAGATGAAGGGCTAAATTTAGTGCCAGTGGCGGTTAATTTGCCTGCAAGCTTTTTGATACAGCTAGACTGTGCAGAGCAAATCGAAGAAGTATTAAGTAAGTATCAAGTCCCACCAAATTTACTTGAAGTTGAGCTAACCGAAAATACGTTTATTAGCTCTACAGACTTTGCACTAACGTCGCTTAAAAAGCTGAAAAAAATTGGCCTTAACATTTCCATTGATGACTTTGGTACTGGCTACTCTTGCCTTAGTTACATAGGTACACTTCCTATCGACAAGCTCAAAATTGATGGCAGTTTCGTTTCTCAATTAGGGCAATCAAGCTCTAATGACGGTATTGTTAACACCATCATAATGCTTGCGAAAAGCTTAGAATTGACCACTTTGGGCGAGTGTGTAGAAACTAAAGAGCAGCAGCAGGCCCTTACTGAAATGGGCTGTGACTCGGTCCAAGGCTATTTGCACTATAAACCGCTTAAAAGCACTGAGATAGCGGGTTTGATGCGGTAATCAGGTAATCCATGCCGAGTACTAATCACCTGAAAACGATTTAATCACAGGGCCATTCACTTTCTTTAAGTAAGCCTTTTTTTATAAGCTTGCCTCGACGGTCCTCAATGGTCAATTTCAATTCATCTCTAACTAATCTTACTGCTGGGGTGATCAGATGTCGGCTGGGTAACATTATCCACATTTCAGTTAATGGAACTTGATACTGATGCAACACCCGCTTTAACTTACCGCTTAATAAATCTTCAGCCACGTCAATGGCTGACTTTTTGGCAATACCCATACCGTCAACGCACCATCGCCTAACAATGTCTCCGTCATTCACGGCGCGGTTGCTGCGCACTTTTACCTTAATTTTTTCACTTTCTTTCACCAGTTCCCATGTGTTATGGGTTTGATCGTAAAGTTTATAAAGCAAGGCATTATGCTGAATAAGGTCGTTTGCTGTTAGTGGTTCACCGCACTTTTCAATATATTCGGGCGATGCGCAAATAACATGAGGAATATTGCACACTTTAAAACCATACATTTGTGATTCTTTTACTGCTTCTTTGGTCATTGCACGAAGCGCTACATCAACACCGTCCCGATAAAAATCTACTCGGCTATCGCTTACATGTAGTCGCAAAGAAAGTTCGGGGTTCTCACCCTGTACTTTATTCAGCAGTTCTCGCATTAAATTGCGTCCCATTTCCGAAGACATCGCCATGCGAAGCTCACCATTAACACTTTGCCTTTCCTCCGTAATGAGAGATAAACCTTGCTGGAGTGTATTTAGCGCCTGTTGAGCCATAGGTAAGTATTGTTCCCCTTCATGGGACAGCCTAATTTTGCGTGTACTTCTCACAAAAAGCGCTACGCCGAGCAGCTCTTCTAAACGCTTAATGGCCATGCTTGCAGCGGATGAACTGATATCAAGTTTCTTAGCCGCTGCCGTTATCGAATTGACTTCAGCGACTTTAACAAACACAGAAAGGTCTTCGGTTTTCATTTTTTCCTCACAGGTTTAGTCCACATACGCCCTTTAAAACATATAAAGAAAAAGCAAATGGATCACCTTCATTATCCACGTTTTCGGGAAAGTCCTTGTCGATTTTGGTCGTTTATTATCCGTCAACCAACGAATAAACTGTCATTCATTCGTTAATGACGTTAGTAGTAAGGATAAACAGGAGCTTTATATGAAACATACTGCATTGCGAAAACTAACCATGGCCTCGCTAATTGTTGGCGCTTGTGCTGCTTTTATACCCAGCGCCTATGCTGAAACTAGGGTGATAACTGCAGAAAATGTTGAGTGGGGCTATTTGAATCCGGCACGGGGTGACAAAAGCCCGGGGGCGGCCGACCTGTGGGGAGATAGAACCAAAGACACAACTACCGGTATGCTAGTGCGATTTAACAATGGCTTTGAATCGCCGCCACACATTCACAATATCACCTATCGCGGTATTGTTATTGAAGGTGAAATGCATAATGACGACCCAAATGCCGCTAAAATGTGGATGCCAACAGGCTCGTTTTGGACGCAGCCTGCGGGTGAAGATCACACTACAGCAGCAAATGACAAGACTAACCTAATTTACTTGGAAATTGATGAAGGTCCGTATTTAGTTAAACCGTCAAAAGAACATTTCGACAATGGTGAACGACCTATCAATATTCATGCAGATAATATGGTATGGCTACAAAAAAGCGACCTTGTAAATATAGCGGCCGACGGTGTTTCTGTTGCCTATTTGTGGGGCGAGACAAGTAGTGTATACGGCACCCTTGTCAAGCTTCCCAAAGGATTTAAAGGTTCAATAAAATCTAATGGTGATGAATTCAAGGCAGTGGTTATCAAAGGAAGCCTCATTTACAGCCAAAACAACGCCTCCAGACAGATCGAGTTAAACGCAGGAAGTTATATCGAGTCATCAACTGCTGCACACCATTCTGTTGAAAGCGCAAACCAGAGCGCAACCATTGTGTACTTAAGAACGTCGTCAAAATTTAGCGTTACAGATTAGTACGTTTTTTCCGCTCACGTACGCGGGGCATATCCCCTATGCTTCGCGTATTTTCTAGGCATTGAGCAATCATCGTCAACAAGCCTTTGCAAAAGCAGTAAATTAAGGTGGTTTGTTAAGACTTTATGGGTAACTGCCCTAATGCCGCTGCGCATGCCAAGCCAATGGCAAACGTCATCGCCACACTGGTGAAGGTGCCCAGAAGCACATATTCAGTTAGCTTCCTGTCCTGGTGTTTAGTGAGGTCGCCAAAGCGAAATATAGATTTAGCCGCAATAAGAAAGCCTATCGCAGAAAACTGATTTAGCAATACAAAGGTAAGCATGAGTACGCGCTCTAAATAGCCAATTCGTTGACCTGCCAGTGATAAAGTTTGTTGTGCCTCTGTACTTATTGTGGGCGGATCATTGGGGTGAGAAGACGGCATTTTGTTAGCTAATACTTCATCGCTCCAAGGCGACAGCAGCTGTTTAATAATAACTGAACTGGGCTTGAGTACCGCCAAATAGGCCAAGACCACTAATAGATGTGATGTACCTACCTGCTGAAGTAGTCCCACTGCCTCGCGCCACTGATTGGTGGCATACAAAAATACGCCTAAGATCACGGCAATGTGCGCTATTTGATCGACAACAAAAGACATAGTGTTTTGCTTACAATACGATTTAATAACGTCAATTTTGAAGTGAGAAACGGCGACTACAATTGCACTAAAACCTATACTTGCGATACTTATCGTTGATGAAAACAAGAACATTGCTGCTGCCGCGAGTATACCGTGTATGATTGCGTGTAGGTATAAGGGCAAAGCTAGTGCGTGTCGTTCGTTTCTTTGCTGTACCCAGGAAAACGGTTGAAAATAAAAGTCTGCTAATAAATGTGCTAACACGAGTGCTACCAGCAGTTGAGGTTCAGCAAGCATGTCGCTCTCCTGTCACAAATATCATGATTTTTGTGTTAGCTGTCATCACGTTAGTCTTCCTTGGTCAATTGTTCCGTTTTTGATGAGGCTCCATCTTGAGTCCATAAAATGAGCACTTTCTCCATATAGTCGAGATATTCTGCTATCAGTTTATAGTTACTGGCATTGAGGATTCGACTTACATTACTGCGATTTTTATCTAGTATGGCCGCAACACTCTCATGGCTTTTATCCGTGGCTTCAAGGTACGCGAGTAAGGTTTGCGACTGGGTTTGTGTCAGTCCATTGATATGCGCGTCGGCAAAACGTGTTAAGAGCTGCGTTTTATTGTCGAGTGTTTGTTCACCGCTACAAAAAGTAAGATGGTGCGGCTTTATGTTATCTAACCCTCGCCCTGACAACACAAAAGCGTCTCCTGTGCCTGTTTTTACTTCTGAAGGGCGAAATTGCGCTTCTCCCACAGCAACACTCATTCGCACATCTACACCTGACGCGTGCGCCTTAAGTGCTAGACGCAATCCAACTGCGACTGCAATGCTATGTTGTGGTTGTTCAACAACTAGCTGGAACGCGTCTCCTCGATAAATGTCAAAGTCTCCACCGTAGTACTCGGCATAGTATGTTAAACGCTCTCTCAGCGTAGCAATTATCTCTCTGAATTCAGCATCAGAATAAGACTGAGAGTTGGAGACGTCACCGGTAATCACACCAGCGCATTTTTTTGTATTACTTGTTAAAGCACTTTTTCTAGTCATATCACTATGCGCCGCGTTGTCTTTTCTGCTTTCAATAAGCACTTTTTCCCGTTCAGACGCCCACTATGACACGCTACTATATCAAATTCAAAAACAATCACACAATACAATGTGACCATTATTAATCACAAAAGCGGATGTGATTGAATTAAGTAACAAAAAGCGAAATGTAATAGAGGACGCATTGGAGAGAGTATGATCACAGAGCCATGCCCATGCCGCAAACTCAACCATGGCAGATGAGGAGCTCGCGTCTTTTCCC
The DNA here is from genome assembly GCF_056159165.1 of Alteromonas sp. AWJ4_199. Lineage (NCBI taxonomy): Bacteria > Pseudomonadati > Pseudomonadota > Gammaproteobacteria > Alteromonadales > Alteromonadaceae > Alteromonas > Alteromonas sp. AWJ4_199. Next base: position 139,084 of record NZ_JBSWUR010000004.1, read on the forward strand.
TGCTCTTATTCGACTGCCGAAAACTTGCTACACCGTGCAAATGTAAAAGAAGGTGAGCAGGTATTCATTACGGGGTCATCGGGTGGCGTAGGCTCAGCGGCAGTTCAGCTAGCGAAAGCGAGAGGCGCATACGTAATAGCGGTAACAAGTGAAGAAAAACGCGTCACTCTAGAAGCATTAGGCGCCGATGAAACCGTGCTGCGCGATGGTGACTGGGCAAGATGGAACTAATAGTTAGAGAAAACATAATCTAGTACGGTAGGTTTAATTTCGCCAGCGTTATTTACATGGTAAGTGTTTTGAAGCCGGACTGGGCTAAACAAAAGTGTGAAGTAAAATGTCAGAATTTGGCCTTTATACGGAATAAAGTTTAGCGCAGTTTCTTCCGGACGCCTTAGCTTGATAAAGGGCTTTGTCTGCCTGCTGAACCAGCGATAAAGCAGTCTCTTTACTTTGCGAAGCAGCATCATGGCGTAATGGATTCAGCTCCATAGACGCCATACCGATACTTACCGTAAGTTTACCGTCATAGTCCGACGCCCGATGTGGGATATCTAGAAACTTCACGTTTCGAATAATTCGTGCAGCGATAGCGTGGAGTTCATCAAGCCGAGTATTAGGTAAAATAACGGCAAATTCTTCACCGCCATAGCGGGCAACTAGATCGTCACTACCTAAGCAGCTATTAGTTAATGTATCGGCAATTTTTTGTAATGCCGCATCGCCAGCCACGTGACCATAAGCATCGTTAAACTGCTTGAACAAATCCACGTCAATAAGCAGTAAGCTTAGCGCCAAGCCTTGTTCTTCACATCGCTCCACATCTCGCTGCAACGTACTGTCAAATAACCTTCTGTTTGCAATGCCTGTCAAGCCATCAATATTCGCTAAACGTTCTAGTTGCTTATTAGCGTCAAGCAGATCGGTTTGCGCTTTTTGAAGCGCTTTTCGGTTGCGTAGACTTTGTAATGTGTTACCAAGCATCTCGCCTATTCGGCGCAAATATTCAATATCAAATGCGTTCCATGAGTATGGGCTGCCTATAATGTCACAGCCAATGAAACCGTAAATAGTATCGTCCACCATAATACGGACACACAAAATAGAGAAAATTCTCTCTTCTTCAAAAACGAGTTTTTCCGCCGCAGCCTCTTCAGGAAGCGTCGTTACATCATCAACTTTAAACATTCCATTAGAAATATGGGAAATGAAAAAGGGTAGCGAACTCGTTGGTATGTTCTGAAGTTCATCAATAAAAGGCGTTACACCTGCGGCAACCCATTCGTGAGTATTAGACATACATTCACCATCATCGCTAAACTCAAAAAGGTAGCATCTATCTACATCACAGAACTTACCTAAGGCAGCCAAAGCTTGATCAATAATGCCGTCGAGTTCATAAACACTGGCTGTAATGAGCTTGGATGAAAAATTAGTGAGAAGCTGATTGAAGGATATATGCTTGCTTACTGCTGAACTTTTACTGTTATCGCTGAATAATGCTGTAAAGTTTGTTTTAATCTGTAACACAACCCAATCCCCTACAGGAGTGGTTACCACGCCACTTTCAACAAAACAGTTCATTGTCCTAGAACCTGTTTGAAGTCTGTAGTGCTGCGCTACTGCCTGCCCCTTTTCTGCAAGCACAAATGGCGACTTACCTGGGGAAATCATTTCTTTTGTTTCGAGGTCAAAAAAATTAAAAGAATGCGTATCAACAAAAGTAGATTGTCGTATCCCGAAATCCCGTTCAAAGCCCTTACTGACATGAATGCTGGCCGACTCTGGGCACTTGAATAAAATGCTCGAGGGCATTTGTCTCAGAATGGAAAGTATATCTGTCGAATTCAATTTGAATCTCACGAACTTCTATTCAGTAAATGTAGCAGTTAATCTTTAACTAGTGAAAAATCTATTTATCCCACGACGCGCACCGGCACTTCATTAAACTTATTTAACGAAAAAGCGTAATGATAAGTATAGCGATTATTAAATTGGAATTTGTAGGCGAATATGGGAAATTCAATTGTTGAATTAATGGATAACATGTACAGCGAGAGCGAAAACACTACGTCACTAGGTGAGGTAATAGAACGCTTCGAAGACAGGGGTTTTGGCCCCCTCTTATTGATGCCAGCCCTGATCGCTCTGCTTCCCACTGGCGCCATCCCAGGCGTACCCACGCTGTGTGGAATCACTTTATTTTTTATATGTTCACAAGTCGCCATAGGAAAAACCAGTCCGTGGCTTCCAACATTTATTAAAAATAAAGAGGTATCTACTAACAAATTAGATAGCGTAGTTGAAAAAGCCAAGCCTTATGCGCAGAAAGCTGAAAAGCTATTAAAACCTAGGCTTACCTTTCTTTCACATACCCCATCAAAGAATATTATTGCGGCATATTGCGCGATTGCATCACTTTGCATGATACCTCTGGAGGTACTGCCCTTTGCAGTAGCCTTGCCCGCTTTTGCGCTATGCGTTACCGCGCTTGGAGTAACCAACCGTGACGGCGTCTTTCTTATTATTGGTATGCTGCTTCAATTAGGAACCGGATACTTGGTGGTCAAGGCATTAGCGATGATGTAACACTGAGTACTAACTAGAGCCCCCCTACTTTAGGCGACAACCACTTGTTTTGTCGTGGTTTTTACGTACTATTCGTGAAATTAAACAACTGTATCTTGGTACAGATTATTACTTTCATTAGAATAGAGCCGAAAAATAATGAAGAGACTTATTGCCGTACTTCTTGCTGTATCATTTGTTTTCCCCGCGTTTAAAGCCTTTGCTGAAAACTGTGTATTCAGCTGCCCTATTGGACTAAGTGGGCAAACCATAACTCGCTCCATTTATACGCTGAATAATAACCCACAAACAAAGTTTGCTAATTGGGTGGCGTATCATGTTACGCCCGAGACTATTGATGGCCCTTCTAGAAGCCGTAACTGGAAAGCAGACCCTGAGTTGGATGATGAAAGCACATTAGAGCCCAATGACTATAAAGGTGCGTGGCGCGGTATAGGCACAGACAGAGGTCATCAAGTTCCTCTTGCCTCCTTTAGTAACTCACCGAATTGGCGAGAGTTGAATTACCTTTCAAATATTACGCCTCAAGACTCTGATTTGAACCAAGGTCCATGGGTTAAATTAGAAAATGCTGTACGCAGCCTAGTGAGAACAGGGCAAGATGTGTATGTGGTTTCAGGCCCACTTTACGAAACATTTTTCGCTGCGTTGCCCGGTGCCGATGAGCTGCATAGTATCCCTAGCGGTTATTTCAAAGTCATCGTGAGTGAAGTTAACGGTTTAGTGGAAGCGTCTGCGTTTATCATGCAGCAAAACGCCTCTCGCCGTGATGATTACTGCACAACACAAGTTACCATTGATGAAGTGGAAGCGAGAACCGGGTTAGATATTATGCCAGTATTACCCGATGAACGTGAGGAAACTATTGAAGGCAGGCTTGGTAAGCTAGCGATGCGACTTGGCTGTAGCTAAGCCTTTCTTGGGCATAAAAACGTGTAGCTATCATTAATAGACAGCCTTTTTGTTGGTAACTAGTTGCTTTTAAAAGGTTGCAGTAGCAAGGCGCGAATTGAAGCATTTTCTTTTGTCGCAGGTACATCCTGTTGGCCTATGGAAAGTGTTTCGTCGCTTTGCTTCGCTCTAGGGGTAAAGCTTTTAAAAAGCCTGTCCCACCAAGATACACTGAAGCCATAGTTAGAATTTGATTCTGCCTTTACTTGGCTATGATGTATGCGATGCAAACGCTGGGTAATAAGCACCCAACCCACTCTGTCGTCCCACTTTTGCGGCAATCGAATGTTAGCGTGGTTAAATAGCGCAAACCCATTTAGTGCAACTTCGAAGATAACTATAGCAATTGCTGGTATGCCTAATACCGCTACTGCCAAAGCCTTTACGCATAGGCTAATAGCAATTTCCACGGGGTGAAATCTAAGACCTGTAGTGGTATCTACATGACTATCAGCGTGATGCATTTTGTGGAAGCGCCATAGAAGAGGCACCGTATGAAACAACCGGTGCTGCCAGTAAATGAGCATATCTAGTAGCAGTACACTTGCCACCACAATAACAGCAAAGAAAGCGCTGTCGTATTGGCCATTATTCAATTGGCCAGTGGATGAAGAAGCACTGTATGATTGCTCTAGCATGAAGTTAAACAGCCCAACACCTTCTTGCTGAGCCCATATCGACACGCCTACTAAGGTTGCGGGAAGTAAAACTCTCGATACTAGTGCGCCCATCACCACCATGGAAAGGTTTCCTACCCAGCGTGTTTTTCTATTTAGTACAGCATTGCGCGCAGGAAACAAGGCTTCCAGTACCGCCATAAAGGCAAAGATACCTAGAAATACACTCAGGCGAATAACAGATGCATTATCCACTGTAGTTCTCTTTTCGTTTTAATTTCATGTTTACTTCTTAACGACTAATTACCCTTGTGCACAAAGAAGGCGGAATTGTGGCACCCTACCCTTATTACTTGTGACGCCCTAAACCTAATCAGTTGTCGAACACTGACTTTGTTCTACTTTATTTAAGGTGCTAAACCCACCCGCAATTCGAGTAACCACAGTTACGGCACAAGCAGCGGCAAAAATATATGCTAGTACAGCAAAATGTTCAGGCCAGAAGCAAAAAGCAAGAAACATAAGAATCGTTTCTGTACCCTCGGTTAACCCCTGCATATAGTAAAAACTTTTGTTAGCGAACTGGGGTCGGTCGATATTGAACTTTTCAGCTGCAATGGCAAAAGCCAAAAAGCTACTGCCCGTACCGATAAATGTGGCAAGTAGCACCATTGCTGGTATGCCCCAGTTGATGGGATCAGCAATACCAAATGCTAAGGGAATAGATGCATAAAACAAAAAATCTAGACATATATCAAGAAACCCACCAGCACTGCTGCTACTTTGCTGATATCGTGCTAACTCACCGTCAATACCATCAAACACTCTGTTAAATATAATGCAGCCAAGTGCCATTCCCCACCAGTTAAAAATAATAAAGGGGACGGCAAGAATACCTAAAATAAAGCCTGCAACGGTAACTTGATTCGGGCTGATGCTTCTTGCATCCAGTGTTGTGATCAATGGTTTTAATAGCGGTTTAATAAAGGGGGTAATTTTCGCATCTAGCATGGTGATAACTCTATTATTTGACCGCCGGCAGCAAGGGCGTCCTCTTTGTCGTGTGTTACAAGTACTGCGGGAATGTTTCGCGCTTTAAGCTGCGCAAATGTCCAGCTTCGAATTTGCTCACGAAGGGCAAAATCTAGTTTGCTAAATGGCTCATCTAGCAATACGACATCAGGTTGTGAAGCTAGCGTTCTTAGTAGAGAAACACGGGATTGCTGCCCGCCTGATAGTGAAGTGACTGCGCGCTCCCCTATGCCCGCTAAGTCGACAGCGCTTAGCATTTCATCAATAGCCTGCATTTTAGCTTTTCGGTTTGCGTAACCGTCTTTAGGCATGGCAAAGGCAATATTTTCTGCAACCGTCATGTGCTCAAATAACAAGGCGTCTTGAAACATTATGCCTACTTTACGTAGATGAGCCGCCTTGTCGCTTACCACGACCCCATTAATTTTGATGATACCGCTAAAACTAAACGGCCCATGAAGTTGGCCGGTAATTGCCTGCAGCAAAGTAGACTTTCCGGCTCCACTTGGCCCCATTACCGTTAAAATTTCTCCGTCTTTTACACATACGTTCACTTTTAATAGTGTGTTTTGTGCATGAGAAACCACTAGGTTTTCTAAACTAAGCGCCATGTAATACTGCTCTACTCTTTTTCTCTGATGTACGTAACTTGTTACGTGGTTTTACTAACGCGGCAGGTAAATACCAGGCAATCACAAAGCCAACTAAAGGCATAATCGCTTGGATAATAACGAATACCGCCGTTAAGCGCGTACTGCTTCCCGACACTGAAGCCACGGCTTCTGTAGTAATAGTGGCAATAGTGCCCCCCGAGGCCAATAACGTGGGCAAGTACTGGCTGAAACTTATAGCAAGCCCCAGCGCCCACGCCACCATAATGGCTGAAAACAGGGACGGTAATTTAATATGGTAGAACACTTGCCAAGGCGTTTTGCCTAGGCTTTGTGCAACCATTGCGTAGCGAATATCGAATTTGCGATAGGCTACCGCCATAGACAAAAACACGTAGGGCACCACATAAACCATATGAGCAATATAAGTATGAAACCAAACAGCGTCTTGCAGCACGAGCTGCTGGAACCAAACTAGGCCATATAAAAAAGCCACACCAGGGACCAATAACGGCAAAAATAACGAGATAGAAAACGCCCTTTCAGCATTTTTACCTGCGGGTTTAAGCAGCTCACTTTCCAGTGTAAATAGTACTAACCCCAATGCTGAGGTGCTTGCCAATATGCCCAGTAATAAACTGTTAGAAAGTGGCGTCGCAAGGGTTTCAAGTGCCGTTTCCCAGTGCAATAGCGTTGTACCTTCTGGCAAAAAATTGGGGTAGTACCACTGCTTAGCCATTGAGTACACAAGTACCGAATAAACCACCGCGCCAATCAAGGCAATGTATAGCGCTACAGTGCTATAGGCGGCGCCTTGCACAAGGCGATCAAAAAAACGCCGGTTCCCTTTTGCAAGCCTTTTCCTTCCCACATATATCACTACACGCTCAACGCCTAACAGCAGAAGTAACGCCAAACCACTAACGGCAACCTGAAGCACAGCAGCACTGCTTGCCAATAGGCGCATAGATAAATCGATATGATTAAACCAATGCATAATGGCTACGGCCAAAGTGCTGGGGTTATTCCCCCCTAATATAAGTGGAATTTCCACGTTAGAGGTGGCAAAGACCAACACTGCTAATATAGGTAATCTGATTTGTGTGAAGACAGTGGGCATCACAAGCTTAAAAAAGGTTGCCACGGGCGAGTAGCCAAGTGCCGTGCCCACTTTGATATAGCCAGAAAGTTTACTTTTCACTAATGGCTGCGAGATTACGCTTAACGCCATTAAAAGAATAAACGGCAGTTCTTTTAAACTTAACGCCAGCAGTACGCTTAGCCCTCCAGAGTCGTATGGGAAAAAAGCGTCGCCGGCACCAGGAATGGCAGAGTTCGTTCCAACTGCAGCTATTCGCGCAAATATGCCCGACGGGCTAAGCACAAATAACAAGGCAATGGCTGCAGCGGCGTGTGGCAAAACAAGAAACGGACTTAATAAACCTTGAATTTTGTTAAGCCAATTCGATTGATAAAACGAAGCTAATAATAAAAACGCACCAGCCATCGCCAGTAATGTAGACCCCACCCCAGTAAAAAGTGAAAGCCACACCATTTGCCAAATATCATCAAGAGCAAATAGCGTTCTAAAAACATCTAGTGAAAAGCTGTTGGCGCCTATGGCAGGAAAATAGCCTAACGCCGGAAATGCCACGCCAACTAGACCGGCTAAAACAGGAATGCACAGCAAAAGTATTAAGCACCAGCGGGCAATGCGCGTAAATTGAGCGAACATCAGTAGCGCGCTCCATAGCGTTCGTACCATGCCTCTCGCAACGCATCGGTCCAGCTTGAATGAGGCTCGGCCAACAGTATCATAGCTTGCGATTTATCTAGCGCTGACGGGTGAATATTATCTTCAGCAAAGAGCGCTTGGTCTGACGTAGAGAGGCTTTCAATATCAAGCACTGTGTCGTCTCCCCACACCTCTACCGCCTGTTTTTTAGCTTGCGCCTGCGGTGAAAGTAGAAAGTTAACCACCGTTTTGGCCGCCGCTTTGTTTTTTGAGTTATAAGTAAGGCCTACAAAGTGAACGTTTGCCAGGCTACCGTCTTGCATAACATAAGTACGAACATCGTCAGGTAAATCGAAACGCGTTACTGCCGAAGGAATTTCTGAAGCGGTAAAAGAAAAGGCCAATGAAAGCTCTCCTGTACCCACCAAACGTTGTAATTGGGAGGCTTGACGTAACATGTGCTCACCCTGTTGCCACATAGTAGGATGCAGCGCATCAAGGTACGCCCACAAACTCGGTAAAACCGTATCAAGCGATTTATCATTTGCTGGCTGATAGAAAAGGCTTAACTTATCCTTATTAAGTGCTAGCGCTGCATACTTAATAAAACTAATACCTAAATAATCGCTCGGTACTGGGTAGGTAAATCTACCTGGTGATTTTTGGCTAAATCGTAGAAGCTCTTCAATGGTTTTCGGCGCCATAAGCCCTAGCGTATTTAAGTGTGCGCTACGATAGTAAAAAACCATAGACGCTTTGCCCCAAGGCGCCTCCATTCCTAAAGTAGGCTCACCAAAGTCTGTCGTTACAGCGGGGTTTTGATCTGGATTGGTTAGGCTAAAATTGTCAAGTTCACCTACCCACGAAGTACTTAGCAAATCGTGTTTTTTCATTGCCGCGAAGTTTTCGCCGTTTATCCATATGAGATCGACACTGCCGTTTTTGTGATTCCCTGCCGCCTTTTCGGCAAGCACTCGTGACACCGCATCACTAGTGTCGGCCAGCTTCACGTGTTGAAGTTCTATGTTAAAGCGAGTTTTAACTTGCTCGGCTACCCACTGAAGGTAGCCATTGACCTGGGCGCTCCCCCCCCAGGCATGAAATCGAACAAGAGGCGGTTTTTCGCTGGCTGCTTCATCGCTGGTTTTGCCCACCGCCGGCTGGGCCTCAACAAATACCGAAAAAATAACCATGCAGGTAAAAAAGAATACCTGCATGGGGGTAAACAAGGGTCTATTTGTACTTAACTGTGCCGCAGCTTGCCACCCTGAATTCATTTGGGAAGCATTCAGAGCTCTAGCATTAGCGTTAGCGCTACTGTGCCGCATTAAGCGCCCAGTCATAGTTTAGGTATTCAATATCTGCAGTGTCATTTTTTAACGCTGAAACTTGCGCTTCAGTTAATTGCATTGCGTCTTTATACAGCAAGATAAACTCGTCGAGCGTTGACGTGTCGCGCCACTCGCCGTTTTCACCTTCAAAATCCTTACTGTACCAATCAAATATTTTTGATAGATAGAGTGTGTTATCGCTCATTCTGTTGCGAGAGGTGTCAGCCAAAAACCGCTTAGTTTGTGCCTCTAACTGCGAATCCAGTTTGTCTGCTGTGTATGCTTCTTCACGAAGCGCTGGGCAACCTACACTGGCACAATTCACCGCAAAATGAATGCGAGGCTCGTTATAGTTTTTTGTGGTTTGGTTTGTACCGCGAATAAGTTCGTGTTCAATTTCATCCAATGTGCGAGTTTCACCAAGCAGCGGGGCTATCTCTTTTTTCCAAGGCGAAGAAAAGAAACTTCCTAAATCTCGGATAGAGTCAATAGCTGGGTACTCAGTTAAAATAAGTTCGATGGTGTAGGCGTTATAAGCGTTAATAAGAAAAGCGAGCTGTTTGTCCTTATTCCATGAATCAAATGTACTTTGCTCAACCTTAGATAAGCGCGCTAAATACTCGTTAAGCGTATTCCGCTCTTTTTTAAAGCCATCGTAATTAACCTGTGTACTTGCGCCGTTAGAAATCGGCGTGACGTACTTACCTAACAAATTATCAAACGTGCTATGTAGGCCTTCTTCAGCACTAGCATAGAAACTTACGCTTGCAGCAAACAGCGCTACGCTGCCTGCTGCAATACCACGTAGCACTTTACTACTACGTGATAAACGGGCGACTTTACACATGAAAGACGATTGAGTAGTTTTCACTTCTATTACCCTCTGCGCCATGTGTGGAATTTCTCAACGTAGCTTAAAAGTTTTTCAGGAGCATTAGCGCGCTTCCAGTTCCCCGCTGCGTATTTCGCACCTTCTGCCCATGTTGGGTAGGCGTGAATAGTGCCTAGTATTTTGTTTAATCCTAGGTCGTGTTTCATGGCAATAACAAACTCAGCGAGCAAATCACCAGCGTGCTCAGAAACAATAGTAACGCCCAATATTTTGTCTTTACCCGGCGGCGTAAGCACCTTTATAAAACCCTTACGCGCACTTTCGGCAACCGCGCGATCGAGTTCGGCAAATTCGTAACGCGTTACTTCTACATCAATATCTTGTTCTGCAGCATCACGCTCACTAAGACCTACTCTCGCCACTTCAGGGTCAATAAAGGTTGTCCAAGGAATAACGCGATAATCCACTTTAAACTTTTTGAACGTGCCGAACAGTGCATTTACCGCCGCATACCATGCCTGGTGAGCGGCTACGTGGGTAAACTGATAGGGCCCTACCACATCACCAGCAGCAAAGATGTTTGGCATTAGAGTTTGCAAGTATTCATCGGTTTCTATGGTTCTATCGAACTGAATACCCAATTCTTCAAGACCAAACCCATTTAGACGCGCCTTTCGACCAACCGCCACGATCACTTCGTCATAGGCGACAGTTGATTCAACACCTTCTTTAGCAACCACTAATACTTTTTCACCGTCTTTCGTTTCAAAGCGCAATGCGTCATGAGATGTCAAAACATTCACTCCGCTTTCACGAAGTACAGATTCAGAATATTCAGCTACATCAGCATCCTCGCGGCCCATTAAACGGGGTGCACGTTCTACTTGCGTAACCTCACTACCTAGGCGAGAAAAGGCTTGTGCCAGCTCACAGCCAATAGGCCCACCACCCAACACAATTAAGCGCTTTGGCGCGTTTTCAAGGTCAGCAAACTTAGTCCATAAGGTATCAGAGGTGACATAACCGCTTTGTTCGATACCAGGCAGATCTGGAACAAAAGGCGCTGCCCCCGTGGCAACAACAATGTTCTTTGTTGTTAGCGTTTGGGTGCCGCCATCATTCTTTTTAATTTCCACCGTCCAGGGGTCGATGATCTTTGCATAGCCTTTCACTACATCCACACCTAAACTGGTGTAACGCTCTACGCTGTCATTAGGTGCAATTGCCGCAATGACTTCATGCACACGGGCCATCACTTTCTTGAACGAAATCGCTGGTGTTACCGGCTCTAAACCATAGTTATCGGCATGGCGCATTTGGTTTGCTACTTTCGCCGTTTTTATAATGGCTTTGCTCGGTACGCAGCCATAGTTAAGGCAGTCGCCCCCCATTTCCCCTGCTTCTACCAGCGTAACTTTTGCTTTCACCGCTGCAGCAATGTAACTGGTAACCAACCCACCCGCACCTGCGCCGATCACCACTAGATTACGATCAAATTTCTTTGGTTTGATGTAGCCTTTATAGACGCGACGGCGATTCACTATCGCCACAATGCCTTTAGCTATCCACGGAAATATACCTAGCAGAACAAATGAAAAGATAAGTCCAGGCGAGACAATGCCTGACAGGCTGTCTATTTGCGCAAGTTGCGTACCTGCGTTTACATAAACAGCAGTGCCAGCAAGCATGCCTATTTGGCTTACCCAGTAAAAAGTCCAGGTTTTAAGTGACGTCAGCCCCATTAACAGATTTATTAAGAAAAACGGAAATACTGGCACTAAGCGCAAAGTAAATAAGTAGAACGCACCTTGTTTTTCAATGCCTTCATCAATTTTCTTAAGCTTTTCTTTAAACTTGTTTCGTACGGTATCACGCAAGATGAAGCGCGCGACTAAAAAAGCTAACGTTGCGCCCACGCTTGAAGCGAAAGACACAATAACTAAGCCCTGCGCCAGCCCAAAAAGTGCACCTGCAGCTAAGGTCAAAATTGCTGCACCTGGAAGCGACAGAGCGGTAACGGCCACATAAATAGTAAAGAACACCCCAATGCTTAATACAGGGTTTTCTTCTATTTGCGCTTGAAACGTATCGAGTGAGTCCTTCATCCCCTGAAGGGTTAAATAGCTATTCAAATCAAAGTAGAAAAAGCTAAATATAGCGGCGGCGATAACTCCTAAAAGCGCTATTTTCTTAAACATAAAAATCCTTAGCGCTTAAAACGCGTATTGCATGGTAACTTGAGCGTGACGGGGCACGTTTGGCATAACAAGCGTCGCGCCGAAATATCCACCTTCAAACAGTGGCTGCCAATTTTCTTCATCAGTTACGTTAATTACATCTAAGCGTACACGCAGATCGTCGCTAACTTGGTAATCAGCATTTAAGTCTATGGTGTACTGGTCGCGAATATGCACGGTTTGTAAAAAGTCTAATGGGAATGACTTGGTGTATAAAGCACTCGCACCAAGTTGAACATCATCAGTTACCTGCCAGCCAGCGTTAATAGATGCTATTTGCGGTGGAATACCTTGTACTCGGCTGTTCGATGCTGGGAACGCCGCAAATGACGGCGATCCCACTCCAGTCCCCTCAATAATATCCGGGCGACTGTTATCAAAGGCGTCGATAACCTGAGCCGTGCCTTGAAACGCTGCAGAGTCATCGAAGCGAGCGTCTAAATAACTGTAGGCAGCATTGACCCATACATCGTCGCCTTGGTAAAACATTTGCAACTCAAAACCTTTAGTTTTCACGCCACTGTTGCTGCCGTCGCGATTGCGTAAGCTACGGGTTTGTTCGAACACTGCCGCTTCAGCATACCATTTGCTGTTTGGCGCGTATTTTACCCCTGCTTCGTACAGGGTATTTACGGTAGCAAAATTAAGCGGGTTAATTTCATTATTACCGCCCAATACTGTGCCACCCGCCATACTGTTTGACGTAGCATCGTTTTCGGAAAACGCAGCATATAAGTTGATGTCGCCAGTGAGCTTGTATACCGCGCTTAACTGGTAGCTAGTTAACGTATCGCTATAGCTATCAGACGCTGCCGTTACTCCCTCAGGCGCTAATGGGTCGCGGGCTTCAACATCGTAATAATCTACTCTAACGCCGGCAATGGTTGAGAACTTATCTGTCCATGTAGAGCGTTGCTGTAGTGCCACCCCTGTTTGCCACGATGTGGAATCAGTGGTGTCTGACAAGTTAAAATCGCCGTTGCCATCACCATCCAGGTCATATTGCGCGCCCGGAGATACGAATACACCCGGACGCAGCTCGACTAAACGTGCTTTTTGCGCGTCGGTAAGAGGTATCACACGGTTAGAGATAGGCCCGGTTAAATCAATCGGATTGTCGGCCTCAGTAGTAAACTGGCTATAGCCCAACACATCGTTATAGCGAAGCGCTAACCCTACGGTAGTAAGTTGGTTATCGTTCCACTGGTAATCCACTTCAGTGCGATTTTCAAACGTATCAGCGCCGTCAATAATTTCGACAAAGCTATTTTGGGCTATCTCTTCACGCTCTAAATACTGGTAATAGGTCATATTGCGAAGCGCCACGTTATCAACCACTTTGTATTCAACGTTGCTTCGAATAACCGTGGTTTCAGCACCGTTAATGTCGTCAGGATTAGTAAATACGCGGCTACGAGGAATAACCACTTCACCGGTAGGTGAAATAATGGCACCAGCCCCCGGTACTATACTGCCATTTGGTTGAGTGCCCTGCCCAGTAATATAAACACCGTTATCGATAAGGTCTTGGGTTGGGCGGTTGATACCTGCGTTGTCAGGATAGTCTGTATCATAATACTCTGCACTGATATCCCACGTCAGCACGGCGCTCGGTGTATAGCGATATGCAACAAATAGGTTTGTACTATCGCGCTCAGCAAAGTCATAGAAACTGCCATTGTCTAGGTACTCAGCACTAAAGCGAATACCGCTTTTCCCTTCGTCTATTGCAGTACCGTAATCGACTTGGGCTGAATACTGCTCCCAACGCCCGGCGCGAAGGGTAACTTTACCCTTGCTTTCTGTGGTAGGCGCGACCTTGGTTTGAAGGTTTACAAAGCCGCCATTGCGCTGCGTACTACCAAACAACACTGGCGACGGCCCTTTCACTACGTCAATTTGCTCAACGCTATTAAAAGACAATGGCAACCCAAAACCATTATTACCCGCCTGACGACGCACGCCGTCTTGAAAAAGTTCGCCTAACTGACCGCGAATACTTGGCAAGCTGGGTGTACCGAAGCCGCTTGAAGCGTAGGCATTAGGGGCTGCCTTTACGATATCGTGTAAATCATTAATGTTAAGCGCTTCTATCGCTGCTGCCGACAATGACGTTACTGCACGAGGGGTTTCTGCGGCGCTTAAACCGCTACCAAATAACCCTTTTAGCGTATTGTCGCCTGGGTTGAGCGTGTTTAAGTTTTGTTGATTGCCTGTTACCTCTACTACTTCAATATCTGATACTTGCTGGGCAGCTAACGACTGACTTATGGCAAATGCGAGTGTGCTAACGGCTAGGCCGATTATTCTTTTCATTAACGATTCCGTAATTTTATTTATTATTCGACTAGACCGATACGTTTCACAAAAAATTTCAGCACATTTAATTTTTAAAAAACATGAAATTAGTTGAAATTTTTATTTTGAACGGTCGTTCTAGTATGCTTGCACTATTATACTTTTGGAGCATGTATGCAAAACAAAACCAATATTCAAAACCGACTCGAGTGGTCACTACTTTCTCTTCGCGTAACTATTTTTATCGTTATGTTCGTATGGACACTCGATAAGTTTGTTAACCCCGCACACGGCATGGCTATTTTTGAAAAATTCTATGGCATTGGTGGCGTTCCTGAAGTCGCCGTATACGTTATGGGCGCATTACAACTAGCATTGGTTTTAGCATTTCTAGCAGGCCTTGCGAAAAAATATACCTACGCCCTTATTTTCATTCTTCACGGCGGCTCTACCCTTTCGTCTTTCCCGCAATATCTAGACGCCTTTAATCACCTGCTGTTTTTCGCCGCATGGCCTATGTGGGGTGCGTGCTTTGCGCTATTTCTATTACGCGACGCCGACACTAAATTTGCCTTTGGCAAGTAGTGACTATTCGTTGAATTAGTACGCTAGATCGACTCGCAAGACGCACGAACTAGATATACTCGCTAGATAGGCTGCCTGCTAAAAAATTAGCGCTCGAATGTTTTTCGTTATCGAATTTATAGGGCGCAAGGGCCACGCCTTTTTAGCATTAGGTTTATTTTTTGGCAGCAGCATACAGTTGCTGCCATTCGCCCTCTTGTACCGGCATTATTGATAACCTTCCGCCTTTCTTAACTAAAGGCAGCTCATTAATACCTTCCATACTCTTAATCACAGAAAGTGGTAGTACATTGGAAAATTTTTCTACAAACTTCACATCTACACGATACCAACGAGGGTTATCTTCGCTGGATTTAGGATCGTAGTATTTTGACTCAGGGTTAAACTGTGTAGTGTCTGGGTATCCGTCTTTCACCACTTCTGCAACACCTGCAATACCTACTAGTTTGCAGCTGGAATGGTAGATAAACACTTTATCGCCTAGCTCTACGCCGTCACGTAAAAAGTTACGCGCCTGGTAATTTCTTACACCATCCCACGGTTCAGTTTGGTCAGGACGGTTTGCCAAGTCATCGATAGAAAATGCATCAGGTTCTGTTTTAAATAGCCAATACGCCATGTTTTTATTCATTCTCTTAATCTTCGAACACTTACTGAAGCGTAGGTAAATAAACATACGCTGTATGCGCTCTTTTAATACCAGGCCGCATAGATAATTCAGCCATTTAACAAACACCAGTATACAAAGCACTTTTATTTAATGACAGTGCTATACCGCAGCTTGGCTAAGACTGCTATAATTGCGCACTTAATCTGAGCTTACCCTTATTTTAAGTTCAGCAATTCCCTGATTTATCTAGATGTGATTACTATGCAAGCCACCATTAAGGCCGACCGCGGTCTGTTTTCTTACCCTAAATATTGGCCACACTGCCTGGGTACCGCACCTTTTCTTCCTATGTCAAAAGAAGAAATGGATGCTCTTGGCTGGGACAGTTGTGACGTTATTTTGGTAACCGGCGATGCGTATGTCGATCACCCTAGTTTTGGTATGGCGGTTATTGGTCGTGTACTAGAAGCGCATGGTTTTCGGGTTGGCATTATTTCTCAGCCAGACTGGACTAGTAAAGACGACTTCATGAAGTTAGGTAAGCCCAACCTGTATTTCGGCGTAACAGCCGGCAATATGGACTCTATGATTAACCGTTACACGTCTGACAAAAAGCTTCGTCACGACGACGCTTACACGCCAGGCAATGTAGGCGGCAAGCGCCCAGATCGTGCGGTTACCGTATATTCACAGCGTTGCCGTGAAGCGTTTAAAGGTGTACCTGTTATTGTTGGTGGCATAGAAGCCAGCTTACGTCGTATTGCGCACTACGATTACTGGAGCGAAAAAGTACGCCGTTCAGTATTGTTCGACTCTAAAGCCGATATGCTATTTTTCGGTAACGCCGAACGCCCGCTTGTTGAAGTGACCCATCGCTTAGCGGCAGGTGAAGATATTGCCGATTTACGCGACATTCGCGGTACTGCAATTATCGTAAAAGAAGCCTTACCTGAGTGGCAAGGTGTTGACTCTACCTCTCTAGATAGACCCGGTAAAATTGACGCCATTCCAAGCCCCTATCAAATGGAGCCGGAGTGCGACTCGCAGGATAAAGATACGAAAAGCAGTGAAGCACCAGAAGCATCGCCCATTGTTATTCAGCCTGCGCAGAAAGAAAAAGAAAAGCGTAAGCCTTGGGAAAACGTGTACGTTAAGCTGCCGGCGTACGAAACAGTAAAAGACAACAAGGTTTTATACGCACATACATCGCGTATTTTGCACCAAGAGACCAACCCAGGTTGCGCTCGTGCACTGATGCAGCGCCATGGCGACAGACACATTTGGATTAACCCACCCGCCATGCCGCTTGAGACAGAAGAGATGGACGCGGTATTTGACTTACCGTATCAGCGTGTTCCTCACCCTGTATATGGCGACGCAAAAATTCCTGCGTACGATATGATCCGCTTTAGCATTAACATTATGCGGGGGTGCTACGGTGGCTGTACCTTTTGCTCTATTACCGAGCATGAAGGCCGTATCATTCAAAGTCGCTCTGAAGATTCGATTATTCGTGAAATTGAACAAATACGCGACACCGTTCCTGGCTTTACTGGCGTAATTTCAGACTTAGGCGGTCCGACAGCGAACATGTATCGCCTTCGTTGTAAAAGCCCGAAGGCAGAAGCGACTTGTCGTCGCCCTTCCTGCGTGTACCCAAGCATATGTGCACATATGGATACCGACCATAAGCCAACTATCGACTTATACCGCCGTGCTCGCGAATTGCCTGGAATTAAAAAGATTTTGATTGCTTCTGGCGTGCGTTATGACTTAGCGGTAGAAGACCCAGAATACGTGAAAGAGCTAGCCCTTCACCACGTAGGCGGTTATTTGAAGATAGCACCAGAGCACACCGAAGACGGCCCGCTTTCAAAAATGATGAAGCCGGGTATGGGAAGCTATTACCGCTTTAAAGAACTATTTGATAAATACTCACAAGAAGCGGGTAAAAAGCAGTACCTTATTCCTTACTTTATCGCATCGCACCCGGGTACCACCGACGAAGACATGTTGAGCCTTGCGATTTGGCTTAAGGAAAATAAGTTTAAGCTCGATCAGGTACAAAATTTTTATCCGTCGCCAATGGCAACGGCAACAACCATGTACCACACCGAAGTGAATTCCCTTCGTAAAGTTACTAAAGAAAGTGAAGAAGTACCGTCAGCGAAAGGCGAAATTCACCGTAGACTACATAAGGCTATGTTGCGTTATCACGACCCGAAAAACTTTGCGCAAATTCGAGAAGCACTTAAACGTATGGGTCGTGAAGACTTAATTGGCCGTGGTCCTCAGCACCTTGTGCCGCCAGAGACCGCTGACGAAAAACGCCAGAAAGCACAAAAAGGCCGTCGCGGTGAACGTGCGCTTACTAAGCACACCGGGCTTCCACCCACGTTTCAGGGTAAAAACGGGAAAGGCAAAAGCCGAGACGGTAGCGCGGTAAATAAAAGCCGTCGTAATACAAACGGTAATAAGCAAGGCAGTGGTAACAGGCAAGAGCAAGCCAGCGGTACCACCGCCAACCGAAACTCCGGTAAGGCTTCTAAGGCGAATAATGGCGGCGGAAACAATCGTGGCCGCTCTCAAAAACAGCCAAGCATGCATAAACGTTAAGATAACAAACGCTAAAAATAAAAAAGCCCGATGCTTTTCAACATCGGGCTTTTTTGTGACTTTTAGCAATAGCACTGCGCTATTTCAGTTAACTATTTGTGTATCCAACCTATATGTACCCAAGCTATACGTTTACATTCCGTCGTGATTTGGGTAGCACTCCACATTTTCAAGTTTAGCAAGCTCACCAGTTTGATCATTTCGCAGCAAGCACTGCTCGCCATCACTTAATAGCGTAAAGCTGTACACAGGGTTATCATGTCTTCCATCAAGGGATACCCCCCTGCTATCTACCTTCGCTTTCCGTTCAATTGTAATGCTTGAAGCGCTGCTAAACACATTATCAGCAACAGTGATGGATATACCGCCGAACCAGTTGCTGATGGTATTTTCAATAGTTTGCTTTTGGCTTGCACTCATGCTGTTAGTGATTGCTTTATGCAGCTCAGTCTCCTTGGTTGCAGCACAGCCAGATGCCGATGATAGCGCTATAGCAAGGGCTGCAGCTGTCAGCCCTTTGCTTATGCCTTTACCGAATAGAGCCATCATTCTTGTTCCTTGATAACAAGCTGATTGATCTTGTTGTGTAAAATAAAGTTTTCTCTGCGCTTTTCAGGCGTATCGATAGGAATAAGCTTTTCACCCACTAGCGCGCTTTGATTACTGCGCAGTATATCTACATCAGCCGTGCCGTTACCCGATACCACTTCAGGGCATGCGCCCGTAGCTGCAAATTCTAGTGCTGCAGACAACATACCTTCATTCGGGTCGCCTAAACTAGCAGTAAAGTCATCTTCAACTTCACATCCTGGCAGTTCAAAATCAAAGTTTGGAGTACTGGTTGGCATAAAGCCGTCGGCATAATCACCAAAGCCTTTATTGTTCACTCCTTGGAACTGAATACTGAAGTAAGTTTCACCACAGTTGTCCGTAGGATAGAAACCATAAGGCTTACCACATGTTGTAGAGCCAATTTGTACTACCTCTACATCTATGCCTCGAAGCGCGTTCATTACAGCTTCACTGGCTGAACAGGTTGCATCTGTTGAAATTACGTAAACACGAGTCAGCGAAAGGCTCGGTAGTAACGTATCGGTAAGCCGTCCGGCGTTGTAATCGATAACATTGCTGTAAAACGGCGTAGGGCGAATTGTCTCACCAGTAATCGGATCGGTCGTTGGGTTCTTGTCGTTAAATTGCAAAGTTTCAAACGCAGCGTTGTTCGTTTGATTTGGACCCGCTACCATATAAGAAAGCTGAGAAGCTAACGCCAAACGTCCCCCACCGTTGTAACGCAGATCCATGACTAACTCGGTTACATTCTGCTCAACAAAGGTATCAAATGCCTCGATTAACCCTTCCTGCGCGGTAACAATGAAGGTATTAAATTGGAAGTAACCTGTTTTACCGTTTTCGGTATCGAACACCTTAACGTTTTGAACCGGTGTTACGTTGATATCAGCTGAGGTTATATCTACAGACATAGTTGTACCGTCAATCAGTTCAAACTGAAAGCTTGTAGTGGTTCCGGCATCATCAGGAAACAGTCCATCGTTTAAAGCGTTTACACCTTGTTGGGTATTGTCATTAACGAAATCAACGCCGTTAATACTCACAACCTTAGCGCCTCGCGGCACATTCGCTGCAGCAGCAGGTGAACCAGGCTCTGTGAACCGCACCGTTAGCTCTCTTGGTACCGTGTTTGAGCCAAATTCCCAATCAAAACCAAAACCTGACGATATGCCAGATTGAGATAGCTCGTTATATTCAGCAGTGTCTTGTGAAAAATGAAAATTGTCTTTAGGCGTGCCGCTTGGCGTTAATTCATTGGTTTTTAACTGGTCGAAGTATGCCAATACTGAAAAGTTTTCTGGGTCGTTGTCGTCTACTTCGTCATACCATAAGTAGGTGTCGTTAGTCCAAGAACGCAGCCAAAGCTTTTCATCCATTGCGGTGCCTTGGGTATCTGGATAAGCACTTCCCGTAAAAGGGTCGATACCAGTTCTTGGCGTTTCACATTTGGCGATGAATTCAGATTGTGGCTCATAGACACCGGCTTCCCACTCAGGTTCAGACGTAACAGGAGTCGTTGGTGTAGTAGGTGTCGTTGCTACTGGCGTGTTACTGGATGAACCGCCACCTCCGCCACATCCTGTGAGAAGTGAAATCGTGACTGCAAGTGCAACTGAAGTATACGTATACGCTTTCATGATTAACTATATACCCTTTATGTATAGGTGCCGAATTTGAAAGTTCTCCGGCCTTTATGCGCTCGATAAGACTATGACGACATACGTTAGCATAATTTATAGTGCTATAGGTTTGTAAGAATAACTAGGTAACAAAAGTTTAAACATTGATTAAATGTAACTAAATTTTATTTATTTCTACGTACTAGCCGTACCTGTGTCGCCAGTTATTAGCACTATCTATCGCCACTAGTTATTTCCACTGTAAGCATCACCCCCATATCTGTCACGTCCGTTAGCGAACGCGTTTTATCAGGGGGAAGAACACCCACGGTAGGCGCTATCAGGCTACTAATAAACAAACCATATTCAGTTTCTATAGCGCCAGTTACAAAAGGGTAAGCGCCGCTTGGGTCTTGAAGAGATTGAAGTACCTTCCCACTGTCGCTAATTTTTAAAAGGTGCCCGTATGGTTCACCCTGCGGTCGCAGGAACTGTGGTAAACGTTGAATTATTTTACGAACAAAGGGGTTGTCTGATAGCCCGTCCACTGGTGCTGAACGGGGTGAAGCAAGACCTAGATAATACCCGCCGCCGGCGGCCTGGCTGATGTTGTCAGGAAAACCGGGTAAGTTATCTATCACCACCTCCACGCTTCCCTGTTGTGGACCTTTTAACCAGTAGCGCAAAACCCGGTATTTTCCTGTCTCGTTAACTAATACAGAGTCTTGGTCATGACTCATTGTTACGCCATTTGCGAAAACTAAACCGTCTATCAATACCTTGCTCGAAGAAGTTAATGGATCGTATTCAATTAGCCTGCCATTCCCTTGGTGCTCTAGAATTTCTAGCAGGCTTGCCGAAAGCGTTCCGCCGTGGTCTTTTGCGGCAAACTTGGTTGTCGCGTCGGTAAAATAAACCTTTCCATTTTTAGCTATATCAACATCATCAGCGTATACCACGGGGGTATTCTCTACCTGATTGACCAGCGTTTTTAATTCGCCTTTTTCGTTTGCAATAAGTAACCCTCGATGAGCATCAGCGATTAATAGGTTTCCCTTGTTATCGTATTCAAGACCAAGTGGGCGGCCGTTGGTATTAATCCATGAAGTAAATGACGTTTGCCCCTGTTTCATCAACAACACTGCGCCAGAGTTCGTCGCGGTGGCAATGGTTCCCGCTTTATTTATCGCAAAATCCTCCGGCCCCTCTTCTCCTTCTATGTCAATATGCGATAGATCTGCCAACCTCGAGTTTTCTGTAAACGCGTTTGTAAAGCCACCGTTTTTCGGTGCTTGCCAACTGACGGGATCGATAGGTACCGGCCATAATAATAAATAGGCAAGAATTAAAATAAGAGACCCCCATAGCATTTTCATTCACGCACTCCTTTTATACTTTTGCTTACCTTAGCAAGCGAAGTTGACCTACTCTGCTTTTACTTTTAAATAGTGCACTATTCATCAAAGCTTTAAGCGTTCCAAAAAGCTAAGCTAAATTCGCGTATTAGTACGCGCATTACAAATACGTAAGGTGGCATCCATATAAGCATGTCGCGCGTTTTCTAGTAAAACGCTGTTGGAGTACGTCATGCCATTTTACGCAAAGCTACTGGGGGCTAAATATACTAAGCTGATAGATAAGGAACTACGTGCAAGTCATGCTGGCGAAACTGGCGCCGTTTGGATATACCGTGGGGCCATGGTTGCTGAATTTATATCTAGTCTATTTCGCATTAAAAATAGCAAAGACGGTACAGAACGCTTTATAAGAGAGCACCTTAAAACAGAGCGTGCGCACCTTGCTATTTTTGAAAGTGAAATGCCGCTATTTAGGGGTAGCTTCATACTGCCACTATGGATAGCCGCGGGCTTTATAACCGGCTTCTTACCTCGCCTTTTTGGTCAGAACTGGTTTTTCTATACCATTTATTGCGTAGAGGAATTTGTTGATTTGCATTATGACGAGCAGTGTAAAAACATGTTGGCATTATCTATCCCGCCATCAAACGTGATAGAAAGGTTTAAACACTGCCAAGAAGAAGAGCAGCACCATAGAGACGAAGCGTTAGCAATGATGACACGGCAACCATCTTTACTAATGAAGTTGTGGGGGAGCGCAGTAGAAAAAGGCTCGGCGTTTGCAGTTGCTGTCGCCAAATTGATTTAGGTTGATATTTGATGTTCAGGGAATGACCTGAGAAAACAACAAAAACAGCCTCGCGGATAAAATCAGGACAGAACGCTACAACATGGGAAAGAAAAGCAGATTAAAACCATCAAAGCCATGTGGCAACTGCGGTGTAGAAGCTAACACGCAATTTCGTATTCGCCAAAGTGAGACAGACGAATGGCGTATAGTGTGTAAGGCTTGCCAACAGCTTGCGAAAACAAAGGATGGCTATATGTACGGCGGAACGTGGAAAAGAAAAAAGCGTAACTAAGGTGAATACATCAAGGGGCGAGTTAGCTGTACGTTCGCCCCTTGATAATTATTTTAAGGTTTATGCGTTAACACTCGTTCCTTGAGCTTCTTCATTTGGGTCGTCGTTATTTCTGTCGCCTCGATTTACTTCGCTAAGGCCACCGACGACATTATAGCCGCTAATTTTCTCCGCACGTTTAAATAGCACAGAAGCGCGGTATAAGCTCCAGATCACGTACACAGCCATTGGAATATTTAGCTGAAGTGATGCAATAGAAAGCGCGGCACCTTGATGTACGGCAGCATAAGTGGCTAAAAGTACAAGTACACTTAACCCAGATATCATCAACCACACTGGCTTTGTCAGCGACTTCACTGCCACGGTCACAGCCATATTGAATAACATTAGGCACCAAAATACGGCGATAAGAGAACCGGCAAAAAACATATCAACGGCTGCGGTTAAGGCCAGAGCGCTAACACTGCCCCAAACTACGGCGTACCAAAGCCTGCTCGCTAAAGGTGGGTGTGCTTTTTTAGACAGCCAAATTTCCATTCCAGAAACGCAAAGCATAGTTAGCATTACGCCAAGAATAAAAAACAACCATTTGCTGGTCATGCCGGCAAAGTCGCCGAAATGTAAACGATACATGGCCCAGAATATTTGCTTACCCCATTCTCCATCTTCGTAACCAGCGTCACCAATGTAATTGCCCGCTGTATCGAAACGGTAGCCTTCAGCGTAAATCATCCTGTTAGGCGCTTTCGCATATATCTCAATAAACTGCTCTGGCTCGCCGACCTCGTGTACCGTTAAAAAAATTGGCGACTTTTCAGGCGCGAGCGTTTCCATTTGCGCGAAGGCTTTTCCAATAGCAGGTTTACCTTCTTGTGGGGCGATGACCGGGTCTGGCGTGAAAATTTGGTTTATTACCGCATCTCTATCGCCGCCATAGTTCACGGTGGCAACTAATACTAAAATAATACCGGCCAAACCAAAATAAGTTCCTGTTATGCCAATCACTAAATGAAAGGGCGCAGCCCACAGCCCAAAGCGGTTGTGCAAATCAATCTGGGCTTGCTGGCCATTACCGCCTCTTCTCAGCTTGAATGCATCTTTGCCAATCCGTTTATGGGCAATAATCCCCGTAATAACTAAGGTACATATAATGGCACCAAGGGCACTGACTAAAATCATCCCCCAGCTATGCGGTAAGTTTAAATACAAATGCAAGTCCACCAGCATTTGCGTGAAAGACACGCTTTCTTCTTCAAGTAAATTACCTTCACTATCCGCAAAATACGCTACATGATCGTTTTCAACCACCAACCGTGGAATATCGGATGTAGGAAATACAACAAAGAGATGGTGAGACTCTTCGGTATTTTTAGCCAGGAAGCTATCCATAGCTTTTTCAATCGCCTGCGGAGAAACATTCTCCATCTCTTCAATATGAGGTTGCTCCCACCTTTCGAACTCTAGGTGGAATACGGCAACCGTTCCTGAAAGGCATACTAAAAAGAGCAGTACACTTAAAAAAACACCAACCCAAGTATGTGCGTTTAATGCATTTTGTTTTGTTATTTTATCCATCGATATTCACCTACATGGGGAAGAAGATAAGAATTGGTACACAAGCCGCAGACAAAGCCGTGTAAGCACCAATTACTTTAAATTTGTGGGCGGTGGCAAGGTAGTGATAAACGAAAAGCCCCCACAAAATTGGCAGTAGAACCGTACCAGTGGCTAACTGCCCTGCGATAGAAAATGGAAGCAGCGCGCATACACCTAGCGTTATTAAAACGCTGACCACCAATAGAACAACCAGTACCACAAAATAGTTTGCAGCATTCGCCAATACAGTACCTCTTGCAAAGTCAAAGCTTCGCGGCTGAGGTACGTTTTTAGGCTGTGGCAAAAACGTTTGATTTAATGCGATAAACGGCCAGACAAGAATTGCAGGAATGCATAACGCATATAACACGCCAAACTCCCAACCCTGTGCTATAGACCAGCATACCGCTGATGCTAGCCATACGACTAAGCCTAAATAAAGATAAGTTGACGCTTGCTCACGCCAACTTCTATAAACAACCCCTAAGGCCGCGAGTGTTAAACCACCAGCTGCAACTGAAAGCATGATCATTCCTTAAATGAATAAATAAGTGATGCGCTTCCTTCTCTTTTTTGGATAGAGCAAGGATAGTCACCACTTTATGTATAATTTAACAAACTCTCACACAAATGATAACTAGTATCATTATTATTACTTTTAATTTAAATGCAGTTTCTTATTAATTTAATAGTGAAAATTGGAATGAACTAGCGCAATAGAAGCAACTTCAGTTAAAAAATAGCCCCCAGATATAAATTAAAGTTAGCGCACACAAAAAAGCCGAACTAACTAAGTTAGTTCGGCTTTTTTACATATTTGAGTTAGATGCTACATACTAAATGTATTATGCAGCTTCGCTCTCGTCTTCAGTTTCAACCACTTCATGGCTAAGCAGGTGCTCAAAGGCGGCTAGTGATGCTTTAGCCCCCTCGCCCATGGAAATAACGATTTGCTTATAAGGCACTGTTGTTACGTCACCCGCAGCAAAGATACCAGGCTCAGAAGTATGACATTTAGTATCAATAATGATTTCACCATACTGCGTCATCTCTACCGTGTCCTTCATGAACTGACTATTCGGTACAAGGCCAATTTGAACAAATACACCGGAAAGTTCGCGTGTATGGACTTCATTTGTTGAACGGTCTTGGTATTCAATCGCGTTCACTTTGCCATTCTCGGCCGTGATTTGGCGTGTAGCCGCATTTTTAATAATGGTAATGTTATCGCGCTTTTCTGCTTGGTCGATAAGTACCTGGTCCGCTTTAAGCTCTGGCATAAATTCAAATACCGTTACTGATTTTACGATACCAGCCAAATCTAGTGCTGCTTCAATACCCGAGTTACCACCACCAATAACTGCAACATCTTTACCTTTAAAGAAAGGGCCGTCACAGTGTGGGCAGTATGCTACGCCATTACCGATGTTCTCTTTTTCGCCTGGAACACCGAGTTCTCTCCAGCGTGCGCCGGTTGCTACAATAACCGTACGGGTGCGAATTTGCTCGCCTGAAGAAAGCGTAATAGTTTTGATATTACCTTTTTCAATGCTATCGACACGTACGTGCTCTTTAAGCGTGATGTCGTAATCGCGAACGTGCTCCATTAGGTTACCTACAAGTTCAGGCCCTGTTGTTTTGGGTACAGAGATTAGGTTTTCAATACCCATAGTATCTTTAACCTGACCACCGAAAGTTTCAGCAACAATGGCTACTTTAAGGCCTTTACGTGCACTGTAAATTGCTGACGCAACACCCGCTGGGCCGCCGCCAATAACAGTAACGTCTTGAAGCGGCAGTGCGTCGCCTTTATTTGCCTCTTTAAGGCTAGGGTCGCGCTCGATAAGTTTGTTGATAAGTACTGAACCATCAACTTTACCGTTCGCGAATAGCTCGCCATTAAGGTAAACGCTAGGTACACCTTGAATGTCGCGCTCTTGAATTAAGTTTTGATACAACCCACCGTCAATCATTTCGGTCTTAATGTTAGGATTAATCAAAGCGAATTGATTAAGTGCCTGAACGACTTCTGGGCAGTTGTGACAGCTTAAGCTGATAAATACTTCAAAGTTAAGCGGCTCTTTAACGGCTTTAACCAATGTTTGAACACTATCATCTAGCTTAAGTTCAGTGCCTGCTGCGTGCAGCATAGCAAGTACAAGAGAGTTAAACTCGTGACCACCTGGGATACCAGAAAAACGAATTCCCGTATCTTCACCGTCAGCTTCTAATAGGAAGCTAATAGCGCTACGTAATTCTCCGTTAGTGTCACGCTCTTCTACGTTTATTTTTTCGCTTACTGAAGCAATGTCGGACAGAAACTTCACAAGCTCTTCGCGCTTGCTATGTTCACCGGTCTGTACGACAAAGGTTACGTTTTTTTGCATTGTCTCAGCATATGATTTCAATGCTTGTAAAATTTCTTTAGTTAACACGGTTATTCTGCCTTATTTTCGACACGCCGATCCCCGCCAACCCTTTAATAGGTCAACAACATAAGCGGAAATTGGAAATTAATATCAGGGAGTGGAGACCCACTCCCTACAAACTATCTGCCTAACACTTCAACTTACAGTTTATCCTGCTGTGCTAGGCACTAAGCGGTGCTGCTTAGATTTTGCCTACTAGGTCAAGAGAAGGTGCAAGTGTTGCTTCGCCTTCTTTCCATTTAGCTGGGCAAACTTCACCTGGGTTGTTAGCTACGTATTGAGCAGCTTTAACCTTACGTACTAAGTCATCTGCGTCACGGCCGATACCTTCAGAAGTGATTTCCATCGCTTGGATGATACCTTCTGGGTCTACAACGAATGTAGCGCGGTCAGCAAGGCCCATAGTTTCGCGCATACAATCGAAGTTACGCGTGATTTCGCCAGTAGGGTCGCCGATCATTGCAAACTTGATCTTGTTGATCGTGTCTGAAGAATCGTGCCATGCTTTGTGAGTGAAGTGTGTGTCAGTAGATACTGAGAATACTTCTACGCCACGAGACTGAAGTTCTTCGTATTTATCAGCGATGTCGCCAAGTTCAGTTGGGCAAACAAATGTGAAGTCAGCTGGGTAAAATACGAAAACTGCCCATTTACCTTTGATGTCTTCGCTGCTTACGTCTACAAACTCGCCGTCTTTAAATGCAGTCGCTTTAAAAGGTTTGATAGCAGTATTAATCAATGCCATGTTTAATTCTCCATTTGGTTTAAATTTTCCGAATGCTTAATACATACGGATACAAACTTTACGTTTATTGTGTCGACATGGTTTTGCAGTTTTGTGAAGATATTCACTTATTGCGAAATCCATGTCTCTTGAAACTGGTGATAAGAATAGCGCGCATCACTTAAAAAAACTAATTGGTAAAAATGAATCGCTTAATCAGGTTATTGAATTGAACGATGAAAATAGAATCAACTAGCCGATAGTTACGCGATACACACCTGTTTTTAGCTTTAATATGAGCAGCGTGAGGAACCTATGACAAATACCCGAATTCACCTTATTTCAGAAGAAATTAAGCGTATTGATAACCACAAACCATCGAAAAGCTTGCCAAAACATATAAAAATGGCTACCAGCCCCTTTGTATTTTATCGGGGCAGCGCTCAGTTATTCTACGCAGATATCAAAGCGGGTCTGATTAATTTCCCCAAAGACTGTGATTCTATACCACTTACCAGCGTAATGGGCGACTGTCATACTTCCAATTTTGGTTTTCTTACCGAAGAAGGCTCTCACGGAGACACAGTCATTTTTTCTCCCAACGACTTCGATGATGCTTGCGTTGGAAAAGCGCAGTGGGACGTACTTCGCTACCTTACCTCATTGCGCCTTGCTCAGCTACACTGTAGCGGTATAGTGGAAGGTAAGTATTCTGGGCAAGACATAGATACCATTAAACCCGTAGTTACTCATCAGCAAGTTATTAGCGCGCAGCACGCTTTTATTAAGCACTATGTGGAAACCTGCGACCGTGTAGTAAAGAATGCCAAAGTGCTAAACGAGGCGATAGACTACAGTCCCGCTAATGTGCCAAGTAAGCTAACAAAACTTTATAAAAAAGCAAAAGCCCGTAGTGCTGGCGGTGAAGACTTTACGATTAAAAGTGCGCTTGCTAAAGCGGTGAGTTTTAATGGCACGACGCTGGGCTTTAAACCCAACAGTGAAAAGTTCGCCCCACTAAGCGAAGACGAGTATAAAACATTACACGACGCGTTTGCTCCTTACATGGACGATTCTATCGTTGATATCGTTAAACGATTGAACGCAGGAACGGGCTCCGTGAATATGGCGCGCTATTACTTTTTAGTCGGACCGTCTAAACCGCACAATGAAAAGAGTTTCGCGCATTGCCATATTGTAGAAGTTAAACAACAGCGTGTTGCTGCACCTATTCATTATTTCCCTACCGTTAACCCTGTCAATCGTCTAAACCCCGCCCACCTCACCGCACGTTGCCAACGTCGAATGCAAAGAAAACCAGATCTTGTTCTGGATGAGGTCAAATTCGAAGGCGCTCACTATCTCATTCGCTCCAGACACCACGCTAAGGTAGGTATTGATCCTCAAGACATTGCAATGGGCAATAAGGCCCTTAACGGGGGCTTTGAATATTTTGCACAACTATGCGGTTATAGCTTGGCACTGGCGCATTGCCGTGGAGATAGAAGAAGCACAAGGTTTGCCCAATCAGCCTCTACCGCATTTTCTCAATCAAAAGACCTGCTTGTGAAAATAGCAAATCTTTATGCAGATCAAGTCGTTGACGATCATGCTCTATTCTCCCGCCATATAGAATCAAACTAAAACAAAGCTTGATGTAATAAAGCGTAATACGCGCCCACAAAATGGCTATAGCGTTATTTAAAGGTTAGGTAAGGCTACAAAAGTGATTTAACAGTATAAGTAAGTTTACTTAAACTTCCTATACTGTTGATTTACTTAAGCTATTTTAAAAACAGCTTGAATAAGATCAAGTTATTTCTATTAATCATAAACTTCCCTACGGTAGAACAAGCAATACGAAAATTGCTCGTCACAGGGTGCGCTGCTCAAGCAGACTTTACAACAAAAATACCAGTACCTGTGATTTAAAAAATAATGAAACTACAAAGGGAAAATGACGTGAGAACATCATTAACTTTACTATCTGCAGGAATAATCTCTGCACTTTCTTCTACCGCTATTCAAGCCAACGATTTAGTTATTAGTGGTGTTATTGACGGGCCATTAAGTGGCGGTGTTCCAAAAGCTGTAGAGCTTTTCGTTGTTAACGATATTGCAGACTTATCTACCTATGGTATTGGTGCAGCGAACAACGGTGGTGGAACAGATGGAGAAGAGTTCACCTTCCCAGCTGGCACGTCTGCAAGCGCTGGCTCTTACATCTACGTAGCATCAGAAATTGATGGGTTTACCGCGTTTTTCGGTTCTGCACCAGACTACGATACATCTGAATTAGGAATTAATGGTGACGATGCTATTGAGCTTTTCAAAGATGGCAGCGTTATTGATACGTTTGGTGATATCAACACCGACGGCAGCGGCACCGCATGGGAATACTTAGATGGTTGGGCATACCGTACGTCGGGCCAAACGGCTAATGGCGGCAGTTTCGAAGCGTCTAACTGGACTTACAGTGGTGTTGACGCACTTGACGGTTCGACCACAAATGCAGATGCAGCCAGCCCCTTCCCTACCGGCACCTTCACCACTGAAGGCGGTGGTGAAGTTATTGAAGAACCAGAAGAGCCTGCCATTGAGCTAGGAATGTGCGGCGATGATGCAACACTAATAAGTGCAATTCAAGGCAGCGAAAGTAGCTCTGCTGAAGTTGGCAATAGCCATATTGTCGAAGCTATCGTTACTGGCACCCGTGCTGATGGTTTCTTTATACAAGAAGAGGCATCTGATTACGACGCTGACGATGCAACCTCTGAAGGTTTGTTCGTAGACGGCAGTGTTGAAGTTGAAACTGGTAACCTAGTGCGCCTTTACGGTGAAGTAGAAGAAAACTACGGCATGACGACCCTTACCATGGATAGCGATGTTGCTGCACTTGATTGCGGCACAGCAGATGCTGTTGCGGCGATAGAGCTCGCTATGCCGTACGAACTTGACCTTGAAACGGTTGAAGGTATGGTTGTTAGCGTAACAGACGCCACAATAACAAGTACAAACAACCTATGGCGCTTTGGTGAAATCGTTGTTAGTGACGCAATTAAACGCCAACCAAGCGATGTGGCAGCGCCATTGTCAGATGCTTACACAGCCGCTGTTGAAGCAAGCGAAACAAGCCTGCTTACAATTGAAGATAACAGCAGTTCTCAGTACCCAGATGCACTTAGTTTCTTCCCTACTTTCAGCTACGCTAATGCTATTCGCATTGGTGATTCGGTTTCTGCTGCAGGTCCACTAAATTACAGCTTTGGTACTTACAGAATTAACCCTAGCGAGATTATTGAAGTCACTTCAACCCGTGAAGCGAACCCTGTTGTAACAGAAGGCAACTTATCAATTGCAACTTTCAACGTGCTTAACTACTTCAACGGTGAAGTGGACGCTAACGGCGATGTAACCTTCGATTATGACGAAAACCGTGGTGCAGATGACGCAGTAGCGTTTGAATTGCAACAAGGTCGTATCGTAGAAGCTATTGTTAACCTTAATGCTGACGTTGTTGGCCTAATGGAAATTGAAAACGATGGTTTCGGTGAAGATAGCGCTATTCAGGCACTAGTTAATGCTATTAATGCAGAGCTAGGTGAAACTGAACAGTACTCATTTATTGCCACTAGCGATGGTAGCGAAGTTGGTACAGATGCTATCACTGTAGGCCTGCTATACAAAGCTTCTGTAGTAACACCAGAAGGCAACGCTATTATTGTTGATATGCCAGTACAACAAATTGACGAAGATAGCCTTGCACAAATGCGCCCTAGCCTTCTTCAATCTTTTGTACACACTGAAAGTGAAAAGTCGTTCCTAGTTTCAGTGAACCACTTTAAGTCTAAGGGTTCGCAGTGCGCTGAAGACATTGCCGAAGAGCCGTCTGAAATTACTACAATTCAGGGTAGCTGTAACGCGTTTCGCGTATCGGCAGCCGTCACATTAGGTAATGCCTTAAGCGATGAAAATCTGCCAGAGCGTAAGATAATCTTAGGCGACTTGAACGCGTACAGTGCTGAAGATCCTGTGGCTGTACTTACCGACTATACACCTGAAGATCGCGGCTACACCATCGCTACTGCGGTAAATACAGAAATGGACGAGGGCGCTTCTGTTGAAGTTGAATCCAGCTTCGGCTATCACAATTTAGCTGAAGAATTTGATGCAGAAGGCTTTTCGTATTGGTTCTATGGTACAGAGCAAGTAGGTAGTTTAGACCACGTACTAGCAAGTGAAGCCATGCTTGAAGACGCTATTGATGGCGCTCACTGGAACATTAATTCAGTTGAAGCCTACCAGCTACAGTACGACCAAGCGCTTCGCTATTATGCTGATGAAGACGGCTATGCGTTCACTGATGTGGGTCCATTCAGAAGTTCAGACCATGACCCGTTTGTTGCAACTTTCGATCTGCAAGCGGATGTTGTCGACGATGAAGAAGACGATAACGACAGCTCAGGTGGCTCAATGGGAGGAATTCTTGCTCTGTTAGCCGCAGCAATTGGCTTTCGCCGTCGTGCTACTGTTGCTAAAAAATAACAGAAGAAAGGATTAAACCCTTCTTAAATTAAAAAAGCTGCCTTGAAATTCAAGGCAGCTTTTTTTTATGTTTTCACTTTGCCGTTGTGTATACATGATTAGCGGCGTTTAAACTTTTATCTAGCCCTTTATAGTAGCTTCGCAAGCTTTAAAAACGGACAACATTGTAAATTACGCTTTAGCGACAACCACGCCAACTAAATCAGCGGCATTAGTATCATCAACCTCAATACCAATTCGAGCGATATACTGGTCCCGTTTTTCCGCTTGGGTCGCCGATAACTCTTCAGCACAGAGTAATTTAGCAGCACGCTGCGCAGAGTTCATTTGTTCTTCACTAAGACCACTGTCTAAATGCATTTGAGTAATGACTTTAAGCAGGCTTAACGCGATTTGTTTGTCTTTTGGTGACAAGGTCAACGCCTGCTGCAAGTTGTTATATGCAGGGATAAGGCGGTTTTCTTTGTAGTTCACAGCCGCCATTTGTTTAAGTTCTTTTGTGGTAAACTGAATTTCGGTACGTTCTATTGATTCTTGGTTAAGGTACTCATTTACTACTTGTGAAGTAAAAGTATCACCTTCTATCTGCTTTCTCAGTTTATCTAAAATGCTGACACAGTGTTCACGCATGCCCAGCTCATGGAAAGCTTTCATCTTATCTAAACTATCTTCCATTGACAGTCCATCGGTAGACGCTGAGCGATCCTTCATTAACTTTTCAGCCTCGCGTTTCTCGTCTCTAAGACAAAGTACTCGGGACTTAACCACATCCATTTGCTCAGCAAGCTGATTCTGCATGCCTTTCTGCTGCCTAAGCTCATCGAGCTCACTTTCGGCGCGTTTAAGGTACTTGTCACCTTCAGCGTTTCCTAAGCTTGTAGCCAAATCAATGGTAGAGCGAATAACATTAAGTGTGAGTTGAGGCGAATCATGAATAGAATTTTTAGCAAACTTTGCCATATTCTGCACGGCGGAAAGCTGGCCAGCTTTATCATGGTTGAGCCTGGCTAGGTCCCACAAGCGTTTGTTTCGCTCGATATTACGGGGCGCAAGCCGACTTGCCTCTTTCATTTGCTCGTAAGCAATATCAAACTGCTCTTTTTCAATGAAGTATTGTGCAAGCAAATCGAAGGTCAAGAAGCGTGTATCAGGCCGCTGGAGTAGATCATCAACCAATAACTGTGCTTCTTCTAGTTCATCTTGGCGCAATAACGAACGGGTGAGACCAATGTGAACCCACGCGTGGTCCATACTCTGAAGTAGCGTTCTAAAGTAGTCTTCTGCAGTTTCATAGTCCCGTAACTGCAGTAGGCAGTCACCAATAAGGCGTTTTATTCTGGTGTGGTACTCTGAAAGCGAGGGATCTTTGAGCTGTCGCTCAGCATAATACATCGCCGTTGAATAGTCGCCAGCATGCATGCAATGCAGCATTTTATGCAGTTTCAAGCGAACTTGTATTAGGTATTCTAAGCGCGCCTCAATCTTATTGCGCTGTAATGGTTTAACCCAGAAATCATCCGGCTGCAGTTCTACAATACAATTAACAAGTTCAGGCGATGTCTCGGCACTGAGAAAAATGACCGTTGTGGTATCGTTAATGTGGTTAAGGTGCTTAAGTTCTTCAAAAAGATGAAAACCATCTTTATCGTGACTTACGTTAAACGCTAGTAATACAAAGTCATACTGTTTTGCTTCACACAATCTCTTAGCATGGAACGCGTTGAATGCACTACTAACGTTTTTGATCCCTATTTCCTGTAATGCTGATGCAACAACATCGTGAACTAGCCCCTGGTTATCGATAACCAGCACATGTAGCTCTTCTCTTGGGGTGGGGGCAGGTATTTTTTCCAGCATTAGCCAATCACTTCTTACATCTTTTCCCTAAGCGGCACAATGGCGTTGGGACAGCCTATCGTGGACAACACTATGCTATCTTCGTGAAGTTGCCATCAAATACAAAGCCTGTTTACTTATCACTAAGCTTTACGGTCTACTTGTATTTCAGGTATGACTTTATCACAACAGATATATAGCAAATTCATATTATACATAAGTATGAGTTTTTGGATACTAGCGCGGTGGGTCGATGCTGTCATTAACACTACCGTTTACTCTGTACCACCCTGCAACGGAATGGCGTGTTCTTACTGCTGGCAAAACTTCATGAGGGAACGCTTCACTAAGAAATACAACGAATGTTCCTTTTGCTGGTAAGACTTTTGTTCCTATTTGGTCATTGTCATCCGAATACAGCACTAATTCACCGCCATCAGTCTCCTGCCAGCTTTCGTTTAGATAAGCAACAAGTGATAGCACCCTATTGTCCTGACCTTTAAACGCATCTACATGGCGCTTGTAAAATTTACCCGGTTCATAACAAGCAAAATGACTTTCAAACGAAAAAAGCCCCATAAAAAGCGAACGGTTTATATATTGCTGCATAGCTTCACACCATGACAGCCACAGGGCGCCTTCCTCAGAAGAACCGGTAATCCAGCAAATTTCGTCCCCTCTCACTTTTTCAGCCTTGTGATAATTCTCTGCGCGACCAATGCCCGCTTTTCTATATTCAGCTTCGGAGATTTTACGCTGGCAAGTCAAAAGTGCTTGTGTAATAAAATCAGGTAAACCATTCTTTTGAATAGAAAAGCCTGTAGTGACTAAGTCGTCAACGATGTTTTCAAATATGGCTTCATCAAAAACGTGTAGAGGCTGATACGACGCAAGTTGTTCTCTATTCATCAAACTATTTTTACCTATAGGTAGTTAACTAATTGTGTAGTTATTAGGAAATTGTGGACGCAAAAAAAAGTAGCGAACTTATACGCGGCGTTGAGCCTTGTGGCAATTGCATGACCACACATTCTTCGCGCTATTTTTTTATCGATAAAAGAAAAATTATTTATCGTTTGTGTGGCTAAAGAATTCGCACGTTTCTTGCTAGTTTCTTGTGAACTATTCTTTAATTAGTCTTTGACCAGAGCGCGAGCAAGCTCTGCTAGACATAGACTGAATCAATTACTAAAGAGAAATTTAAATAAATAAGATTAATTAGTAAGCCAAGGTATGTATTTTAATGGTGTTGCTTGAAACCAAGCCCCTTTTTACTTGTTATCTTCGCCTTTAGGGTAAGAACACGAGGGCTACATTTAACAGTTGAAAAAAACATTACTAGGCGTTTAAGTAGAAATATACATACAGTACGTATTAGAAGTATTTATCAAAAGTATTAGCAAAAAGAGTACCCTATGAGTCAAGACCAAACACAAATAGAAGAAACGGAACATCATTTAGACTTAAGAAATTTGAGACTGGACGACTATAACGATGTAAAAGGGTTGATGGACAAGGTATACGCAAACGTCGGCGGCGCGTGGCCCTACTCTAATTACAAAGCACAAGTTACCACGTTTCCTGAAGGACAGATATGTATTGAAGATAAAGGCAAAGTGGTTGCCTTCGCCATTTCAGTCATTGTCGATTACGACCAGTTTGGTGATAAGCATAGTTACGATGAAATAACCGGTGATGCCTATCTCACAACTCACGATCCAAACGGTGATGTGCTTTACGGCGTAGAAGTTATTGTTTGCCCAGAATACCGCGGTCTTCGTTTGGGTAGACGGCTATACGAAGCACGAAAAGAGTTGTGTAGAAACTTAAATTTAAAATCAATTATGGCTGGGGGTCGCATACCCAATTATAGAAACTATGCGAATGAATTGTCGCCTTATGAGTACATCGAGCAAGTAAAGCTCAAGGATATTTACGACCCGATTTTAACGTTTCAACTATCAAACGGCTTTGAAGTAAAGCAAGTAATGACCGCATACCTCCCGGAAGATGAAGCATCAAAGGGTTATGCCACATTACTTCAATGGCATAACATTTACTACGAGCCGGGCACGCCTTCGTTAATCGCCAGCAGAAAATCGAGTGCGCGCATAGGATGTATTCAGTGGCAGATGCGCTATTTCAACAATGTAGAAGAGTTGCTTCAGCAGGTTGAATACTTCGTTGACGCACTTTCTGACTATTCATGCGATGTGGCCTTATTCCCTGAGTTTTTCAATGCGCCGCTTATGGGCCTTAGCCCATCGGATTCATCAATTGACGCTATTTGGCATTTAGCCACTTATACCGATGAAATTTTAACTGCCGTCTCTCATTTAGCCGTATCGTACAATATTACGATTATTGCCGGATCTATGCCTGTGGTAGAAGAGGAACAGTTGTATAACGTTAGCTACATATGTAAGCGAGACGGAACAATTGAAAGCCAATACAAACTTCATCCAACCCCTCATGAAAAAGAAGACTGGATTATGAAGGGCGGAAATAGTCTCAAGACTTTTGATACCGATTTCGGGAAAATCGGCGTTCTAATTTGTTACGACGTGGAGTTTCCAGAACTAGCGCGAATTCTTTCCGACCAAGAGATGCAGATTTTGTTTGTGCCATTTTGGACAGACACAAAAAATGGTTATTTACGCGTTCGCCGCTGTGCACAGGCAAGAGCTATAGAAAATGAATGCTACGTGGCTATTGCAGGCAGTGTTGGTAATCTGCCCAAAGTAGATAATGTCGATATTCAGTATGGGCAGACTGCTGTGTTTTCACCCAGTGATTTTGCGTTCCCCCACGATGCCATTGTGTCAGAAACAACACCAAATACAGAGATGACGCTTATCGTTGATTTAGACCTCGACAAACTCACCAAACTGCAAAATGAAGGCTCGGTGCGAAATTACCTGGACCGACGCCGTGACCTTTATCGAGTCGAATGGATTGGCGATAAAAATTAACCAGATTTCTACCATCAAAAAATGCTGTGGTTAGACAAATTCCAGCTTCTTTGGCTTATGGAAAGTTAGCATTCTACATAAGCCATAGAATTTCCTTCGATTTAGCGATAACATGAAACTGCGCGCAAAGAATAATGGGCTCTTTTTAAGATAAAAACGTTTTGACGTCTTAAAGAGAGCGCTACATAAAGAGATTATTAATTTACTATGGCAAATAATTCGAAAAACGATGAGTTTCCAACCATTAGATTGGATGAAGAAGACCGTCGAGATTATCAGACTAAGAGGCAAGCGGCCCCGACAAAGGCGACCACGCCCTCACCTTCCCCTTCAGCCAACCACCAGCCTTCAAATAGTGGTAGCGGTAACGGAGTCTGGGTTGTTTTAGTTGCCTTGATCGCCTTAGCGGCATGTGGTGGTTGTTACTACTTGTACACTATGCTTGAGCAACAAAAGGCTGTGGCTGAGCA
Organism: Alteromonas sp. AWJ4_199; assembly: GCF_056159165.1. NCBI lineage: Bacteria > Pseudomonadati > Pseudomonadota > Gammaproteobacteria > Alteromonadales > Alteromonadaceae > Alteromonas > Alteromonas sp. AWJ4_199. The sequence goes on from NZ_JBSWUR010000004.1 coordinate 176,332, forward strand.
AGCTGAAAAGCGCATTATGCAGCTAGAAAGCAAGCTTTCTGCGACAGGCGAGGAAATTGGTGAATCTACGGTAGCTTTACAAGTCAAAGTTACTGAGTTGTCTAATAAAACCAATGAACTTTGGGAGCAAATGGACAAACTTTGGGCTTCGGCATGGCGTCGTAATCAAAAAGAAATCGCTGACCTTGGTGATCGTGTTGGCAATGTTCAAACTGCACTGAATAAAAATGTCAGCGCCGTTTCTGATGATGTAAAAAGCCAAGCTGCAGCAATTGGCTCTGTTAAAAATCAGTTGGCATCACTAGCCGATGAACTCCTTGCTGTTAACGTGCAACTAGAACAAGCCACAAGCGATAAACAAAGTGCCCAGCAACGTGTGCGTAATCTTACCGATAAACTATCAGTATTGGAGCAGCGCAACACGACGTTATCTGGACGCATTACCAGTCTAGAAAACGAGATTCGCGACATCGCCACAAAAGTAGTATCAAGTGGCAGTGCCAGTGGTGGTGCGGGCTCACCTCCCTCACCTGCTGGCAGTTAAATTACCTACCACCGGCTGGCTTGTTGTTTTCAAAACGAACAGCAATATATAGCTACGCCAGATAAATACAGAAAAAAGAAAGGGGTTAATCGCCCCTTTCTTTTTTGTCGTGATACCATTATCGCCTTCGACGAAATAAGACAGGACATACTGCGCAATGAGTGACCAAGCGCCTAAACGTTTAAATAAATATATTAGTGACACAGGCCTATGTTCGCGCCGAGAAGCGGATAAACTCATTGAGCAAAAGCGCGTTACGGTAAATAACAAACCACCAGAACTTGGTACCAAAATTGGTGCCGGCGATATTGTCAAAGTTGATGGCAAGGTGGTAGGTGCGGTAGCGAAGGACAAATCAGATAGGGTCTATATTGTATACAACAAACCTATAGGCATAACCTGTACTACCGAGCGCCATGTTAAAGGCAATATTATTGACGCTATCGGTCATAAAGCACGTATATTTCCCGTAGGTAGGCTTGATAAGCCTTCTGAAGGGCTCATCATACTCACCAGCGATGGTGATATCGTCAATAAAATATTGCGCGCTGAAAATGCGCACGACAAAGAGTATGAAGTAACGGTTAACCAGCCTATTAGTGAACGGTTTGTAAAGCGTATGGCGCGCGGCGTGCCCATATTAGGCACAGTCACAAAGCCTTGTGTTGTCAAACCAACCGGCAAAAACAAATTCACTATTATTCTTACCCAGGGACTCAATCGCCAAATACGCAGAATGTGCGAGTTTTTAGGCTACGAGGTCACCAAGCTTAAGCGAACGCGTATTATGCATTTGGAACTTAGCAATTTAAGGCCAGGTCAGTGGCGAAACTTAACTGAGCGTGAGCTGAAAATAATGCAAAATGCAGTTCGTTCTTCCACTAAAACTGCAGAAAAAGGCGATTAGAGTCATCACACTTCTTGCGCAATGAATTACCAAGGCCAAAAACAGACGAAAAAAAAGCGCCCAATGGGCGCTTTTCTTGAAACCTAGTCTTAACGACGTAGACCTAGACGCTTGATAAGGTCAAGGTAACGCTCAGCGTTCTTGCCTTTAAGGTAGTCTAGAAGCTTACGACGTTGGCTAACCATACGTAGAAGACCACGACGAGAGTGGTGATCTTTCTTATGATCAGCAAAGTGACCTTGAAGCTTGTTGATGTTGTGAGTAAGCAAAGCTACTTGAACTTCTGGTGAACCAGTGTCGCCTTCTTTAACGCCGTACTCAGCAATAATTTTCGCGGTTTCTGCTTTAGTTAGTGACATATCATTCTCCTAATATTAATGCTTCGCCGATCACTAATTCAGCAAAGCGGAATGAGCGCAGTATTATAATGACGTTTACATACTTAGCAAGCCATAAACCATCTTTATTTACAGTCGCAGTTTCTATTGATAAACAACCCGGCGCTTCGGGTTAACAAACACTTCTTGTTTAGGTATGCCTTGATCTTTTGGGTCAAGCACCCCTTCCCCAACGCCTAAGAAAATACCACTGGTATCAGCACCGTGATAGACGCGATAAGATGTTCCCTCTTCAAGCGCTTCACTGCACATGCCTTTAACCGATTGGCCATTGTCAAAACGATTTCTTTCGGCGTCGTTAATGGTCACAAAAGGTAGACGACTTACAGCGGTATCCATAGGAATAAGCAAGTCATCAAGCGCTTTAAAGTCACCTTCTTCCAGTGATTCCTGAATTTCAATTAACTTATCCAGTGACACCATTTTATCGGTAGGATAGTCAGCAACTTCAGTTCGATGTAAGCGGGTCACATAAGCACCACAACCAAGGTTCTGTCCTAGGTCGTCTACGATAGAGCGAATATAAGTACCTTTACTGCACTTGATGCGCATATCGACATAAGGCAGCTCGATTCGCAGTACGTCCAGTTCATACACTTCAATATCACGGGGTTCACGTTCAATCTCTATGCCTTGACGCGCATAATGATAAAGCGGCTTACCTTGATGTTTAAGCGCAGAAAACATAGACGGGATCTGCTTACTTTTACCTAAAAAAGCTAAGCAAGCATTGCGTACTTGCTCTTCCGTGACTTCAACGGGCTTCTCTTCTACCACTTCACCGTCGGCGTCAGACGTGGTTGTGCGCACGCCAAGTTGTGCCGTAACCTCGTAGGTTTTTTCTGCATCCAAAAGAAATTGCGAGAATTTGGTAGCTTCGCCCAAACACAGCGGCAGCATACCGCTAGCTAGCGGGTCAAGCGCGCCTGTGTGGCCCGCTTTGGCCGCTTTATACAGCCAGCGTACTTTCTGTAATAGTTGGTTTGATGAGCCACCCAGTGGTTTATCAAGTAATACTATGCCGTTAATGTCACGGCCCTTACGACGTCTTGCCATCTACTCCTGCTCTTGTGAATCGTCTTCATCGCGCTTCGACTCATCTTTAGCGATAGTCTGTGACACAAGATTAGAAATGCGCATGCCTTCAACAATCGATTTATCTTCAAAGAAGTGAAGATCAGGCACTGAACGCATGCGAATGCGCTTGGCAAGAATACTGCGAATGAACTTTTTGTATTCGGCTAGCTGCTTAATTTGCGCTTTGCCTTCTTCTTCAGTGCTGTTGTAGATAGTCACGAAGATTTTAGCGTGAGCTAGGTCGCGCGATACATCTACATCAGAAACCGTGATCAAAGGCATATCGCCTACGCGGTGTTTGTATTCGTTTTGCAGAATGCTCGCTACTTCTTTATGAACTTGCTGAGCCACTCTGTCGGTACGTGAAAATTCACGAGCCATTGTTCTCTCCTTTCCTTATTTAACCAGCGGCATGCTTGAGGCTGTTTGCTTTATATAGACAAAAACGGGAGCACTCGGCCCCCGTTTTTCACATGCCGAATTAACTAAGGCAATTAAATTTCGCGCTTAACCTCAACGATTTCGAAGACCTCAATTTGGTCGCCTACTTTAACATCGTTGTAGTTCTTAACGCCGATACCACATTCCATACCGTTACGTACTTCTTGTACGTCGTCTTTAAAGCGACGTAGTGATTCTAATTCACCTTCGTAAATTACTACGTTTTCACGAAGTACACGGATTGGGTTGCTACGCTTAACATTACCTTCTGTAACCATACAGCCTGCAATTGCGCCCAGTTTCGGTGACTTGAATACATCACGTACTTCGGCAAGACCAATGATTTCCTGCTTGAACTCTGGTGCAAGCATACCGCTCATGGCCGCTTTCACTTCGTCAATTAGGTGGTAAATAACGCTGTAGTAACGTAGGTCAATTTCTTCAGCTTCTAGTACGCGACGTGCTGTTGCATCGGCACGAACGTTAAAGCCTAGTACGATAGCGCCTGATGCAGCCGCAAGGGTCGCGTCAGTTTCGGTGATTCCACCTACACCACTACCTACAATATTAACTTTAACTTCAGAAGTAGAAAGCTTAACCAGTGACTCAGAAATCGCTTCTACAGAGCCCTGTACGTCAGCCTTAAGTACGATGTTAAGTTCGCTAACGTCGCCTGATTCCATGTTCGCAAACATGTTTTCAAGTTTTGCTTTTTGCTGACGAGCAAGTTTAAGTTCGCGTTTCTTCTGATGGCGCTTCGCTGCTACTTCACGAGCTTTACGTTCGTCTTTAACAACTGCGGCATCTTCACCCGCTACAGGAACACCTGAAAGACCAAGTACTTCTACCGGCGTTGAAGGTCCTGCAACTTTAATCTCTTTACCGTTTTCGTCGCGCATTGCACGAACACGGCCGTACTCTTCACCACAAAGTAGAATGTCACCCGCAAGTAGTTGACCTTCCTGAACGAGTACTGACGCTACCGGACCACGACCTTTATCAAGACGAGATTCGATAACAATACCGCGACCAGAGCCTTCAGCTACCGCTTTAAGGTCAAGTAGTTCTGCTTGAAGGACGATAGCATCTAGAAGTTCATCGACGCCCATACCCGTTTTCGCAGAAACGTTACAGAACTGGTGTTCTCCGCCCCACTCTTCTGAGATAACTTCTAGTTGAGATAGCTCAGTTTTAACGCGGTCTGGATCAGCTGTTTCTTTATCCATCTTGTTCACTGCAACGATAAGAGGTACACCAGCAGCACGGGCGTGCTGTACCGCTTCTTTCGTTTGCGGCATTACGCCGTCATCTGCAGCAACAACAAGAATAACGATATCCGTCGCAGTAGCACCACGAGCACGCATTGCAGTAAACGCGGCGTGTCCAGGCGTATCTAGGAAGGTGATTTCACCGTTATCTGTTTGTACTTTGTAAGCACCGATATGCTGGGTAATACCACCCGCTTCACCATCTGCTACTTTCGCACGGCGAATGTAGTCAAGCAGTGATGTTTTACCGTGGTCAACGTGACCCATGATAGTAACAACAGGAGCACGTGTCGATTTCTCGCCATCTGTGGCGTCTGCTAGCAACTCATCTTCAAGTGCATTGTCATTTACAAGCTCGTACTTGTGACCCATCTCTTCGATAACAAGTACCGCAGTATCTTGGTCTAGTACTTGGTTAATGGTTGCCATCTCGCCCATCTTCATCATCGTTTTGATAACTTCGTTAGACTTAATAGCAAGTTTACTTGCCAGCTCACCAACTGTAATAGTTGCGCCAAGCTTAACAACGCGCTCTACTGGTGCTGCAGGCTTGTTAAAGCCTTGCTTAAGATGCTCACCAGCATTTTTCTTAGACTTGCGACGACGACGTGAAGAACGCTCAACCTGCATGTCTTCTTCGTCTTCTGCTTCTTGAGCGTAGCGGTTAGAGTGCAAGTGAACTTCTTCAGCTTCTGCTTTCTTACGACGCTCTTCTTCTTCTTTCCAGCGACGCTCGTTTTCTTCAGCAAGTTTACGCGCTTCTTCCGCCGCCTTTTTCGCGTCTTCTTCAAGTTTCTTTTGCGCTTCTTCTTCCTGTGCTTTACGCAGGCGCTCTTCTTCCTGACGTGCAGCTTCTGCTTCCGCTTTCTCAGCTTCAGTTAGTTCAGGCTCGTCTGCTTTACGGGCTTCAGCTTCTTTCTTAGCTTGCTCCGCACGACGTGCACGCTCTTCATCAGCAGCTTTCTTAGCTTCTTCTGCTTTACGCGCTTTTTCTTCAGCGGCTTTCTTCGCTTCAGCAGCTGCTTTCTCTTCTGCTTCGCGCTTCAAACGCGCCTCTTCTTCAAGACGCTTCGCTTCTTCTTCCGCTTGACGCTGCTGTTCTTCAACGTCGCTGCGCTTAACGTATGTGCGCTTCTTGCGTACTTCCACTTTCACTTCTTTAGACTTACCAACACTTAATGTGCTAGTTGTCTTACGCTTAAGTGTCATACGCGTTGGTTCAGCTGCGCTGCCGTGTTGCTTACTTAAATGATCCAATAGTTTCTGTTTCTCGTCTTCGTTTACCTGATCGCCGGCACTCTTAGAGATACCCGCGTCTTTAAACTGGCCAACCAATCGGTCAACGGTCGTACCAATGTCGCTGGCGAGCTTTTCAATAGATACATCTGCCATTACGTAATTTTCCCCCTGTTGACCTTACTCTTCTTCACTGAACCATACGATATTACGAGCCGCCATGATTAACGCACCGGCTTTCTCTTCGTCTAGTTCATCGATATCACTGATATCATCGGTACCTTGTTCTGCTAATTCTTCCAGGTCAGTAACACCGCGACTGGCCAACACATAAGCCACGTGTTTACTCATACCTTCAAGATTTAATAAGGCTTCTGTAGGCTCTGCACCTTCAAGCGATTCTTCGTTCGCCAGTGCACGCGTGGTTAAGAAAGCACGCGCTCTGTTGCGCAGCTCTTCAACCATTTCTTCATCTAACCCTTCAACCGCTAGAAGTTCACTTGCTGGCACGTATGCCACTTCTTCTAGCGTTGTAAAGCCTTCATCTACCAACACAGACGCAAACTCTTCGTCAATGTCCAAACCAGCAGTAAATAGATCAAGTACCTTCGCGTTTTCTTCTTCGTGTTTCTTGTTGAGGTCTTCAACCGTCATCACGTTAAGTTCCCAGCCTGTTAGCTGGCTAGCTAGGCGAACGTTTTGACCACTACGGCCAATTGCCTGAGCTAGGTTGTCTGCTTCAACCGCTACGTCCATGCTGTTGCTGTCTTCGTCAACAACAATTGACGCAACTTCAGCGGGAGCCATTGCGTTAATAACGAATTGCGCTGGGTTCTCGTCCCATAGCACGATATCAACACGTTCACCGCCAAGCTCACCAGATACGGCTTGTACACGTGAACCACGCATACCCACGCACGCACCCACTGGGTCTAAGCGCTTGTCGTTAGTTTTAACGGCAATCTTCGCACGTGAACCTGGATCGCGAGCCGCAGATTTAATTTCTAGCGTCTCTTCCGCAATTTCTGGAACTTCTAAGCGGAACAGTTCAACTAGCATGTCTGGGTGCGTACGGCTGATAAACAACTGTGCTCCACGCGCTTCCGGACGGATAACGTATAGAAGACCACGTACACGGTCACCTGGACGGAAAGTTTCACGAGGAAGCATATCATCGCGGTAAATAACGCCTTCAGCGTTATTACCCAAATCGATGATGATATTATCGCGGTTTACTTTTTTAACCGTACCCGTAACAAGCTCACCCACTTTGTCTTCGTATTCAGCAATCATTTGCTGACGCTCAGCTTCACGTACTTTTTGTACGATCACTTGCTTTGCGGTTTGCGTAGTTATGCGGTCGAATTTGATAGATTCAATTTGTTCTTCCACATAATCGCCAAGTTGTATCTCTGGCTCGTCGATTTGCGCCGCAGAAAACGTAATTTCAGCAAATGGATTTTCTTGCTCTTGGTCATCTGGGATAACCAACCAGCGACGGAATGTATCAAAGTCACCAGACGTTCTGTCGATGCTTACACGAACTTCAATTTCGCCTTCGTTTTTCTTTTTGGTTGCGCTAGCAATTGCAAACTCTAGCGCTTCAAAAATTTTCTCTCTAGGCACTTGTTTTTCATTTGAAACGGCTTCCGCCACTAACAAAATTTCTTTATTCATTTTCGCCTCTCTTATGCTTTCGTCGATGAAAGCAGAGCTGTTCCGTTAATCGAACGTGGGAACAACGTTACCTTTTTCGATATTCGCCACAGCTAACTGGAACTGCTGGCCATCCACTTCAATACTTACGATGCCGTTTTCACACGCAAGTACTTTGCCTTTAAAATTACGTCTGTCGTCCATTGGCATAGACAAACGAACTTGAACCACTTCACCCACAGCCTCAATGTAATGCTTTTCTTTGAAAAGCGGTCTGTCCATACCTGGTGATGACACTTCAAGGTTATATTCAGTGCTAATCGGATCTTCAACGTCCAAAATTGCGCTAACCTGATGACTTACATCTGCACAATCATCTACGGTAATACCGTTTTCATGATCAATAAAAACGCGAAGAATTGAATGCTTCCCCGCTCGTACAAACTCGATACCAACCAATTCAAAGCCCAGTGCTTCTACACCTGGCTCTAGCATTTCGGTTAGTTTCTCTTCAAGTTTTGCCAATGCAAACCTCCAAAAACGAAAAAAGGGCCTAAAGCCCACCTGTCATCACCCGGCTCAGCGAGGCTGACTCCAGGTTTTAATACAACAAAAAGCCCCGGACTAGCGGGGCTTTTATTAAAATTCTGAACCCATACCTGCCAATGTAGGCAGTTGCAAACTTATGGGTAAAACCACCGATAGGTGATAGCTTGCTAATGATAAGTGCGTTACTTTCCTTTAATGAGGGAGCCCGCTCTCATCACTTAATGCGCACATTATACGTATAGGCGGCGCATTAAGCAACAGCGAAAAGACGTAGCGGTTAGTCCTCATCTTTAAACTTGGCTTTTATATCGAGTATTTTAGGCATAATTTCTATCATTAATTCGACCAGTCTTGGCTCAAAATGATTACCCTTCTGACTTTCCATAAAATCGATGGTTTTTTCAATACTCCACGCGTCTTTATACGGGCGTTTGCTTGTGAGCGCATCGAATACATCAGCGATTGCACAGATACGGCCTTCAATTGGAATATCTTCGCCCGCCAGTCCTTTGGGATAGCCAGAACCATCCCACTTTTCATGGTGTGTCAGTGACACTGATTTCGCTACCTGCAACAACAGAGAATTGCCGCAATCACCAATGATTTCGGCACCAATTTCTGGGTGATGCTTCATGGTGGCAAATTCTTCGTCAGTTAACTTGCCCGGCTTTAGCATTATGCTATCGGCAATACCTATTTTGCCGATATCGTGCATCGGCGCCGCGTGAAGTAAAATTTCCGCCTGTTTGTCAGTGAGTCCATAAGCAAGCGCTAACTCTTTAGCATAATGGCTCATGCGCATAACATGCATGCCCGTCTCATTGTCTTTGTATTCTGCCGCCTTTCCCAAACGCTGGACAACTTGCAAGCGGCTGTCCAACAGTTCGTCTGCTTGTACCAAACTAAGGTGAGTTTTAACCCGAGCTTTTACAATGGCCGGAGATATTGGCTTTGTGATGTAGTCCACTGCCCCCGCCTCGAAGCCTTCCGTTTCTTCGTGTTCATCGTTTAAGGCGGTTACGAATATAACAGGGATGTGCCTTGTATCTGCTTGCTGTTTAAGCTGGCGGCATACTTCAAACCCCGTTAACCCAGGCATCATAACGTCTAGAAGTATTAAATTAGGCTGTCTTGTTTGTGCTAGCTTCAGTGCTTCCTCACCATTTCTGGCAAAAATTAATTGGTAATCACTGGCAAGAAGTTGCTTTAAAACCCGCAGGTTTACAGGCTCATCGTCAACGAGGAGTAAAGTAGGTTTTGTTATTTCAATTTCTAACATGCCATATCTCTGGGCTATTCTAATTCTTGTATTAATGAAGAAATGTGCTCGTGCGCCAATTCAAACTCAAAGTCATCTATATCTAAGAGAATTTGACCAATTTGCTCGTTGTGATTAGAGCACCCTATTTCTTTTAAAAATGACAGCTCCGCTTCATCTACCATATTCTGCTCTACACTATTGAGCATAGCTTTCAGGTGACTAAGGAGCAAAGCATTATCTATACTTTCATTAATTGCATTTTCTGCATATAAAGGCGATTCGCTAAGCATCAACTCTATCTTCTCTAAAGCGCCGCGAAGCTGATTAACTTGTTCAATATCGATGATCGATTTCAGCGCCTGCGCCTCTATCTCTTTAGTGATACGGAAGAAAGTAGTTAGACATAGGTTACCCGACGTTCCTTTTAAGCCATGAGAAAGCGATGCTACCGCTTTATAGTCTTCTCTAATAGCTGCGTTCATCAACTCATCGACCTTTTCTCTACTTGTTGAAGTGAATTTGTCTACTTCCTGCAATACCGTCTCTTCGCTTCCCCACAGACCAACAGCTTTCTTTAAATCTAAGGTAGCTTTATCGGCTTTAAACGCTGATTCTGAGTCATTTTCTATAGGTGTTTCGGCGGCATCAAAGGTATCGAGTTTAAGAACCCGCGCCACTTCTTCCATAAGTAAGCCAAAATCCACAGGCTTGTTAGCGAACCCTTCCATGCCGGCTTGTTGCGCCGCATGCTTGTCCTGCACTAAAACACTTGCAGTTAACGCAATAATAGGTGTTGGAAGTAACTGGTGTTCTCTCTCAAACTTACGGCGTTGCTTTGCGGCCTCTAATCCGTCTAAATTAGGCATTTGCAAGTCCATTAAAACGACGTCAAATGAAGCTGACTCCATTTTTTCTAACGCCTGAACACCGTCAGTAGCAGTATCTATCTGATGCCCTGCTCGAGTAAGGAGCAATGACAAAAGCTCTACATTTTGTTGTACATCATCAACCACTAATACATTTAACGTTGATTGAAGTTGGGTTGAAGTCGATTCTAAAGTATCAGGTGCATAGTCACTGACTTCAACCGCTTCTAGCGGCAACCTAAAAGTAAAGGTACTTCCTTTGCCTTTTTCACTGGTAACACAGATGTTTCCGCCCATAAGTTCAACAAGCTGTTTAGAAATAGTGGTTCCCAGGCCAGTACCGCCATATTTCCTACTCATTGACGCGTCCGCTTGCGAGAACGGGTCGAAAACGCGCTCCACTTGTTCTTGCGTCATACCAATACCGGTATCTGACACGCTAAAATAGACGAACTTATCGTCACCTCTTACGTTAATCGACACTTCTCCTTCATGAGTGAATTTAACGGCATTGCCAATAAGATTATTAAGGACTTGGCGCATTCGCTCTGGCACACCTCTGTAACCAGCGGCCACCGAAGAATCAACATTTAGGACTAGCCCAACCTTTTTACGCTTAGCTTCTAACCAAAATGTAGAAACGACCAAATCTAATTCTTCCCGAATAAGAAAGTCGCGGTAATCTAAGTCAAGCTTCCCCTTATCTAACTTTGCGCTATCCAGTATGTCGTTGAGAAGGTGCAGCAGTGAACGGGCAGAACGGTTTATCGTGGTTAGGTGAGATTTCTGCTCTTCACGCAAGGACTCTCCTAACATTAAGTCGCTAAAACCAATAATCGCGTTCATAGGCGTACGAATTTCGTGACTCATATTAGCAAGGAATGCAGTACGTGCGGCAGCCGCTTGTTCAGCTTTGTCTTTCGCAGCCTTTAACTCATCTTCCATTACCCGCCTTTGGGTTATATCTGATATAAAACCGTCGACATACAGGATATTGCCATCATCGTCTTTTACGTGAGTACCATGCTCTGTTACCCACTTTACTTCCCCTGATTTAGCTATAATGCGATATTCATAAGAAAATACATCTTGTTCAGTATTGATTTTAGAGAGTCGTTCAACGTCATCAGGGTGATAAAGGTCTATAAACGAACGTTTCGGCTCTGGTAAAACAAAGTCGCTCGCCGGATAACCGGTAACTTCTAGCACAGCATCACTTACGAAAACCATCGGCCAGCCTGGCATATTCAAACATCGATAGGCCATACCCGGGATATTCGAGATTAAACTTCTAAACTTAGCCTCACTTTCACGTAGCGCATCTTCCATTTCTCTTCGTTTTCGAAGGTCTGAAGCAAAAAAAACAAATACGGGCTTACCTTCTATTTTTGTGTAGCCAACGCCTAGACGTGCCGGAATTCGTTCCCCGCCCTTACGGATTATCTCAACTTCCCTTCCGGTACCGATAATTTGTTCAGTTGGCACAACGCGTTGGCTAAAAAAGTCATCGCTATATACATGCCGTCTTTCAGGCGGAACCATATCAATGGCTTTCATTCCTACAATTTCTCGCTGGGTATAACCATAAATTTGCTCTACAGCAGGGTTCGCTGTTTTAACAATTCCTTTATCATCTACGGTCAGGATGGCATCGACAGCATTATCAGTGATGGCGCTTTGAATTCGTTCACTTTCTATTGCGCGCAACATTACATCGCGATATTTAAATAAAAGGCTAATCCCCAATACCATGGTAATAAGCACCAGTGTTACGATAGCAATAGAAATAGCTAGATAGACGGCGATATTTGACGACTGGCCGGACGTTTCCATACCCGGTGGTAAAACAAATCTTGCCGCAGCCATACCAGTATAGTGCATACCCGCAATAGCCAACCCCATAACAGTGCTTGCGAGCACAGCGTGCTTACCCAATAACTTTCTACTTTTGGTTGCGGCAGTAATCCCAAACTTAATCCATAGCGACAGCATAGCTAAACAAACAGCAACTACGATAGAAAGCACAAATACACCAAGGTCATAGCGAAGAAGCGGCGCCATCTCCATTGCAGCCATACCACTATAATGCATGGTTCCTATCCCAGCTCCCATCAATACGCCACCTAAAATTACTTCAGCAACGCTTATACGGGTTTTGATCAAAAGATTCAGCGCTACCCAAGCTGCAGCTACGCCTGGAATTGCCGAAAGTGCAGTTATCAAGGGGTCGTAATCGATAGGTAAACACAAGTCAAAGGCGGTCATGCCTAAAAAGTGCATTGACCAAATACCGCCCCCTAGGGCTATGCTACCTGTACTAAGTAAAATATTGCGTCTTAGCTTGTCATCAGTGACGGCTGCTTGCCCTGCAACGTTAAACGCCATGAATGAAGCAAAAATAGCGACTAATAAAGACAGGACAACAAGGGGAAAGTGATAAGCGCCTTCAATTAACGCGGCGTGTTCATCAAACGTAAAAAAGCGAGCAATCATGGCGCGGCCAAACTACCTATAAGTTTAATTATTCAATGGTGGCATAACTTTAACTTAGCATACATAGGCTATGTTGTGCGGAAATTATTTCTTTGAAACTACCTTAATTACCGCCAGTTAAATCGAGGGAATGTTTACGGACTGCACAATCAGAAAAGAAAAAACCCAGCAAAAGCTGGGTTCTAAAAGTGGTTGCGGGAGCAGGATTTGAACCTACGACCTTCGGGTTATGAGCCCGACGAGCTACCAGACTGCTCCATCCCGCGACTGTACGGTACATATTGCTTGCGCAATATTATTTAGTTCTGATTTTACAAATTGGTTGCGGGAGCAGGATTTGAACCTACGACCTTCGGGTTATGAGCCCGACGAGCTACCAGACTGCTCCATCCCGCGATTGTACGGTAAAGCCTGCATTTGCAGTGCCTTGAAATCCTGGTTTTTTTCTGTGGTTGCGGGAGCAGGATTTGAACCTACGACCTTCGGGTTATGAGCCCGACGAGCTACCAGACTGCTCCATCCCGCGCCAGAAAATTAACGTTGTAACCGCTGCGTTTTGTGCCTCGCTTCAACGTGGGGCGTATTATACATAGAGACTTAATCAACACAAGTGCTTAGCAGCGAAATATTTCATTTTTCTGACTGTTAGCGGCTTAATTAACCAACATGCTTAAAGTTAATACAAATTAACGGTAAAACAAGCTCATTTAAAACAGTCAACTGCCCAAACTATTTAAATTTTTCCATTTTTTCAGCAAGTGAAAAATCGAGATCCGTTAGCCCATCAGCATCATGAGTGGTCAGGGTAACTTCTACTTTGTTGTATACATTAAACCATTCAGGATGATGTTTCAGTTTTTCCGCCCAAATCGCGATTTGCGACATCCACCCAAATGCACGGATAAAGCTTTTAAATGTAAATGTTTTTTTGATGCAATCACCGCTTCGCTCCCAATGCGTGCCGTCTGTAACTAAATCATTAAGTGCAGCCAGTTTAATCGTAATAGTATCTTCCGATAGCTTTGTCGGCATTATTATCTCCCAGTAGGTTTCTATAAGTCTTTACTTACTCTAAATAATGAGAGTTAGATTAGAAAAGGGATATGCATAAAACTTGAAAAAATGTGTGGAGTTTTTAGTTTACAAAAAGCCGGCTTTGGAAGCCGGCTCTAACTTTCTGCAATCTTCAGCAATAACCTTAAAACTCTATTGCTAGCCTCGCGTAAATTTGTCGACCACGAGGATCATGTACTTTCGAGTCGAAACCGCTGTTTGTGAATACCTGTGGTGGTTCTTCGTCAAATAGATTGACTCCACCTAAGGTTAATACATAACTTTGATCAGTGTCGAAAACGCTACCTAAGTCAATGTTGTACTGAGCGTCAACCGTTAACATGCTGTCGATTTCATAAAAACCATTTGCACATCCAGCGGTATTACTTGTTCCATCTGCACAGTTTTGATCATCGTCATATGATGATATGTATCTTAGGAACAGGTTTGCTGCGTGTACATCATGTTGCCAATTAAGGCCAATATTCATACGTAACTCTGGCGATGACACACCTATGTTATTGAAGTTACGTCGACCAGCACCATCTATATTCCCTGCTTGCGGGTCGCTCAAGTCATACTTAGTAATATAAGTTGCTTGTATTGTAGGTGTAAAGTTGCCAAGCTCAGTCTCTATTTTATAGCTGGAAACAAAGTCTATCCCCGATGTTTCCAGTGAACTTGCATTAACATAAGTATTGTTAATCTGTAAGACTGGCCCCGTTAAAGGGTCACCTGCTCGTACGATCCGCGATGTGTCAGTAGGGTCTGCGTTCAAAAGCGCCTGCGCATTCTCTTGAATGATCAAATCTTCAAATTCAAAGTTCCAATAATCTACCTCAATTGATAGGTCTCTGAACGGCTCGTAAGAAAAGCCTATGTTGTACGCTGTAGATTCCTCAGGTTTTAAGTCCTCATTACCCGATGTACGCACAGCGACAAAAGCTTGCGCACCCTGCACAGGGTCGACAACTTGTTGTAGTGAAGTAGCTCCCCCCTGAGCAAGGAAAACGGTTGGCGCCCTAAATGACGTCGAGATCGAGCCTCGTAACGAAAACTCGTCTGTCGCGCGCCATGATATAGCCAGCTTAGGATCAACGGTACTACCAATGCTACCGCCGTAATCTTCATAACGAAGAGCTAACTGCACGTCAAGTTCGTCACTAACAGGTAATGCTAATTCCCCAAAAGCCGCCCAAACATCTTGGCTTCCATCTAAATCAGGATTACCGATAACAAAAGTGAAGCTGTCTTGATTAGATAATTCATCGTAGTCCTGTCTCAGGCTGTTTTCACGATACTGAACCCCGAGTGCAAGCGCCGCGTAACCGCCACCCATTTCGAAGGTATCAAAAGAGGTAAACGCTTCGAACACTTCTAAATCAGCTTTCGAGTCGATGACCTGCTTACCTGTAAATGAACTAAGTACATAGTCTGAGTTAGGCGCACTTGTATATGACGTTGCGAATGGATTGAAAAATTCGCAGCTACCTTCTCCTGGCGTTCCCAAAACTGGATTACAATTTGAACCGCCGAAACCTAACAGTGCGAGTTGAAATTCAGTATTCAATACATCAGGTACTGAAAATACAAAGTCATTTACTGCCCTTGTATAACTTATTTCCCAAAAACCACTATCAGTAACACCTTGTAAATTTGTGCTAAAGCGGAAAGTATCTGACTCTGTATTTGCAGCATCACCGGGCTGCCCATTGCCTTCAGCACGACCAAAAAACGAAACCGCACGCCCAAATGGATTTTGTGGGTGATAGTCTGGAACCACTGGTGCAGTCAGGATAGGAAAGCTTGGTGCACCACCACGTTCGGCTCGGTTCCGTGCCATGCCAATTTCAGTTGTCCAAGTGATGTCGTCTGTAAATTCGTACTCGGCACGTGTATATGCATTAATGCGGCTTTCATCCGGTACATAAGAATAGTAGGGCCCGAAATCGAAACCGCAAAGGCCAACATCTAGCCCAGGCACTGTGCCCTCCGGCGCTAATATCTGTGGAAAACCGCCGAATTCTTCACACCCAAACGGGTCGATAACTGGAACACCTGGCGCAATGAAAAAACTCGCTGGATTCCCCAAGGCACTAGTATCGTCTTGTGGGCGACTCAATCGTCTGTCGTTGATAAAAAGCGGAGAGCGATTTGTATAACTAATAGCGGCAATAACATTACCTTTATCGCCCGTCGCTCCCCAAAGGCCCTGAAGGACATATTCTTTGTTATCGCCATGTGCACCGTCTTGATAATCGACGCTCACCATCGCACCATCGTAATTACGCTTTGTAATAAAGTTAACTACACCCGCCACGGCGTCTGAACCGTATAAGGCAGAAGCACCGTCTTTTACCACTTCCATTCTATCGATGGCTATCATGGGTACAAGTGAGCTAGTGTCGACGAAATTCAAGCCCTCGTTGGTAGGCTGCGCAGTAACAACTTGACGTTTGTTATTAAGAAGAACCAAGGTTGATGCCACGCCTAAACCACGTAGGTTGATATTAGAGGTTCCCGCGGTTGCATTTTGCGTGAAGGCATCGGGGTTGTTTTCTGCACCTGTATTAATTGTTAACGTTTGTGTGATGTCCGCGATATTTTTAGCGCCGATCGAATCAATTGCAACGCTGTCTACTACCGCTAGCGGCGACGGAGATTCAAAGTTTTCGCTTCTGCGAACAAAACTTCCGGTAACGAGAATAAGTTCAACGTCTTTCTTGGCATCTTGCTCAGATTCAACGTCAGACTCTTGGGCTGATGCGATGTAAGAAGAGCAAAATAACGCAGTACCGACCATAGCGGCAACTGCTGTCTTACGCGTTTTTAATTTCATAGTGTGATTCCAAATCTGGGCTTATCACTACCGGCACTACTACCCACACTTTCCGCTAGCAACAGGCTATTCGATTTTGTTTTGTTATTGTTTGAGATCAACAGAATATTGACCTACACCACTGATACTATGCCTGAATTTTATTTTTGTAAATTTATTGTGAATAATATGTTTACATTAATTTTACACATGGTCTAACCACTTAATCTAAAGGCTAGTTGCCAGGAATCATTTGATAGCGAAAGTGAAAGATTAATGAGAAGAACTTGCGCTAAGTGCGTAATTTATTCACTAATTTATTTTTGTTAGAAAGACAGAAAACTCATTTTTGAATAAATTTCATAGAGTTACAAAAAATTAGTAACAGGAACAGTTCTTGAATCACTGTAGAGCATGATTCGAAAACGGTAACGGGATTTATGGAGTTTCCTGAGATAGATGAAATATATAAGCTTCTAACTGAAAAGCTTGAAAGCTGGGTAGAAGGTGCAATTACTTTATTGCCTAACATTGTCGTTGCATTTGTCATCGCGATTGTTTTTGGTCTTATCGCTAAAATGGTAGGAAACGTTGCAGGCAAACTGATGCGACGCACCTTCGAGTCTCGTCAGATCGCCGGTCTTCTCACATCTATAATTAAGGCTCTAGTTCTTGTCGCTGGTATATTTATCGCGCTAGATTTTGTTGGCCTGAAAGGTACAGTCACATCCCTTCTTGCTGGTGCAGGTATTGTTGGCCTTGCTATCGGTTTTGCTTTCCAAGATATGACTGAAAATTTCATCGCTGGCATAGCAATGGGTATTAGAAAACCCTTTGAAATAGGTGATGTTATAGAAGCAGAAGGGGTTTTTGGAAATGTTAAAGAGATAAATCTTCGAAATACTCTTGTTGAGACCTTCTATGGCCAACTTGAAGTCATCCCTAACAAGATTTTATTCCGCAATATACTGACAAATTACTCTAGCTTAGGATATCGAAGAATAGAAATCCCTGTTGGAATTTCTTACGCTGACGATATCGAAACAGCCGCCAACGTTATAACTGATGCTATGAACGATAAAGACTACGTTATCAATAAAGATGAAACTGCTGTTTACGCGGAATCATTTGGCGACTCAAGTATAAATCTATTGCTGTGGTTTTGGATCCGTTATCCCGGAGAGCCAGGGTTCATGGTAGTGCGTCATGACGCCATTAATACAGTCAAAACCGTGCTTGAAGACAATGATATTCTCATCCCATTCCCTATCAGAACATTAGATTTTAATGCAAAAGGTGGTGATAAGCTTAACGCCATGCTTAAGCAGCGCGATGAGCGAAGTCCATCGAATGATGATTCATCGTCACAAACAAACGGTGACGAAAACGCGGCTGATAATTCAAATCATGCCGATGATGAGTAAAACCTAAGGAGAAACAAAATGGAAATGTTAAATTCAACAACACGTAAACATACGTTTTTAGCACTGATTTTTGCAGCGAGTATTGGAAGCTTGGGCGGTTGCGCGACTATAGAGGGCGCTGGTGAAGATATTCAAAGTGCAGGCGAAGCTGTTGAAGAAGGTGCACAAGAAGCGTCAAATTAAGCCGGTTATCGTGCTACCTGATAAGGTCAGACAAGGCCGTTCCTTATCTGACCTTTTTTGATCACTAACTGTTAATTAGCTGAGCGTAAGATATGTAACACCCTTTTCCTTCGATTTTAAGCGCTAGAATCTCGCGGCTCATCACCATGGCTCGGTTACTATTGTGGTTTCATGACCGCTAACATTAAAAAGCTTCCTACGAGTGCAGGGTTACCGCTCGACTTCAATACACAGCTAGCCTCTACCTTATAGAGCTTACCCTGGGGCTTATCGCTTACATCAACAAGTTTAAATTGGTATTTTAACCCGTCATTGCATTTGACTGGTTCAAGGAATCGAAGTTTATCTATGCCATAATTTATCATTGAGGCAATTTTGTCGCTTGGAGCGAGTACCTCACCAAAAGCTTTGGGCATAAGACTGGCACTTAAAAAACCGTGCGCAATGGTTGTTTTAAATGGGCTCTCTTTTTCGCAGCGATCTGTGTCTAGATGAATCCATTGATGATCACCTGTGGCATCAGCAAATTGATTAATCATGTCTTGAGTTACAGTTAAAAAATCAGCTTGTTCAAGCACATCCCCAACCGATAAATCTAAAAGTGTCTTCATAACTAAGTCCAATCTCCATTTATTTACGATGAAACTACTATTATTCAGTTGAATGTTTCAATTAACTTTTAATAATAGGTATTTATAAATATTCTTGTTACACTAACGTAAATTATTCGTAGACGCTATGTAGCAACAGTCTCTATAGTTGCTCGTTTTTCGCTGTGAAAACAACAGCGGTTCTTCATTTGTTGGCTTTTTTTATGAGGGTAGTCGCCCGTAAAGGACTAGTTATGAATCTCAATAGAATTGATTTAAACCTGTTTGCCGTATTCGACGCTATTTATACGGCTGGTAGTTTAACCAAGGCTGCTGATGTCTTGTGTATCACCCAACCCGCGGTTAGTAACTCGTTAGCCAGATTAAGAGAAATGTTGAACGATCCACTTTTCGTGCGCACAGGTCACAGTATGACGCCGACACCCGTAGCACAGAACATTATTGTGCCAGCCCGGCAGGCGCTTGCATTGTTACGCAAGAGCGTCCAAGAAAGCCACACGTTTGACCCACTCACTGCCGAGAAGTCATTTAACTTTGCCAGCCGAGATTTGTTAGAGGCCAGTATCATGCCTCGCCTAGTGTCTCGTTTACAGAATTTAGCGCCTAATATCGCCTTAACGAATTATGAGATCCCTCGAAGCCAAGTAGTATCAGCAATGGCTGCAGGTACGCTAGATTTCTTCGCCGATGCGTCTACGTTTACTGACCCACACCTATGTAAAGAGAAAATAGCGCAAGACCGATTTGTGGTACTCGCTCGCAAAAACCACCCTGCTCTTAAAAACGGTTTGGATTTAGATACATTCTTGCGTTTGGGGCATATCAACGTATCTCAGCGTAAATCTGGTGCGGGTCCTATTGATATTGCACTCGACAAAATGGGCAAACGAAGAAAAGAAGTTATGCGTGGGCAGCACTTCTTAACCGTGCCTAGTACTATCGTAAAAACGGACTTAATAGCCTGTTTACCGTTTCATTTAGCCAAACACTACGACCTTGCCATCTATGAAATGCCGTTCGATCTTCCAGCAGTAGAATATTATTTATATTGGCACGTCAGTGCAGACCACGACTATGCGCATATGTGGATGCGTGAGCAAATTATGGAAGTTGCAAGCAACTTTAAGCCTCACTAATTTTAAACGCTTTTGACACGCATTGAAAAACGCCCTGCTCCCGCGGGGCGTTTTATTATTCGACTCAAGCGCGCAGAACGAGTTTGCATTACAGATAAAACTTTCCCCCCCATTTGATATAAAGATATATACCCAAGTATTGGCTAGAGTATTTTTATTCATTCAGCTTTGTCGTTTAATTCTCTCAACAAGACAACGACTAAGATTTACTTGAGGAATTAGCCATGTTGAAAATAGTTAAAGCTTCTCTAGTTATTGCTGGAACTTTCGGTGTGTCATCTATAGCACACGCAGACGTAAGCGAAGCGTTAGCAAACATATGCACCATCGTTCAGGCGGACGACAAAGGCGAACTAAGAAAGAAGATGCGCGCCGTTCAGTCTGACTATCGAATGAAACTAAAAGATTACTATTCGGGTGTTAGCTGCAGTGGTAATAGCCTAATTCGTACTGCGATGCTTAATAATGCTGTGGAAGCCGGGGAGTTGTTGGTTAAAAAGATGCCAAAAAGCGACTTGCAAGCCCCCGAAGCAGACGGCAAAACCTTACAAGCTTGGGTTGCGGAAAACGGCTTACAAGATAGCCCTATCGCTGCGGTGCTCAACGAGCGACTGTAGAACAATTTCACGCCATGTGAACCAGTTCAACATGGTTGCAGAGAAATCTGCACTTTAAGAAGCGACCTCCGGGTCGCTTTTTTCTTTTCAACATAAAAAAGGAGAGTTAATGTTTACTCTCCTTTTGTTTATTTACGAGTAACTAATACCTAACTGGCTTTAGCCACCGCTAGCTTTTCTTCAGAAATTGCTTCGCTTATCGAAAGTACAGGCTCATTTTGATAGACACGCTCAAGGAATACCTTGTAGACATCAGCAAATTTTTCTTGCTGAGCAAGCTCACCAAACACTTCTTCTACCTTCAAGAAACTTAAGCTGTCCGTTTCGTTTTGTTGAGCAGCTTGATGAAGTGTATCAGACAATACATCGTTAATTTCTAGCGGCTTTCCATCTTGAGACGCGTGTTTATCTGAATAATACGACCAACACGCAACGACGAAGGCACTAATACTTATATCGCGACCTGCTACTAAATTGTCGCGTACCGTAGGCAGCAAGAATACTGGCAGTTTGGCTGAACTTTCTAAGCAAATACGCGCCAGGGTATCCTTAATAAACGGATTTGAAAAACGAGAGATTAACGTGTCGCGATAATCAAATACATCAATGCCTTCAACTTGGTCTAAAGTTGGCACCACCTCTTTTTCCATAAAGATAGACAATAGCTGCTTTAACTGCTCAGCTTCTACACTCTCATGGATAGTATCAAGACCGGCAACTGAACCCACTAGCCCTAGTACTGAATGCCCGGCGTTTAGCATGCGTAGCTTCAACTTTTCATAAGGGGCTACATCGCTAACAAACTGTGCGCCCACTTCGTCAAACTGTGGCTTAGTGTTGCAAAAATCATCTTCAATAACCCACTGTTCGAAAGGCTCACATACTACCGGCCAGCTATCTTCAATACCCTGCGCTTTTAACGAAACAATATCTTCGTTTGTCGTAGCAGGGGTAATTCTGTCTACCATAGAGTTAGGGAAGCTAACATTTTCGTTAACCCATTGGGCTAACGCTTGGTCAAATAACTCGATGTAAGCGAGCAACATTTTTTTCAGCACATGACCATTGTGCTGAATGTTGTCGCACGACATAACAGTAAATGGCTTAACATTGTTTTCTTTACGCTTTTTAATAGCAGCAACCAAATAACCAAACACTAGTTTTGGATTTTTGGGGTTTTCAATGTCATGAATAACGTCTGGGTTAGTGGTAATAAACTCCCCTGTAGACGCATCAAAGTTATAACCACCTTCTGTGATAGTTAAAGAAACAATGCGCACTTCAGGCTCAGACATTTTATCAATGACAGCTTGCGGATTATCCGTTGCCATCATAAACCCTGTCATTACACCTATAACAGACGCAACGCGTGAGCCGTCATTATGTTTTTCAACTAAGGTGTACAGGTTATCTTGCTCATCGAACACTTTTTTCATTGCGCGGTCGTTCTCGCGAAGACCCACGCCACAAATGCCCCAAGACAAATCGCCGGTTTTAGCCATCAGCCTGTCTACGTACATAGCTTCATGTGCACGATGAAAGCCGCCTACCCCAATGTGGACGATACCTGTTTGAACATTCTCCACATCGTAGGCTGGGCGCTGAATACCTGCCGGCAACGACGGTAAATTAGCTTTGTTTAATAAAATAGACGTTTGAGATTGCATAAAAACCTTATTAGCTTTGAAGCGCTTTTTGGCGACGCATCGCCCAATACGCAGTAACGAAATAGATAACGGTGCACGCGAACCCAATATTGAAAAATAGATCTCGGTTCGATTCGTACACGGCAAGCGTGTCACTAAGAGAAAAAGTTTTAATTGCTAGTGCGATGGACACAAGTAGGCTAGCTACAGAAGTAAGGCGCAATAGCTTGGTTACAGCGCTGATATCTTCAACGTGGTCGTTTTCTAACGCGGCTTCTTGTTGTTGATGCGCTTCAACGCGTGCATCGAAAGCCTCTACCTGCGCTTCCTGCTCTGGGTATGACTGTTTTGCGCCGTACTTGGCTGCAAGCGCAGTATAAACCGCAATAGTAAAGAACCAGGTTGGTATAAACAGGTAATAGAATGAAATTACATTTAAAGCATTTAAACCAAAGCCGAACACAAGTCCTAAGCCCCAGCTTGCAACAGCTGGCGTGCTATGGGTAAGACTTTGATAATGTGCCCAGTAGCGTGTATACCCAATTCGAGGGAAAATCATATGCTCAGCGAATACTATTGCACCCACAGGAACAACAAGTAGCCCAGCATAAGTTAGCAGCGGTAGTAACTTGGTAAATACAAATGGGAAGCATGCAATGCCCACCGTAACCATACCAACAACGGCAGTGGTTTTGGTACGTGATTTATCTTTGAAAATGGCTTGTGCAGCAAGCCCGGCACGATAAAGGTTAGCATTTGCGGTAGTCCAACCTGCCACGATAACAATAACAAGACCTGATAAACCTAGCGCGTGGAAGGCAACATCGCCTGGGTCAAGTTCAACTATCGATTTTTGAACGATAACCGCAGTTCCAGCGCCCATAATACCCGCTGAAATCCATGCGATATAATGACCGAACAACATGCCTGCTGATGTACAAAGGCCGTAGCGCTTTCGCTTTGCAAATCGAAGTAGCGCCATATCAATAAGACCAAAATGCGTAATGGTATTTGCTGCCCAAGAGAAGCCAATAACTTCTAATAAGCCAATTCCTGGTTCACCGCTTTGTGTTAACCCCGTCCATACCGACGTACTGCCGATATGCATAAAGTCGTTCCACGACGTTAAAAACGTTTGCCCTATTACAGATTCTGCCAGTGCAGGCATAAGAATAAGTGGACCACAGATGAACATAGTGAACAGCCAAGGTGCACAAATGCGGGAGAAGTCAGATACGGCGTTAAACCCATACATGGCAACAAACACAACGATAACCCCTACCGCTAGAACTACAGCGACAAAGGCTAAATTAGTTGGGTACCAGTTCAACTGTGCAGGAATATTTAACGCAAAGCGCACCGCCGTTGCCGATACTGTGATCATCGCAGCTGATATTACAGTGAATATGATCACATTCGCCCAGTTATAGAGCTTTGTCATTGAATCGCCCGCTATCTTCTGAAGATAGGAGTACAAGCTTAAACGGGTTTCAACAGCTATAGGTGTAGTGATAAGTGTCCAGCTTAAAACCGCCAGTAGGTTACCGATAAGTAAGCCTAACAAGATGTCGGTCATGGTGGCGCCTAGGGCGACAAACGTTGCACCGAAAACAAATTCTGTTGCGGCAACATGTTCACCGGCATACAAGCCCATGAAATGCTTCCATCCCTTTAATTTATGTTTAGCGACAGGGAGTTGCTCATCGCTTACCTGTGAAATATCAATATCGCTCGACGTTGACTTCATCTTTAAATCTCTTGTTGTAGGTGGCCGTCCCTTATTAAAAATCACTTTTGAGCATTCGCTCATTACATGGGACATATCTCATTTCGGTAGATATTTGCACATGGAAATGGAATTGTAAATACCTATTAACAAAACAAAGTGCGATGTAAGTACAAATTTAACACAATATAATTTGCTATTTTTTCGTCAATAAAGCGCTATTAATAAGCTAATCCTTTGAACTTACGGGATATTGGCGAAGCAACAATTGTTAATGAATTGAATATTAAAGATGGGCTTGCGACATGCTTATTACTAAAGTGTTTTAAAAGGTAGAAAGCAAAGCACCAATTACTTTACACTTAGGCAAATGTACACGCTGTTTTATTATGTCATTACCAACCTGATGGTATGTTCTTTTCCTTTTGGTAGTGAAATCTTCGTATAACTGGTGTTTTTGATATGAGGAAAAGTAACCTTTGCAAACAACTACCGTAAAGTTAGTGATCTTTGATTGTGACGGTGTACTCATTGATAGCGAAGTGCTGTCTATGGAAGCTTGGCAGGAAATTCTAGCGGACTATAACATTTCTTTATCGAAGCAGTTCTTTATCGCTCACTTTCTTGGTAAAAGCGTAGAACACGTAGAAAAGATACTAAAAACCGACTTTTTCTTTGAGTTAACTGACGTGGTTAAAGAGGACTTTCACGCTTTGCTCTATGAAAAGTTTGAGCACTCGTTGCGAAGGACACCAGGCATCAATAACGTATTAACAAACCTTGATGCCCGCCACATTCCCTATTGTGTTGCCACAAGCAGTTCTCCCGAAAGAACGACTAAAGCGTTAAAAAGTACCGGCCTTTTCGCTTATTTTGAGGGACGTATTTTCACGCGCTCTATGGTAAAGAATGGTAAACCAGCACCCGACCTGTTTTTACATGCTGCCGCAACCATGGGTATAAAACCTGAAAACTGCTTAGTTATTGAAGACTCTCAGCCTGGTTTAGCCGCAGCAGTAGCCGCCAATATGCCCTGCCTTCATTTTACCGGTGGTGCACATTTACATAACGATATAAAAGCTGATATTCCAAATAACAGTAAATCACTCAATTCATGGGACGAATTTCATTCTCTTCTCCCTGACATTTTCGACGCGAGAAAAATAAATGAGTAAGAAAGCACAAAACGAACTCAACAAACTAGACGAAGCCGCAAGAGCAGGATGGATGTATTACGTTGGGGGCAAAACACAAGACGAAATTGCAAAGACCCTTAATACATCACGTCAGAGCGCTCAGCGTCTTGTGGCATTATCTATGTCAGAAGGCTTGGTTAAGGTGCGTTTGGAGCATCCTATAGCCAGATGCATGGAGTTGGCGCAAGGCATTAAAGAAAAATTCGGGCTTACATTTTGCGAAGTGGTACCCAACGTTGACGACGATCCTAACTCCACACAGGGACTCGGCCAAGCAGGCGCTGCCGCTATAGAGCGTGCCCTTAAATTTGATACGCCACAAACTATTGCTTTTGGCACAGGGCGCGTTCTTCGAGCGTGTGCAGATGAACTATCTATTCTTCATTGTCCCCAGCATAAAATAGTGTCGCTAGTAGGCAATATTGCAGATAACGGCGAAGCTACACGATATGATGTTGCCGTTCACGTTGCTGATAGGGTAAAAGCGCAGCATTACCCCATGCCGACACCAGTTATAGCCTCAAGTAAGTCAGAACGCGAAGTGTGGCAGCAACAACAGCATATTTCACGCATTCACGCGCTTGCTGAGCAGGCGGATATTAGTTTTGTCGGTATCGGCAATTTAGGTAGCGTGTCACCGCTTTACAAAGACGGCTTTATCGGCGATGACGAATTAGGCGTATTGTCTGACTCTGGCGCATGTGGCGAAATCATAAGTTGGATCTTTAATGAAGAAGGTGCACTCATAAAATGCGATATTAATGAAAGAGTAACGAGCTTTAAATTGAAAGCTACGCCAGAAAAGCCTGTTATTGGCGTGGCGGCGGGCGATAGTAAATTTAAAGCAATTAGGGGCGCACTTCGCTCTAAGTTTTTAAATGGCCTTATCACAACGGAGCGGACGGCATCAGCGTTACTCGGCGTCTAGGACTGTGTTCCACCGAGTAAACAACCAATCTTGATGTACTTTTGCGCCCACTCACCATGGCAAAATGTTCGCAACTTCGTCTTTCAACCTTATCAAAATGCAAAAAAAACAGCATAAACGCTGTTTTTTTGCACTTTATTTGATCGTTTTTCATCCGCCAACTCGAGTGTGCGTTAATCTCGCAAGCCCTTTAATACTAAAGGCTATAACTAAGCTTACGCCTTCTACGCCTTTAGTATAAGGTATCAAGTGACATACATGGTTATTTGAGTGAATGTTTTTTAATCATCACGGTTGTCTTTTAATGAAAGCCGAACAAACAATCTCTCTAAATAATTAAATATACGAAGGAAATTTAACCATGTTGAAAATCGTTAAAACTTCTCTAATCATCGCCACATCAACACTTGCTTTTTCAAACACAGCGCAAGCGAATGACATAAACGAAGCACTTGCAAACATTTGTACTATCGTTCAGGCAGACGATAAGGGCGAGCTTCGCAAAAAGATGCGTAGCGTTCAGTCAGACTTTAAATTAAAGCTTCGCGATTACTACTCAGGTATTTCATGCGGCGGGCAAAGCTTAATCCGCACCGCGCTTAGCAGTAATGCGGTTGAAGTAGGTACGCTACTTGTTAAGAAAATGCCGAGCAAAGATCTTGCTAAACCAGAATCAGACGGTAAAACATTACAAGCTTGGATTGCTGAGCAAGGACTGCAGAGCTCTCCAATATCAGCTGAGCTTAACGACAGAATTTAGGTATCATATCACATCACCATGTGAATCGATTCAACATGGTTGCAGCGAATGCTGCACTCGAAGGCCCCACTGCTACGGGGCCTTTTTTATTGGTGCGCTACCTACGCTAAGACTGACTATCGCTTAAAGTATACTTTCGTATACCCTGTTATTTTACAGCATGTTTTTCAATTAGTTAGATTAGGGTTTAATACATCTCAACGAACAAACATTAACTAAACAATAACCGAAGGAATTTAACCATGTTGAAAATCGTTAAAACTTCTCTAGTAATTGCGGCATCTACTTTAGCTTTTTCTAACGCAGCACAAGCGAATGATATCAACGAAGCACTAGCAAATATCTGCACAATTGTTCAAGCAGACGATAAAGGTGAACTTCGTAAAAAAATGCGTAGCGTACAGTCAGACTACAAGTTAAAACTTCGCGACTACTATTCAGGTATTTCTTGCAACGGCCAAAGCCTCATTCGTACAGCGATTACTAACAATGCTGTTGAGGTAGGTACGTTACTTGTCAAGAAGATGCCTAGCAAAGACTTGGCTGAACCTGAGTCAGATGGCAAGACGTTGCAAGCTTGGATTGCTGAACAAGGTCTTCAGAGCTCACCAATTTCAGCTGAACTTAACGGCAGAATCTAATATAAAAATTTAGTCACACCATGTGATGTAACGCTTCAACATGGTAGCGGCGGGACGCCGCACTAGAGGCCCCTTCTTGGGGCCTCACCCTTTTCTAGGCCTCAAAATATTCTGCTATTTTTTCGCACATCTCAAATGCTCTGTTTTTTGAAAGTTAAGTAACGATAACTCACGCAAATATATGTTAAGTGGTGTTATACCTTTTCGAATAGATAAGTGCCCACACAGTTAGAAAGCATCAATCTACGTTCCCATAACATTAAAATCAGAGAGTGAATAAAGATGAACAGGTATGCGCTTAATAATCTTTTTCTTGTTCAAGAAGATTACACAAATCATAACTTAAGTGATGTTAGCAAGGAGAGTCAGGCCCAATCACATAGCTATGAGAAAGTTATCAATAATGGAGCCATTTATCGTAGCAGCTCTGTCAGGCAACCTGTGGTGCAAAGTAATAGAGAAGTGTCTGCCATTATCCTCTCACGGAGGTATACAGTGAGTCAGCCGTCTATATCAAAATTGTGTAGCAACTTTCACGTTGCACACTTTCTTGTAGTTTTAAAAACAAAAAGACCGAACCAAATGGCGTATCCAATTATAAATTGGTTACCCCATTCGCTCGGCCTTATATGCGTATCTTTAGCTACGCGCGTATTTTATAGCTCGTTTTACTACTATGCCATTACTCGACAGCAAACATACTCTCTGGCATAGACATCAAGTTATCTGCACCTGATTGCATTGCAGAAACCAGTGAGCGAGTACGTGTCAACAATCGGTCAAAGTAAAAGCCCGTTGTTAAAATTTTACTCTTATAAAACTCGGTTTCTGTACTACCTGCGTCAAGCTGCTCTTGCGCTTTTACTGCCATTTTGAGCCAGAAATAAGCCACCGATACATAGCCTGAATACATTAAGTAATCGACTGACGCAGCACCAATTTCATCTGGATTAGACGCAGCAGCTTTACCAATATCCATAGTAATTTGCTGCCACTCGTCAAGGTGTGAGCTAAGCGCGTTAGTCCAAGCACTAAACTGGGCGTTGTCACGTAGAGAGTTGCAGTAGTCGCGCACTTCTTGAACAAATACGTTAAGCAGCTCACCATTAGAACCCATCACTTTACGGCCTAATAGATCAACCGCTTGGATACCCGTAGTACCTTCATACATGGTACAAATACGTGTATCACGGGCTAGCTGTTCCATGCCCCATTCTTTAATAAAGCCATGACCGCCGTAAACCTGCATGCCATAGCTAGTTGCTTCTTGGGCTGTTTCAGTCAGAAACGCTTTCACGATAGGTGTTAAGAAAGCCAGTTTAGCTTCGGCTACTTGTTTTTCTGCAGCGTCATCACCGTATAACGTAACGTCTACTAGTTGCATGCAGTAGGCAGCAAGCGCGCGATTACCTTCCGCGAAGGCTTTTTGCGTCAACAACATACGGCGTACATCTGGGTGCACGATAATAGGGTCAGCAGGGCCATCAGGGTTTTTACGCCCAGTTAGTGAGCGAAACTGAATACGATCTTTCGCGTAGCGCAGAGCGCCCTGGAAAGCGGCTTCAGATGCAGCTAAGCCCTCAAGGCCAGTGCCTATACGCGCGGTGTTCATAAAGGTGAACATGCAGTTCAGACCACGGTTAGGTGGGCCAATCAAAAAGCCTTTAGCACCGTCAAAGTTGATAACACAAGTTGCGCTGGCTTTAATACCCATTTTATGTTCAATACTGCCGCAACTTACTGCATTTCTATCCTGTTTTTCACCGTCTTCAGATACGTTGAATTTAGGCACAACGAACAAAGAGATACCCTTAGTGCCTTCCGGTGCGTCTGGTAAACGAGCCAACACGATGTGTACAATATTCTCAGACATATCGTGCTCACCAGCAGAGATAAAAATCTTGGTGCCCGTTAAGCTGTAGCTTCCGTCTTCCTGAGGTTCAGCACGGCATTTAAGCATACCTAAGTCTGAACCACAGTGTGCTTCAGTTAGGCACATTGTTCCCGTCCACTCACCGCTAACTAGTTTCTCTAGAAACATTTTTTGCTGCAGTTCCGTGCCGTGAGCTTTAAGCGTTTCCATACAGCCCTGACTTAAACCTGGATACATAGCCCAAGAATGGTTAGCACCAGAGAACCACTCTGCGATAATAGAAGACAACGAATAAGGTAGCGCTTGACCACCGAACTCTTCTGGGTGAGACATACTTGGCCAACCGCCCTCTACGTATGTTTGGTAAGCTTCTTTAAACCCTTTTGGCGTAGTAACTTCACCGTCTACCCATTTACACCCTTCTTCATCGCCCGACGCGTTGATAGGCGCAAGCGTGTTTTCAGAGAATTTGGCCGCTTCAGCAAAAATCGCCGACACCAGGTCTTCAGAGGCTTCTTCAAAGCCCAGTTTCTGATAGTGATTTTGATAATCTAATAGCTCATGTGTTACAAACATGGCGTCACGTTGTGGAGCTTTATAACCTTCCATACCCAATACCTATAGAACTTCAAATAAACCAGCAGCGCCCATGCCGCCACCGATACACATGGTACAAACTACATACTTTGCACCGCGTCGTTTACCTTCGATGAGTGCGTGACCCACCATGCGAGCACCGCTCATGCCGTACGGGTGACCAATAGAAATGGCACCGCCGTTTACATTTAATAATTCGTCTGGAATGCCCAACTTATCGCGACAATACAGAACCTGTACTGCGAAAGCTTCGTTAAGCTCCCATAGACCGATATCGTCCATGGTTAATCCATGCTGCTTTAATAGCTTAGGAATGGCGAATACTGGGCCAATTCCCATTTCATCTGGCTCACAGCCTGCCACTGCAATCCCGCGATAGATACCAAGTGGCTGGGCACTCCCCTTCGCCGCTGACTGCTCATCCATAATAACGGTAGCGCTAGCGCCGTCAGAGAGCTGACTTGCGTTACCTGCGGTAATGCAGCCACCTTCGATAACAGGGTTAAGTGCCTTTAGGCCTTCTAACGTGGTCTCTGGACGATTACCTTCATCTTTTGACAAGGTAACTTCACGCTCTGATGTTTCACCCGTTTCTTTGTTAAAAACCGCCTGAACTGCGGTAATTGGTACAATTTCATCATCAAACTTACCCGCTTCTTGTGCCGCTGCGGTTCGCATTTGACTTTGATAACCGTATTCGTCTTGATCGTCGCGGCTGATTTTGTAGCGCTTACCTACTACTTCCGCAGTTTGAAGCATTGGCATATAAATATCTTTGTGCTTAGCAACCAGTGCAGGGTCTACTGCACGAAACATATTCATATTTTTGTTTTGCACTAAAGAGATAGAATCTAAGCCACCCGCAACCATTATGTTGGTATCGCCTGTACGAATTGAATTCGCTGCGGTAGCAATGGCATACATGCCAGAACTACATTGGCGGTCGAGTGTCATACCCGCTACGGTGACCGGTAAACCACCAGCCAACCCAGCCAAGCGGCCAATATTCATGCCGCCACTGCCTTGGGTTAGCGCTGCGCCCATTACCACGTCGTCGACACTGGCAGGGTCTATGCCCGCACGTGCTACTGCGTTTTGAATGGCATGACCACCTAATGAAGGGGCTGGCAAATTGTTTAGCGCACCTTTATAGGCGCGGCCTATTGGCGTACGTGCTGTACTTACGATAACTGCATCACGCATGTTATGTTCCTTTCTGTTGGGCTGAAAATTCAGCCAAAGTTTAGCTAGGCTTATTTGCTACTTATCAAAAATACCTAGCTTTACCAAATTCGGATGTCGGGTAACGAAAGCTATCGCTAGCTCTCACCGTCGATTAATTCTCGCTAACAAGAGCTATGTCTACTTCGCTTTATAGCTTTTAAACGTGCCGCCGCTATGGGCCAATTTCACCAACAAATCACTTGGTTCAAGCCACATTTTTCCGTAATCACCCAATTGATCACGATAGGTAGTCAGCTTATCTAAGATAGTGCCTAGCCCTACTTCGTCAGCATATTGCATAGGGCCGCCGCGATACACAGGGAAGCCATAACCGTAAACATAAATTACATCGATATCGCTAGATTTAGCTGCAATGCCTTCTTCTAAGATGGCAGCACCTTCGTTGATCAATGAGTACATGACGCGAACCAGAATTTCCTCATCGCTAATGTCTGAACGCTGAACCACGCCTAAACGTTCTGCTTCTTGCTTGGCAATTTCTAGTACTTCTGCATCTGGGACAGGAACTCGACTGCCAGGTTCATAGTTGTAAGCTCCGCGTCCGGTTTTAAGTCCGTTACGCCCCTTTTCTACCAAGCGATCTGCCACTGCACCGTAAGCGGGGTCGTGTGCAATGTGCTCTTGTCGAGACTGTCGTACATAGTAGCCAATATCTAATCCAGCCATATCACCCATAGTGAACGGCCCCATTGGCATGCCAAACTCGGTTAAAACCCGATCAACTTGCTCAGGTGTTGCTCCTTCTAGCAATAATCGATTCGCTTCACGGCCGTAAGGCTCAATCATACGATTGCCCACAAACCCGAAACATACGCCAACCAAAACAGCGACTTTTCTGATTTTCTTGGCCATCTTCATACAAGTTTTAATAACTTCAGCAGATGTCTTTTCAGCTTTAACCACTTCAAGTAGCTTCATTACATTCGCTGGCGAGAAGAAGTGAAGACCAATCACGTCTTCAGGACGTGATGTGGCAGTAGCAATTTCATCAATATCCAACGTCGATGTGTTCGAAGCCAAAATAGCGCCCGGCTTACACACTTTATCTAGCGTCGAGAATACGGTTTTCTTTACTTCCATCTTTTCGAAAACCGCTTCTATGACAAGATCAACATCAGCTAAATCGTCATACGACGTAGTACCTGAAAGCAGTGCCATGCGGCTCTCTACCTGCTCTTGAGTTAACTTGCCTTTTTTCGCTGAATTTTCGTAATTCTTTCTAATAAGTGCCAATCCCTTCTCTAGCGCTTCTTCTTTGAGCTCGAGCATGGTAACTGGAATGCCAGCATTGGCAAAGTTCATAGCGATACCACCGCCCATTGTTCCCGCGCCGATAATGGCAACTTTCTCAATGCTGCGCTCAGGGGTATTTTTGTCGAAATCACTCACATGGCCTGCTGCGCGTTCAGCAAAAAAGAAATGCTGCTGAGCACGTGCCTGTGGCGTATTCATACACTCCATGAAAAGCTTGCCTTCATTTTTAAGGCCATCTTCAAAAGCGAGTGTGTAAGCACCGCGTACCGCTTCAATACATTTTAATGGAGCAAAGAAACCACGGGTCGCTTTTTTAGTTTGTGCAGTTACTGCATCAAACACCGCCTGCGTTTCGTCAGACATGGATAGCGTGATGTCACTGGTGCGTTTAATCGCTTTATCTGGCGTTAATGCTTGTAAATACGCTTTTGTATCTTCAAGTAAATGCTCAGGCTTATCAGAAATTTTGTCGAAGACACTTGGAAGTTTGACCACCGACGTTGGTTTGCCGGTTACTATCATTTCTAGCGCCGTTTGCGCGTCGGCTAAGCGAGGAAGTCGTTGGGTGCCACCTGCTCCAGGCAGAATACCTAAGTTAACTTCAGGTAGGCCTACTTTGTTCTCAGCAAAGGTGATGCGATGATGGCAAGCTAACGCCACTTCTAGGCCACCGCCGAATGCTGGACCAGGGAGAACAGCAACAACTGGCTTAGACGCATTTTCAATCTTGTCTAGTACCTCAGGCAGCATGGGAGACAAATCGCCACCAGAGAATTCGCTGATGTCAGCTCCACCCGAAAAAATAGGTAGTGAAGAAGTAATAACAATGGCACTTACGCTGTCGTCATTTAGTGCATTGTTTATGCCTTCTATCAACCCTACTCTGATAGCGCGTGACAGCGCGTTAACGGGTGCACTTTGCATTGTCAGCGTGGCAACACCCTGTTGTACTGCATATTCTACGGCTTTATTTTCCATCTCAGTCATAACCATGTCCTGTTTATCACATTAATTGGATGTTATTGCAGTGTTGTTAATCATCCAAGTTTATTGGTGTTATAGACATTTATCATAATTTTTAATAATCACCGCTAGCCCCTTTGCTGTTTCATTTCTTGATGTAGAGCTCGTCCTACCTTGCTTAAGGTTTATTTGACAGAAAATAAAACCAGTGTTTTTGTTAATTGAGCAACACTTGTTATTACATTTTATTTACAAAAGGATAATTGGCTATGCAAGTGCTTAAAACACCGGAAAGCGCCTTCAACAAGATTACAGACTTTCCCTACTCTCCATGCTTCACTGAAATAACAGACACAGTCAGCAGTGAAATGACAATGGCCCATTATCAATGCGGACCAGAAGATGGACACACAGTCCTTTTAATGCACGGTGAACCTACATGGGCATATTTATACCGTAAAATGATGCCTATATTAGCCGAAGCGGGATTCAACGTCATAGCACCGGATCTCATTGGTTTTGGGCGTTCAGATAAACCTATTAGAAAAGAAGATTATTCCTACGCTCGACATCTGATATGGATAAAGGATTGGTTTACGCAGGTTGTGAAAGGGCCTACCACCTTGTTCTGCCAAGACTGGGGAGGGTTGTTAGGGCTGCGACTCGTTGCTGACATGCCAGATTACTTTTCAGGTGTGATGGTTTCGAATACCGGATTACCAACCGGTGACCATTTGCCAAGCGAGGCGTTCATTAAATGGCGTCGCTTTTCACAAGATGTGCCGATATTTCCCACTTCAACAATTATTCAAAATGGGACGACAACAGAATTAGATGAAGCAACACTTGCTGCTTACGACGCTCCCTTCCCTGACGAGCAATACAAAGCAGGGGCGCGGATGTTTCCCTTACTTGTCCCTACAAGCCCAGACAGTGCAGAAGCACAGGCTAATAAGCAAGCATGGGATAAATTAAAGCAATTCAAAAAACCATTTATAACGGCTTTCGGCGATAGCGACCCAATAACGAAAGGCAGCGATAAATTATTTCAAAAACTTATCCCCGGCTGTAAAGGCATGGCTCATAGGTTAGTAGAAAACGGTGGTCACTTTATTCAGGAAGACCAGGGGGAACTGCTAGCTAACTTGCTTATTCAGTTTATTAAGAAAACCCAACTTAAGTAAGCAGGTTTTCAACAGACACTAAACCATTAACCATTAGGAGATAACCATGGACGCTTTACTCGACTTTTCAGGACAAGTTGTATTAATTACCGGCGCAGGCAGTGGTTTTGGCCGCCTGTTATCGCTAGGTCTTGCCAACCGAGGGGCGAAACTCGTTCTTTCAGACATCAATGAAACCGCACTTGAGGAAACGAAAAAAGATGTAAAAGCACTCACTGACGTCGTGGTACTAGCCGGCAATATAGCAAGCGAGTCACTAAATAAGGCGCTGGTTGAAAAAGCCATGGAAACCTTTGGCAAACTAGACATTGCCGTAAATAATGCAGGTATAGCGCATAACCCAGCGCCAATTCATCAAATGACAGAGGAAATCATGGATTCGCAGTTTGCGGTGAATGTGAAAGGCGTTATGTTTGGAATGAAGTACCAAATACCCGTTATGCTTGCACAAAAGCAAGGGCATGTTTTAAATGTAAGCTCACTAGCGGGACTAGGTGGAGCCCCTAAAGGCGGTGCTTATGCTGCAGCAAAGCATGCGGTGTCAGGAATAACCCGTACAGCAGCTGTGGAGTATGGCCGTAAAAATGTTCGCGTTAATGCCATATGCCCCTTTTACAGCCCAACTAATATTTTAAACGTAGATGGTTACAACACCCCTGAGGCTCGAGAACAGCTTGGCATGGGCAGCCCAATGAAACGTTTGGGCGAGCCTCAAGAAATCGTAAACACAATGATGCTGATGCTTTCCCCTGGCAACTCTTACATGAACGGACAAACCATAGCAGTAGACGGAGGCGTTACCGCATGGTGATGTATTGCTTGAGTATTAGGCACAAAGGTATATAAAAAAATACCCTTGTATAACACCTAATGTTTCGATTCCATTCCACATTCGGTGTAATGAAAGTGAACAAACAAAGCCGATGAATGAGGTGGGTGCAACCACCTCAGCCATCAATATCGAATTAAGTAGTATTTAATCAGTTTGTCTAGCGTTTACGTTGAACAAAAAAGAGAAAAAATGTGATGATAAGGCCAAATATAAACAGTTTTTTAGCTATCGCACTTTTTCTAGCACATTCGTTGATGAATTGCAGTTTCGCGCAAGAAGCCCAACCTGCGCTTGTAAATATGAAGGAA
>NZ_JBSWUR010000005.1:0-61267 GCF_056159165.1 Alteromonas sp. AWJ4_199
GTTTATCTTTTTAAAGTTATCCATATCCAAGCACAGAAGAGAGTGAGCGCTGGACTTTCGCACCAAGTTTTGATGACTTGCTTGGAAAAACGAACGGTTAGGTAGCTCGGTTAGTGGGTCCACATTGGCAAGTTTTAAAAGCTCTTTTTCAGTACTCTTACGAGAGGTGATATCGCTGAAAACACCCACGAAATGACTAATTTTGCCGTCTTCATCGTGCACGGCATCAATATTAAGCTCCATTTCGTAGCGTTCACCGTTTACCCGCACGCTCTCCACTTCACCCGACCAGTTGCCTTTAGATTTTAGGGTTTTTTTAATTTCTTCGGTAAAGGCATCGGGGTATAAATGAAAATGCATATAGCTGGCAAGGGCCTGGTCGCGAGTTTCACCGGTATAGCTGCAGTATGCATTATTAACGCTGATAAACTTAAATTGGGTATTGGTAATAAATACCCCTTCGGAAATATTCTCTATCGAGCGCTTGAACAGGTTAAGCTGCTCTTCAGCTTCTTTTAAGTGGTGGATGTTCTTTAACGTACCCGTCATTCGCACTGGTTGTTCGTTATGGTCCCGCTCTACCACTTTTCCGCGATCGAGGATCCATATCCACTGATTTTTAAACGTCTTGGCACGGTAGGCCAATTCGTAAAAATCACTATTACCCTCTAAGTGCTCTCTGAGCGCAGATTTGACTCGGATAATGTCGTTAGGGTGGATATTGGAATCGTAGGCGCTGGTGGTACGAATGTCGTCTTGAGGAAAGTCTAGCGTGCCCCAGGTGTTTGCACGGTACACCTGACCTCTGTATACATCCCAGTCCCATAGCTCATCGCCCGAGCTCCATAGCGTGAGTTTTAAACGTTCTTCTGATTCTTTAATCGCAAGTTGATTTGCCTTTCGTATTTGGTATTGGCGCAAAATAAAGGCAAAAAGAGCCAATGCAATTAAACCGTAGAAAACAAGGGCAACGGTATGAAGCCAAGGGGGGCGCTCTATGGTTATTTTTAAACTTCTACTTTCAGACCAGGCTTTGCCGGGCTCTTTCGCTTGCACTGAAAATACATAGTTTCCGAAGGAAATATTGTTAAACTGAGCAGTACGTTCTTTATCGACGTAAACCCAGTCACTCTCAAAACCGGTAAGCTTGTAACGATAGGTTACTTGGTCTGGATAAACCGGGTTAACCAGACCAAAGGAAATACTGAAGCGGGTTTCATCATGCTTTAGCGCTAACTGTTCTTCGTAAGTGATATTTTCTTTTAAAGACTGATAACTTGAAGAGTCTTCACTTTTGTCTTGTGTATATCTAGTTTTTTCAACTGAACCAAACACACTCACTTGATACAGTTGCGGAGGGAGGGTTTTCTCTACTTGATCATTAACGTTTATTGCTTGCTTTGAAATTTTAACAAAGCCTTTATTACCACCAAAATAAATTGTCTTATCAGAAATGGCAATGACGGCGCCTTCACCAAGTGAGTTAAATTCCAACTGGGCGTTGGGAATACTATCAGCCTCTCTGAGCGAAGGTAGGTGAACCTTATGCACGCCCATTGCATCGGAATACCAAATGCTGTTTTCTACAGCTACTGTTGAAGTTATAAAACCACTTTGGTTGTCTCTTTTTTGTTTATTAATTAGGGCGAAGCTATCTTTATCTAACTGAATCACCCCATCAGAACGTGTAGTCAACCATAAACCGGAAGGGGTTTCATGTACGCCATAGACCATTGAATTTAGGCCGTTTGATGAGCCCAGCACTCGAATTATTTCACCCTTATTAACCGAGTAAATAACAAGTTTCTCACCGGCCCTAAACCAAATGTTATTGTGACCATCTTCATAAATGGCTAACATATCCCCCTGTTTCTCTGTCAGAGCTGTATTTAACTCTTCAGTGTATTGAGCCTTGCCTGAAATAGTGCTTATTGAATGTATTTGACCAACCGCTACCTGAACCCAAATGGCTGAGTCACTTTTAAAGATATAATCGATAAATGAACCTTTGAAATACTCACGCACTAATTCCAAACTGTCTCCAGAATCTCTGACTACAAGTAAGCCAACAGACGAAGCAATCCAGATATTATCTTGTTCATCAATTTCAATGTCCCAGTAATGTATGGCGGGGTCCATTTCTTCGAAAAACTTGAAAAAGGATACCTTGCCTGTTTCTCGGGATATTTTACCTAGCCCTTTTTGCTGAGAAATTAGGTAGAGTGTTTTATCGTTGCTTTCGGCAAAGCCCCACAAGGTAGAATAATTATCGTCGCTGTGGCGCTCGGAGTTGTAAACAGGTTGAAAATGTACACTGGCATATTCGGGGTGATACTTAAAAGCACCGCGGTGAAAGGTTGCGGCCCAGACCACGCCCGTACGGTCCTCAATTACTCGAAATACGATTGCCGATGGAATGCCAGTAGAACTATAAATATCTGAATTCAAATGCAAATAATCAGGTCGATAATCAGCCGATATAGAGCTTTCAGCAGCGCCTGACAGTATAAACAGTCCAATATAAGTGCCCACCCAAATATCTTTATCTACGACAGAGATTGAAAAAGAATTAACCTCTTCGGTTACGCCCAAATCATCACCCTGAATTCGTTTTAAAATACGACCATTAGACGCTAAAACAATAAGACCTTCATTTGTCGCCAACCAATAATTGCCGTTAATTATTGTGATATCGTGCAGTGCACGAATATCTAAAGAGATACCCCAAGGGTTGACCTTGCTTGCGTTGTGCACCTCCAGCGTTTCAGTGTCTATTAAGGCAGCGCCAAACTCATTAGACCCCACCCATATGCGGTTTGCCTCTTCATAAATTACTTTGATAAAGCTTTCGTCTTTAAAGACTTGAGTGAGCACGCTGATTTGTGAAGTCTGCTTCGAATATCGGTAAAGAAATTTCTTATCTGAGAAAAGGATATCACCGTTCTTAGCCTCTGAAATCGCGGTTATCAAATCTGTTTTTATTACAGAGTTTTCCTTGTCGAACACTTTAAAACTGTCTGACTTTGGCAGGTAAAGCGCCAGCCCTGAATGGGTACCAACCCATAATTCACCTTCAGAATCGACAAATAGTGTTTTAATGAAACCAGAAGGTAAGGAATTAGGATCGACATCTGATGGGTGGTATTGCTTTACGTTATAACCTGAATAGCGGTTAAGGCCGTTTGACGTGGCTAGCCAAATAAAGCCCATATGATCTTCGACAATATCTAAAACAGCAGTGTCTGAAAGGCCGTGTTGCTTATTTAATTCTGTGAAGTGAAGATCAGAGACTTCGATCGCCTTCGCAGGATTAAAGAAGATTCCTGACAAAGCCAACGAAAAAAGCAGCATTGAATAGATTAGGGTTGAGCGCACCTATACACCTTTGGCATACGCCATTTATTATCTTTTTAATTTTACCGGCAGCATCCCTAACAACCAGAAGAATAAATATGCCGAATTAACCGAGTCTCTACAAGGACTTTTTAGAGATAGCAGGGATGATGGATTACTTATTAAGCAAAACTAAATAAATCCGGTGTCTATTTATCGACATCGAAGTCAAAAACTTGACGTTTATCTTATCACTAAATGTTAGATTTGAATTTTAGATATGTAAGGTGTTGACAGAAAAGATATTATTCTAATAAAAATTGAAGTTGACTATTTTTAAAAGACGGTAAAATTACCGCCTAAACAATGTACTAAACAGCCAGTGAAGAGAAAAACGAGCGGCGCTGGGCGCGAGTAACAGCGTGAGAGTAAAGCGCTATAATCAGTAATACGGTATTTCTTGTTTGAAATGGGAAATACTGTTTATTGTACGCTTCTCTTGAGTAGGAATAGCCTCGAACTTTCCTTTCGAAAAAAGAACAAGTTCTCCACAGCGTTCGCGCTTAGCGAGTTGGTGTGCAAAATCTTGAATTTCTTCAAAACTCAACGCTTTCACTCGTTCTGCTAGTTTAACGTTTCTGTTAAACCCTAAGTCTTGGGTACCTAAACTCACCCATAATCGCTGAGACTTCATCGACAGCGTAAGGTCTCGCTCTTCCAGCTGCTTAATGAGGTTTTGCTGAATAGTCGGCCAGTAGAAGCGATAAAACTCAATTTCATTTAGCTGCTGAAACAAGAATTCTGTCATAGCATCTAGTAAATGTTTTGGGCTACATTGCGGGCTTTGAATATAGAACGCCATGCCGGGATGCTGGTTGTGCGGCACATAGCCAGTTCCAACAATATAACCTAATTGCTGTTCTGTTCTTAATGAATTGAAAAACGGCGCGGCCAGCATTTGCTCGAGTACCATACAAAGCGCCGTGTCGGTTAAGCCCGGGGAGGGAGCTTGAAGATAGAGCACTACCGCTGAGTCATCGTGCTTACAAAGCACTTCATGGTAGAGCGTGCCGCCCACGGGAAGTTTAGATACCGCTCGTGAAAGCGGGCCGCCGCGGGCATTTGTGCACTGCTCTTGAAGATTCTTTGAAAAGGCTTTTGCCTCTTCGCTAGTCCAGTTCCCGTGCATAAATGCTTCACTAAAATAGTGCCCCAAAGCGCGACTTCTGCAATTTAGCATTTGCTCAAAGGTGATACTGTCTATTACATCTAATAGCTCTATTGGTGCCTGAGTGTTGCGTTGGATAAGTACACTTAACCTCGAAAACAAGCGGTTAGTGGGTTTATTTAACAGCGAATTGTGTAGGCTCTGAATTTGCAGCGCTTTGTGATGTTCAAAGGCTTTTTCATCAGGTATGAAATCAAGCACGGCAGCAAGAAGCTGGTTGGCTAATAAAGTTTGTTGATTAGTGAAGCCTCGTGTGTGAAGCGTAAACCCAGCCTGATGTCCGTATATACGATAATGCAGGCCTGCTATCTCGGCCCTGTAATATTTCGCCTGCAGGTAATCATTTAAGGCGCCCAGCCAAATACGTTTTGCAGCAACAGCCAGTAAAGAGTCAGAAAATTCCGCTACGTCAAAAGAGATATAAATATCGCCTTTTGGGCTATGGAACTGCTGGTCTTGGGCAAACCAAAACCGATAACCGCCATTGTCCACCAACTTATTAGGAATATTGAAGCCCGTCTCAGGCAATATAAGGCTGTATTCGTTTGCTAAATAAGGGTTGGGTGGTGGAAGCTGTAATTCACTAATAGTCTTTGGTGAAGCAAGCTTTTGCAAAAGCGCCGGATCAATTTTCTCTACACTGTATTCGGCCTCGTAGAACGCACACACTTTTGTCGTTTTTACGTCTTTCGAAATAACTTTCAGACGAATGTTGTCCGGAGTAAAGTAGGATAAGGCATCTTCAATGACGTATTTATCATAGCTGCCTATGGTCGAACGGAGTTTACCTAATTCGTCTTGGCCGAAAATGAACTGGTGCTGTGCGTATTCTATTACCACGCTAAGTGGCTTGATATTTTCTTCGTACTCAAGTGCTAGCGTATTTAACTTTGATTTTTCGTGAAAGCGCCAATCTTCGTGAGAGGCCTCACGGATTATTGAGATGTAACTAAATAGTGCTTCCAATACGCGGGCTTTGTTATCCAGCCCGGTTTGAGTCAGCTGGAAACTAACATTAAAGTCTTTAAACCTGTCTCCCTCAATGCCCGAGCCGGCAATAAGGTTTAGCGCCCAGTCTTTTTCTTTAAGATAGGCAAGCAAACTACCTTCGCCCTCATCCCCAATTAAATGACTAATATAATTCAACGGTTTGGTTTCATAGTCATTTTGTAAAGCGGGTAGGGCAAAGGTCACTATCATCCGCTTTGCTGACTGTAGCGGGTGTATGTTTATTTGTATGCCCAACTCATTTTCGGTGTAAAGTGCTGGCCAGTCACCTGACGCTAACTGTCCTGATGGCATGGTGCCAAAACATTGATGCGCTAATGCCTCAAGCTGAGGTAAAGGCATAGTGCTAGCAATGCATAGGCACATGTTTTTTGCACAATAATAAGTTTGATGAAGTGCTTTGAGTTGTTGCTTTAACGCAGTGCATCCATGTTGAGAAAAGGTATCACTGTTACCTACTGAGAACTTAGCGAAAGGATGCTTTGGATTACAGGTTTCTTTGTGAATTTGATAAAGGCGACGAAGGTCATCTTTCTTCTTGAACTCAAATTCCGCATGAATGTTCTTGATCTCGTTGGTGAGTGCTTCTTCCTCAAATAAAGGTTGTCTGAGCATATCTGCAAACGCAGGCAAGGTCTGCGCAATCGCGTCACTACTACAATTATAATGATAGTTGGCGTATTCGGTCCCAGTCCAAGCGTTTATTGCGCCCCCATGCTGTTCAATGAAGCCATTTATTGCATTGGGTTTGGGTAAGTGACGGCTCCCCATGAAAAGCATGTGTTCTAAAAGATGGGCTAACCCCTGGCAATCGTTGGGGTCGTAGAAATGTCCTGCCCGTACCGCAATAGAAACAAACGACTCATTTGCCTCAGGCGTATGACACAGCATAACACGAAGGCCATTTGGCAAAGTTATGTGGTGCGCGTTTTCTAAATTGATAGAGTTATTCACATTTTCTCATATATTGTCAAAGGCACCTTACTGCTGGAGCATCTATTAATATAACCTTCAAAAAACATTAAATAATAGTCGAAAATTCTCATTATTCACGGTTTAGCGCTAGGCGTAGATTCAGCTCTCTGATATCGTTAGCGTACTTTCATTAATACTATGCGCAATGTTATGTCAGGTCAA
Source organism: Alteromonas sp. AWJ4_199 (assembly GCF_056159165.1). Taxonomy (NCBI): domain Bacteria; kingdom Pseudomonadati; phylum Pseudomonadota; class Gammaproteobacteria; order Alteromonadales; family Alteromonadaceae; genus Alteromonas; species Alteromonas sp. AWJ4_199. The sequence continues at coordinate 6,707 of NZ_JBSWUR010000005.1, forward strand.
AGTAGCAACGACGACATTTATCTTTTCATCATGCGTCACGGTGAAGCAGAAGCACCTCGACTCGATGACAAAAGTAGACAGCTAACGTCAGTTGGCCGAGAACAGGCTAACTCTGCAGCACTGTGGTTAAAAGAGCAATATTGCACCGAGGGTATTGTTGATTTAGCGCTAGTAAGCCCCTATCGCAGAGCAAAACAAACCTTTGATATGGTGTCGCTAGACGTTGAAGCGGGTAAAATCGAAAGTAATGAAGATATAGTACCAGAGGGCTCGCCGCGTTTGGTAAATGACTATATTGACGGCCTGCTTCACGCAGCCGCAAATTCTAAAAAGCCTATTAAAAAGCTACTTGTCGTTAGCCATATGCCACTTGTTAGCTATTTGGTTGACGAGCTCTGCCAGTCTTATACCACCAGCCTATTTTCGACAGCGTCAATAGCCGTTGTAAAGTACTCACTGCACGAACATAAGGGCACCTTAGTTGAGCATTACCAAGGTTTCTAAAATCGCCCTTAAATTAAACAGCAATTGAACAAATAATTGTTAAGTATATTTCCATCCGGTCGATAGCCTCTTTGAGAGTGTCAAAGTTTATTCTAATGAAGGGTTGGGAAATGGACAGCAAATCTATTCCTGAGCTCCTTAAGCGTTCATTGCAATCGCATATGGCGGAGGCTGATTTACGTGAAGATGAGGAGACGCAGGATATTATTGCCAAGTTATCTGAACTGTCAGATAAAGTCGCTGCCGCGAAAGCGAGAGCGCTGGCGAATCGGGCGCAGCGTCTCGCTGATGAAGTAAAAGGCTAGTTGATAGAGCCGAAAGTACAATAAGCACTACATTGCTTAGTGGTCGCTGTTCGACTCTTTAGGTGCAACATAGTATTCCGGCATGACTCTGACAGTTTTTATCATGCTTTCTGATATATCGACTATTTCAAGTGGGTAGCCCGCCAAACGAACACTGACTTTGTTTTCAGGGATATCTTCAAGATACTCAAGCAATAAACCGTTGAGGGTTTTCGGTCCTTCGGTTGGTAATTTCCAGTCCATTTCTCGGTTTAATTCACGCACGTTAGCGCTTCCGTCGACCAGTACCGAACCATCTTGCTGTATATGGGCTTCTTTACTGTGATCGGGAACCATACTGGTAGTAAAGTCACCGATAATTTCCTCTAAAATATCCTCTAGGGTGACTAATCCCATAATATCGCCATATTCATCGACCACTAGTGCAATGCGCTCTTTCTCCGCTTGAAACTTATACATAAGCGTATGCAGTGGCGTAGATTCGGGGGTGTAGTAAATTTCCCGCACTGCGCGAAGCAGGCTTGACTTGGTAAACTGATCTTTCGATAAAAGTCGCAGGGCATCACGTACGTGCACAAAACCTACCGCATCATCGACACTATCGCGGTATAACAACACTCGGGTGTGCTGAGCATGGGTCAAGGCTTTTTGAATTTTCTTCCAGTCATCATTAATATCGATGGCAAAAATCTCAGCGCGGGGCACCATGATATCTTCGGCAGTTACGCTTTCTAGGTCCAGAATGCTAACCAACATGTCTTGGTGACGCTTAGGGATCATAGCACCAGCTTCAAACACTACGGTTCTTAATTCTTCTCTACTCAATGAATCATCATTGCCATTTGCCGGGCTAATTTTTAGCAGTGCAAGAATGCCGTTAGTTATACCGTTGATAGCTGCGACAAAAGGGTAAAGTAGGGTGAGTAATGGAAGCAGAATAATAGAACTAGGAAAGGCTATCTTTTCAGGATAAAGTGCTGCCAAGGTCTTAGGGGTGACTTCTGCAAAAATGAGTAGAACTAACGTTAGGCCAAAGGTTGCGGCGAACAGCCCCCAATAGTCACCAAATAGGCGAATACAGAGTATGGTGGCAAGTGAAGAAGCCGCAATGTTAACAAGGTTGTTACCGATGAGGATAAGGCCGATTAGGCGGTCTGGTCGTTCTAGAAGCTTAGCAACACGCATAGCTGAGCGGTTGCCTTCTCCCTGCAAGTGCTTAAGTCGATAGCGGTTTATCGACATCATGCCTGTTTCTGAACTAGAGAAATACGCAGATAGTAATATGAGTACGCCGAGCGCGATAAACAGCGTACTCGTTGATATGTCGTCCAATTAAGGTTTTCCTGTACAAACTAAGGCTTCAAATGTATTGATTTGAGGGGGGAGTTTCAAGGGGAAATTGTTGATATCAACCTAAATACTTAGAAAGTTTAGTGTAAAGAGTGAGCCGCCTAGCAATGTGGTAGATAGATTCGGCGGCTACAAATATGTTTATTTAAAGAAGGAACTCGCGCACTAACTTGCTACCAAAATAGGCAAGAGATAACAGCGTGACACCCAATACCGTCATAACAATGACTTGGCGTCCTCGCCAACCTCTTAGTTTTTGGCCTATCAGAAGAATAAGAAAAACCACAAGCGCAGCAGCGGAAAGCACCGTTTTGTGCGCATAGGTTTTGTTAAACATATCCTCTAAAAAAACAAATCCGCTGATAAGCGATACCGTTAATAGGCAGGTGCCCGCAAGTAATAGCTTAAACAAGATATTCTCTACCAGCATCAGAGGGGGCAGCGATGAATGGAGCAGCGCGGCACCTTTCTGTTTTAGCCTATAGGTGATGTAAGACATTTGAAGTGCATACAAAAACGCAATGACCAAAGTACAGTATGCAAACAAGGATAGGCTAATATGAATCACTAAGCCCGGCTGCAGTTCAATATGCATGATGTACGACACGGGAATAAATTGTGAGGCGAGTACCGTGAGACTTGCAAAGCCGAACACAACCGGAAGTAAAATAAGATTAGGAATAGCGCGGGCAAATATAAGCATGGAAACGGTGATTATCCACGACACTAATGAAAGCACGTTGGTAACACTCATGTCTTGCCCAGGCGCGACAATAATTACGTTGGTTAGAAAAGCGATATGTGCAATTGCTCCAACACTAGCGATGGATAGTCCTAATCGCTTATTCGGGCCGTCTTGATGTACGAATTTGCCAATAAGTACTGCCGCAGCTAATGCGTAGAGTAAAGCAGCAGAAATGGCGAAAAGGGTGTTCATGATGCGTCCTGTAATAGGTAGGTGATGTCTTCACCGATTGAGTCGGTATTGATACTGCAACTTGCAAGTAAATTCAACCATCTCCTTGATTTTGTTTGTTTCACACCCACTTTTAATGTGGGTATAGGAGCATGGAAAGGCAATTTGTATTCCATATCTACTTCGAAATTCGTACATCTAATTTCGACAACCTTTAACGCAAAAGTTTAAAAATTTAACCGCAATTGTGGGTACGTTACCGTTCGCTTTTACGTTACAATGCGGGCATTACGTCTGAAATAAAAAGAAGTTTCATACTATGTTTGAGAATTTATCAGAACGCTTAGGCCAGACATTACGAAATGTCAGCGGTAAAGGGCGTCTTACTGAAGACAATATTAAAGAAACGCTACGCGAAGTGCGTATGGCGCTACTTGAAGCCGACGTTGCGCTACCCGTGGTAAAAGCGTTTGTTACACAGGTAAAAGAGCGTGCAGTTGGTACCGAAGTAACCAAAAGCCTCAAGCCTGGCCAAGTATTTATTAAAATCGTTCAGTCTGAACTAGAGTCTGTGATGGGGGAGGCGAACGAAAAGCTTAACCTAGCAACTCAACCTCCGGCTGTCGTTCTTATGGCGGGCCTACAAGGTGCGGGTAAAACCACCTCTGTAGGTAAGCTTGCGAAATACCTAACTGAGCGCGAGAAAAAGAAAGTGATGGTAGTGAGTGCCGACGTCTATCGTCCGGCCGCTATCAAGCAGCTTGAAACCCTTGCCGGTGAAGTGAATGTAGCTTTTCACCCGTCAACGATTTTACAAAAGCCCATTGATATCGTTAACGATGCCATTGTTGAAGCGAAGAAGAATTTCTTCGATGTACTACTAGTGGATACAGCAGGTCGTTTGCATGTCGACAACGACATGATGGACGAAATCAAAGAGCTTCACGCTGCTGTTAAGCCAATTGAAACTCTGTTCGTGGTTGATGCCATGACAGGTCAAGACGCTGCGAATACCGCAAAGGCGTTTAACGACGCGCTACCGCTAACCGGTGTAATACTGACCAAAGCAGATGGTGATGCACGAGGTGGTGCTGCGCTGTCGGTTCGTCACATTACCGGTAAACCCATCAAGTTTATTGGTATGGGGGAGAAGGTTGATGCACTTGAGCCTTTCCACCCTGAGCGTGTCGCTTCTCGTATCTTGGGAATGGGTGACGTACTTAGCCTTATCGAAGAGGTTGAGCGTAAAGTAGATAAATCAAAAGCCGAAAAGCTAGCCAAAAAGGTACAGAAAGGTAAAGGCTTTGATCTGCAAGACTTTAAAGATCAGCTCGAGCAGATGAAGAATATGGGCGGCATGATGGGGATGCTTGATAAGCTGCCTGGCATGGGCGGTATGTCTGATAAAATTAAAGATCAGGCGAACGACAAGCAGTTCAATCAAATGGAAGCCATCATCAACTCAATGACACCAGCTGAGCGTGCGCGCCCTGACATGATCAAAGGTTCACGAAAGCGTCGCATTGCGGCAGGCTCAGGTACGCAAATTCAAGACGTAAACCGTTTGCTTAAGCAGTTTACGCAAATGCAAAAAATGATGAAGAAGATGTCTGGCGGCGGGATGAAGAAAATGATGCGCCAGATGAAAGGCATGATGCCACCGGGTGGTGGCGGCTTTGGAGGCCCGGGTGGTCCGGGTGGTCCGGGCGGTCCAGGTGGATTTGGCGGGGGCGGCTTCGGCGGAGGCGGCGGCTTTCCCCCACGCTAATTCGCTATAGTTCAAAAACTACCAAAAACCTCAATAGCAGCAATGCGTTGAGGTTTTTTTAATTTTTTTTGCATCCAGTATCATTCATCAATCGTTTGGCTTGTTGAACAGGACGTGGGTAGTACTGATCGCATCGCGCGGTTAAGCGGCGTCACTTCACTAAACAACAAGTTCGGAGATGAAGATGGAATTCAATAAAACATCACAACAAAAATTAAAACTGTCACTATTAGCTACAGCCATGGTGTTCGCACTTAGTGCCTGTGATGGTGATGACGGCGCAGATGGTTTAAATGGAGCTGACGGTACAGACGGTGTTGACGGCGCGCCAGGACAAGATGGAGCTCCGGGCTTCGCTGCGGGTACTTTTTTGGTTGCGAATAATGGCGATGCTAATCGCAATACGGTAACTGTAGTAGATCAAAATGCCAATGCACTCAGCACGGTTACTACAGGAGCTAATGAAGGCATTGTTTTCACTGGAAGCGGTGCCTTGGTGCAAGCTGGTGACAGTGATTTACCCTTACTGAGGACATTGTGTAAATTCGATACCCAAACCAACTACATGATGAATACGGGTAACGAAATAACCGGTACAGCAACAGGTCTGGTTAACCCCAAAGGTATCGCGTTTGCTGAAGATGCTGGCCTAGTCATGGTAGCTGATTTTAACGGTCAAAAGGTAAGCGTTTTTGGAGGGCAAGCGTCGGGAGACGTTGCGCCTGTAGCTGAGATTATGGTTTCCGCAAAACCATGGGACCTGGCATACGACGAACAAAACGATAGATTATTTGTGGCTCTAACCGATGGTACGTTAGCGGTATACGACAACGTAGCTGGTTCGGGCTTTGCGCCCACAGTAATGCGCTCGGTGGTGCCTTCTGATGCAGATGGCAATCAAATATCAGTTAACCTTCATGGTATTGTATATGAGCCTATGTCTAACCGCATGGTAGTTTCTGATGTGGGTGATGCAGCAGTTGCAGACGATGGTCAAGTTTTTGTATTAGAAAATATCTCGTCGGCTGACGGGGCTGTCGTACCAACAAGAGTCATCGGTGGAGCGTCGACTCAGCTTGGTAACCCAGTAGACATTATCCTAACCGGGTCTGACCTTCGCGTGGCGGAAAAATCAAACGACGCCATTCTGGTTTTCTCAAATATTTTCAACGGAGAGAGCGGTGATATTGCACCGACGTTATCAACGCCATCGGTAAAGCCGGAGTCTTTGGCTGAGTTTAAAGAATTAGATGAAATGAAAGACGCTTCTGACGACGGGATAACGACTATGCCTATTATAGGGCTCTCGGTATCAAGTAACCCTTCAACAGAAGGGGCGACAACAGGTGAGGTTGCCCAATACAGCGCTACATTATCTAGTGACCTGAGTTCTTTTAACGCAGGTACGAGCATTGAAAGTGCCGCGTTTACGGCAAGTGGTGACGGTGTTATCACTTTTGATGATGTGGATACATCAACAGGCGGCTTACTAGTCATCAATCGCTTGAAAACTATGCGCGATGGGATGACGTACAGCGATAGCTACGACCACATGATTATGGGTAGCGAAACCGGACTGATTGCACCGAAGGGGTTAGACATTGCTTCTGAAGCCGGTGTGGTATTTGTGGCTGATGTTAATGAAAACACGCCTGCTGTAAGAGTTTTTTCGCCATGCGCATCGGGTAATGTCGCGCCTCTATTAACACTTGAAGCTGCTAACGGGGCTCGCCCTTGGGATGTGGATTACGACCCATCGACTGACAGCGCTTATTTAGCATTAACCAACGGTTCGGTTGCCGTGTTTGAAGAAGTAATGCGCAGACTGCAAAGCGGTGAGACCGTTATTACCGGTGAGGATAGATTAATCGTACCAGCTAGCGGCGGTGCTGCATTTGAGGCGCCAACAAACATTCATGGTATAGACTACGATAGCCAAAGCGATAGCCTTGTTATTTCTGACGTTGGTAGCGCTGCAGATGCAACAGACGGCAAAATTTACGTTATTCCTGGTGCTGGCAACGCAGATGGTTTAACCGATGTATCGGTTAATATTGCGGGCCCGAGTTCGATGTTGGGTAACCCAGTGGATCTGATGCTCAGCAACGGTCATGTTTACGTAGCAGAAAAATCAAACGGTATGATCCTTCGCTTCGACAACATTTTAAATTCAGCCTCGGGTGACATTGCGCCGACTTTCAGCATGATGTACCCCGCGCCAGAGTCTGTGAATGTACTAGCTGTTAAATAGGTAAGGTAGTGGTTGGAAGGCGCATAATAGCGCTTTCCAACGTGATAGTTTAAAAACACACTGTCAAAGCTAAATGAGTGCGGTAAGTGAACCTGAGTATTGCTTACCGCCTTTTTTAAAAGAACCTTTAAAAACGTCTTTCGACTACTCCCAAATTCCCTTAAAGTGAAAACATCGATTGAGTAGCTTCAATTGCAAATCAAAGCATACCTTTTCTAATAACGAAGTCAGCAAACTTCACTCGTTCTTCTTGCTGGCGTAATTTATCTATTTCAGCGGTAGAGCGGTAGATACCCCACTTAGGGCGGATAAAGTCCTCGTCAGATACACCTCGCCACATATCGATATCTGTTTCGTTAATGTCGACTATAGTCGCGTCGTCACGAACGCGGGTTATTTGCAAGATGAAGTCGCCTTCTTCGGCAAAGGTTGCTTGCACAAATACCTTAACCCACTCATCGGCGATATCGCTCCAGTTTGCTCGAACTAAATAAACATCACTGGTGCGAGAACCGTCAGAGTTAAACCCTACACTGTGTCTTACTTGTAGTTCTTTGCCTGAGCTGTCTTTTTCAACAGCAGAAAGGGTAATGACGGGTTGATCGTCGTTACCGTTACTGTTGTCTTCACTGTCATTTCGCGCTTTAAGCTGGAAGAAGTGGCTAAACCTGCTCGTTAAAGACATATCGCTGTCGACATAGAAATACCATTCAAACTGCATGGTTTCTCCTTCAAACCCGAGTACTTCGACATCGCTTTTGTCATAGGTTTTTATTTCGTTGCGCTGACGGTCCGACTGAACACCTTTGTTGAAATCCTCATCTCGGTGGGCTAAAAACACAAAGTGGGGGCCTACAACGCTATCGGATTCCTCTAAAATATGCGGCGTAGAAGTATGGTCACCAGCGAATAAGTCGGGGGCTTCTATGCTGCCTTCTCCAAACACGCTTTCTATCGATGCGTAGGTTTCGCTAGCGCTGGCAGCGCCCGTGGCGCTCAACATGACTTCAGACTTTAGGGTAAACTCTGCTTGCTCTTCAGTGGGCGTTTCTCCACCACCTTGAGAATCAGGTACAGCCACAGATTGAGAAGTTGTATCACTCATAGAGCTACTTCCACAGGCCGATACCGCTGTTATCACCAATGCAATTAAAAAGAAGTAGAAAAGTACTTTTAGGGTTTCTTGTAGGGCGTTTTCGTTTTTGTTGTTTGTAGACACGGTTTTTACCAAATGTTTCTTATTGGTTAATAAGATGTTTTAAAATTGGTTAACCAGCAAGTGTAAAAGTTAATCTAGTAAGAAAAATTATTGAAATTTTATTTTTGATTCGAAGCGGCGCAAACCTCGATAAAGAGAAACATCAAATGATTCTGGCGCCATAGCGTGCTTTGTAACCAACAAATCATTGCGCATCTGTGCAAATTCGTGAATTCATAATACACTGACGGGCTACATCGTGCGCATGTGCGCGGCTTCTATTCGATATACCGCTTTTTTGTATATCAAAGCAGGCACAATTTTGTGCTGTGTGAGGATTCACACAGCAGAGTTATTGATACAGGAACACTATGGCAGGCTTAAAACGTATTATTCTTATCGACACGCATTTACCAGGCGTGGTCGAGCTAAAGCTTGATGGACACACCAATATTTGTGGTACCAATGCGTCGGGTAAAACCACGCTTCAGCGACTTATTCCCGTGTTTTACGGCGAATACCCTAGTCGTGTGGTACCAGCAACCCGTGACAGCTTTGAACGCTGGTACTTACCGCGTTTATCTAGCTTTATTATCTATGAATATACACGCGCGGAAGGCGACCTATGCCAAGCTGTATTAAGCTCAAACGGAACCGGTTTAAATTACCGTTTAATTGGCAAGCCGTTTGAAATCAGTGATTATTTAATAGAACAAAAGAACGGCAAACACGCCAGTGTAAGCAGCGCCGAGCTTGCACGCGCCATGAAGCGCAACAACATATTGGTAACCAGCTTACTTAATACCAAAGACTTCCGCGCCATCATTCAAAACGATCACGGTGTGCTTAACCAGAGTAACAATGCCCGTGAGCTATTAGGCTACGCTAAAATCTTTAGCCTTTGCGAACCGTCGAAACACATGCGCCACATCGAGAAACTGGCTAAAGCGGTTCACTCTAAAGAAGGCAAGATGGAAACCATTAAAGCCATGATTGCCGCCATTTTAGAAGAGGATGGCGTTACGCCACCTACTTCAGGCCTAAGCCGCCACCGCGTCGATGACTGGATTAAAGAATGTCACTTAATTAAACAGTTCGACAAAATTCGCCCTGAATTTTCTAAACTCGAACAAGCTGACATGGCGCTAACCACAACAGAGCAAGTGCTTGCTAACCTTAAGCATAGCTTCGAGCTTGATAAGACCTACTTGGCTGCGCGCGTTGAAACAACAAAGAATGAATTGGATGAGAATAGCTTCCAGCGCAAACAAACGGACAGCGAGTGGGGTGATACCCGTGATCACCTAAACCAGGTAATTTCATCTGCTCGCGCTGATGTTGAGAAGTTCACCAGTGAACTTGATACGGTAGAGCGTGAATTCGATAAGTGGCAAGACGAAAATATTGAGCAGCTTAAAGAAGACGTCGCAAATTTGTCGCAGTGGCAAAATGAAAAGGCCATGGCCGATAGTCGCTATGTACTGCTTACTGAAAAACACCAGGATATTGAATCGGCCTACAACAAGCGCTTAGCTGAGCTAGGTGAAAAGCTGTCAATTACTCTAGAAGAAATGTCAGCCGCACGCCAAGAAGCCGCAGAGAATAAAGCTGAGCAGCAGCAGAGCGAGCGTGAGGCGTTAAGCCGCATTCAGAGCGACTACAATAGTCAGCTAAGTGCGCTTCAGAACGACTACCAAAATAGTTTAAATGAGCTAAAAGTCGCGGAAGCTGAACTGAAAGCTTCATTGAGTAACGCAGGCTACAACGAGTTTGAACAATCTCAACTCGATATTCTTGATGCGGCCATTAAAGAAGCATCTATCAATGAAGATGCAGCGCGCGGTGAACTGCGACAAGCGCAGCAGGCGCACAGTAAATCAGTTGAGTTTCGTAAAGAATGTTCAAATGCGTTAGATAAAGCACGCAACGCCTTTCAGCAAGAAGAAAAAGCGGTTAACAAAATTAATGCGCTTCTTTACCCTGGCGAAGGCTCGCTACTTGAGTTCTTGCGCGCCAACGTCGATGACTGGGAGTTATCCTTAGGTAAAGTTGTTCGCCCTGAGCTACTAGAGCGCACTGATCTAGCGCCTGCTATGGCAAAGGATGCACAAGACGACAGCCATACCTTTATGGGCGTTAAGTTAGCACTTACTGAACTTGACACCCCAGACTATGCCTTTACCGAGCAAGCCCTTAAGCAGCAATTGCAAGAAGCTGAAATTCGTCAGGCCGCTGCTCTAGCCGCCCAAAACGAATGTGAGCAGCGCCTAGCGAAAGCGAACGAAGATGTGCGCAACGCCGAACTTGTGGTTACTCAAAAAGACAATGCCGTTAAAAGTGCCGAAGCCAGCCGTAAACGTGCACAGCAAGACCGCGATACAGTACTTAGCGAATATCAGCAGGCGCTTTCTGCACGTAAGCAAAAAGCCAAAACTAAGCTAGAAGCGAATCAGCAGTCGCAAAAGCAAGCAAAAGCTCAGTTTGAGCTTAGCCGAGACGAAATCAAAGATCAGCAGCGTGAAGCCGAAACTGAGCACAAGTTCCATTGGCAGCAGCTCATCGCTGATAGTGAAGCGCGGATTTCTCAGCTTGATAGCGATATGCGAAAAGCGAAGGACAGTGCTGCTCAAGACCGAAAAGATATGCAGGATTGGCTGGAAAGCGAATTGAGCAATCGCGGTGTGGATGTTGATGAAATAGGTCAGCTTAAAAAGCAAATCAATAAGCTTAAAGAAGACATTACGCGCACTGAAACCCACCGTCATAAAGTAGCCGACTATGAACGTTGGTACACTAACGTGTTTACCAAGCAAAAAGTGGTATGGCAAGAAGGCTTGTCTAAGTCGCGTAAGTTATTGGGCGAATCTGAGCGTAATTTAGCCAGCAAACAAGCTACCTATAAAGCTAACCGCGAAAAGCTTCAAGAGCAGCACGGGCAGCTTGAAACTACGCTTAAAACTGCCAGTGAGCACCTAGAACAGGTTAAAACCTTAAGTAAATCTCTTGCCAAGCTTACCCTTCAAGCAGGTGATGAAACGGCTGAAATTAAGCACGATGATGTCAGTATTGGTCAGCGTATTTCAGAAGTGCAAAGCCAGCTTCAGGAACGTGAAAACTTATTGAGCGATGTACGAGCTTATGTAGAACGATTCGATCAGCTTATAGCAGCGCAAGCAGGTACAGGTTTGTCGGATACGTGGGAGCGCGCCCGTGAAGAGTGTGCAACGCTGAACGCCCACGGCGTGAAGAGCTTTGATCACCGCCGCATGGTGTCGCATTTAGCACAGCTTCTAAACGTGATTGTTCCGCAGAAGCTACAGGGCTTGCGTGAGCAAGGCCGTATCTTTGGTGCCGATCTTTCGCAATACTACTTTGTACTTGCCGATATCGACAAACGCATTGTGTCGCAAAGCCGCCGTATTACCCAAGAGGTCGACGGCGACCTTTCTCTTGATGGTGTATCAGACTCGGCTGTTAAAATTCGCTCACGTATTAGTGAACTTGAATTCTGGCCCGAACTTGAGCAATTCAGAAAGCTCTATGAGCACTGGATGGAAGAGGGGGCTAACGAGTTACCAGAGGAAGAGTACGGTCAAAGTATGCGCCGGGTTCTTGATATTCTTGGCCGTGCAGCGCTTACGGGCGGCATCAGTAAGCTACTTGATATCGAGCTTCATCTACGTGAGGGGAACAGCGACCTTGTTATCCGTACCGACCGCCAGCTTAATGAATCATCAAGCCACGGTATGGCCTACCTTATTCTGTGTAAATTCTTACTCGCTTTCACCCGTCTGCTGCGCGGCGATGCCGACGCCACCGTGCATTGGCCGATCGATGAACTAGGTACACTTCACCAAAACAACGTGAAGAAAATCTTTGAAGCGTGTCAAAACAATAACATTAGTGTAGTCGGTGCATTCCCGAACCCTGAATCGGAAGTATTGACGCTATTCGAAAACCGCTACTTGATAGATAAAGTAACTCGCCAATTGCAGGTAGTTCAACCGAAAGCAAGTTCGATAGGCGCACGCATAAAACTAAAAAAAGAAGCTGAAAAGAACAGTGAAGTAGCAGGCAAGGAGACTTCAGCATGATGACAGAACAAGGCCGTGTACTAAGTGCACTTTTACAAGGCGCGTTTATTTGTCAGGTGACCGATGAAGAGGCGTGGCGTTTTCTTAAATCAAGAGATAACGCTGCACAGCTAGAGCCTCACTTAGCATTGCTGAACCGCACACTCTCAACTACCGCAGAAGGTGATGTTTTCTTTGCTAGCTTTCTTACCATTGGTGAGAACGAACGCAAAGTACTAACCCAACAGTTCCAAGATACCACTTCTAATTTGGTACCTCTGGTTGAGTGGTTGTTACTAGTTCAACAAGCCAATGAATCTGACATGCCAATAACCATGGGTAGCGCTATTCGTTTAAACGAGCTGCAAACGACCATTGAAGACACGCCCGCTTATGCAGAGCAGCTAGAGAAAATTTCTCGCTATCGTATGTTTGGCTCTACCAGCGTGAACTTAGATGGTCAGCTAAAGCAGGTCTTTAAACGCTTAACAGAAATGGGTTACCTAATTAAACCTAACCCGGATAAACAAATATATTTAGGCACAGGCAAGATAGAGCACCTTTACGAAATGCTGCGCTTTATCGACGAAACCGAAGCGCTGAGTTTATCTGAGCAGGCGGAGGCCGCTATTTCGCAAGGTAGCTTAATATGAGCCAGGTTTTGATTCAGGCGGGGACCAAACTACTTAATGCACTGGGGCGTCACAGCGACCTTATTATGCAGGCGTATGTTAATGGTTCGGTGAAAGAGCGCGACCATAGCCCAAAGGTATTGGAGCAGCTCGTTCAATTGGGAGTCTTATGGCGCCCCGAAGCGCAAAGTGAATTGCGCTTAAAAAGTGCGGTAAGAACGCTTTTAGAAGGAAGCTTGCAAGACGAACGTAACCGAACAATTAATGCGAATATTGGTGCGTCGCTGGCAAGCCTTAAAACCCTAACCGAGCACTATAAAGAAGCCCTTCACTACAACAAGTACAATGAAGCGGCAGCCCACATGGGCGATTTGACCGAGCATGTCTATCAACTTTCAGAATCATTGAGTAATAGCGTGCGTGTCATGTTTGGCCGTATTAACAATGAGTTTGGCTACGTGTCGTCGGTTGATGCTAAAATTCGCGAAAACGAGCTAGCGCAGGGGCAGGTAACGGATTTGCTCGCTCAGCTTGAGTGTTTCCGCTTCGATGAGTTAAGTGAACTGGCTGGGTCTAACCGCGAGCTACGCCATTTATTGGTAGTATCACTCCAGCAGCGCTTTGCCAAAGCCGCGCAGGAGCTATCGGTAGTACAAGCACGCTTATTAGACTTGTTGGGCCGGTTCAGAGAGTTCCAAGGTCGCACACGTTTGCTTAAAGGGTTTTTGCTACACATGGAGCAGCAGCCTGATTTTGCGCCGGGTAACTACGCCAACCTGACCAATGTGCCAGTATTGTTTAATCAATCAGATTCGATTATTACCAATGCAGCGCCTGATGTTAATAACGTTGAGCATGAAGCCGATTATCAAAATATAGTGGCGTCGTTAACCCACGTACACAAACGTCAGACTAAGCACGAAGACACGAAGCCGGTCGATATTGATGTGACGGAGCAATCGACCTTGTCACTTGAAAAAGATCCATTGCAGCAAGCGGTAGAAGCATATTTCTGCGAAGTCATTGATTCTGGCCAGCCTAAAACAGCACTGGATTATTTTGAAGAACATGCCTTAGATTTTGATCCTGAAGTGTGGATCTATCAGGTGATTGGGGGCTATCAAGCCCTAAACGATGAAGATAAGCAGTTTTTTGCATTAGAATCTCACGGTAATAACGATAAAGTCTATACGGGGAATTTTTATATAAATGATATCACCTTGGGCTTGCGTTAACGTAACTTCTTAATCTTACCCATTGCTTATCAAGGTAAGTCTGGCCCACGTTTGATAGGGGGCCAGGCTTTCTTACAATGCCAGTTGTTCAACTCTAAACAAAAAATTACTGCCTTTTTTAATCCATGTTTACATCGTAGTCACACTAGATTTTGAGATGTATGACACTTGGAACCTGTCAAAAAACACCTATAATGCAATAGGTGTTTACACTTATTTAACATTGTGAACTAAAAGCTTCATCGCTGCGTAATGCTACCGTCAATTCTGCGGTCTACATTGTTGGTCCTGTTAAGCCTTAGAACCAAAGTAAAGGTTTACAGGTCCTATTGCAGTTAATCAGCGGCTAAAGTGTTTTCGATGTTTAATAGCGCAATGTAGACACTGAAATTTATCGCTACTGCTAGGATGCAGAGCATGTTGTGGTACTGCCGCGTACAGTACGAAGAGGAAGAGTGTTATGCAATTATCAGAACAACAAAGTTTTAACCAAGCCCTAATCAAACTTTCAGTGTTACTCTATCAGGTTGATGGAATGGTCACGTTGACAGAACAAGACTACCTGAATGCAATGGTTGAGTCTTTAGACTGGCAAAGCCCGATCTGCCGCGAAGCTTTTCTAAACGACACGATTTATCAAGCTCGAAAGGCCATCGACACAGGCGACACTGTTACTTTCTTAAAAAGTCTTAAAAACGACTTATCGTTTAACGCAGAAAAAACACTAGAAGTTGCTATGGCGATTACCGGTGTGGATGGCGAGCGTAGCGAGGAAGAAACCGAGCTTCTATCATTACTTACCCATAAACTACTCGCCAAGGCATTAGTTTCGGGTAAAGATACACTACAATAATCGTTTTATTGTAATAGACCTACACGGTAAACATGCCAAACTTAACTACTAAAGCAGCATACGCATATGCTGCTTGTTTAGCGCTGTTCTTATTAAGCGGATGCCACTCGTCACAAAATTCTCAATTCAGCGCCAGTGCACAGGCCTTTCCAGTCGGCGTAAAACCTTTTGATAACTACTTAATTGAAGTAGAACGCTACCTGCTTGAACATAGGGCGTTTATTTCTGACGACAAAGCACAAGAAATGTTTATGAACATGCCGTTTGAATGCGGCACGCAATACAGTGATTTTGGCGTTTTGCTAGTTCATGGATTGGGCGATTCACCTTACTTTTTTCGTGATGTTGCGAACGCCATGTGCAATGAAGGCCTTCACGTTAGAACCATCCTGTTGCCAGGACACGGCTCAAAACCCGGAGACATGCTATCCGTAAGCTACGAGCAGTGGCAGTCAGAAACGAATCATCACATACGGCTTTTTTCCGAAGAAGTAGACAATCTCTACATTGGTGGCTTTTCGACGGGGGCTAATTTGACCACAATAGCAAGTTTTTCGATGGCTGAAGAACTTGATATAAAAGGGCTAATGCATTTTTCACCAGCCTTTAAGTCACGCTTCTTTGTGTCCCGTTTAGCGCCTTATATCGACTCATTATTTCCTTGGCCTAATGTCGAAGAAGAAGACAATCCAAGTCGCTATAATTCCACCGCTATGCCTGGTTTCGCTGCCTATCAGGAAAGCGTAAACGTGCTTCAAGAGTTGTTTTCTCAATCAGAAGGAAAGCGAACTTTGAACCTTCCTGTGCTAATGGTGGTGGCCGAAAAAGACAGCGCGGTTGATACCAAAAATATTGCTGAACAATTTAGAGATAATTTCATTCATCCGCGTAAGTGTCTATTGTGGCAGGGAGAGGAGAAACCTGAAGTGCCTGATAATACACTCACTATGCAAACCATGAACTTACCCGAGCAGCGAATTAGTGCGGCTTCTCATATGAGTACACTTTTTTCTAAGCATAACTCCTTGTATGGAACGGAAAGTAGGTTTCGCATTTGTGACAACGGCCAAGGAAGTGATGCTGAAGCGCGCTGCAAAGCAGGGGAAGAAGTATGGTATGGACCTTGGGGATTTGAACCAGAGGTCGAAAACAACAAGCTTAGCAGTGATAAAGAAGAAAGAGTGTATGCAAGGCTCACGTATAACCCTTACTTCGAGAGGATGGTAGATCAGCTGCTGGCCTTTACAGGCAAGACTAAAGTTAAAGCTTTTTGTAAGACCTAGTAAGAAGTTTAGTCCTCATAACGCGATTTATTTGTCTTTCGTATTTCTGCAGCATTTCAACTAAAAACGCCTAAGCCAATGCGTAGTAACAATTGTGTTTGTTACTACGCCTGTGGCTTAGGCGTCTCTTTTATTTCCTAACGCTCTCTGACTGGCAAAGCGACTATCTATTCTCGGTTTAAAAAGGGTTTAAGCACAGCTTTAGCATGTCAACATGACGCAAACATTAAGCACCGCTTAGATAGGCACAGCGCCTACCTAAGCGGGAACCTTCTAAGAGTGCTGAGCGTTAGCTTCTTCCATCTCTTTTTCAAGCTTAGCGCTTTCATCTGCACGAGGTTTGGTGAAGCGTGCCAGCGCTAGGTAAAGCACAGGCGTGAGGTAAAGAGTAAATACCACCGCGATACCCAGCCCTCCAAACACAACCCAGCCAATCGCATTGCGTGCTTCAGCACCTGCTCCTGTTGATAGTATCAACGGTAGACCACCTAGAATTGTAGAAACTAAGGTCATCATAATGGGGCGTAAACGCACTTTGCCTGCTTCCACAATAGCATCATATATATCAAAACCTTTATCGCGAAGCTGATCGGCAAACTCAATCAATAGAATAGCATTTTTGGCAAGTAGGCCAATTAACATAACTAGTCCGATTTGCGAGTATATGTTAATACTAGTGCCGGTTAAAAACAGCGCGTAGACCGCAGCTGCAATACCAAAGGGCACGGTAAGCATAACAACAACGGCGCTATTCACACTTTCAAACTGTGCCGCTAGCACAAGCAAAACGATGACAAACGCTAAAATATAGGTAAGCGCGACCTGTTTGGACGTTTCTTCAAAGGTTTGTGCTTCACCTAAAAAGACCAATCCGATGCCATCGGGCAAAGTATCAAGTGCTAGCGTACGTATTTGATCTACCACCTCACTAAGTGCCACATCTTCTGGCAGTTCCATTTCCAGTTTTATCGCCCGTCGCTGGGCTTGACGTTCTAGTTCAGCAGCAACGCCTTCTTCGCTAATAAATGCCACACTAGAAAGCGGTACTAGATTCCCGTCAACGCTTTTTACATACAGGCTGGTAAGCTCGGAAGGGTCAAGCGTACTGCGGTTATTAGTTTGCAACATGATAGGAATAGCTTGGTCGCCAACGTTTAAATCGGCGATATCATCGCCATTAACGGCTGCGCGCAGCGTACTGGCGATGTCGGTAAGGGGCACGCCTAACTCCTCTGCACGACGGCGGTCTATATTTACGCGCATTTGTGGTTGGGTAGGGTCGTAGCTAATTCTGGGTCTGCCAAGCTCAGGCAGCTTTTCTTCAAGCTGACGGGAAAAGTTTTGCGCTGCTAGAAAAATGTTTTCATAGGTATCACCGGTGAGCGCAATCTCCAATCCGCCACCTTGACCGCGCAAATTAAGGCTATTGCCACCAAAGGCGTTACCAGGCGCACCGGGTATTTGCTGTAGTTTAGGGCGAATTTCGTTTACGACATCTTGAAGTGATTTATCGCGTTCATCCCAATGCTTTAGCGGTGCGGTAATAAATACAATGTTCGGATCCCATGAGCCAACCACCGTATAAATTGAATCTATGGTGCCGTTTTCAACATAAGGTAGCAGCAGCTCTTCCATCTTTTCAGCTTGTCTATCCATAAAGTTCAAACCAGCGCCATCAGGGCCGCGGGCAAATATCCGAATTGTGCCTCTATCTTCGCTTGGCAAAAGCTCATTATCGATATTTTGTGACAATATATAAGCGCCACCGCCAGCGGCTAGGCTAAGTATGCCGACTACCCAGCCATACTTAAGGGCTTTTAGCAGTGAAGCTTGATATACACCAAGGCACGCATTACCAAAGCGTCCAAAGGTTTTACTAAACAAGCCATCGCTTTTTGTTTCTTTTACTTTTAGGCGTGCGGTAAGCGCAGGTACCAAGGAAAGTGCAACAAAAGAAGAGATAACGACAGCGCCTGCTAATACCCCTCCAAACTCTCTAAACAAACGCCCAGCGGTTGAAGGAAGGAATGCAATGGGAATAAATACAGAGGCAAGTACTGCGGTGGTTGCCACTACGGCAAAAAATACTTCACGTGTGCCGATTACGGCTGCAGCACGAGCACCTAACCCCATACTTCTGCGGCGCTGAATATTTTCAGAAACAACAATCGCATCGTCCACAATCATACCCGTGGCTAAAACAAGGGCGAGCAGGGTAAGGATATTAATTGAAAACCCCATGCCCCAAATAATTGCCAAGGCACCTGCTAGCGATACAGGAATAGAAAGCGCCGGAACAATTGTAGCGCGCCATGAACCAATAAATACCAGTAACGTCACCACCACTAAAGCGACGGTAAGGCTAAGCGATATCACAACTTCTTTCACAGAATCTCTAATAAACTCCGCGTCGTCAGCCGTTACCGTGATGTGCATGTCGGTGAAGCGCTTGTCTAGGTCTTTGACCATGGCTAGCACTTCATCAGAAATTTCTATGGTATTAGAGCTAGCTTGTCGAATGACACCCACACCGATTACTGGTGTGCCGTCTAAGCGAACCACGCTGGTGGTATCGGCGGGGCCAAAGTAAACACTGGCGACATCATTAATGCGAATATCACCACTTACAACAATATTGCCAACATCTTCTGCCGAGACTGACGTTGCATCAGCTCGCACAATAAGCGCCTGTTCTGCCGACTGTATACTGCCTGCGGGAACATCAAAAGGCGCGAGCGATAGGGCGTCGGCTATATCACTCATGGAAAGACTAAAGCTGGTAAGGCGAAGCGGGTCAACGGATACGCGCAAGACACGTTCTCTATCGCCGTTTAGGGTAACATCCGCAACACCGGGAATGCTTAGAAACAAAGGCGCTACGTCTGTATCGACGCGCTCGGTGAGTGTTTCCATATCTAGGGTATCACTAGAGATAGCAAGGCTAACTACCGCTTGAGCATCGCTGTCTGCGCGAATGATTGCCACTTGCTCTACGTCCTCAGGAAGTTGACGCTGTACGCGACTTACAGATTCACGCACTTCATTGGCGGCATCTTCTAAGTTGACGCCAGGGCGAAACTCTACACGTACGCGGGCAGAGTTCTCTTCGCTTTGCGCGTATATATTTTTGACACCGCTTACGCGGGCAACTGCACCTTCCAGTCGGCCAGTAACTTCCGCATCCACGGTTTCAGGGGAAGCGCCGGGAAATTGCGCTGTAACCGTAACGCGAGGGGTATCAACATCGGGGAGTTCTCGAACCTCAAGCCCGCTTAAAGCGGCAAGGCCTGCAATGGCAATAAGCAGATTGAGAACAACAATTAAAACTGGGCGTCGTATCGAGAGTGAGGGAAGGTCACTGACTGAAGACGATAGGTTTGGATCACTCACCTTGAGGCCCTCCGGCCAATTCAGTGGTAATTTCTTGACCTGTACGCAAGCGCTGAACACCTTCTGAAATTAACGCATCACCTTCTTCGATATCACCGGATACTAAGATCGTTCCTCTTAAACGCTGGTGGACACTTACATCCACACGCTTGGCTTTCCCGTCTTCGGCAAGCCAAATATACGCACCGGTTGCTCCCCATAGCAATGCGGCTTCAGGCACGGCAGCGTAGCGATCACCTTCAATGCTCAAATTAACCCTAAAACTCATACCCGGGCGGAATTTATCAGATGAGTTATCTAATAGTGCGCGTGCACGAAGGGTGCGGTCAGCTTCATTAATACGAGAATCGACTTGCGCTATTTCGGCTTTCACCAGTTGTTCTTTATCGCTCCAAGGTTCAAGTGTGACGTTCGGCGCATTGAGCAAAACAGGAAGAGCGGCTTCAGGGGCTTTAAAATTGATAAAAAGCTTGCTTCTATTATCGAGCGTGGTGATAACCGTTTGTTCGTTAATCCGATCGCCTACCTCTACGTCAGTAATTCCAACAATGCCGTCAAAAGGCGCGACAATATGTCTGTCTTCTAAATCTGCTTTCGCTTCTTCTAATGCGACCTCAGCAAGATCACGCTGAGTGCGTGCTAGGTCTAGTTCGCTAACGGGCACTGCACCTTGCTTATAGCTTGAGGCCAAGCGCTCTACCGTGCGCTGGGCATCTTCTAGAGTAAGCTTAGCGCGCTTTAATGCAGTTTGTTGCCGTCTATCGTCAAGGCGAACCAATACCTTGCCTTTCTCCACCGATTGGCCCGGTACGAAGTTAATTTCTGTTACTTCATCAGAAACGGCAGGGTATAACACGATAGAGCGTACGGCTTCTGCACTGCCAACCGCTTCAACTTTTCGTGTTTCGTTCATAAATTGAATGGGCTTGGTCACAACAAGCTTCGCTTGTCTATCTCCCATAAACTGCGCGTTCGCATTTGGCAAGATTATTAAGAAAAGAGCACAAAGACGAGTCCATGTCTTTATTGCACCATAGAATGAATTTTTCATTTTAAACCCGTAGCGTTAGTTAAGTTTACTCTGCTCGTCGCTGTTGGAGAGCGGTAAACCCTTTATTTTTTGTATTACCAAACCGGTTGATTTATAGCCGATTGGATAACCGTATTATTTGTACCGTATAGCACCACAGGCGGTTCAGCTAAGCAATTGCAGTTCAGCGTATTCCCTGTACAGGGTATCGCTTTTCATCAAAGAGGCGTGGTCGCCGCTTCCCACCACCTGACCTTTATCCATGACAAGAATGCGATCAGCATGCTGCACTGTGGCCAGACGATGGGCAATGACAATGCTTGTTTTGCCTATCATTAATCTATCTATGGCTTGCTGAACCATACGCTCACTCATAGCATCAAGGGCACTGGTTGCTTCATCGAGAAGTAAGATTGGTCGGTCGGCTAAAATTGCACGTGCTATAGCGATACGCTGTTTTTGTCCACCAGAAAGCTTTACACCGCGTTCTCCTAGCTGAGTGTTGTAGCGTTCATCAAGGTTATCGATAAACTCGTGTGCAAAGGCTTGTTTTGCTGCATTCACAACGGCCTCGTCGGTTGCATCAGGGCTGCCATAACGAATGTTCTCCATTACGGTATCTGCAAATACTACGGGCTCTTGAGTGACAATCGCAATATGCTGCCTCAGTACATTAACGGGCATTTTGTTAATAGGCATCCCGTTAAACAGAATTTGCCCGCTACTTAGGTCGTAAAAACGCATTAGCAATTGAAAGAGGGTGGTTTTACCTGCGCCACTCGCGCCAACTAAAGCAAGGCGTTCACCGGCTTGTATATCAATGTTTAAGTTATTAAACAGAGGTTTACTATTTGGATATGCGAAGCTGACCTTATCCAACTGAATTCTTGGGGCAGCCTTGGAAATTGAAACTTTATTTTCAACCTCTCTGGGGTTAGATTCTTCTGCGCGCTCAGACTCGGTAATTTTCTTCACCTTATCTGATACGGGTTTGATAGCTGACTCAGTAAATAGTTCGTATAAACGTTCGCTAGCCCCCACACCACGCTGTACTTCGCCTATGACTTCACTAATAGTAGCCACACTGCCGCCAGCCATAACGGCATAGAAAAGAAAGGCAGAAAGCTCGCCTACTGTCATGGTTCCGTCGAGTACCTGCCTTGCGCCTACCCAAGCAATAAAGATGATTGCCGTCATACTAATGCACATGATGCAGCCAATAAGTAGTGAGCGATAGTGAATACGCTTTTTAGCTACGTCCATGGCAAGCTCTACTTTTTTGGAGAAATGCAGTCGTTCGGAATTTTCAGCGGTATAGGCCTGTACGGTCATAATTTCATGGAGACTTTCATCGATTCGCGCGCCTAGGTCTGCCACTTTGTCTTGGCTTTCTTTTGCATAGCGACGGACCTGGGGGGCGAGTACCTTAATTGGAACTAGTACCGCAGGTACGGCGACGATCACACAAAATGTGAGTAGGGGGCTAGAAAACGTCATAAGCGCGAGTGCGCCGACAAAAGTCACAACCGAGCGTAGGGTCATCGATAAACTCATTCCCACTACGGTTTGAATGATTGTAGTGTCGCTGGTAAATCGAGAAATTACCTCACCTGTTCGAAGCTCCGCGAAAAATGATGGAGGCAGTGAGAGAAGGTGCGCATATACTTGGTTTCTAATGTCAGCGCTAACCCTCTCGCCAAGCCAGGTCATTAAGTAGAAGCGCGCATAGGTCGCGAGGCAGGCGATGATAGTTATAGCAAGCACCATAACCGTCGCTTTGTTTAAGGTATCAGCAGCATTTTCGATAAAGCCGCTATCTATCGCGTATTTAATGCCTTGTCCAAGCAGAAGCCATGCGATAGCTGCGGTAAAAAGGGCAAAGACAGCGCCTACAACTCGCGTTTTATATTGAAGTAAATGTGAGCCAATCCACTGTAAGACTTGCTTCGTTGATACGGTTGGTAGCGGTGTCGTCAAAATTACCTCGTTGCGTGCGTTACTTCTTTATAGCGCTGTCTCTATAGCGCTATTTGACTTTGATGATTGGATTATACGGTAAAGCGTGTACATTGGACGTAACCAATGCGACTACAGCGACAGTATTTACGCTGGGATGAGAATCAAATGAACAAAAGAAGTAGTGAATAAAATACGCGAAGCGTTTAGTTGAGAGAAAAATTTACTTGTTTGGGGTAGGTAAAGACGCAAGCGCAACCCTGCGTCATTTGGCGTGACTAGTATGATAGAAGGCGGGCGCTAGCGAGAAGCCTCTTCTTTAAACTGTGCCTTCCTTGCATTGTTCAAGGCGTAAATCTCCCACCGATTTTGGGTATTCAACTCGGGTTGTTACAATTTCACTAACAGGAACGCCAGTATCCGTCTCTTGGAGCCATATTTTCATATCGCGGTTGTCGCGGGTCTGGTTAAGGGAGTATCGCTTACCGCCCTCTAGATTTGCATCGAGTCGAACAATAGCCTCTCGCGTGTTACCTTCAGTAAGATCAGTATTTACAACAATAGCGCGAACAAATAGAACATGTTCTCCTTCTTCAACGTCCCGCAGCGCTGATGCATTTGTTGGACGCTGATTAAAGCACATTAGTTTTACGTACTCTCGCTTGTTGTCAAAAGCTTCGCCGCGATTCGCGAAAAAATCTATACGTGCTTCATTGGGTTGAACGTTAGCTTGTTGGTCAATGACATCCGATACAGATGTACAAGCGAAAAGAGGAGCAATGGCAGTAGCGAGTAAGAGCGATGGCAATTTCATTTGAATAATCCTTCTCCGTGAAACCAAAACTGATGTCTACGACAGACAAAAGCTTTAGTTAAAATTAACCTTATCTTAAGCAGCCATCCTTAAAACTGCATGTGGCTGTTCAATTAGCACAACAAACCTGTGCACTATTAACCATACACCAGAATCGTATGTTTAACAGAAATTTACGAGAAATAGGTTAGTTATAAACTCATTTCGGCGTCAGTAATGCTCTTATAAATAAAAGCCTAACTAAACACAGGAAAAGTCAGGTTTTTACTTGCATTGGGTGGCGATATCCGTATAATTCGGCGGCCTTCTAATTGGCGTCTAATTTTTAGTCGTAGTTTGAAGGCTTAAGTTAACGGTAACGCTACAACGAGTTTGAGGCATTTATGGTTACTATTCGTTTACAGCGTGGTGGCGCGAAAAAGCGTCCATTTTATCAACTAGTGGTGGCTGATAGCCGTCGTGCAAGAAACGGTCGTTTCATTGAAAACATCGGTTTCTTCAACCCAACTGCACAAGGTCAAGCGGAACGTCTTCGCGTAGATCTAGAGCGTGTTGAATACTGGGTTGGCGTAGGCGCGAGCTTATCAGATCGCGTTTCTAGCTTGGTAAAAGAAGCGAAAAAATCTGCAGCGTAAGCTGTTATTAACTGGTGGTATAGATGAGTCTAGCGTCTGACAAAGTGATTGTTGGCAAAATTGGCGCACCGTACGGTGTTAAAGGTTGGGTCAAAATCAACAGCTATACAGAAACGCCAGAAGGTATTTTTGAGTACACGCCTTGGTTTCTTGGCGAAGAAAAAGAGTACCAAATTGACCAGTGGCGACCGCACGGTAAAAGCCTCGTTGCAAAAATTATGGGCGTTGATAGTCGAGATGATGCAGAGCGCATCAAAAACTTGGATATCAACATAAATGCTTCACAGCTGCCTGATTTAGGCGACGAAGGGGTTTATTGGCGTGAGCTCACCGGCATGAAAGTAGTAACAACGCAAGGTTACGACTTGGGTGTGGTGAAAGAAGTGTTTAATACAGGTGCTAACGACGTGATTCACGTTAAAGCAAATGTAGGCGACGCTTTTGGTCAAAAAGAAAGACTATTGCCTTTTGTGTTCGACGAAGTCGTACAAGAGGTGGATAAGGAAGCGAAGGTCATTAAAGTTGACTGGGACCCGGGGTTTTAAGTGACACCGGAAAAGTGGTTCGGCGTTGTTAGCCTGTTTCCAGATATGTTTGCCCCTTTTACCCAACAGGGTGTGATAGGTCGAGCAGTTAAGTCTGGAACGTTATCGGTTGACACCTTCAACCCCCGTGACTTTACACATGATCGCCATCGTACAGTAGACGATCGCCCCTACGGAGGCGGACCCGGTATGCTGATGATGGTAAAACCGCTAACCGACGCAATACAAGCTGCCAAGAAAGTTGGCGGCGAAAAAAGTAAGGTGATCTACTTATCACCACAAGGGAAACCCCTTGACCAAGCAGGCGTACAGCGCCTTGCTAACATTGACCGCACAATTTTAATTTGCGGCCGATATGAAGGTATCGACGAGCGAGTAATTGAAAGCCATGTAGATGAAGAAGTCTCTATTGGTGATTACGTGCTAAGCGGCGGTGAGCTACCAGCAATGGTCCTTATGGACGCGGTTGCTCGATTAGTTCCTGGCGTGTTGGGGCATAAAGCTTCAGCAGTTGAAGATTCTTTCACTGACGGTCTTTTGGATTGCCCGCACTATACGCGGCCCGAAATACTCGATGGTCAAAAGGTACCTGACGTGTTGTTAAGTGGGGACCATGAAAAAATTAGGCAGTGGCGATTGATGCAATCATTAGGTAGAACCTGGCAGCGTCGCCCTGAATTGTTAAATCACCTAGCTCTGACTGAGGAGCAGCAGCGTTTGCTTGAATTATTCCAAGCGCAACTGCAGCAAGATGACAGTTAACTAGGACGAGAGGATATGATGAGCAAAGTCAGTCAAGATATCATCAAAAAAATCGAAGAAGCACAGCTAAAGACTGATGTTCCTGCGTTTGGTCCAGGTGACACAGTAGTTGTTAAAGTTCGCGTTACCGAAGGTGACAAAGAGCGTCTTCAGGCTTATGAAGGTGTTGTTATCGCTAAACGTAACCGTGGTCTGCACTCGTCTTTTACCGTGCGTAAAATTTCTAGCGGCGAAGGCGTTGAGCGTGTGTTCCAAACACACAGCCCGGCAGTTTCTTCAATTGAAGTGAAACGTCGCGGTGCGGTTCGTCGTGCTAAGCTTTACTATCTACGTGAGCGTTCAGGTAAATCTGCACGTATCAAAGAGAAGCTTAACTAAGATTACTAATCCTTGCGTTATTGTTAACTTCGAAAAAGCCCGCGTTAAGCGGGCTTTTTTGTGCGTGAAATTCGATCTTTTTTCTTCATTGCTCAATACAAACATTAACGTTTCTTAATAGAGTAAAGAATGAGCTCAGATTATTTTATTGTGCTAGGCATTATTGGTGTTGCCTTCTTTGCTATTTCCGGGGCACTGCTAGGACACGAAAAGAATATTAATGGTTTTGGAATAGTAGTTGTGGGGGTTATGACGGCGCTCGGCGGCGGCACGCTAAGAGATTTACTTTTGGGGAAACCTATATTCTGGGTAGAATCCTCCGAATACCTTCTAGCGACTTACAGTGCGATCTTCGTCACAGTGATATTAATACGTCACTTCCCATCCCCTTCAAACCTTTACTTCATTCTAATTGATACAATAGGGCTTGCCATATTTAATGTCATAGGCATTGAAAAAGCCTTGATCAGCGGCACTGGGATGATTGTCGCACTAACTATGGGAATGACCACAGGCATCTTCGGTGGTTTGATGAGGGACGTGGTGTGCCGAGAAATGCCTTATGTTATGCGTGGTGATGTCTATGCGAGTGCATGCTTTGCTGGAGGGCTAACATATGCTGCGCTATTTGCAGTAGATATTCCTTATATCTGGTGCATTTTGGGCTCTGTTGGCGTAACCGTTTTATTGCGGATAGCGTCACTTCATTGGGGAGTGAATGTGGATTTGTTCAGAAAACGGACGCCAAAGCATTGAGAGAAAATAGTAATATGCAAGTTCGTGTATAAATTTTACTTCGTAAGGCTGCGTTTACTTCTCGGTATACACAGCCTTATAAGAATTAATACCAGTCCCGCATAAATAACTACGCCATAAGTGAAAGTGCTTCTATTAAAGGCTTATTTTCGCTGTCGATAGTATCGATAATATGTCTGTGCAGACGTTTTTTGTGTTCGCCAAATATGCCTCGCTTCTTATCGAAGGTTTTAGCGTAATTAAGTGCCCCTTCTAGCAAACTTTCTTGGCTATCGTATGCTTTCTCTACCACATGATCTTGCTCTAATTCTTTACCGGAAACCCGTCTTCCTGAAAGCTTCATTTCGTTCAACCTATAATAAGGCATCGCCTTTTTAACAAACTCAATCATTCCGGGTAAAAAGGGAATAGATAAGTCGACTTCCGGAAAACAGAAAAACCCTTTATCTGAACGCATAAACCTGAAGTCGCAAGCGCACGCCAAAATCGCACCATTGCCAAAAGCGTGACCATTGATAGCCGCTATAACAGGGAGGGGGTAAAGTAACAGCGTTTTGAATACCTCGTCCATGTCATGCATGAACTGCTTTATTTCTTCAGTACGGCCCGTTTTCATTGCCGGCATAAGCCAGTCTGTGTCTATACCTAGACTAAAGCATTTCTCATCGTTTGACGTGAGCACTAGCGCTTTACAGCTCTCATTTTGCTCGATGGTTTCTAACGCTGAAAGCATCTCTTTTGCAAAGAGAGGATTATGACGGTTTTCACCATTTTTCATGGTTAGAATAGCGACATTACCAGTGTACGTGAGGGCTAAATTTTGCATCGTTTTCTCGTTTTTATTCTAATGACGCTATGATACCGAAGTCTGTCGATAGATGAGAAATTTAGCTTATTTATGTTGGTCAATTATCTCATTAAATCTTCGGGGGGATCGGACGCTCAAACATACATTACAGATACAAAGTGCTTGGCCAAAGAGGTTATGTTGAATAAACCTCACTGCTGGTTAAAAAGTGGACTAGCAGTGCGCGCTATTGCCATTCAGTCATGTTCATTCACTTCGAATCTACCCTAGATTAAAGTATTATTCGTTATTGCTTGCGCTATTATTCTTAAATTGTTAAAAAGTCAATGACGTTAAAGAAATATAGAAAAAGCTGGTTGTACAATAAAGTTTACATGCAGATTGCACACTCTTTTGGCGTTTAATTTTCCGTTTTTATTTGTAGTTAAGAGAGTAAGAGAGCTCCCATGATCAAGGACACCGTTAATAATGTTCACGTAAGTACAGAAGACGTACTTATTACCCCAGAAGCGCTTAGTGCTGAACTGCCTGTTTCAGACAAAGCGTTAGAGGCTATTTCTGAGTCTAGAAAAATCGTATCTGACATCATTCATCGCCGAGACCATCGACTACTCGTAGTGTGTGGACCATGCTCGATACATGACATTGAAGCAGCTAAAGAATATGCGCTTAAACTCAAAGAACTTCACGAGTCATGCAAAGACACATTATTTATCGTAATGCGCGTCTACTTCGAAAAGCCGCGTACCACGACTGGTTGGAAAGGTTTAATCAACGACCCTCATATCGACGGTACGTTTGATATTGAAACAGGTCTTCGCAAAGCAAGAGAGCTTTTAATTTGGTTAGCTGAACTAGAGTTACCCGTTGCGACGGAAGCGTTAGATCCTATTAGTCCGCAATACCTCGCTGAGCTATTTAGCTGGGCGGCTATTGGTGCGCGTACCTCTGAATCGCAAACTCACCGTGAGATGGCCAGCGGCCTTTCTATGCCGGTAGGTTTTAAAAACGGAACAGATGGAAGCTTGGATATTGCTATTAACGCGCTTAAATCTGCAGCGTCGGGCCACCGTTTTATGGGAATTAACAAGCAAGGCCAGGTAAGTATTATCGGTACCAGCGGTAATCCAGACGGTCATATCATTCTTCGCGGTGGAAAACAGCCAAATTATGACTCTGTATGCGTATCAGAATGTGAAATTGAGCTACAGGGTGCGGGTCTGACAGCAGGTTTGGTAGTTGATTGCAGCCATGCAAACTCCTCGAAAGATTATCGCCGTCAGCCGTTGGTTGCTCAGAACGTGGTCAATCAAATATTAGAAGGCAACCAGTCTATTATTGGCGTTATGCTGGAAAGTCATTTGAAACCTGGTAATCAAAAAGCAGAAGGCAAGAAACCTGAAGAGCTAGAGTACGGTGTTTCAATTACAGACGGTTGTATCGATTGGGAAACAACAGAAAACTTAATCTCTCAAACCAGAGATAAATTAATAACTGTGTTACCCTTACGCCAAAATAAGCGCACGGTGGCCTAGTAAGAAATGACGCCTAATGGGCAATATAAATATTGCCCATAAGCCCCGTGCCATTTGATTCAAGGATAAGACAGAATGGCCGATTTATCGCAGCACTTAAAACAGTTAGATACGCTGCGAGAAGGTATCGACGAGCTGGATTCCCAGCTTGTCGAGTTACTCGCAAAACGCAATAAAATTACCACCCAAGTCGGTCAAATTAAGGCCGAAGCAGGCATGCCTGTTTACGTGCCAGAGCGCGAGAAAGCGTTGATCGCGTCTCGCCGCGCTCAGGCTGAAGCGCTAGGGGTTTCTCCCGAACTTACTGAAGACCTTTTACGCCGCGTAATGCGAGAGTCTTACCATACGCAGAACAACAAATACCGCTGTGTGAAACCTGATGTCGACAACGTTGTTGTCATAGGTGGAGCAGGGG
Organism: Alteromonas sp. AWJ4_199; assembly: GCF_056159165.1. NCBI lineage: Bacteria > Pseudomonadati > Pseudomonadota > Gammaproteobacteria > Alteromonadales > Alteromonadaceae > Alteromonas > Alteromonas sp. AWJ4_199. Next base: position 36,099 of record NZ_JBSWUR010000005.1, read on the forward strand.
CGCTTGGTCGTGTGTTTGTGAGCTTGTTCGAACGAAGTAACTACAATGTTTCAGTTGTGGAAAAAGACGACTGGGAAAGTGGTAGGGCAGCATCTTTGTTAAGTTATGCTTCATTGGTCGTCGTAGCTGTACCTATAAACTTAACAGAAGCCGTGATCAGCAAGCTAACTATGCTACCAAAAGATTGTGTGCTCGCAGATATAACCAGTATTAAAGCTAAGCCTTTAGAGGCGATGCTTGCCGTACACAGTGGCCCTGTCGTTGGGTTACACCCTATGTTTGGCCCCGATGCGCCAGGCATGATTAAGCAGGTAGTCGTAGTGTGTGATGGTCGTGACAGCGACAAGTACAGTTGGCTGATTGAACAAATGCGAATTTGGGGTGCCACAGTTCACGACTCCAGCGCGCAAGAGCACGATCAAGCTATGGCGTATATTCAGGTCATGCGCCACTTCAACACCTTTGTATACGGGCAACATTTGAAAGGTGAAGATCCTAACCTTGAATCCCTGACCATGTTTAGCTCTCCAATATATCGTTTAGAGCTGGCAATGGTTGGAAGACTGTTTGCCCAATCGCCACAACTGTATGCCGATATTATCTTCAATAACCCTGATAACTTTGCGTTGCTACGCCGCTTTTATGAACGCTTCGGAATTGCATTATCATTACTTGAAAATGGCGATAAAAAAGAGTTTGTAGAACAGTTTATGAAAGTCGGCGCGTGGTTCGGGGACTATGCGAAGAAGTGCTTAGTAGACAGCAAACAGATGTTGTTAAAAGCAGATGACGGTCAGCTCTTAAGGGATAAGTAAACTCAATGAATGAGTAAAAAGGCGAGCTAGTGAGTCCAACTTTATAAGGCCACTTCAGAGCTCGCCTTTCTTGTATTATTCAGTCAGTGCACTTGCCGCCGCTACTTTAGTTGGGCTAATTTCCTCACTTGGGTAACATCCCAGCACTTTGATGTAGCGCGTAATACCGCGCAATGAATCAAGGGCGTTTTGTACGGGGCCGTCTTCTACGTTGCCTTCCACATCAATATAGAACATTTCTTCCCAAGGATTACCGGGTATTGGCCGCGATTCAAGCTTAGTCATATTAATGCTGTTTTCTCTAAGCACAAGTAGCGCTTCAACAAGTGCACCTGGCTTCTGAATGGTTGACATAACAAGGGTTGTTTTAGCTGGTACTTGAAGCGGAACCACCACTGGATTACGAGCAACAACAATAAAGCGGCTGTGATTTTCTTTTTGATTAGCTAAGTTACTCTTAATCGCCATCAGTCCGTAAAGATTACCGCCTGCTTCACTTCCAATCGCCGCTACGTCGTCGCGCTGAAGTTCGCTAACCGTCAACATGGCAGAGCTTGTGCTGTCCATAGTCTTTACTTCAACGTTACCTAGCTCGGCTAAGAAATGGCTGCATTGGGTAAACACCTGAGGGTGTGCATATAGCGTCTTAATTTTATCGATGCTGGTATTGGTTCCCACTAATAAAGTATGGCGGATAGGGTGGGTAAGCTCACCAATAATGCTTAGCTGTGTGTGCTGAAGTTGGTCGTACACTTCATTGATACTGCCAGAGGTTGTATTTTCAATGGGCAGCACCGCGTAATCGGCTTCTGTACTCTCTACTTTATGAATAATTTCAGCGAAGCTTTGGCAGCCAATTTCTAACAGCTCTCCAGGTCTACGTGAAAAATATTTCTGTGTAGCAAGGTATGAGTAAGAGCCTTTGTCGCCTAGGAACGCTACTCGGTTTAACGGTAGTGTGCTGCCAGGGTTCGCGCGCTCGGCAAGCATGGCCTGCTGGTTCAAAACTGAATCTTCAATAATAACGTGAAAAATCTGTGTTACGTAATGAGGATCTAAACCAATGCTTTGCCCTTCTTTTATTAACCGCACTAATAGCTGTTCTTCACGCTTTTGATCTCTTACAGGAATGTGGTGCTTTATTTTCGTCTCAGCCACTTCGTTGGTTAACTTTCTGCGTTCTGAGAGTAATGTAAGTAATTCACTGTCAAGAGCGGTAATGCGCTCTCTAACAGTATCTAATGCATTTTCTGACATATCATTCCCGTGCGTATCTTATAAATAAATGTTGCTAAAAAAAAACCTCCCAAGTGGGAGGTTTTCATGCATGTAGCTGCGCCTCCCTAATAAAAGGATGTAAACGCAAAAAAGAAAAATACTACGTGCTTTATTATCTGTTTCATGAATCTGAATGTATGTCGAACCCCTATGTGTGTCAACCCATTTTTACAAAATGTATAGTTGTTTTTGATATGAGGGTCTTGAAAAAGAACTAAAAATAAGTTTGCTACACATCGCGCAGTTTCACGATATGTAGCATTCGTTTAAAAAAGCATGCTGTGAAGGCTAATTACCTAACAGCGCTGACAGCATTTGGCGTACTTCATTTGGCTCAAAAGGCTTGTCACACAATGCATTTACACCGGTTTGCTGAATGTTGGCCATATGGGCACTGTCTGCCGATTCAGATGTCACCATAATAATAGGGATATGTGTGGTCTCTGGATTAAAGCGAATGAATTCAGACAGTTCTCGACCGTCCATTTCAGGCATATTGTAGTCGGTAACCACTAGGTCGAAAGCTTGGTCTTTTATCAAAGTAAGCGCAGCTGCGCCATTTTCAGCTTCTTGGATTCGCTGTAGTCCCATTCCTTCGAGTACTCGTCTAATATGATTCCGAGCAAGTTTACTGTCATCAACAAGCAGAACGCGAACGTCTTGCACATCAAACAATTCAAGTTCTAACTCATCGTGGTTGATAAGGTCGAGACTCGCATTTAAGGCACGTGATAAATGAAGAGGCTCGAAAGGTTTAGGAAGAATTGCTGCGACACCCGCCTGTTTGAATTCTTCCAATTTACTCAATCGATTTTCACTAGAGACGAGCATAAATGGAATGCTTTTAAATGCGTCATCCTCTTTGATAAATTTTAGAAGTTCCAGCGCAGTTCCATCTTCATAATACATAGCACTAACTATTAAGTCGGCGCCATGGGCTTTAACCGCTGAACGGGCTTCGGAAAGGGTACTGACTGGGTCAATTTCCTTAACGTTTTCTTTCAACAGCAACGTAGTGATAATTTTTCGTTGTGTGTCAGATGGTTCAACCAAAATAATGTGTAAATCAGAAATTGACAGCTTTTCCATTTCAGACTCTTTTTGTTATATGTTTATGAAAAAGTGAGAGCGTACAAGTGGTTTTCAATCACTAACCACCCGCAAGCTTAACTTTGTACCCTTTGTCAGTTAGCAGCGAGCGCAGTTTTTCTCTGTCATCAGTTTGTACTTCAATGACGCCGTCTTTTACTGCTCCGCCGCAACCGCATTTCTTTTTTAATTCTGAGCCAAGTTTCTTTAGTTCGTCAGAAGGAAGGTCTAGCCCCTTAATTAACGACACGCCTTTTCCTTTGCGACCTTTCGTTTCTCTGTGAATACGAACTACGCCGTCTGAAGAAACTGAACGTTGCTCTGATTTTTGCTCAGGCTTTATTTTGCCGCTCTCTGTACTGTAGACCAAAAGAGCGTCTTGCCAATCTTGCATAGATACCTCAATAAAATCCGTAAAACCACCCTTATTATGCTTGTTAAAACTTCATCATACGAAAGTTTAAGCACTTCTTAATGGCGATGTAATAAAGTTCAACTAAGATAAGGATAGCAAAGTTAAAAGCATGTATTGAAGCATTTCTGCTGACATTTTAAGGAAAGCATATGGAAATAACGTCAAGCTACCAGAATCAAGGGAAAGTATTGGTAATCGATGTAGGAACAAAATTTGACTTCAGTAAAGTTGAAGATTTTAGAAACGCATACAGCGAACTAAATGACGGTGCAACTCATATCGCTGTAGACTTGTCTCGTACCGAGTATATGGATAGCTCAGCACTAGGCATGCTATTGAATATGCAGAAAACATTGGCAGACAAAGAACTCTCCTACAGTATTGAGAACGCCAGACCTCAGGTGGCAAAAATTCTCAAAATATCCCGGTTCGATAAAAAGTTCGAAATTAAGTAGCCTGAATAGGACTTTTTCTGTTGAAAATCCTCATTGTTGATGACGAGGCTATCAACCGTACTCTTTTGACCAACATGCTGTATAACGCCGGCTATACAGAATGTGTTGAAGCAGTGGATGGTAAAGAGGCGATTGAAACATTTATTGAAGAGCAGCCAGATTTGGTTTTGCTCGATGTTGTTATGCCTGGATTGTCTGGTTTTGATGTTGCTCCAAAAATCCGTAAACTTGCAAAAGGGCCTTATCTTCCTATTTTGTTTATCACTGCCCTAGAGGACAAAGACAGTCTAGTGCGCTGTTTAGAAGTAGGGGGTAACGATTTTGCTACAAAACCTTTTGACCGTCATATCTTAATTGCAAAAATCCGGGCGCACTTAAAAATACGTGTGTTAAGTGAGCACGTAGAACAACAGAACAAGAGCCTGCGGCTTTTTAATCAAAGGGTGGCACGGGAACACGCCATTGTTGAGCATATTTTCAGTCATGCCATAGTTAACCACCCGGAAGTGCAGGCGCATTTCGATTGCTTTCTTCAACCTGCCGAAACCTTTAACGGCGATTTATTCTTATGCGAAGCAAGCCCTAGTGGGGGCATTTATTTCATTGTGGGGGACTTTACTGGACACGGTCTTGCTTCGGCTATTGGTGCGTTACCCGTTACTCGTGTGTTTCAAGAGCTAAGTCAACAGGGCGTATCAATATCTGAGATTGTTAGTGAACTAAATCAAATCCTCATTAAGTTTTTGCCTGGTGATATGTTTATGGCAGCTGTTGTTGGTGAGATTAATGCGGGAGGAAATCGCATAACTTTATGGCAAGGGGGCATGCCTGCGGTCATTGTTCCTGCTGCATCGAATGCGGGGCTGCGTAAATTCATCTCTCGTCATATGGCTTTGGGTATTTTGCAAGAACATGAGCTAAATACGGATACTGACACGATTCATTTGGGCCATAATGAACAATTAATTGTATGCAGCGACGGGCTGATAGAGATTGCCAATGACGATGGTGATATGTTGCTGGAGGATGGGTTAGTCGACATAATAAAAGAGCAAATGACAAAGAGTAGTGCTATTGATGCTAAGTCTTTGTTTAAAAGGGCGAAAGAGTGCTGTGAAACTTCGGCATTCTACGATGATGTGACCGTAGTTATATTTACTTCAAAACCGATTGAAATGGCCTTGCATAGCCAAGCAGCAAAAGCATTTCCATCGGTGCATGAAATTGTTCTCGATGCACTCCACCTGAAGGAACCCGATGTTCTTCAACGCGTTCTTCAGTTAGTAGGGCAGTGTGAGGGTATACAAAATATCCGTTCTATCTTATATACCGTGTTGTCAGAGCTTTTTAACAACGCACTTGAGCACGGTCTCTTGAAACTCGAGTCCAGGCTAAAACAAGACAGCATGGGCTTCCAGCAATATTATGAGATGCGAGAAGCGTCATTAGAACAATTAAACCATGGCCGAATCATCATAAGAGTAGAATCGTTGCCTGAACAAAATGAAGTGTTACTCTCGGTTGAAGATAGCGGGCAAGGATTTAAGTGGGACAATAAAACCCATTTAGCTGGGGCTCGCTCATCTAATGATGAGTGTTACGGTCGCGGTATACCCCTTGTTAATACACTATGTGAGCGAGTGTGGTTTGATAAGAACGGAAGTAAAGTCACCTGTCTGTTAAACACCCGAAGTTAGCCATTAGCCAGTCAGTATGTTTTAGCTTTATTACCCATAGTTATCCAATTATTACGACAGCTAATCGAAATCTCCTTCCTCTCAGTAAGAATTATCTGAATACTCAGTTTCCTTAGTTGAAAACTGTATTACTATAACGTTAGACCCGAGGACGTATGCTGAAATCTTTTCTAAAACTCTTTGAAGAGTCCCACAAAAAAGCGGAACCTGCTTATTCTATAGAACTCGCCACCGCTGCACTGCTTAGCGAACTGGTTAACGCAGATAATCAGGTGACCGAAACTGAAAAAGAAGAATATGAAAAGCAGCTTAAACATCTGGTTAATGTCGAAGATGAGACAATGGTACTTTTATTAAAACGAGGGCAGCAAACGGCGGATGATGCAGTCGACCTCGTTCACTTTACTCAAGTTCTTAATAAACATTACTCCGCAGAGGAAAAAGTGAGCGTCATTAAAAGTCTTTGGGTTATAGCATACGCAGATAAGTCGCTAGCGCCACTGGAAGAAAGTACAATTAGACAAATCGCAGATTTGTTGTATGTTCCTCACAGCCAGTTCATTAAAACGAAACTTGAAGTCGTTGAAGCTACCAAATAATCAACATTGGCTCCAATTAAATGAGTACCTTTAAAAATCCATTTTTAATTTTGTAGTCCGTGACATACTATTGCAGTCAAAATAATAAAAAAGTGGCTGTGCTAAGGGAATCGTCAACCTTGCATGTATCGCTTGAATCAAGGTAGTAAGCAAGGACACACTTGTGTTTAAAACATTGAAAGTCCCCATTGGATTTGCCGTTGCCTTATCTTCGGCTGTCTTAATCATATCTATCGCTATTATTAATAGATTAGATAATAGCGAGTATGTAATAGAGGTAGTGAAAAACAACACCGCCGATTTAAGTAATTCCCTTGCGCTACAGCTATCTGTGATGATGGAAAGAAACCCTGGTAACGTCACTTTACTTTCTGCGCTTTTTCAGCCAGTAAAAGAACACGAGTACCTTTTAACAGCGACTCTTTACGACAATAATTATAACGTTATTTCTACCGTTCAGCCCGAGAGGTTGCTTGAAATAAGCAACGCTCTAGTACCTAAGTCGCCAAACAGTATTCCCTTTGGCATAACGCATTACGAAGATGTTATCGTCGCCCACCAAATTGTTGGTAGCAGCCTTTACCCTATGGGGCACATTGTTATTTATATCGACGCTAGCCGCGTTCAAACAATGAATAGCGCTCGACAGTTCCTTGAGCAGTTACCTGTGTTTCTCGCATTGTGGCTATTGTGTACTGGCGTATGTATCTTTGTTTTGTACAGGTTAATTTCGCCTCTAGCCTCTCTAGGTCGGTTCACACAAGATGTATTTGAAACCAAAGATTACGCGCTTAGAAGCTCGCTAGATTCATCCAATGAAATTGGCAGAATTGCCACCAATATTAATAGCCTACTAGATGCTATTGAAGTTGAATTACTGGTGAATTTTGAACAAAGGCAAACCTTGGTCGATCAGCAAGAGACAATGTCTCGGCTTGCAAATTTTGATAGTTTGACAGGGTTACCTAATAGGCAGTTTGTTCTTGATAATCTTAGGCTGGAATTAGCCAGAGCAAAGAGAAACGACGAAGATTTATTACTGCTGTTTTTCGACCTTGATGGCTTTAAAGGAATAAATGATTCACTAGGACATGAGACCGGCGACCTTATTTTGATAGAAGTTGCAGATAGGGTGCAATGCTTACTCAGAGACGGTGACTTGTTTGCTCGTTTAGGGGGCGATGAGTTTCTAGTACTCCCAGATAGAGATGCGACAGCAGATCAAGCAAAGAGTTTAGCTACGCGATTAATCACATCCTTCGACGAGCCCTTTGAGCTCAGAGGACTTTCGCTTACTGTGGGCTTGAGTGTAGGTGTGGCTACAGCTTCAGATGCCGGTTATGATTTAAGCGAACTTATGAGCAACGCTGATCTTGCCATGTATCGTTCAAAAGCAAAGGGAAGGGGGAGCTACACGCTATTCACGCCAGATATGGTGGAATCTCACAAGCGTAAACTGCACCTAGCTAATGGTATAGAACAAGGCATAACGAACGATGAGTTTGTCGTTTATTACCAAGTTAAAGTAAACAACAACGGCGATGTAATTGGCGCTGAAGCATTGATTCGTTGGCAGCACCCTGAGTTTGGCCTTGTAATGCCTAATGAGTTTATCCCAATCGCGGAACAAGGCGGAAAGATTACTGGCATAACACGATGGGTCATCAATCGTGTGTGTATGGATATGCCCGATCTTAAACGCTGGGCTACAGGCGCTTTCAGGGCTTCTATTAATTTATCCGGCCATGATTTGAGAAGTAATCAACTGTTTGATCATATCTACAATACCTTTATGCTTTATGACGTAAACCCAGAGAATATCGAATTTGAAGTTACCGAAAGTGCGTACCTTGAAAACTTTTCGCTCTCCAATAAGTTTTTCAGACGCATAAGCAATATGGGATGTGCGATTGCGCTTGATGACTTTGGTACGGGCTATTCCTCTTTGAGTTATCTTACTCAAATTAATATTGATACCCTTAAAGTCGACAGACAGTTTGTAACGGAAATCCAATCTTCAGAGCGCAGTCGACTGGTGACAGGTGCTATCATTGACTTAGCAAAACGCCTATCACTTTCTGTTTGTGCGGAAGGGATAGAAAATCTTGAACAATGGCGCTATCTGATTGAGCACGGTTGTGACAATGTTCAGGGGTTCATGTTCAGCAAACCTATTCCTATCAATGAGCTCATCGCTTCCCCTTGCCAATACAAGGCTGAGCAATTCTATTGAAGCTAGCAATAAGATGTCGGATTGATGCCGACATATGTTCACGCTCAGTGTTTCTTTATTGCAACACCTGGCTTTTGATTACAGACTAGAATCTAATGTGTATGCTTTTAACCTTCTGTTTTTATTGTTGATTTTTATCTTGGTCTGAAAATCGCATAACCAGTTTGAGTTCATTAAATATAGTGGTTAATTGAAGACTAATGGTAACATCCATATGACTGATTGCTGGTAACCAACGGAGATTAGCGATTGTCGAATTGAGAAGGAATTTAAAAAGCGTTTAGCGGAGGATTCATGATGAAACGTCTCGAAAAAGTTTTCTTAGCACTTTGTGCTGTTGCAGCCGTACAGGCTATTTCAGTAGCCGATGCGCATGCTACACCAGCGCGTTCGCTTATACATAAATTAGACGTAGATAAAGATGGTCTAATTTCACTTAAAGAAGCAGTTAGACATACAGGGCTACTGCGTAACTTTGGACTTATTGACGACAACGAAGACGGCAAGCTTTCTGAAACAGAGATGGCAAAAAGCAAGCTGACGCCAGGAAATGAAAATCTCACCACAAGTGAGTAGATAAAATAATATATTTAAGAGGGTAAGGTTCTGATAAACAAGGTTTCGTTTGGTGAACGCTTGGTACAACTTGGTTCACTAAGGCAGTTGACGCTAGGTAGTTTTGTACTGGCCCTTATTCCTCTTATTGCGCTTCTTTGGCAGAGTCAAAGTGACTTAGCCAAAGTAGGTCAAATGACCACCCTCGAAACGCGCTTTGTGGTTGATGTTGTAAGTGACATGCAGCGCCTAGACAATGCTGTAGTTGATGTGGAGCGCAGCATTAGGCAGTTTGCCGTTTTACGTAATGATAGGGTTGCTCAACTTTCTGACAATGCAATAGACCAGTTTGCTGTTGCGGCAGATAACTTATGCCAAACGCTTACCGTGCCTGCAACTTGTTCTCGCCTATCCGAGCAACTCAATCAACTCGCTGAATATCGCGCCATTGAAGATCAACTTCTGCTCAATGCGTATTTAGCTTCGGTGGGAGATAGTGTTGAACAGTTACGGGACGATGTAGAATCGGCTATTACAGAGCGGGTAAAGGTCCAACAGGACGACCTCAATGCCATGCAGGCAAAACAAGCATGGTCTACTGCAATGCTGGTTAGTGTGTCATTTCTTCTTATCTTGCTGGGAAGCCAGCTGATTGTAAACCCCGTTAATAACCTCAAAAAGATTATCCGGATTATGGCGCGCAGCGATGGTGAGCTTCCTCCGTTGTCTAAGCAGGCACCGAGAGAGCTTATTGATGTCGAGAAGGATTTACATTGGCTTTATGATCGCCTACAGCAGTTAGAACACATCAGAACCGCACTATTAAGGCATGCCGCACACGAACTAAAAACACCCCTAGCAAGCATTAAAGAAGGGTGCAGTTTGTTATCAGAAAACGTGGTAGGCGAATTAAATAACGCTCAACGAGAGGTACTGACATTACTTACTGCAAGTACCCAGCGTCTTAATACTCTGGTTGAGAAACTACTCGACTACAATCTGCTACTACAACAAGCGCAGCCTAAAATTGTTGAAAGTAATGCAAATAAATTAGTTGAAGCCTGTTTAGAGGATTACGCACTTGCCATTCAAGATAGAGAGGTAGACGTGAATATCTCCTCATCTTCAATAAATGTAGACGAGGAATTATTTAGAAGAATACTTGATAACCTAGTGTCCAATGCTGTAGCACATGGAGCAGTTGGACGGCCGATAAATATTAGCCTTTATACTGAAAGTGATAATCTTGTACTGGACGTCGCCAACAGAGGAAAACGCATAGCGCCGGAATCAGTACACACGCTGTTTGAACCTTTTATCCGCGGGACCGAGCCAAGAAACGACAATGTTATCGGAACGGGGTTAGGATTATCAATTGTTGCCGATTGCGCTCGACTAATGCATGGTGATGTAAAAGTGGTAGATGTAGACTATGCCGATGTTTGCTTTAGAGTGACCATTCCGCAACAGGAAAAATAAAATGAGAATAAGTGGTTTAATTGTTGCCTTACTGGTACTGACAGGATGTCAGAGTTTAACCAGAAACAGCAGCAACACGGGTGAGCCAGAAGAAGTGACACCTGTAACAAAAATAGAACGTGGTATCTGTTTGTTTAACGAGCCGCCCCCTGTTTTCGAACACAATTGTGATGCGGCTTATTGGCTTAATACGTGGATTGCTGCAGCCAACCAACCTTGGATGGAGCGTAAGCAGGCTTTAAAAGCATTAGGGGATTCAGCGTTTGATACCATCCATGCTTATATTTTAACACTGCCCACTGACACCCCTTATCAAGATAGGTTGCGCGCACAACTAGCATTAAATGATATCGCGGGCGCATTCACGGTAGAAGCCCAAGAAGTAGTTAATGTTATTGCAGCTTCGCAAAACAACCAGATAATGGAGCTTGAGTCTGCAATGGTTGTGTTGGAACAAGAAAATACATCTCGTGGAGAGAAAGTTAAGGCACTAGAGCAAGAAGCCGTTAATCTGCGTAAAAAATTAGAAGAACTGTTGCAAATAGAAGCAACATTGATGGACAAAAACAGGAGTACACAACAGTGAGCGAGAAGGCGAGTAGTAACCCTAACTTATTGTTGGTTGATGATGATAAAAGCTTATTGCGCTTATTAACCATTCGTCTGGAAGGCGAAGGTTATGAGGTGACCGCAGTGGAAGACGGTCAATCGGCGTTAAGAAAGCTTCAAAACGACAATTATGACGTTGTTTTAAGTGACCTGCGCATGCCGGGTCTAGATGGCTTAAGCTTGTTCGAAGAAATAATGGGGATCAGAAAAGACATTCCTGTAATTTTAATGACGGCCCACGGAACCATTGCTGATGCAGTAGCGGCCACGCAGCGCGGGGTATTTGGTTTCTTACCGAAACCAGTGGATCACGATGAGCTGCGTACGCTCTTGCAAAAAGCGTTAAGTCAATCTCAGGCTGCACAGCCGGGGGATTGGGCGAAAGACATCATTACTCGCTCACCGGAAATGCTAAACGTACTAGACCAAGCGTTTCGTATTGCGCAGAGAGAAGTATCGGTACTTATTAGCGGCGCAAGCGGAACCGGTAAAGAGTTGCTCGCTAATGCAATTCATAAGGCCAGTAACCGTAGCGACAAGCCATTTATAGCGATTAACTGCGGAGCATTGCCAGAAAACTTACTTGAGTCGGAGCTATTTGGGCATGCTAAAGGTGCGTTTACCGGTGCTGTAGCTGCTCACCCAGGTCTGTTTAGAGAAGCCGACGGCGGTACCTTGTTCTTGGATGAGATTGGCGATATGCCGATGACGCTACAGGTAAAACTGTTGCGTGCATTACAAGAGCGCCAAATTCGTCCAGTAGGTAGCAGCAAGCACGTAGACATCGATGTGCGTATCATTTCTGCAACGCATAAAGACTTGCACAAAGAAATGGAAGAAGGCACCTTCCGCGAAGATTTATATTACCGTCTAAACGTGGTGAACCTAAAACTTCCGTCGCTGAAATCGCGAAGTGAAGATATTCCACTTTTGGCTCGCTCGCTGCTGCAGCAAAGTGCGCAGCGTCATGGCGTGAATGTAAGCCAATTTTCTGATGACGCTATGCAACAGCTAGTAACCTCATCTTGGCCAGGTAACGTACGTCAGCTTGTGAATGTGGTCGAGCAGTGTGTTGCGTTAACGCAAACGCCTGTGATTCCGCTCCACCTAGTAGAACAGGCCTTGTCTGCTACTAAACAAAGCTGGCCAACGCTTACAGAGGCTAGAGACGCGTTTGAACAGCAATACTTGCATAAGCTGCTTAAAATGACCGACGGCAACGTAACGCGGGCGGCGGAGCTTGCTGGTAGAAATAGAACTGACATGCACAAGCTTATGAAAAAGCACGAGCTAGACGCAGCTGATTTCAGATAGACATAGTCGAGCTTAGAGAGTTTTTAAACGCATCACTTTTTAGTGATGCGTTTTTGTTTTGCGATACAAAAAGCGTAGGGCTGAAGTTATGCTGGAAGGTGCTCTGAAAAAATAATGGCTTCAACTGTGCGGGCGTGGTTTTTTAAGCTTTCTATCTCAGGTACCGTAAAGTTACGTGGTTCATCAAACAGAAGGCATAACGTTCCCAACTCGTATCCGTCTTTATTGCGCAAAATGACACCTGCATACGCTCTAATAAAAGGGTTTCCAGTGACTAGCGGGTTATTAGCAAATAGCTTATCGGCTTTTGCGTCGGGAACAATTAAGTACTCTTCTTCGGCTATCGCGTAGGTGCAAAACGAGATATTACGCGGTGTTTCGGTAGCATCCATACACTGGCGAGACTTAAACCATTGGCGATCTTCTGCAACAAGGCTTACCAAGCAAGTTTTTGCACTAAATTCTTCTTGTACAGTTTTGGTAAGTTCGTCAAGTTGTTCGCTTGGGGAAGTATCTAATATATCTAGCGATTCAAGCGCAGCAATACGCGCTTTCTCATATTCATGGTTCATTGCGGTTATTTCACGGTAAATAATGGTGTAGTACCAAAGTAGATAAGAGCAGTAGTTTACCGTTGAATTAGAAAAACGCTATCTATTAAAAAAATATTAATCGGCCAATGCCATTGGCTTGTCATTAAAACAGTGCATTCTGTTCGGGCTGGCTTTTAATAGACAGGTTATTTAGCACAAGTGATGGGTTATCGTTGTTATACAAATCGATAAACTGCTGCGCTAGCCAGGGAGCATCTTTGTTGTCGGGGCGGTGACAAAAAAAGTACACGTCTTTTCCTTCACTTTGCCAAATCTTCACTTTTTTCACCCAAGGTAACAAACAGCGGTCGTTGTCGTCATCCACATCGTTCCCGACAAAACGCACAATGGGAGTATGGCCAGTAGCGATAACGTTCACGGGAACTCGCGGCTTTTTCTCTCGCACTTCCTCTAGTATTGCTCGTCTATTTGCTCCCCCTGCATCTAAAGAGCCAGTGAAAAGCGCTCGGGTGTCCATAATGATTCTATTCGCACTGTGGCGGATCAAAAGTTGGTTAAGCGCCTTTTCCTCATCCCCCTTTGCAAAAAATGCCAAGTGGCGCACTTCAACCGCTACGTTTAATTCTTGGGGTAACCTCGCTAAAAAAGTATCCAGAACGGGCAGCTTTTCTGGCCCGAAAGAAGCAGGCAGTTGCAGCATCATTACTCCTAGTTTTTCTTTTAGCGGGCTTAATAAAGCAAGCTGCTGGGCAACCTCTTCATCACAATGCTGTAATTGATGTACATGCGTAATGTTTTGGTGAAACTTGAAAGTAAACCTGAAGTGGTCGGGTACTGAATCGCACCATCTCGCTACAGCGTCTTGGTGGGGAAGAGAGTAAAATGTGGTATTCCCTTCAACCGTATTACACTCCTTGGCATACAGCGACAATCCATTATCAGACTTGGGATAATTAGCGAACCAGGTGCTTGGCCAATGGCTGTGTTGCCACATTGGCAATCCAATATAGAGATTTCCTTGTGATATGGCTGATTTGTGCATATTTGTCATTGGGCTTTATCAAGCATTTGTTTATACTATGCGGCCTTTAAATCATTACATTATGCATGCTGTGGGCGGGCCAGCTAATTGGCCAGCAAGTTTACGCGATTTTTGGCAAAGTCTTAAGCCCAAAAATGAGCGGTTTTGAACGCCAATTCACTGCATGCGAAGCAAGAGAAAAACATCAGGGGTCAAGGACCATGCGCACAGATTACTGTGGGAATATCGATTCATCATACATTGGACAAGAAGTTACCCTTTGCGGGTGGGTTAATAAGCGTCGCGATTTAGGCGGTGTAATTTTCATCGACTTACGCGACCGCGAAGGTATCGTACAAGTGGTGTTCGACCCAGATTTACCAGACGTGTTATCTGTAGCTAACACGTTGCGTAGTGAATTCTGTGTAAAGCTAACGGGTAAAGTACGCGCGCGCCCTGAAGGTCAAGTAAACAAAGACATGCGCACTGGCGAGATTGAGATCCTAGGCACAGGCCTTGAAGTGATCAACAAATCTGACGTGCTTCCACTAGACTGGAACCAAGAAAACTCAGAAGAACAGCGCCTTCGTTATCGTTATCTAGACCTTCGCCGTCCTGTAATGAGCAAGCGTTTACAGTTCCGTGCAAAAGTAACCGGTGCTGTACGTCGTTTCCTAGAAGAAGAAGGTTTCCTTGATATTGAAACACCTATTCTTACTAAGGCAACGCCAGAAGGTGCACGTGACTACCTAGTGCCAAGCCGCACGCACAAAGGTGAGTTCTTTGCACTTCCGCAATCGCCACAGCTTTTCAAACAGCTTCTGATGATGTCGGGTATGGACCGTTACTATCAAATTGTTAAGTGCTTCCGCGACGAAGACTTACGTGCCGACCGTCAGCCAGAATTTACCCAAATCGATATTGAGACCACGTTCTTAGATGCCGATGGCGTAATGTCTATTACCGAGCGCATGATCCGCGACTTGTTCAACAAAATGCTAAACGTTGACCTTGGCGACTTCCCGCGCATGACGTACAAAGAAGCCATGACGCGCTTTGGTAGCGACAAGCCAGACCTGCGTAACCCGTTAGAGTTAACCGACGTTGCAGACTTGCTTGCTAACGTTGACTTTAAAGTATTCAGCGGCCCAGCCAACGACCCTAAAGGTCGCGTTGCGGCTATTCGCGTACCAGGTGGCGCGTCGCTTTCGCGCAAGCAAATTGACGACTACACCAAATTTGTAGGTATTTACGGCGCGAAAGGCCTAGCATGGGTTAAAGTTAACGATGCCGGTGCTGGTCTTGAAGGCCTGCAGTCGCCAATTCTTAAATTCCTAACGGAAGACATCACTAACGCCATGCTAGAGCGCACTGGCGCACAAAGTGGCGATATTTTATTGTTCGGTGCAGACAGCTACACTGTGGTTACCGAAGCGATGGGCGCACTTCGTCTTAAGCTTGGTGAAGACTTTGAGCTTCTTGAAGGCGAGTGGAAACCACTTTGGGTTGTTGACTTCCCAATGTTTGAAGAATTTGACGGTCAGCTACATGCTATTCACCACCCGTTTACCGCACCACGTGGTTTAACGCCAGAAGAACTTAAAG
Organism: Alteromonas sp. AWJ4_199; assembly: GCF_056159165.1. Lineage (NCBI taxonomy): Bacteria > Pseudomonadati > Pseudomonadota > Gammaproteobacteria > Alteromonadales > Alteromonadaceae > Alteromonas > Alteromonas sp. AWJ4_199. Next base: position 51,817 of record NZ_JBSWUR010000005.1, read on the forward strand.
CTAACCCAGCTGAAGCCTTATCTGACGCTTACGATATGGTATTGAACGGTGTTGAATTAGGCGGTGGTTCTGTACGTATTCACAATGAAGACATGCAGTCTACGGTATTCAACATTCTTGGCATTGACGATGAAGAAGCGAAGAACAAGTTTGGCTTCTTGCTTGACGCGCTGCGCTTTGGTGCGCCGCCGCATGCAGGTCTTGCGTTTGGTCTGGACCGTCTGGTAATGCTTATGACTGGCGCGACGTCTATTCGTGACGTGATGGCATTCCCTAAAACCACCACAGCGGCATGTCCGTTAACATCGGCGCCTAGCCCTGCAAACCCACAGCAGCTTGAAGAGCTCGCTATTGCAACGGTGAAAAAGCAATCGTAATTTATGGCGTATAAGAAGCCTGAATCTGCACTGGTAGTGTTGTACGACCAACACTACCGAGTGCTGCTTTTGCAACGACAAGACGACCCCACCTTTTGGCAGTCGGTAACCGGCGCGTTAGAAGAGGGGGAGTTACCCTTAGAAACGGCATATCGTGAAGTGTGTGAAGAAATTGGCATCGATGCCAAAGCACACGGTTTTGTGGTTAACGACCACGATAAGCAAAACCGATATGAAATTCGTAGCCGTTGGCTACACCGTTATCCCCCAGGTACTGTGCACAATACAGAGCACGTATTTTCCCTTCAAATAAACAGCGATTTGCCCATTGTCTTAACAGAGCACTTGCAGTACGAATGGGTGTCGAAAGACGAAGCACTGGCGCGTTTATGGTCTCCCTCTAATAAAGAAGCGGTATCTTTGTTTGTACCGAGTGTGCCTTAATGGTTATACTGGGTATAGATCCAGGTTCTCGGATCACAGGCTACGGTTTAATTGCACGCAAGCAAGGTAAACTGGTGTATGTAGCAAGCGGATGCATTCGCGTTGGAACGGCAGATTTGCCTTCTCGCCTTGCAAATATTTTTACCGGTGTTGGCGATATTATTCGTCAATATAAACCCGACCAGTTTGCTATTGAGCAAGTATTTATGGCGAAAAACCCTGATTCAGCGCTGAAGCTTGGTCAGGCTAGAGGTGCCGCGATTGTTGCAGCCACCCAAGCGCAACTTCCTGTTGCTGAATACAGCGCAAGGCAAATTAAGCAGTCGGTAGTTGGAAAAGGTGGCGCAGATAAAACGCAAGTTCAGCACATGGTAAAACACCTGCTTAGCTTAAGCGGCACGCCACAGGCCGATGCTGCCGATGCATTAGCCGTTGCCTTGTGTCATGCACACACCGAACAGAGCCTGATAAACATGGCAGGGCAAGCCCGAAAAACCGTTCGTGGTCGTTTGCGCTAACACTGCTCGAAGCTCACGCTTTTACAGAGATAATTCATGATTGGACGAATTCGCGGTACGTTGGCTGAGAAACAGCCTCCAGAAATTCTTGTAGATGTAGCCGGCGTTGGCTACGAAATTCACATGCCTATGACCAGTTTCTACCAGCTTCCCGCGGTGGGTGAAGAAGTGGTGGTGTACACACACTTTGTGGTTCGTGAAGACGCCCAGTTACTGTTTGGTTTTGCTGATAAAATGGAAAGAGGGCTTTTTAGAGAATTGATCAAAGCCAATGGTGTAGGCCCGAAGTTAGGCCTTGCTATTTTATCTGGAATGTCGGCAAGCCAGTTCTTGGCGAGCGTACAAAATGAAGACGTTTCTGCGCTCGTCAGCTTACCGGGTATAGGTAAGAAAACCGCAGAGCGTTTAGTGGTAGAGCTTAAAGACCGCTTAGCAAAATTTGGTAAGGCGCAGAGTATTGCTGTACCGCCCCCAAGTGGCGACTTGTTATCCACCAACACTATTGTTGCTGTAAACGACGCTCGGGAAGAAGCGCAAAGCGCGCTTATTGCACTAGGCTATAAACCTGCTCAAGCGAGCAAGTTAGTCGACAGCGTATATAAAGAGGGCATGGAAAGCGAAGCCCTTATTCGCGAATCATTAAAAGCGGCCATATAATGGCGCTCAACGAAGACAGCGGTTATTAGTCTGCCTGTCTTCACGTCACCGTTTAAAGTAGAACTATCATGATTGAAGCCGACAGACTGATTACGCCTGAAGCAAGCACCGAAGACGAGGTCATCGACCGCGCCATTCGCCCTAAAATGCTGGAAGATTATACGGGGCAGCCTCACGTATGTGAGCAAATGGAAATTTTTATTCAAGCTGCGCGTAATCGCGACGATGCGCTAGACCATCTACTTATTTTTGGTCCGCCAGGACTGGGTAAAACCACGCTTGCCAATATTGTCGCAAATGAAATGGGCGTGAACATTAAAACCACGTCAGGCCCTGTGCTTGAGAAAGCTGGCGACTTGGCTGCACTGCTTACCAATCTTGAGCGCAATGATGTTTTGTTCATAGACGAAATACATCGCTTAAGTCCAGTGGTAGAAGAAATTCTTTATCCTGCCATGGAAGACTACCAGCTTGATATTATGATAGGCGAGGGGCCTGCCGCCCGTTCAATTAAGCTAGACCTTCCTCCTTTTACGCTGGTAGGTGCTACCACCCGCGCAGGCTCGCTAACGTCGCCATTACGCGACCGTTTCGGTATTGTTCAACGCCTTGAGTTTTACAACGTAAAAGACCTTACCAGTATTGTGGCAAGAAGTGCGAGCTATCTGAATTTAGACATGAACGATGAAGGTGCGCAAGAAGTTGCACGTCGCTCGCGTGGCACGCCGCGTATTGCTAATCGTTTGTTACGCCGTGTTCGAGACTACGCAGAAATTAAAGCAGACGGCACGGTGGGAGCCGATACGGCAGCGAAGGCACTGGATATGCTTGACGTTGATAAAGAAGGTTTCGATTACATGGACCGCAAATTGCTTACAGCTATTATCGAAAAGTTTGATGGTGGGCCAGTAGGCTTAGACAATTTGGCTGCGGCCATTGGTGAAGAGAAAGAAACCATAGAAGACGTGATTGAACCCTTCCTTATTCAACAGGGCTTTTTACAGCGCACGCCTCGAGGCCGTATTGTGTCTCAGCGAGCCTATCTTCACTTTGGCTTCGCTCCGTCTGAATAATTTACCGTCCCTTTGTAAGAAGGTTCAGATTCGTTTTAAAGGCCTAGCAGGATTGCTGGGCTTTTTTTGGCAACACAGAAAATACAGAAGCCGTTTCAAACGCTACAAGAAAATGCTCGTAAGGGGGAAGCCGTCAGTTCAGAGCATTGAAAGTGGATAGCGAATTATTGCGTAGTGCAAGTTAAGCATGAGCCGCCAATATTTTGTTTTGTAAAGATGCTAAATTACAGGCAAAAAAAAGCCCGCTCATTGAGCGGGCTAAAACAACAAGTGTTGAAGGAAATAAATCCAGGGAACTCATGTCTAACAGGAGAATAACTCTTGCATGACCGTGCTAAGCACCATCACGCTCTGTACGACTGATGCTGTGCATTATAGGGAGAGCAGAAAAAACTACAATTGAGTAAAATTGTTGTTTTGGATTAGAAAAATTAATGTGTTAACTGGGTGTTTAATATTGGTTTACTTTTGATTAAATGTTAGCTTTGGTGGGGCTTGTGGAGTGTTTTTGTTCTGCATTTTGTCGCGCTAATTAGTTATTTTAACTCCGCTTTGGATTATTAAATTTTTAGGTGAAGGAATAGTTATGCATTTACATCAGGTAAGAGTGTATTACGAAGATACCGACGCAGGCGGTATCGTCTATTATGCGAATTACCTAAAGTTTATGGAACGAGCCCGTACAGAGTGGCTTCGCGAGCTAGGTTTTGAACAAGACACGCTAATGGAACAATCCATCGCTTTCGTCGTCAAACACGTTGAAATGCATAACTATGCGCCTGCACGGTTCAATCAACTGTTGAGTATTGAAACTCGCGTTGTAGAATTAAAAGGCGCTAGTATGACGTTTCAACAAAATATTAAAAATGAACAAGGCGTTACCTTAGTATCTGGAAATATTAAGGTTGCCTGCGTCGATTTGGCTGTAATGAAGCCAAAAAGATTACCACGTACTTTGTTAGGGGAAATTTCGCGTGTCATCTGATCTCACTTTTATTGGCTTGTTCTTACAAGCAAGCTTTATTGTTCAACTTGTTATGCTTCTACTATTAAGCGTTTCAGTCGCGTCTTGGACATTTATATTTCAACGAAGTAAAGCTCTGTCGGCTGCGCGTAACGAAATGCGTCAGTTTGAAGACAAGTTTTGGTCGGGTGCTGACCTGAATCGTCTTTATCAAGAACTTTCCGCCAGAACTAACCTAACAGGCATGGGCAGCATCTTTTGCTCAGGCTTTAAAGAGTTTGTTCGCCTACGCAAATCTAACACTGCCACCAACGGCATTGTTGACGGTACATATCGTGCCATGCGTGTTTCTATGTCTCGCCAAGTCGAAGAATTAGAAAGTCGTTTACCCTTTTTAGCCACGGCGGGCTCAATTAGTCCTTACATCGGTCTATTCGGCACTGTGTGGGGGATCATGAATGCCTTCATCGCACTAGGTGAAGTGCAGCAAGCTACCCTTGCAATGGTTGCACCTGGTATTGCAGAAGCGCTTATTGCAACCGCTATTGGTCTATTCGCAGCTATCCCAGCTGTAATCGCATACAACCGTTTCAGCCACCAAGTTGAGAAGCTAGAAAATAGCTACGGCAACTTTATGGAAGAGTTCTCTGCAATTCTTCACCGCCAAGCCGTTGCTGCGCAAGCACAACAACAAGCCTAAGCGTTTACATTCCAAACGGAGGACTTGTTATGTATGTAAGAAAACGCCGCAGGCCCGTATCAGAGATAAACGTAGTGCCTTACATCGACGTGATGTTGGTATTGCTTATTATCTTTATGGTAACGGCGCCGCTTATTTCTCAAGGGGTAAAGGTAGATTTGCCTAAAGCCAGTGCCAACCCGATAGAGCAGGAAGATACACCACCTATTATTGCGTCAGTGGATGTTAAAGGTCGCTACTTCCTTAATGTAGGAGAAGACCAAGAATCGCCAATTAGCGAAGATGAGCTTGGCGCTATTGTAAAAGCACAATTGACCAAAGAGCCCAACACGCCCGTAGTGGTTAAAGGCGATGGACAAGTAGCGTATAACGAAGTGATACAGCTAATGGTGTTATTACAGCAAGCGGGTGTGCCTTCAGTGGGGTTAATGACGGATCCGGTTGAGTAATATAGATATGTCGAAACCTGAAGTGTCGAAAAGCACGTCAACCGCTATCCACTCAAACAACGCGAGTAACGGTGTAAGTGGTGATAAAAAGAACGGCAAAAGTGCCAAGCAAGCCAGTGGGATAAGCCCAGAACAAATCGGGCTTTACAAATCTATAGGTTTGCATCTTTTTATTGCTGCACTGTTGCTAATTAGCGTCAGTTTTTCTCCTGAACCTCTGCCGAGTATGCCGTCAAATGCGCCTGTAATAGAAGCAACCTTTATTGATGCGCAAGCGATTGCGGATCAAAAAAGGGAGCAGGCACAAGCTGAAGCTCAAGCAAGAGCCGAAGAGCAAGAAAAGCAAAGAAAAGCAGAAGCCGCGGCAGAGAAAAAGCGCCAGCAGCTAGCAGCAAAGCGTGCGAAAGAAAAGCGTGAAGCAGAAGCGGCTGAAGCGAAACGTCAGAAAGACTTGGAGCGCTTAGCAGCGCAGAAGGAACAAGAGCGTAAGGAGCGCGAAGCAAAAGCGAAAGCTGAGGCTGAGCGAAAGAAAAAAGAAGCAGCTGAACGCGCTGAAATGGAAAGGATCATGCAAGAGCAGTTAGCGCAAGAGCGAGCTGCACAGCAAGAACGTAGGCGAAAACAGGTACTTACTGAAGTCGAGCGCTACACCGCGCTTATTCAGCAAACCATTAAACGCAACTTGTATTCAGACGACAGCTATCAAGGTAAAACCTGTCGATTGAATATTCGGTTAGCAACGACAGGGTTTGTGACGAGTATTCGCGTACTCGGCGGCAATGACGCGCTGTGTAGAGCGGCTGAAAGCGCGGTTCGCAGGGCTGAAAAGTTACCGGTATCTGAAGCGCCAGACGTTTACGAGCAGTTAAAAGACATTACTTTAAAAGTGGAATTATAGTGGTATGAAAAAACTAGGTTTATGGATAGCGCTTATTACGATGGCCTTTAGTGTCAAAGTATTTGCATCCTTAGAAATTGTGATAACCGAGGGCGTAGATAGTGCACGTCCAATCGGGGTTGTGCCATTTAAATGGAAAGGTCAGGGCAGTATGCCTGGCGATATTTCTAAAGTGGTGATGGCCGACTTAATGCGTAGTGGTAAGTTTAATCCGGTATCTGTCGATAAAATGCCACAGTACCCAGAAACCGCTGAGCAAGTGTCATACACAGCATGGGCGACACTTGGAGTCGATACTGTATTAGTGGGAAGTATTGAGCCACAAGGAGGCGACCGTTACCTTGTATCCTATGAGTTGATTGATGTACTTAAAGGGCAAGTTGACAATGGGCAAGCTAAAGTACTCAAAGACGGCAATTTGGTATCGAGTAATGATCACGTACTAGCTGCCCGTCAGGCAGTGATCAACGGCCGAGATTTTCGCCAGTATGCGCATCGAATTAGCGACATTGTCTATGAAAAATTAACCGGTGTTCGCGGTGCATTTTTAACGAAAATTGCTTATGTCATTGTTCGCGACCGCGACACCGTGGATAAGCCTTATCAATTAGTGATTGCAGATTATGATGGCGAGAACGAAACCCGTCTGCTGTCGTCTCCTGAGCCACTTATGTCGCCAGTATGGTCACCTGACGGTGAGAAGCTAGCCTATGTAAGCTTTGAAAACCGTAGACCGCAAATATTCATTCAAGATATTTACACCAGTGAACGTACACGTATTACTGATTTTCCAGGAATAAACAGTAGTCCTACGTTTTCACCAGATGGCAAGCAACTTGCTATGGTTTTGTCGAAAGATGGAAACCCTGAACTCTATGTGATGGACTTAGCGACAAAAAATCTTCGCCGAGTTACACGCAATAGAGCGATTGATACGGAGCCTGCATGGCTACCCGATGGCAGCGGTTTAATATTTAGCTCGGAACGGGGTGGTAAACCCCAGATATATAGCGTAAATTTAAATTCTGGGAAAGTAAGGCGCGTTACCTTTGTAGGTGAACAGAACCTTGGCGGTACGCTAACCCCTGACGGCAAGCAAATGATCATGGTTAACCAAACTAATGGGAACTATCACATTGCGAAGCAGTCTTTGGATGGTGGATCACCTCAAGTACTGACACGGACGTACTTAGATGAATCACCAAGCGTAGCGCCGAACGGAAGCATGATTATATACAGCACCCTTCACGAGGGGACCCAAGTGTTGTCACTGGTTTCTTTAGATGGGCGTTTTAAAGCTAGGTTACCAGCAGCCAATGGGCAAGTTAAATCGCCAAGTTGGTCACCATTTTTGTTCTAACAATTTAACGACTAAACAATAAAATTTAAGGATTAGTAGGATGCAAATGAATAAAGTGATGAAGAGCTTCATTATCGCATTGCCAGTAGTGACAATGATGGCATGTTCTTCAGGCCCTAGCGAAGAAGAATTGGCAGCAGAGCGTAACCGTCTTGCTCAAGAACAAGCGGCTGCGGAAGCGGAAGCACGTGAAGCAGAAGCACAGCGCGTTAAAGCAGAAGCTGCACAGCGTATGAAGCGTCAGGAAGAAATGGTTCAGCAAGAAATGGAAGCGCTGAAGAACGAACAAACCGTTTACTTTGACTTTGACCGCTCAAGCATTAAGCCAGAGTTTCAGCGTATTCTAGACAAGCACGCGGCGTTCTTGGTGAAAAACCCAAGCACTAAAGTGACTATTGAAGGTCACACTGACAGCCGTGGTACGCCAGAGTACAACATTGCGCTAGGCGAACGTCGTGCACAGTCTGTTGAAACTTACCTACTTAATGCTGGCGTAAGCAGCAGCCAAGTAACAGTAGTTTCATACGGCGAAGAAAAACCAGCAGTGATGGGTTCTACTGAGTATGCATTTGCTCAAAACCGTCGCGGAGTGGTTGTTTACCGCTAATGACTATTCTTACGAATAAGACATTAAAAATGGGCGTCACTTTATGTGCCGCCCTTGCTGTTTCTACCGCATTTGCGCAAGCGCCTGTGGTAGACGCCAATGGCGGCAGTGAATTAGAGCAGCGTATTGTAGTGCTTGAGCGTATTGTTAAGAGTCGAACTGAAATGCAGCACAGGTTGCAAACGCAGTTAGATAACATGCAAATGGAGGTCGACCAGCTGCGTGGTGCGGTTGAGGTTAATACCAATGAACTGCAAAAAGTACTTGAGCGTCAGCGTGAGCTTTACCTTGAAATAGATAAACGCGTAGAAGCACTTAAGCAAAGTGGCTCGCTACAAGGTAGTGCCATGCCTAGTGCCGGTGTTGATTCGGGCTCTGTAAGCTCTCCAACAGCACCTACACCAACGCAAGCACCGCAAGCAGGTGAAGATGAAGCCTACGAGAATGCGGTGAATTTGATCCTTAAGTCTCGTGAGTACGATAAAGCGATTCCTGCGTTTCAATCGTTCATTTCACGCTTTCCCAACAGTGGTTATGCGCCAAATGCGCACTATTGGTTAGGGCAACTGTTGTTTAATAAGCAGCAGTGGAGCGAAGCAAGTGAGCAATTTAATATTGTAGCTAATCGCTTTACCGATTCTGCTAAGCGTCCTGACGCCTTATTAAAACTAGGTGTCATTGCTGAGCGAACGGGAGACAGTTCAACAGCTCGCCAGCTATTTCAACAAGTTGTAAATGAATATCCAGATTCTTCAGCAAAGCGCCTCGCTGAATCTCGGTTAAATAACTTGTAATGAACAAAGCCTCTTTTAAAGAGGCTTTTTTATGAGTTAGAGAAAAGTTTTTTTCAAAAAATTCCATTTAGAGTGCATAAAACTTCTGCACTAAATTTCACTGTATTTCGTAGAAACCTGACTAAACTCATTTAGTACTGGTATAAATACCCAGCGATTTGTTTTCATTTTGACCGTTTAGTCGTAATTTGACAGAAAAATGAAAATAAAAGGACGTTATGGGTTGCGTCGAATAAAAATCTGAGTATTATATGCCGCCGTTGCCAAGACACAGGTAACAACAGGAAAGAAAGGGTCGTTAGCTCAGTTGGTAGAGCAGTTGACTTTTAATCAATTGGTCGCTGGTTCGAATCCAGCACGACCCACCACTTTCTCTCCTAGCATCAAATGATGGGTCGTTAGCTCAGTTGGTAGAGCAGTTGACTTTTAATCAATTGGTCGCTGGTTCGAATCCAGCACGACCCACCATCATTTGAATTGCTTCCTTATCTTTGTGTCACTTGATGGGTCGTTAGCTCAGTTGGTAGAGCAGTTGACTTTTAATCAATTGGTCGCTGGTTCGAATCCAGCACGACCCACCATCAAGTCTTCTTAATGTTCAAACAACGCT
>NZ_JBSWUR010000006.1:0-864 GCF_056159165.1 Alteromonas sp. AWJ4_199
CGTCGCATCAAACTAAGTAAACCCCGATTCTTACGTCCTTCAGGGTGGTGTTGCTGCCACGCTTTTAAGAAGTGATGGTTTATCAAGCGCACCACATGAAAACGGTCAGCGACTATCGTAGCATTAGGGAAATAGCGTTTGGCAATACCACGATAGGTTTCCGATAAGTCCATCGCGATGAGCTTAACGTTCTCTTTATTGGGAAGGTGGCGTAAGTACGAGCGTAAACTTAATTCAGAACGTCCCAGTTTTACATCAAACACACTACGATGTCGTAAATCTACAAACGTCGTCGCATAACCCTTCTTACGGGTAAAAAAGTGTTCATCTATCCCCAGCATCTCTGGGCAGGGGCGACTGATAATCTCTTTATATTTTTGGCTGATGTGTGATTGGTACCAACGCTCTACCGTAGTGGGACTAATGCGATGTGTGCGTGAGATACCACGCTGCGTAACACCACCGTGGTGCGCTTCAAAGACTTCTAAGCGAAAGCACTCCGACGCCCGATAGCGTGGCCGGATCCCAACAAAAGGGTGCCTGAAATAACGACCACAGCATCGACAGTGATACTTAGGTACCTTTAAATGTAGTGTTAGCACCTGATTACCTTGGCGCGTGTGCTTCACAGTACGCTTATGTGTGGCTTTTATGCGTAAATGTCGACTCTCACAATGTTTGCATAGCGGCTTTTTAGTGGGCTTTGCCCACACTTCAATAAAATCATGTCGATGAACACGTTCTATTTCTAACTCACTTATGCCTAAAATAGTACCTGCGTGGGACATCTGTACTCTCCATTAAATGATTCTTCGCAAAATCAGTTTAATGAATGCGGATGTCCCCCGTTAATGATGAAGAGCC
>NZ_JBSWUR010000007.1:0-249 GCF_056159165.1 Alteromonas sp. AWJ4_199
CATGGCGATGATAGGTTGCAACCACGAAGTTAAGGTTTTGGCCAGTGTACGAAGTGGACTGTGATGTAACTGTTCAAGCAAGTCTAAGAACCTCGGTAATGTCTGCTCCATTCGTTTTTCATTCATAGTCTTTAACAGCATATACCTGATGAGCTTCTGTTTGACCTCATACAGTGTTTTTAACACCGGATAGTCAGCTAAGTAGCGTTGTAGGTTGTTGTTATTCTCCTCGCTTAAATGCCATTGATG